>JAPLGS010000049.1 GCA_026390015.1 Chloroflexota bacterium | reverse complement strand
GGAGCCGATGCCAAGGAAGTGGAACGCGGGCTGAAATCAGAGTCAAGGATTGGCCCGAAGGCTTATCTTGGTCCCGGTGGGGCCTTCGCGGGCGGCACCCTTGCGCGTGATATTGCCTTTCTCACGAAGATCGGACAGGAACATGAACTGCCTTTGCATCTTTTCCCCGCCATCCGCGCCAGTAATGATGCGCATAAAAATTGGCCGCGCCGCAGGTTATCGCAATTACTGGGCGGGCTTAGTGACAAGACGATTGCGGTCTGGGGGCTGACGTATAAACCTGGTACGGATACCCTGCGCCGTTCCAGTGCCATTGAGCTATGTCAGTGGCTCATTGAGCAGGGCGCGCAGGTGCAGGCCCACGATCCGATGGTGAAACAACTGCCGGAACAATATTCCGCGATTCGATTATGTAGTTCGCCGCTTGAGAGCGCACAAAATGCGGATGCGCTTGTTATTGCAACCGAGTGGCCGGAGTACCGTGCTGTTTCCATGCCCGGCATCATTGCCGCCATGCGCAAGCCATTAATTTTGGATGCGAACCGTTTCCTGTCTGCCGCATTAGGATCTCAAACGAACGTAATTTATGTGACGGTTGGAAAGGCGGTGCAGTCATGAGCGATATTTTAAAAGGTCGCGCCGCGGTGATCACTGGTGCCAACCAGGGATTGGGCGAGGCGATCGCAACCGCTTATGTTCTTGCGGGCGCCGATGTTTTTTTGTGCGCACGCGACGATCTGAAGTTGGCTGAAGTACAGACCCGGCTCAAAGGGCTGGCCGCATCAGGTCAACGGGTGGAAGCGATGCGCGCAGATGTTTCGAAGCGCGAGGATGTGGCCCGTCTGGCTTCCGCTGCTTTAAAGCTGTTTCCCCAGATCCATATCCTTGTAAATAATGCCGGCGTCTATGGTCCAAAAGGGCGTATTGAGGAAATTGATTGGGATGAATGGGTGCAGGCGATCGAGATCAACCTGCTGGGTTCGATCTTAACTGCCCGGGCGTTCCTGCCTCATTTCCGTGCACAGCGTTACGGGAAGATCGTTCAACTCTCCGGTGGGGGCGCAACTGCGCCGCTTCCTTATATCAGCGCCTATGCCGCTTCAAAAGCCGCGATCGTGCGTTTCATGGAGACGTTGGCCGAGGAAGTGAAGGAGGATGGCGTCGATATTAATTCAATAGCGCCCGGCGCGCTCAACACGCGTCTGCTTGACGAGGTGCTCGAGGCCGGTATGGAAAAAGTCGGGCGTGGTTTTTACGAAAAGGCACTCAAACAAAAAGAGGAAGGCGGCGCGGGGCTGGAAAAAGGATCCGCGCTAACTGTATTTTTAGGATCTTCCCTGAGCGATGGCATCACAGGCAAACTGATCAGCGCTGTCTGGGATCCCTGGGAACAGTTCCCGCAGTATTTGCAGGATCTGAAACAAAGCGATATATATACTCTGCGCCGCATCGTCCCCAAAGATCGAGGGTTGACATGGGGTTCGTAAAACAGCTGGTTTTGCAGCCTCGGTTTTGGTGGTTGTTGCTGATCGGTTGGAGTGGTTTGATCTGGTTGCTGGCGACCAGGCAATCGGTGCCAACTTCCGGTAACAACCTGTTTGATTATGTGTGGCGGCAGGGCGGCCATGGCTTGCTGCACACGATCCTTTACCTGCTGGCGTTGCGTGCAGCTAAATGCAGCTGGAGACCCTCACAGGCTGCCGCATTCGCGTTGATCTTTTCCAGCGGGCATGCAGTTTTGGATGAAATGATCCAGCACTATGTGCCCGGTCGCAGCGCGAACTTTGAGGATGTGATTACCAATCTCGCTGGTGTGCTTTTCGGGCTATTGATCGTTAAAATTTGGAAACCTTCGATAAAATGGATATGAATGTTGCAATTTTAGGTTGTGGATTAATTGGACAAAAACGCGCCAAGGCATTAAAGGGCGCTCGTTTGCGTGTCTGTGCTGATCTTGATTCTGGCCGCGCTCAACAACTGGCAGGTTCCTACCCTGGGGTGGATGCCACGACTGATTGGCGGTCCGCCATTCATCGCAAAGATGTGGACATTGTCATTGTTGCCACAACGAATCAGGCTTTGGTTGAAGCCAGTCTCGAAGCCGCCAATTCTGGCAAACACATCATTGTAGAAAAACCCGCCGCGCGTAATGTCGCTGAGCTGGATACCTTGATCAATGCTGCTCAGAAAAATAATATTTTGGTGCGCGTGGGATTCAACCATCGTTATCATCCAGCCTTGCTAAAGGCAAAAGAGTTGGCCGATGCCGGCGAACTTGGCGAATTGATGTTTGTGCGCGGGCGTTATGGACACGGCGGCCGCAAGGGCTATGATCGTGAGTGGCGCGCCGACCCGGCGCTTTCCGGCGGCGGTGAATTGATCGACCAGGGTGTGCATCTGATCGATCTGTCGCGCTGGTTCCTGGGTGATTTCAGCGATGTTCAGGGGTTTGCGCACACCTATTTCTGGGATATGCCGGTCGATGATAATGGATTTATGCTCTTGAGGACCGCCAGGGATCAGACTGCTTTCCTGCATGTCAGTTGCACCGAGTGGAAGAATCTGTTCTCGCTGGAAATTTATGGAAAAAATGCCAAGCTTCATATTGAAGGATTGGGCGGTAGTTACGGTGTGGAAAAGCTCT
>JAPLGS010000086.1:48288-66622 GCA_026390015.1 Chloroflexota bacterium | reverse complement strand
TAGATTAACATGCGCGCCATCATTGATCGCATATCCCGACACAGCGAGGCGGCTAACAGGCAGAGACATGGCGGTCATGCCGGGCGGAATTAGTGATGCCCATTGCGGACCTGAGATCGAGACTGCGGTCCCGGCATCATTCACCATTGATTCTGTGATGACAACTCCCTGGTCAAGCGGGAATTTGGCTACTTTGTTATTAAGGAGTGCGCCCAATTCATCACGGGTATACATGACCGATACAATCTTATCTTGAGGAATTGTTATCGTTGTCAATAATTCCTCAGTGATCTTGCCGCCCTGTGGGATGTTTTGACCCGCGATAAATACTTCAACATTAACCGCGGGTTGTTCAGCGGGTGTTGCGGGAACTAAAAACTGGCGGATAGCTACAAACCCCACCACTAAGCCAATAATAACAATCAGAAGTACAAAAATCCAGATTCGTCCGCGTCGCATAATATTTTCCTCTCATCGTGATCGAAATTTGGAATACTTTATATCGCGTCCATTATACAAGAAAAATGACAAAAACATAATTAGACAAAGCTTGCAATTTACATAGCAATTTTTTAGGTAGGTCGGCCAATTCAAAAAGTTGTTCTCCTTTTTAAATTTCCGTGGAAAAATTAAACTTTGGATGGAACAGAAAAGGATATCCGGGCACCCGACCCAGAAGCGCTATCTATTTCAAAGCTTCCGCCAAGCATTTCAGCTCGTTCTCGAATAAGTTTAAGTCCCAAATTCGTTGATTCTTTGAGTGTTTCAGGGTCAAACCCCTTGCCGTTATCTTCCACGCTCACCCGTACAAGATCATTTCCCAAGTCAATCTGCACTTTAACGGTCGTGGCCTGACTATGTCGTGAAGAGTTTCCGAGCAACTCTTGAACAGCCCGAAATACCATGACTTCCAAATAAGGTTCCAAGCGGCGCTCTGTGCCGGTAACCGTGACGTTCACCTCAAGGCTTGCCTGTTCTTTAAAAGCTTCAGAATATTTACGCAGAGTCGGGATCAAACCAAGGTCATCCAGCATCATTGGGCGTAATTCAAAAATAAAATTACGAACTTTCTGGAAAGTGGTCATTGCGGATGATT
The DNA here is from genome assembly GCA_026390015.1 of Chloroflexota bacterium. Lineage (GTDB taxonomy): Bacteria > Chloroflexota > Anaerolineae > Anaerolineales > Villigracilaceae > Villigracilis. The sequence continues at coordinate 65,526 of JAPLGS010000086.1, read as the reverse complement.
TCAGATTTCCCAGTTCATCCTTCGCCTGAACAGGGTCAATGTCGAGCAAGCGCATTGCAATTTCAGTTTGTAAAATGAAGTTGGATAACGCCTGCGCAGGACCATCATGCATTTGGCGGGACAAGCGCTGTCTTTCAGCTTCCTGAGCGTTGACTATCATTTCGATCCCTGCCATTTGGCTTTTGGTAGCGCTCGCCGGAGAAGAAACAATCGAAGCAGAAGCCTCGCCTGAGCCGATATTTTCCAAAATCACTTGATATTTCTCCAGGTGATTTTTATCATTTTGAAGTTTCTCAAGTTGCCCGCGCATTACAAACAGTCTCTGCTGAACATCCAAAGCAGAATCATAGGCCATCTTAAGGTCAGTGATCTCAACATCCTTTTTTTGTACTTGCTGGAGATGTGAAGAGATAGCCGCATTTCTTTGCGTTATTTTAGTTAGTTCTCCCTGACTCTGTTCGATCATCAAGGTCACTTCCCGCAAACCACGCTTCGTTTCTTCCAACTCGCTCCGGTAATCCATGGTCTCAATGTTATCCATAAAGTCACTCCAAATATCGAATAGCGGTATCTTTTAACGTTACCCATCCACGTTTGAGGGCATAGACAACCGCTTGTGTTCGATCTTCAACTCCAAATTTTCGTAATACTGCTGTCACATGATTCTTGACTGTTTGATGGCTGATGCCGAGCGTGGACGCGATCTCCTTGTTACTCATACCACGCACAACACATTCAAGTACTTCCATTTCCCTGTCAGAGAGTGGATGAAATGGTGTGCCGGGTTCGCTATAAGAACGGCGCGCTCCTTCCATCCGAGTTTCCACCCACAGCTCAAGTTCACGGTGGGTTAATACATCTCCAGCAAAAACATATTTTCCCTCAGCAACTTCGCGAATGATACGGGACAGGGTTTGCGGTTCAATATCCTTGGAACAGTATCCATGTGCCCCGGCAAGCGCGGCGTGAATGGCTTGTTCGACATCGTCATAACCTGTCATGAGGATAATTCGTGTCGGTAATCTTTGCTGGGAGACGAGGTGAGTGATCTGCTGGCCGTTCATACCGGGTAAATTTACATCCAAAACGGCGATCGTCGGTCTTTTTGTTTGGATCAACTCCAAAGCTTCATCGCCTGTCGCAGACTGGGCAATAATTCGCATATCTGGTTCCAAAGACAGAGCATCTACTACACCTTGTCGAAACAACGGGTGGTCATCAACGATTAAAAGAGTTATCTGGTTCATCCCAATCCCATTCTTTTTCCAAAGGCTATTTTTCTATTTTAACCCATTAAGGACTTTTCCACCGATATACAACCATGTTCTTCTGGCCAAGTATAAGTGTTGTGGGGCTGTTTGTGACAAAAGTCTTTTCGGCATTCGCAGTCATAAGCGGATAAAAATCGGGAAAGGTTATTAAATAATCTGCTCCGCGCTGGTTGAGGTAATTGGACAGCCGCGGTTCATCTCTGATAAATGGGATGACATCTGGTGAGACGAGCCCCGCCAGATCTATCAATTCGTGATAATCAAAGAAGCCCAGCGCGCCAATATCATGGGCGGCGATCAATGCATCTTGCGGAAGATTGGCGGCCACCCATTTTGCCGTCACCACCATTTCGCTTTCAATAACTGTTACGTCCTGCGCGTATGACTTTGCGCCGAGAAAAATAAAACCGATTGAAAGCATAACAATACTTGCGCGCCATATTGTTTGCGCGATCCAATGATAACGCGCAAACATTTTCCCTTTATCAAATTCAGCAAAAGCCAGCAACCCAAACAGAAATAGAATGGGCATAGCGGGCATGAGGTAACGTCCATGTTGATAAACGGGCAGGCGCGAAATATAAAGAAAAAAATATCCGGCGCACCAGATCAACGCGGATAGACTTCCCCAGATTTTCTGCCTGACCGATTTGACCAGCCAGCCAATGACAGCGGGCAGCAACATGAGGCTTGGGCCAACCAGCAGTTGCAACATCATTTGACCCAGCCGTGTGATGATCGGAATTGTTTGCCATGAAGCATATTCGGCTTGCTTTGCATAAAACGTATTCGGCATGGGCGCTCCGCCGATGGCAAGATTAAATAATAAATAAGGAACAAAGAGCGAACCAAAGCCAATGATGTAGCGCACGATGGCTGTCAAACGCGAGCGAGAATCTTTTTCGATGAGCACGATCGTCAGTAAGACGGGGCCGAGCAGAGTCAAACCGTCGGGGCGTACCCAAACCGATAGACCAGTCAACAGGCCAAGGGGCAGGTAACGGGGCGAGTTTGTCATCAACAAAACTAGAACGGTTGTGACGATCAATCCGTGCAGTAAAGTTTCCATGCCAGACATCGCCGCCCATGCAAGATGCCATTCGAAGGCAATGAAAATTCCAATCCACGGAAAACGCGGTTGATATGATTCCACCAGCGTACGGATTGCCCATTCGCATAAAACTGCCAATGAAAAGAGTGTGATCGCGCCGAGAAAAAATGTCCAGATGAAGGGCGAGAGGTGAAGCAAAAATCCAATTGCAAGTAACGCAGACCAAAGCGGCGAGGTTGATCCAGCGGATGGGATGCCGGGCCGAAACGCCCACTCTCCTCGTAATGCCAGGTTGCGGGCATAGGTTTGGTGTATCCACGAATCGTCCAGTGGAAAACCGATCGCGCAGCTGATTTGACTCGCGAGCAAATAGATGAACGCGATCAATAACACCGCACCTGCCATGAAAGCAAAATCGCGTTTATTTAGTTTTAAGTTTGAAGATGCGCGCGCCATCGAGTTCACCTAAGTAAATAAAATTATTGTGACCTTCGGGATTATTTAATAAATCTTGAAGTGGCTTCAGCGCGGCTTCAGGCTCAAGGATCAAGTAATCTGCGTTGAATTGATCTGCAGCTTGAAGAATGGTTTGTTCATCGCCATATGGGATCGTGATCGCGGAACGCCCGGTTTGAAGATAATAGCCGGGCGCATTGCGGACTACAACAATATCATCTTTCTTGATTCCATTCTCGATCAGAAATTTTTCCACTGCCGGATAATCTGCGTCGGTTTCTCCCCAGCCTAAAGTGAAGACTCTAAGATAAACGACATAGAACGTAAGGATCATGGCGACCATGACAAGCGCGCTTCTGAACACAACTCGATTCTGGTCATTGCCAATTTGGCGTTTTCTAAGCGACAGCAGAATCGACTCAAGACCCAACGGTGCGAGAGTCCACCACATTGGCTGAAGTGCCGCGCCCGCATGGAAGAACGCGCCGCGCGCGCCTGCAAAGGGGAAGAAAAATGTCATCACGAAGAATAGGATCAGCCATGCAAACCCTGCCAGTTTAACACGATCATCTTTACTATAATAAAAGATGCCAGCGATTATGAATGGAAATAATATGATGGCGCCATGCGCAGCGAATCCGCTTTGCAGATTCATATTCAATGCCCAGAGCCTATCCGCGAATATTTTGTCCCAGCCATAGGCAAGGAATGATTCTTTTGTAAGTTGCGCGGCTGGATAAATAAATGTCTGGTCATAATTTTCGAGCCAGAGTGCACGGCTTCCGCCGGGCGCCATGGGGGAGCCGTAAACATTCAGGTTGCGCGCGTACCACGGAGCCATGATCAGAAGGAAGCCGACCACAGCGAAAAATACGTTCCGAGTTATGAGCTGAAAGTTGAACGTCAAGGGTCGAAAGTTGCGGATCGCGAAAAGGAATGTAAGGGCGAGCCAGAGCAGACCGTCACTTCGCGAGAGAGTCATCAAGCCTGATGTTATACCTAGGAATAACCAATTGCGGGTACGGGTTGGATCATTAATAAGTTGAGTAGCGAGAAGAAAATACAATCCGCCAAATACCATGAAGAGGCCGAAGTTATCTGTGACCCCAACGAAAGGCGCGCTGTACACAGAAAAAACTGCGAGAATTCCTGATGTGATGGCGAGGTCGCGTCTTCGTGAAAATGTATATGCCAGCGCAGCGGTGATCGGCGGGACGAGAGCCGCGATCAAAAAGAAGAAGAGTCTTGCCGAAGCGTAGGTGGTTTGACCCGTGAGCCACATCCCCAAGGCTGCGATCATGGAGGCGAGCGGCATCCAATAGCTATGAGATGGGTGCGGGAGCGAGGTGGAGCCATCCAGATAATTCCATAAGTAGGGTTCGCTGAATCCTTTGCCAGTGGCGAGTTGAATCCCGCCCGCAAAATAATAATCGGAATCAAGATAACCTGGCATCGGCTGAAATTGCGCGACAATAAGGGGAGCGGCGAGGCCGAGCAGAAAGAGGATGATGTAGGCGCGAAAGGACATGCAGATTAGGAATTCGGGCGAGGGATAAGGTCTGTCCAGATGCGGGGCGGGCGGATCGCCCACCAGCGAATCCAGTATAAGCCAATGATGGTGAAAAGAGGAAGGAACAGGAAAATGATATCTTGTGTGACGGCGCCAAAATGATCGAACGCGAAAATGTAGAGTGCCCATGGAATGAAAAGTACAACCAGTAAAAGCAAATAAGCAAGGCCACTACCGAATTTTCGCCAGCGCTCGTAAGTGATCGCAAAGACCAGCGCAAGGGGAATGATGAGCACGGAGAGATGCGCCATTTCTGTGCGAAAACCCAACAATGGAGCAACTGCAAGTGACAGACAGGCTGCCCAATAAAAACGCCGTGATTCCCCGATGCACGCCATCGTCCACTCGTAGCCGAGAGCGAGCACAAGTACGGCAATAAATATCCATGCGATGATTCCGCCGTAGGCAGGCCATAGGTTCGTGAAAATAGTGTGAATATTGAAACCAAAGTCTGCGCGCAGATTGTTGGCGTTGGCGCGCAGAAAAGGGATGATCCAATTTGGATATCCAATGAAGGATATAAATAATAGAATCAGGCTCAACATAAAGAAGCCTGAAAATACGCGGCTGCGTTTTTCATAAACCATACGCAATAAGAGAAGGATAAGAAATGGCGCACCAACTTCCCAATAGTAAAGTGAAGCCGCCAACAATACACCGGCGAGTTCATCCATCTCGCCGCGGAGCAGGAACAATATTTCTGCAAAAAGAAATCCAAGCAACAAAACGGGACTGGCTTCATGGAGCGCTTGATAAAAATAAAAATTAAAAGCCATAAAGACAACAAATAAAATAATAAAAATGGGCGGCGTTTCCCAATCGGTGAGGCGCAGGCTTAGGATGGCAAGCCCGAGCCATGCCAACTCGAGGATCAATGTAAATAGCGCCCGAGCCAGATGCGGGTCGGAGAGAAGCGAAAAAGGAAAATAGAGTAGAAGAAGCTGGAAGGGCGTATCCAGAATATAGGGCTTATCGCCTGCCTGTACTGAGTCAGCGTAAACAATTTTTTGAACACGCGCGGGAACTTCAGCGCCATACGGATCGATCTTGTCCAAAAGAAATCCACGGCTGGCAATCCAATGAACGTAGAAATCGCCGCCACCTTTGAGTTTGAGATTCACAAACACAAGCCCAGTGGAAATTGCGAGAATCAAAATGACAACCAGCGTGATAAATATATAATCACGAGTCGTTAATGACCTTGAAGGGGGTTGAAAGGTTGTGCTCAATTATTAAATCGAATAACGAAAAATAGGACGTGTGGCTGAATTACGGGCCACTTCCTGAAAGCCTGCCTGTTTGAACGCGGAGGCGGTGCCAGTAAAAATAAACGGCGCAGACTGATCTGTTCTTGCATCAACGGGATAGCCTTCGACGATCTCGCCGCCATTTTTTTTCACATGTTCAATCGCGGCTTTGAGCAATTCAACTGTGATGCTTTTATGACGATGATTTTTCTCGACAAAGAAACAAGTGATCGACCAGACTTCCTGATCATCCACTGGCTTGAGTATGCGCGAATGTGCCAGCTTTGGATATTGACTACGCGGCTCAACAGCAATCCACCCGACGGGATAGCCTTCGGAATACGCGAGCAAGCCGGGAATAATTTTTGCATCCACAATGGACTTTTGCATCTGCCTAGCAGAATCGCCGATGTTCTCGCTGAAATCTTTTCCGCGTAATTTCCAATACATGCACCAACAGCCGCCGCACGCGCCGCGTTTCCCAATAAGCATTTCAAAATCACGCCACAATTTTTGCGTGAGTGGATGAAAAGACAGGTCCAATTCTTCGATCAAGTTTCTTTCTTCAGGCATAAAATTTATCTTCCCTCAACAAGATGATCGTGATTGATTGTACCTGAATTCCATTCCTTGAATTGCGAAAGGGCAACCGCAACAAAAATTAGCACACAACCAATGATCTGGATCGAGATGAGTTTCTCGTTCAAGATCAACCAGCCTGAGATCACAGCAAAAACTGATTCGAGACTCAAGATCAATGCCGCGTCCTCAGGAGGTGAATGGCGCTGTGCCCAAACTTGCAAGGTGTAACATAATCCAAGCGAGAAGAAAGCAGTATAGGCGATGGCAAACATAAGCGGCCAATTGAAAGTCATCATCGGTTCGGCAAAAAATCCGATGCCTAAATTAAGGATCGCGCACACAAAAAGTTGTCCCACTGAAAATGTCAGCGCTTCAAATTTGGATGCAAACTTACCCAGGATAATGACGTGAAATGTCCAGAACAATGCGCCGGTCAATTCAAGCATGTCTCCGTCTTTGAGCTCGAACCTGCCGCCCGTTGACAACAGGAATGCTCCTAGCCCGGCCAATGCTACCGCGGCAATAGACATCCAATGCATTTTTTCACGCCAAATAATAAATAGCGCTACCGGAATAAGCACCACATATAAACTGGTAATAAAACCGGCATTGCCCGCAGTTGTGTATAGCATACCCGCCTGTTGAAATGCGCTTCCAACGAAAAGTAGAAAGCCGGCAATGACCATCCATTTATATTGGTCTCGTGAAATTTTTGAGGGCGGATTTTCAATCCGCTTCACGCGCAACGCGAGCGGCAACACAACCAAAGCCGCTAACAAATATCGTGCGCCATTGAACAAATACACACTCCCCATTTGGCCTGCGATTCGCTGTGCAACAAATGCCGAGCCCCAGATAACGGAGACAATCAAAAGAGTTACGTCTGCTTTTAGGCGCATAATGCGATACAATTTATCCTGTTCTGAAAAATTTTGTCTAATGATAACAGGAATGAATATATCACTTCGTGAAATCCAAATCTCTTATTGGCATAACAAGGTAAAAAATGACAACTCTTTTTGATTCAACAACCACTGTAAAATCAGAATTATCAAAGCAGAAATATATTGCTTCGGATGAAATTTCAACGATCGTGTATCTCGCGCAGAAACTGGGCAAACCGCTTCTGGCGGAGGGTCCCGCGGGCGTGGGAAAAACCGAGTTGGCAAAGGCAATCGCGGGCGCAACGGGACGCGAGTTGATCCGCTTGCAATGCTATGAGGGATTGGATGAATCCAAGGCGTTGTATGAATGGGAATATTCCAAGCAATTGCTATACACACAATTATTGCGCGATAAATTAAATGACACGCTCGGCAAAGCGGAGTCGCTGGCAGAGGCGGCGGATAAATTGGCAAAAGAGGAGGATGTATTTTTCTCAAATCGCTTTTTGTTGCAGCGTCCATTGTTGAAAGCGATCTTAAGCGAAAAGCCAACAGTGTTGTTGATCGATGAGATTGATCGTGCAGACGCAGAGTTTGAAGCCTTCCTTCTGGAAATCCTGAGCGACTTTCAAGTATCTGTTCCAGAATTAGGAACGTTATCTGCAAAACACAAACCGTTCGTGGTGCTGACCTCCAACAACACACGCGAATTATCCGAGGCATTAAAGCGGCGCTGTTTGTATCTATTTATTGATTATCCAAACCTGCAGGAAGAACTTGCGGTGGTGAGATTGAAAGTCCCAGACTTGAATCCCAAGCTGGCGCAACAAGCTGTGGAATATGTGCAAAAACTTCGCAAAGCCGATATGCGCAAGTCGCCATCCATCAGCGAAACATTGGATTGGGCGAATGCACTCGTGGCGTTGAACGCGTCCAATTTGGATAAGGAAACTTTGCAGGATACGCTTTCAGTTTTATTGAAACATGAAGCTGATTTGCAAAAAGCAAAGCGCCAGTTGAATGCTCCCCCTCCGCAGCAGCCGAGGCCAAGAAATAATAACGATGATTTTGGAAAATTTTCTGGAAATTAATTCCTTTTCTTTTGCAAGTGCTATAATAAAATTATGAGACCAAAAGTCTATCTTGAAACAACGATTATCAGTTATCTCACGTCACGACCCAGCCGTGACATTATCACGGCTGCCCACCAGCAGTCCACGCAAGAATGGTGGGATAGTCGTCGCGACAAGTTTGACGTGTATGTGTCACAAATTGTTATTCAAGAAGCAGGCGAAGGCGATGGTGATGCCATCACCAGACGGCTTGATGCAATTGAGAATATCACCCAAATTGAAGTCCAACCCGAAGCGGTTTCATTGGCGCAATCATTAGTAGCTGGCGGGCTTGTCCCTGAAAAAGCGGCGACAGACGCGCTTCATATCGCAATCGCAACCATACAAGGCATGGATTACCTATTAACATGGAATCTCAAACATATTGCCAATGCAACCATCCGCAATGCAATTGCCGATGCCTGCCGCCAGCGCGGATATGAACCGCCCATTATTTGTACTCCCGAAGAATTGATGGAGGTGTAACCATGTGGAACGATGAAATTGTAGAGGAAGTTCGTAAACATCGCGAGGCTTACGCGTCAAAATTCAATTTTGACTTGCAAGCAATATATGAAGATTTGAAAAAAGCAGAGCGGAAAAGCAAACATAAAAAAGTATCTTTCAAGCCCAAAAAAACCGTGAAAATAGAAATCAAGGCGAGAGCAACGGCAAGATAAACTCACCACTCAACCCGTCTCCTCGCAGAGGCGGGTTTGTGTATTCCATCGAAACAATGTATACAAAACGGAACAACATCCATGAAACCTAAACCACAACAATTTTTTGTCTTCTCAATCACACTTACCCTGCAGCTAGGATCGTGCCGCCGATAAGGCGCCCGACTGGAGCAGATCGATGGATAGAATGGTGTTGAACGAAAAAGCGTTTCAGTGATTTGACGTCTCCTCCCCTTTTGGAAAATAAATTATGGAATCCCGTATCTTACAATTAATTGCAGCGTTACGCGCCAGCGGGGTGCGTGTGTCTTTAGCGGAATCAGCAGAGGCATTTTCAGCGGTTGATTTAATGGGGATTCAAAACCGCGAAGAATTCCGTTTGTCTTTGCGCGCCACGCTCATCAAAGACGTAAAAGATATTCCAATATTTGATAAATTATTTCCACTGTTCTTCGGGATGGGACAACCGCCAGAGATGGGCGGGAATCCGACAGATGAGATGACACCCGAAGAAGCGCAGATGTGGGCTGAGGCGATGAGTCAGTTCGCAGAACAACTCCGCCAGCGGATGGAAAGGCTGATGAATGGCGAGCCGCTCACCAAGTCCGAATTGGAAGCGCTGGGTCAATTAGTCGGATTGAATCAGGTGGATAATCTTAATACTCAAAATTGGATAGCTGAGCGAATGAAACGCGCACTGGCCTTTCCCGAAGTGCAAAAGGCGATGAAGGAATTGATGGAACAACTCGCGCAAATGGGAATGAACCGCGAACGCATCGAACAGATCCGCGAAATGATCCAGCAAAATTTGAAAGCAATGCAGGAACAGATCCAACAATTTGCGGGCGAACATATCGCCCAAAACTTAAGTGAGCGCCCGCGTTCAGAAAATATTGATAATTTGATGAACCGTCCGTTCGAGGCTATGTCTGATGCGGATAAAAAACTTTTGCAGCGTGAAGTACAAAAACTTGCGGCCGCGTTACGCACACGCATTGCGTTGCGACAAAAGCGCGCGAAGAACGGAAAGATGGATGCGAAGGCGACCATCCGCGCGAGTTTGAAATACAATGGCGTGCCGATGGAAATAAAATTTCGCAATCGCATTCACAAACCGAAGATCGTGGTGATCTGTGATGTGAGCACGTCGATGCGTTTTTGTTCGGAGTTGATGTTGAGTTTTCTTTTCGCGCTGCAGGGACAAGTCCGCAAGACGCACGCCTTCGCATTCATCGATCATCTTGAATCAATTTCTGAAGATTTCAGCGGCGCGAATGCTGATGAAGCGATCCAGTCCGTTTTGTGGCGCATGCCCAGCGGACATTACAATACCGACCTCGGCTACTCATTGAATAATTTCAACGATGATTATATGGATACGCTGAACAGCGGGACGACGCTCATCGTCGTCGGAGATGGACGCAATAACTACAACGATCCACGCCTCGATATTTTCTCGCGCATGTCCCGCCGATCCACGCGCACCATTTGGCTGAATCCTGAACCCGAACATTTGTGGCACGGTGACAGCGACATGGCAAAATACAAGCCGTTGTGCAGTAATGTTTTGAAAGTCAGCAATTTAAGGGAGTTGGCAAACGCGGTGGATGAACTGATGACGGGCTGACTCGATACCTGACATTTTTTTATCCCTCGACTCGATCAGGTTCGGTGGAAATCTGTCAGGTGTAATTGCAAATGCGTAACACGCGCGGCTACTGAACGATCAAAGTAATGCTAAACAAAATGGATGGCATCATGCAGGGCGGCTTTGATTGCTGGCATAACGGATTACCACTCGCGGTCAGAGTGGCCGTGCCCGTATTTTGCGCGATATAAATTCCCTGCGCCCCACGGATCACCGTCACACCCAACTCACGCTGAATCACATTCTGGTTATCCAATTCCACAGTCCAATCATAAACATCCATGCCAAGATTAAGCAGGAAACTTTCACCAACATGCATGACGAAGACTCCGCCATTCTCTGAAAGTGTGACTCCGTTTGCAGGAAGTGTGGAAGTGGCGGAAGGCCCCGCTCCGCTATCATTCGAAGTTGAAGGCAATCCCACCGCTCCACCGCCGCCTTGAGCTGTCACCACAACCGCAGTCATCGCATCTGGTTGACTTGTTTGAAGTGGTGCGCACGCAGTGAAAAGTATGGTCAGAAAAACAAGTAAAGTTGAAAGCAGTCGTTTCATTTGATCTCTCCTCGAAGTAATGTTCGTTATAGACGATAAATCGTGGGCAGTTGTTCCTTTGTAAGTGATGATAATTTTTGAACCTTCAACCAAACACTTCTTTAACGCAGATCTGGCGAAATTCACATTAAGAATTATCATTTACTTTCCGACCGCTACCAGAAATTCTACTCCATTTTTTCCATATCAGACCGCGCACGGTTTTATGGCAGCACAAGCCTCGGGCTTTAAGAGCAATTCAATTGATATGAAAACCCCTTGTGATCTGCCTTTTTTAATTGTATGATTGCCAAATAATTATTACTCATTTTCACTGGAAAATATTATGGCAAAGATCATGATCGTGGACGATGATGTGAAGGTTACAACTTTATTTAAAAGATTCCTTACATCAGTAGGGCACGAGGTAACCGCATTAAATCAGAGTTTGAAGGCAATTCAAACAGCAAACTCAGTCCACCCTGATCTTTTTATTTTGGATATTATGATGCCGCAGCCTGACGGGTATAAACTATGCGGATTATTACGCGCAATCCCGGCATTCGCTCATACCCCGATCCTGATCATCTCTGCACTGGATTTTAGTAACAGCAAGGCGACATCCTTCGGCGCAGACGAATACCTCACAAAACCCTTCGACCTTGATGAGCTTGCAATAAAAATAACAGCCCTGATCAACCGTACGAGAAGAAATCAATAAGATCCTACAACAGCCATATAGAAATAAAGAATCCCCGTCATCATAGTCGATGACGGGGATTCTTTAACACCTTTTACTTTATGGGATCACCAACACCGACCCTACTTTAATATTGTTGATGTTCTTAATATCATTTGCAGAAGCGATCGCCGCGACCGTCGTCCCATATTTGACCGCGACCGCTGTCAGTGTGTCTCCGGGTTGGATCGTATAAGTCCGGGGAGAGGTTAGCGTATTCCCGTTATCTTGAGGGATCGCAACTGCGACCGGCACATTTATAGTTTCACCAGCTTTGAGCAATTGCGGATTGGCAGAAACAAGTTCGCGGATGGTCACGCCATATTTATTCGCGACTGATTCGAAAGAGTCACCCGCCGCCACATTATGAGTCTTGGGTTTCTCAATAACAATATTCGCGCCTGCAAACTTATACAAGTCTTCAAGGCTTCCATTAAAAATATCCATATCCACCGAAGCATTGATGCCATTAACAACGCCTTTGTCGGAATATTGCCAGATCGTCCACGCAAACCAGCCGCGCGGCAGAGATGGTTTCATACCGTCTATATATTGATTGGGATATTGCGCCAGCCAGAGTGGATAATCCTTGGCCCATGGCGGAGGTCCGCCGCCCGCTTGAATCAAATAATCCTGAAGAAAATACTGTCCAGAGTAAATAATAGGCTTCTTTCCAAAAGCAGACTCAACACGATCCAGCCAGATCTTCACGGCAGGGACGATCTTCTCTTTTGCGATCCCATCATTGGTTTCAAGATCTAAAACTGGCGGAAGTTCGCCATCATCTTTTACAGAACGCACGTAATCAATAAAATAATCTGCCTGTTTTTTTGCATCCACATTACAGCGAAAAAAATGATACGCTCCGCGTAAAAGACCCGCCGATTTCGCACCGATCCAATTATCATCAAACGTGGGGTCTTTATAAGTGATGCCTTCCGTGGCTTTTGCAATAACAAACCGTTGACCTGTTGCACGTACTTTCGGCCAATCTATACCTGAGTCCCAATATGAAACATCAATACCCGAAATTGTTGCCATGTAATCCTCCATTAAATAAGGTTGGAAACGACAAATAAAGGTTAACACAAATCTTATTCAAAAGCAACCGATTAATAAAACTGTTAATTGCAAAGTTAATTTTTCACTATGCTTGCGCCGTTGATTATGGTATAAGAATCATAGCCCTGCTGTGTACGCGATATTGCCTTCACGTTTTGAGCCAATACATAATAAAAGGGTCCTTAACTTAATAGAAATAACGCGATAGGCCTGAGCCAAGGCGGCGTTTCTAGGTAGGGACCCACCTGCACTTGCAGGTTCAAAACCTGGCAGTACACGGCATAAGCGGGGTCCTTTTTTATTCATAAAAATTAGAATTTTCTCACTTGACGGGCAACGATGGTGCGTATACAATACGCGCCATCATATAATAAATTGAACATGGAGATATAGCGGCTGGGTCTCAATGGTATTACCAACGAGATTACGAGGTGAAGGTTCTCCCGTGCGAACGGGACGCTAATCACCCTCCTTCTCCCTATCCGAATAGGAAAGGGTCGAGGTGAGGTGAGAAAATCGGATAGATCAGCGGATGCCTTCGAAGTCAGATCACTGGCTTCCTTCTCCCTTCCAAAGCAAGCGTTTTGGGCAAAGGTCTTTTGCTTTTTGCTCACTACTGAAAACCAAACAGCGATGTTCGGGACAAAGTAGACGCGGTGAATATAAGCAATAGCCATTGCTTGTAATTATTGGAAGGCGTTTCTTTTTAATACCAGCGTGTATTAAAACAGGTATGCCTAGGCATACCTGTTTTAATACTTTCTAAAAAGACTGTCAGGTATTGAATAAAAAATGAGCAAGAAACGGGTCGCCTCTTTACTGAAGAACCAATACAATCTCCAACATAAAAAGGAGATCACTATGGAATCTACACCTGAACTTTCACAACATTATCAACTCATCGAACAGGCTATTCAATACATCGAAGCAAATGTAAATCGCCAGCCAGAACTCGACGAGATCGCCTCCGCCGTCGGCTTGAGCGAGTATCACTTTCAGCGGATGTTCACTCGCTGGGCAGGGATCAGTCCCAAACGTTTCGTGCAATTCCTGACAAAGGAACATGCCAAGGATCTGCTCGCTGAATCAGAGAATTTGCTCGAGGCCACACATCAGGTTGGGCTTTCGAGCCTGGGACGCCTGCATGATCTTTTTGTCAGCACCGAGGCAGTGACACCGGGCGAGTACAAATCACGCGGCGCAGGGCTTACCATTCACTATGGTTTACATCACACACCGTTTGGAAAATGTCTGATCGCCAGGACCGAACGCGGCATCTGTCATTTGGGATTTGTGCAAACCAGCGAAGGAAATGCGATCGACGATCTGGCAGCGGATTGGAAGCAGGCGAAGATGATCGAGGATTACAAGAGCACTGCCCCGCTCGCGGCTCGCATCTTTTTGGCGCAGCCCCGTGCGGGTAACCGTCAACCTGATTCGCCACTCAAGCTTTTTCTGCGCGGGACGAATTTTCAAATTAAAGTATGGGAAGCGTTGCTCAATATTCCCTCAGGCGCAGTGACCACTTATGAGCAAATCGCCGCCCAGACCGGCAATCCAAATGCGTGGCGCGCAGTCGGCACGGCGGTTGGACATAACCCGATCGCGGTACTGATTCCCTGTCACAGGGTTATTCGCAAGAATGGTGATTTTGGAAAATATCGGTATGGCGCGGCGCGAAAGAAAGCAATACTGGCACATGAGTTTAGCGCGGCGAGCGCTTTGCGCGAAGCAGTCTACAATCAACAGCAGATTGCTTGGACGGAAAGAGCACCCTCCTCGCAATGAGATGGAAAAAAAAGGAAAAATGAAATCTAAAATTTGGTTGGCATTAATTGCGTTATATCTCGTCTGGGGTTCGACCTATTTTGGGATTAAGGTCGCGATCGAAACCATTCCTCCATTCTTTCATGCAGGAGTGCGTTTTTTGATCTCAGGCATAATTCTTGTAGCGTGGCAGCGCGCCGCAGGCCAGCAAATGCCCACGCGCAAGCAGTGGATATCAACAGCCATCATCGGCAGCTTACTCCTGCTCGGCGGCAATGGATTGGTTTCGTGGGCAGAGCAATTCATCCCTTCGGGCATCGCGGCGTTGATCATCGCGTCAGTGCCATTATTTTTAGTGGCAGCTGAAGCAATCCGCCCGAATGGCGTAAAACCAAATTGGCAGTCCATTGTCGGGCTGTTGATCGGCTTCGTCGGTATTTATGTTCTCATCAATCCTGCAGAAGCTAGCACGGGTACAGGCTTGAACATTTACGGCGTTGCTGCATTGCTTTCAGCTTGTTTGCTTTGGGCAACAGGTTCCGTGTACAGCAAATCCGCAGACTTGCCGAAATCAGCTCTCATGTCAACCGGCGCGCAAATGTTGATGGGTAGTATTGGTTTGTTCATTGTCTCGCTGGCTACCGGCGAGTTGCATGGATGGAATCCCGCAGAGGTTTCCACACGATCCATGATCGGCCTTGGGTATCTGATCACCATCGGATCAATTGTTGGTTTTGGTTCATATACCTGGTTGTTGCAAAATGCGCCGATCTCGCTTGTGGCAACCTACGCGTATGTCAACCCGATCGTGGCGATTTTGCTTGGGGTTTGGCTGGGACATGAAACGCTGGAGCCGCGCATTGGGCTCGCGACTGCGATCATCATCGGGTCGGTAATCTTTATTAATAGCAGGAACAAACCAAAGGCAAAGGAAGAAGCGAAGGAGGGTGTAGTGGAGAGTGCTCAGTAATCAGTGATTAGTGATCAGTGATAAGTGATCAGTCAACGAATATCAATCGTGATTTCAAAATCAAAAAGGAGAAAATAAAATGGATCCAAAAGAATTAGTTGAAAAAGTTAAGAAAGATAATGTCAAGTTCATCTCGCTGCAATTCACAGATGTGATGGGCGCAGTGAAGAGCGTGGACATGCCCGTGCGTCATCTCGCAGATGTTCTGAAAGACGGTGCATGGTTCGATGGTTCTTCGGTGGAAGGTTTCGCGCGCATTCAGGAAAGCGATATGCGCTTGAAGATCGACCCCGATACATATACGGTGCTGCCGTGGTCTGCGACAGAGTCAAAGCGCGCGCGCGTGTTCTGCGATATTCACACCCCCGATGGCACGCCATTTGAAGGCGACCCGCGCGGAGCACTGAAACGTATTCTGAAGAAAATTGCCGACCGCGGCTGGATGCTCAACATTGGACCCGAGCCTGAGTTCTTCCTCTTCAAGGCTTCTGATGGAAATGGCGTTCACCCCGTCCCCCACGATACGGGCGGTTATTTTGATTTCTCATCCTTCGATGAAGCCGTTGTAGTGCGCACCGCGTTGATGGAAGCGCTCGACGCAATGGGACTCGATGTGGAAGTTGGCCATCACGAAGTTGCATTGGGACAGCACGAAATTGATTTCCGTTTTGCAGATGCACTCAAGGCTGCGGATAATGTACTGACCTTGAAATACACTGTCAAGGCCATCGCCGCTCAACACGGGCTGACCGCTTCTTTCATGCCCAAGCCTGTCTACGGCATTAATGGCTCTGGTATGCACTGTCACCAATCTCTCTTCGATATCAAGACTGGCGACAATCTATTCTTCGACAAGAATGATACTGCTCATCTTTCACCTTTGGCATATTCATTCATCGCAGGTCAACTGGAACATGCGCGCGCATTGGCTGGTGTAGTTGCCCCGACTGTGAATTCGTACAAGCGTCTGGTACCTGGTTATGAAGCGCCTGTATATATTGGCTGGGCGCAACAGAACCGCTCGGCGTTGATCCGCATTCCGCGCTACACTGAAGGACGTGACAAAGCAGTCCGCGCTGAACTGCGATTCCCAGACCCATCCTGCAATCCATATCTGGCATTCACCGTGATGCTGGCCGCCGCCCTCGATGGCATTGACCGCAACCTGACCGCGCCCAAACCGCTCAACAACATCAACTTGTATCATCTCGAAAAGACTGAGCGTACCAAACTAGGCGTGACTGAATTGCCCGGTTCATTGGCTGAAGCCTTGGGCGAGTTGGAGAAGGATGAAGTGTTAAAGTCCGCGCTCGGTCCCACGCTGTACGAAGCCTACATGCGTGCCAAGTTGGAAGAGTGGGACGAATTCCGCTTGCGAGTAACAGATTATGAGATCATGAAATATTTGGAAACGATCTAAGAATAAGTAATTGGTGATTTGAAACTAGTAAGAAAGAGCCTTCGAAACTAACGTTTCGAAGGCTCTTCGTTTTACTGTCAAAATTTTCCACAACTTGTTAGTGATTGAATACACCTTCGCCAATTTGCCTTCCTGCATTTACAGGTGCAGTTTTTAGGAGATGTGCAAAATTGACTTCTCAACCTTACTGCCTATCTTCAGCACCCGCCGCCAACGGCTGATGTCGTTAAGCGAGATCCAACGCCGT
>JAPLGS010000086.1:0-48190 GCA_026390015.1 Chloroflexota bacterium | reverse complement strand
ATCCTTATCCTGTTGATAATAAGCCAGCACGTTGGTTGATTCCCAAATGTTGAGGATCTCATTTCCGTGCGCATGGGTATCATCGAAGTCGGTCGTAGCACGCTGACCCATCTCACTGTAAAGTTCGTTCAGCTCAAGCAAAAGAGAATTGATCTCAGGCGCAAGGTGACTTACCTTAAGCCCGATGCGCTTGGCTTCTTCAAGTAAAATGGGATAGCCATGCGATGGATATTTTGCATTCAACGCGCTGGCGATCTTATCTTGCATTTGATCGTCTTCAATGTGATACGCGAGCAATTCCTTGCTGAGCATGATCGAAAGCGACTCGGCCCGATCGACTGCGCCGATCACGAGTGGATGGACGTGTCGAAATAATTCCTGATACGGATTTTCTTTGGCATCCGCATTCTGCGCCTGCCACAAACGGACGACGCGCGTCAACTCATCCAGGCTGACGCTGACACGGTCATTGTCACGATCGATCGGCGAAAGCGAATGGGTCAGTGAAGTATCCACTGGCGTGAGATAAGCCATCGGGCCCATTTGAATCTCATTCGCGCCGAGTGTGATCATGGTCGCAGCGGAAGCACATTCCAGCGGAACGACAGCGACCACTTCCTCACAATACTGACGTAAAAGATTCACGATCCGCAGGGATGCTTGTCCATTTCCGCCGCTCGATTTAATAAATAGAAATATCTTTTTCTGATGACCGATCTTTTCAAGTAATTCATACAAAGCCAGCACGTCATCATGGCATACACTTCCGCGCGGATTATTGAAATAAGTGACGAGCGTTCCACCCAGCAATTTATTGGCCTGCTTGATTATGGCTTGTGTTTTATTAAATAAGATCGGGGGTTGTTTTTCTTTTTTATTTTTTTTCTGTGGCGGCATATTTTTCTCCTACCGTTTCTTGTACATAATTCCAAACGATCAGACGCAAATAATTAACCTTACTTTTTCACGCTAAAAGCGTAGCTAGTTTTTCTATCTCCGCGCCCACAGCCAACCAGCTACAAAGCCAAGCAATTCCCCAAGAAGTACAAACATGATCAGTCCTAACAATCCACTGGCGCTGAGCCAATTCATAATGCCGAACAAGCCAAAAGCAAGATAATTGTAGGCGGCCAATCCGCCCAGCGTGATGCCTAAAGACCAGCGGAATGCAGTGCGGCGATCCGCAATTCTTATTCCCACGCCATAACCGACCCAGGCACAAAACGAAATGAAAAGCATCGCAACCAACCAGGCCGGGAAACGCGGATAGCCTTTGGTTGATATGTAACCTTCCACTGCTTCAACAACCGTGGGTTCGGGAGTGGCTGGCTCATTGATTTGAGTCGCCTCAGGGACAACCACTGTCACAACCACTGCGCCGGCTTGCGAAACATCCAATTGCAAAATTGTAGAAGTCAAGGCCGGGTCACTCGTCGCATGGATTTCAAGCAAGCCGGGTTTGTCCAAACCGAATGGGGCGCGCGCAACTCCTTGCGTGGTGACAGAATCCACTTGCTTTAGAATGCTCCCGCCTTCTCCGGTAAGCGTCATGGAGAATTGAACGGGCGTGCCGTCTGGAACGGGATGTCCATTATTATCCATGATCACGCCGGTGCGAATGGCGATGGTGTCACCAATTTGAAAAAACGGGATCGGGGTCGGCTCGGGGGTGATAAGAGAACCGGGGATTTCAGGAACAGTTTCAAGGTCAAGAAAGAGCGGGATGATCTGGTCAGCTTTAGGAGTCAGCACGGAGATCAGTTCATATCCAATTCCAGAAATGGATACTGGCGAAGCGCCGATCGGCGTCAGTTCCTGAAAAAGAAGCCGCGCGGCTACATCTACAAATTGCGGTTGCTTACTGTACAGCGTAAAATACGCGGTGAATTTAGAAATGGTAGTGGTGTCAAAATAATAAGGCGCGCCAAAAGAAAATAGGATGATGTGCTTCTCGCGCAAGAGATCAGGTCGTTCGCGCAAAAAACGGCTAATGAGTTCGAGTTGTCCTTGCGAGGCGTCTGTCAGTGATATGACGACCCAATCTGCGCGGCTAATATCTTCTTCGATCAAAGGGATCTCGAGCTGATCGAGCAGAGTTTGTAAATTTTGCAGGGAGTAAGAAGCGAGTCGAAAATTGGCTGTTTGATTACCGCTTTGTGGGCCATAAAGTTGAAGCACTGCTTGTTGTAATGCATTAATTGCAAGGACTGGTTGTTCAGCACATTCTGAGCATTGTTGGGCGCTGGAGGTGTCTGTGATAAAAACGAGGCGCTCGTTTGCTTTGGGCGGCAATGGCAGAACAGAAGCCAGGTCTTGAATATCCGGGCTGATGAGGGTTGCAGCATTACGCGCTACCTCAAAGGTGACATCAGTTCCAGAACCAAGTTCAGCCAACCGATCGGCTGGCACTGCTACTTTTGAAATATCATACTTCCCGTATAATCCGAATTTCACTGCGAGAATTCGCGCTACAGATGAATCAACACGCTGGGCAAAGGCTGGGTCTTCCCGATATTTCTGCGCGAAAAAATCAATAATGCTGATCGTGCTGGAGTAGCTATCCGTCGAATCACTGGAGTTGATATTGCCAAGATACAACATATCATTGCCCGCGAGAAACGCATCCCGCGCGGCTGTGCGCGCAATGAATTGTCCGCCGCCGGAAGTATAGAAATCACTGACCGCGCGCGTGCCGAGATCATCGCTGATGACCAGACCACCATTGGAATACCAGGTGGAGAATTCGGGCAATGCCAGAATTTGTTTTAAAGCCTGCGGATCAAAACTGATCGGGCGGGTCGTGGCGCGAATATTTCCCTGAAATCCCTGATAGCGGATATGTGAAACCAGCAAACCGTCCACAGTCGATTCGGGCGAAAGCGCATTGCCTGAGACTGCAAAAAATGGAGCGAGTTCGATCTGCTTAAGCTGGTCAATGGATTTGCGAACGGTTGAAACTTCCTCTTCGGGCAAACGGTCTGACCCGCCCACGCCGGGGAAATGTTTGGCAACCACCAGTAATTTATTTTCACTCCCGGCATGCAAACCAGTGACGTATGCGCCGCCCAACTCACCCACCCAAAATGGATCACCGCCAAAAACGCGCGTTCCCAAGTCACCGCCTGAAACAGCCGGCACTTCCAATACATCGAGAGACGGGCCAAAAAATAAATTAATGCCAAGCGCCGCGAGCTCGCGTCCACGAACTTCGCCCACTTTTTGGGAAAGCTCTTTATTCCAGGTTGCGCCAATGGCCATCTCACTGGGCAGAGGCGTCAGCCCGCTCAAAATTTGGTCTGTGGGATTTCCATCCCCCTCCTGCGAGATGCCAACCAAAAGCGGCACATACGCAGAAGGGACTGAGTTCCCTGTTGCAAGATCCACTGCCACAGGGTTAATAGAATTATCCCACTCCAATTGTTGAAGGCCTGCAATAAGCGTGTGGGCTTGAAGTACAGTCTCAGGTGCAGACGCAAAATTATCATTTTGCTTAAGCAAAACCACGCCGCCGACATGATGACGAATGATCAGTTCGTAGATCTGGGAATTTAAGCTGACATCTGTACCGCTAAAAGTAACCAGGAACAACTGACCTACCCGCTCTTCGGGAGTCATGGAATTCAAAATTGCATCAACGCTAGTTGATTGTGCCCGCGCCGGAACCGGGATAAGAATCGCAAGAAAGATGACTAAAAGAAAAACTCGGATCAATCGCATTGCATCTCCTTATAACACAACTTTTCTAGCAGGATAAAACGGACGCCGCTCAAGGAACGGCGCCACGTGGATATTCAGATCGAGCCCCGCCCCATTCTGATTCAGGCGTTCGGATGAATTCGCTTTCACCCTGCCCTCCCGAGTACGCGCACTGCGGTTTGTGGATCATCCGTGAAGATACCATCCACACCCCATTCTTTAAGTTGATTAATTTCCTCAGGAGTATTCGCCGTCCAAACATGCACCCGGCGGTTGAGACGGTGCGCGCGCTGCACCTGTTCCTTGCTCGCGTTGGAAATATGCGGATGCAATGCCTGATAATCACCGAACATAAATCCAAAGGAGCGTGCCCAAATTCCGATCATGCCTGGTAACGCAAGCAATCCGCGTGGAACTTCGGGCAGGGCTTGCGAGGCAATTTTTAGGTTGGAAGAAAAGAAGGATGAAAAAATGATCTGCTTCTGGTTGTTATGTTTTTTTATTAACTCGCATACTTTTACAGTCAATCCATCACGAGGCGTGGAATAATTCGTTAATTCGATGTTGATCAATTTGTCCCTGCCGACTGCTTCAAAGACTTCTTCGAGTAAGGGAATCTGGGTGCCGCGGAATTTTTCGTCGAACCACGAACCCGCATCAAACTTGCGGATCGTTTCAAGCGTATGTGTTGCGACACGACCTTTGCCATCTGTGGTGCGATCTACTGTGGGGTCGTGGATAACAATCACGTGACCGTCTGATGTTAATTTTGCGTCAAGCTCGACCCCGTCCGCGCCTTTTTGCAGGGACTGGTGAAATGACGGGAGTGTATTCTCCGGCGCATGGCTGAAGTCACCGCGGTGGGCGAGAATGATGGGGGTTGGAAAATGTTCAAACATCGGAGGCAGGCTTGAGTTAAGTGAGGTGCGTTTAAATATCCACAAAGTAGGCTTTGCAGGCGTGGTCGATCATTTCACGTGACATGGTCGGCGCAACAGAAAGATAGGATGAAATATCAATGATCTGATCGCACAGGTCGCGCGGATGCGAGGCGCGCAGTTTGCGATTGCGTTTGAGATACCACTCCTGTAAAAGATAGGCGAGGCCCTGATCGTTATATTCCACTCGTTTATCTTGAGCGACACGTTTGAATATCTCGCGATACTCTTCAAAGGTGGGATCGCCAATCTCGATCTTGTGGCGCAGACGTCGCAGGAAAGCTTCATCTACAAGATCTTTCGGGGGCAGGTTGGTGGAGAAAACGATCAAGACATCGAAAGGGACTTCCACTTTACGACCGGTGTGCAGGCGCAAATAATCGACGCGATTCTCAAGTGGAACGATCCAGCGGTTGAGCAGGTCACGCGGGCGTACTTGCTGACGGCCAAAATCGTCGATCAATAAAATGCCGCCATTCGCTTTGACTTGAAATGGCGCTTCATAGAACTTAGTTGTATCGTCAAAGACGAGATCAAGCCCTTCGAGTGTCAACTCACCGCCGACGACGATGAAAGGTCTGCGTATCTTTATCCAGCGCGGGTCACGGCGGGGATTTGTTCGCAAGTTACCGGTACCGGTGCTGCTTGTTCCTACCGGTTCATTTTCTGGAGCAAGACTGTGGCTAACCGCGTCATACACTTTGATGACCTGTCCGTCCAAATACAGCGCATAGGGAATATACATATTCTGGCTTAGCACCAGGTTTCCAAATGCGCGTGCGATGCTGGTTTTTCCGTTACCGGGAGGCCCATACATAAAAATAGATGCGCCTGAATTAAGCGCGGGCCCAAGTCTTTGAAATGTCGATTCGGAAATAACCAATTGAGAAAGGATCTGGCGCATGGTACGCGAGGTCACGGTCAGACGTCCACTCTTTTGACGGCGGATTGCTTCATTGTAAACTTCAAATGGAACTGGGGCCGGGCCAGCGTATTGACTGCGTTCCATCGCTTCCCGCGCGCGGAGCACGCCTGCGCTCGTTATTCCATAAGTGTAGGAGCCTTCGCCCAAACCACCCTGGGTGGATTTCACTTCGATGAATTTTTCCTGCTTCAATGTGGTTAGGAGTTGGTCTGTCACTCCTGCAAGCGGCAGAGTAATCTCTTCAGAGATCTTTAAGCCGGTCAAATAACCGCGAAAATATAAGACTTTAAGAACCAGATCTTGAAGCCAAAGAGGCGAAAGACCTGTATCTTCAAGGCTATTGATCTGTGACGGTGAATATCCGCCAACCGGCGAGGAAAGTTGTCCTGATTGTCTTATCATTTTAGTCACCATTCAAGCAGAGTGGGATTTTTTATATAAATCTAATTATACATCTTTTCGTTTATAATCCCGTTCTATGAAACTATCAGTGATTATCCCTGTATACAATGAAGTTGAAAGCATTCAAGTCATCTTAAAACGTGTGCAAGACACCAACCTTGTGCATGAGATCGTTGTGGTGGATGACGGTTCAAAAGACGGTACGCGCGATGTGCTCGCTACGCTGGATGGAAAAAATGGCGTGCGAGTCATCCTGCACGAACATAATAAGGGCAAAGGCGCGGCGGTACGTACTGGAATGGCGGCAGCGCTTGGCGATATATTCCTCATTCAAGATGCTGATCTTGAATACGATCCGCGTGATTACCCCCTGCTGCTCCAACCGATCGAAGAAGGTCTGGCGGATGTGGTGTATGGGTCCCGTTTTTTGGGACGTGCGCACCGTGTCACCATGTTCTGGCATCTTGTCGCCAATAAAATGCTTACCTTCATGACTAACATTCTTTACAACACCATCCTCACAGATATGGAAACGGGGTACAAAGTATTTCGGCGTGAGATACTAAACGGAATGATCCTGCGCGCCAACAGCTTTGACTTTGAACCTGAGTTCACGGCAAAAATACTTAAACGCCACTTCCGCATTTTTGAAGTGCCTATTACTTTTAACCCGCGTGATTACACAGAAGGCAAAAAGATAAAGTTAAAGGATGCCTTTGAAGCAGTGTGGACTTTGTTCAAGTATCGATTTGTGGAGTAATCATAAAGACGGGCGCTGAGCGCCCGTCTTATTTTTATCCACAAGTTTACATAATATTTTACGGCTTCAAGTACACCGCATAATCAAGGATATAGTCACCAGGCGCGTAATCAGCCGACCCATCATTGATTGAGGTTTTGAAGGTGGCGGTGGTGCTTAAGTGATGTTCACCGGCAGGCCATTTGCTCAAAGCGGTGTAATACAACCGGCATTGCTGGCCTCCGCTTTCCAAATCTTCGGTCTTGAATTTGTCCAGGGGAATATTCTCTCCATCCATTGCAAATTTTAATTCGATGTTCTTAAAATTCTGATTGAGGATATCGGTTGACTTGGTACACCACGCGTACATCCACACCAACGTGTCGGTCTTGGTGAGTGGAATGGTGTAAGCTAGTGAGCCGGGCGCACCAAAATCAGCGGCCACGTATTTTTCACGAGCCAGATCTTCGAGATAACTTTTACCCGATGTCAGTGCGGAGGATGCAGCGGCGGCGCTTGCCATTTCCGGAGGCCCGGAGGGAGTCACACCTGCGCCTTGCGGTTCGCTGATCACTTTCTCAGCGGCGGCAAGAACTACATCTTCGCCATTCGCTAATTTTTGGAGTGTCTCTGCCGTAACCAGGACACGAACATCAGGTACAACGCCCTTGCCTTCAAGGTGGATGTTCCCTTCAGCATCCACTGCGCGGCCAATCGTTATTTGGACAGTGATAGCTTCGGGCATCGAGAAATCTTCAACACTTCCGCCTGCGCCATCGCTTGGGTACTGTCCGACAATCGTGGCGCGGTCATTGATCGTCATGTTATAAGAGAAGAATTCACAGGCACTGGCACAAGAGGGTCCAACCATTACAACCACCGGTCCGCTGTATTGAAGGTCGGCTCGCGGAGGGAGCATAATAGCCTCGCCGCCCGGGTCCGTATAGAACTCGCCGGTGATTTTATTGTATTGAGAACTATTGCCAACGATGATCTCTTTATCGAAGAAGTACGCGGCCATTTGATCGGCCAGCCAGCCGCTGCCTCCGCCATTATTGCGAAGGTCAAGGATCACGCCGGGCACCTTATTATCATTGAAATACTTGATGGCACGTTCCCAGACTTGAATGGAAAGGACATCGTTATCCAAAAAGCTGGATATCTTGATGTAACCATAACCGCTTGGCAATAAATCAAATTCAACTGGCAGAGCTTCCGCATCAACGCCTCTGCGGAAGGATGAAAAATTCCAGCTGTCAAATTCGTTGACAACTTCCAGCTTCGCGGTCTTCTCAGCGCCGCCAACATTCTTAAACTTAACTTCAACCTGGCCCTTATCCATCTTGAAGCGGGTCGCATAACGTAATTGCTGCAAACGCTTGATCTCCGTATTACTGAACGGAGACGACCATGGAACCACCTTCTCAACCACATCAGTGGTTGATACTCCGTCGATGGAAATGATCTCAGCTCCCCAGGTCATGCCAGCGGCCGCTGCAGGGCCGCCACCCAAAACAAAGTTCGCGATGATTTTGCCGTCATCTGTTTCACGCATAGCAAAACCCAGTCCGCCAGCTATTTCCTCTGAAAAATCTTTGTCCAGCAAGTCGGTGCTATAGCCCACATGGGTATCAGGGATTGACCACAGAAAATCGCGTAATGCAAGCGCGTACGCATGTTTATCTTTATTCTTCTCGGCCTCTACAAAGCGCGGACGGAATTCCGCGGATTTGGCATCCCAGTCAATTTTCTTTAAATCCGTGAAGGCATATTCATTCTTGAATTTTTCAGCCATGCCGTCAAACGCTTTGGTGTAGGAAAGCCCTGAGAAATCCACCAGCGCGACGCTTTCCGGTTCGATGAGTTCAATGGTCGGATTTTCTGAGCGATCAATTAAAAATGGAGATTGATCCATATTGATCATTGACCAGCCCGCAGCCAGATCCATGATCGGGTCATCATCGGTGAATAATTTTTTATCAGCACCAAATCCGGATGGGAATTGTTGTTGACCATCTGGCGCATAAACCAGATATTTACCTCCCGTAACTTCAAGATAAAATTTAGGATCATCGGTGATTTTTGTGGAAGCATACGCGCTCGACCAACCGCCGCCGCCTTGATCGCGACGCTCCAGAAATGGATCGCCCCAAGTGTTCGTCCAATAGGCCACAGCAAAGACCATCACACCAGCTTGATCGACGCCATCATGATTAACATCATGCAAGGTGCCATTCGGTTTTGAAGGAAGCGACAAGCTATAAGTGAAAGGCGATGTGTAAAAATCTGAAGTGATCTCGCCGATCACCTGCGACTCAACAGGGATCAGGAACTTGCGGTCGCGGGTTACAAATCCGCCCTGATCTTCAAGAATAATCACCGGCTCTGCAACCCCGTCAGTAAAGAAGGTATTGGTATAAGTCAAAGTACCGGTAACCGTCTTCGGGCCACTGTCATCCGCCGCGGTAACAGCGATAGGTACTGTTGTAGGAACTGGCGTAAGCTTGGTTGTCTCCAGTTTCGGCGCGCATGCCACAATTGCCATGCACAATATCATTATGGACGCAAAAATTTGGAACGATCGAGTTTTCATGTTTACCTCGTCTGAATTTTTTAGCGATTATAATGCATGGAATCATGGATATAAAATATTCACTCCAACAAGAATTTGATAAAGCCCAACAGGCCCGCATCAAAAAAAACGAGGGGCAAGCCCGCGTTTGTGCGCGGCGCGCAGCGGGCATTGCGATACGGGATTACCTGACCCGCAACGGGACAAAAGTCCCAAGCATGAGTGCCTACGACCTGCTGAATCTACTTAAGGAAGATGAGCTCATCCCCGCCAACCTAAAGTTGATCGCTGACCACTTGACAGTCCGAGTCACTGAAGAATTCACCCTCCCCATGGATGCAGACCTGATCGCCGAAGCGCGGATTTTGTGCAACTGGCTGACGACTTCGTCTTAAATCAAAAAGACCCGAAAGGTTTTGAAAACCTTTCGGGTCTTTCTTCTTTACATCGGATCTCTACGGCCAACCAGATAATAAAAAGCACGCGCGATCGTGATCAATAACATCATCCCCGAAAGCACTCCGCCAAAGACAAGGAACAATCTGCGCCAATCGCTCAGGCGCAATATTATTTCATCCCGCGCCGGCATATGGATGCGCGCTCTCAGGCGCTGGACAATCTCTTTCGAAGGCGTGACCGGCTTCAAAGTTACAGCCAGATGCGATTCAAGAGCTTCCAATTTTTCTTCAGGGGTAACCGTCTGCTTACGTTTCGTCATTCTTGCCTATTCTGCGGGGTATAAAACCAAACCAACTGTTCCAGGTCCAAAGTTGATCGCGAGGGAAATGGAGAGGTCGGTCATCTCTACACTTTTAATATTGAAATGTTTTTTAGCTTCTTCCATCAAGGATTTGCCGGACTCAATATCACGGGCATGTACGACGCCCAGATGCACGGGTTTATCGCCAACCAATTCCTGGCCGAGCGCAATCACGCGCGTAAGAGCGGCTTTGCGTGTGCGGACTTTATCCACTGTTTCCACCAACCCATCTTTCAATAAAGCGATCGGCTTGAGGTTCAGTACGGAGGCGAGTGAGGCAGAGAGAGCGCCCACCCGTCCGCTTCGGCGGGCGTACTCTAAAGTATCAAGTGTAAGGATGATAAAGACTTTGCTGCGGATCGATTCTAGATGCGCCACAATTTCATCCACGCTTTTTCCGGCGCGTTCCATTTGACGCGCAGTACGGCACATAATACCAGTGCCCATCGAACCGCCGAGAGAATCAAAGGTGACAACGTTATACACACCTTTCAATTCCTCTGCCGCCGCCACCGCAGAAGCGTACGTGCCGGAGAGTTTGCTGGTGATATGGATCGAAAGAATAGTATCGCCTTGTTGATAGTTTTTCTTGTAAAACTCCACGAACTGATGCGGAGATGGCTGGCTTGTCTTGGGGAACGCATTGGTTTTATCAGCAACCAGTTTATAAAACCCATCAAAATCCAGATCAACATTTTGAATATAGGTTTTTTCACCAAAATGTATATTAATAGGAATCACTTGAACATCAAATTCTTTTTGCCATTCTGCTGGGATGTCAGCGGCGCCATCAGTCACAATTCGCATCATGTTTTATTCTCCTTCAAGAAAAAGATTTTGATCTTCGAGCTGATCTCGCAATGCCAGAAGCGTACGATGGTAAAGACTCTTTACTGCGCCTTCGCTTCTTCCCAAGATGGCGCCAATCTCCGCGTTAGACATATCCTCAACAAACTTCAAGATCAATAGATTTTGCCGCTCCCCAGGCAGTTTGCGGATCATTCTCAACAAAGCATCCTGATCCTGTGAACGGACTAGATTTTTCTCCGGGTGATCACCCTTGGTCGGAAGGATGGGCAGATCATCCAACGGAATTTCCTGTTTGCGGCTGCGATCACGGTGCCAGTTCGCGACAAGATTATGAGCGATCCGATATAACCAGGCAGAAAACGGTACGCCGCGATCTGTATATTTTTGAATATGATTCATCGCCCGCTGAAACACACGCGCCGTGAGATCTTCAGCATCGTGTGTATTGCCTGTTCGGTAATACACATAGTTGAAGATGCGCTCAACATAACGTTCATACAGTTGACCAAAAGCATCTCGGTCACCTTGTGAAGCGAGTGATAAAATCTCTTCTTCGTTGAATTCCAATTCCGACAAGTTAAAAACCTTACCGGCGGATTTACAAATATAACCCCGCCGGATTTGAGAAGTTGCACCGAGTATAACGTGAATCAAAGGATGAAGGATGAAAAAATGCGGCGTTTGCCTTAAAGATATGCAGAGCTAAAAACATAAAACATTTGTGCTACAATCAGGCATCCCAAGGAGAACTATGTATGTCAGCTAATGTCATTCGCGTCGTCGGCGCACGCGTTCACAACTTAAAAAATATTACGGTTGAAATTCCACGCGATAAATTTGTGGTGATCACAGGCTTATCGGGATCGGGCAAATCTTCACTTGCATTTGATACCATCTTCGCTGAAGGCCAGAGACGATATGTAGAGTCGCTCTCAGCATATGCGCGGCAGTTCATCGGTCAAATGGACAAACCCGATGTAGATTACATTGACGGCCTCTCCCCCGCTGTTTCCATCGACCAGAAATCAACCAGTCACAATCCACGCTCAACCGTGGGAACCGTCACTGAAATTTACGATTATATGCGTTTGCTTTTCGCACGCGCTGGCATTCCACACTGTCCCGTCTGTGGACGTGAAGTGGTCAAGCAATCTGCGCAAGAGATCGTCGATAACGTGGATAAACTTCCCGAGGGCACGCGCACTTTGCTCCTCGCTCCGCTGGTACGCGCGCGCAAAGGGACTTATACAGCCGTCTTCGAGGAAATCCGCAAGGCTGGTTTTGCCCGCGTCCGCGTGGATGGAACTGTCTACTCGTTAGATGAGGAGATCGAGCTTGACCGCTACAAACAGCACACCATCGAAGCAGTTGTAGATCGCCTCGTCATTACGCATGAAGGCGACAAGGAAGAAAAAAAAGCCGCGCTGACGCGCTTAACTGATTCCATTGAAACCGCGCTTAAGTTTGGCGAAGGATATTTAACGATCAACCTGATCGATAAAAAAGAAGATATACAATTCTCCGAACATCTCGCCTGCCCCGAACATGGGGTCAGCATCAATGAAATTGAACCGCGCACATTCTCATTCAACACGCCCCAAGGCGCTTGTCAGGATTGTCAGGGACTCGGCTCGAAACTGGAAATTGACCCGGAGCGCATGATCCCGGACGACAGCCTGTCCTTTAATGACGGAGCCATCGTCAGCATGGAATGGAGCGGCCCCAAAGTGGAAGGCGGATATTACTGGCAGAGCCTGATCAACGCTGCCAAGGCCTACAAAATCGATCTGGATAAACCAGTCAAAGACCTGCCCAAAGATCAAATAAAAATTGTCCTCTACGGCACGGGCGATAAACAAATTCAGATGACCTATCAGAACGCCAACGGCAACGAATTCAAATTCACGCGCGCATTCGAAGGCGTGATCACAAATCTGGAACGACGTTACCGTGAAACCAATTCAGAATACATCCGCGAGAAGATCAGCGAATTCATGTCTGACCGACCATGCCCAAGCTGCGGCGGAAAGAGATTAAATCCCGCAGCGCTGGCTGTGACTGTGGACAATGTCAATATTGTGGAAGCGAATTCCTGGCCTGTATCCACAACTTTGGAGTGGGTGAAGAAAATATCAGGCAAGAATTCTCCACTGACATCAAAACAGAAGACCATTGCTGAAAGAGTTATCAAAGAGATTCACGAGCGGCTTAATTTTCTGGTCAATGTCGGCTTGAATTATTTGACGTTGAATCGCTCGGCCACCACATTATCAGGCGGAGAGGCGCAGCGGATTCGACTCGCGACACAAGTCGGCTCGCGGCTGGTGGGCGTGTTATATGTTTTGGATGAACCGTCTATCGGATTACACCCGCGCGATAACGCGAGATTATTGGAAACTCTCAAAGGTTTGCGCGATCTGGGCAACACCGTTTTGGTTGTTGAACATGACGATGAAACCATCCGCGAAGCAGATTGGATCATTGACCTTGGTCCGGCTGCTGGCGAACATGGCGGAGAGGTGATCGCAGAAGGGACGCCAAAGCAGATCTTGGCGCACCCAAAGTCACTAACAGGAGCCTATCTCTCGGGGCGCAAGCAGATCGAAATCCCGAAGAAGCGGCGCGAAGGAAATGGCAAGGCGCTGAAAATTATCAACGCGACTGCGAATAATTTGAAGGGCATCGATGTCTCCATCCCATTGGGAAAAATGGTTTGTATCACAGGCGTTTCAGGGTCGGGCAAATCCACGTTGATGAGCGATATTTTGTATAACGCGCTGGCCGCAAAATTGATGTTCGCGCGGACGTCTGCGGGGGCGCATGAAAAGATCGAAGGCATTGAGCATCTTGATAAGATCATCAACATTGACCAGTCGCCGATCGGACGCACGCCGCGCTCCAACCCCGGAACGTATACAGGGCTGTTCGATGAAATCAGAAAACTTTTTGCAGAATTACCTGAAAGCAAAGTGCGCGGATATAAGCCCGGGCGATTCTCTTTCAACGTGCATGGCGGGCGCTGTGAGGCTTGTCAGGGACAAGGCGAGCTGCGCATCGAAATGCAATTTTTGCCCGATGTGTATGTGCCCTGTGATATATGTCATGGCAAACGATTTAACCGTGAGACACTGCAGGTGATGTTCCACGATCAATACAGCATTTCAGATATTCTTGATATGACCGTTGACCACGCGCTGACTGAGTTCGTAAATTATCCACCGATGCAGAACAAGTTGAAATTATTGCAGGAAGTAGGTTTGGGATATGTGCGTGTCGGTCAGCCTGCCACCACGCTTTCAGGCGGTGAAGCACAACGCGTGAAACTCTCGAAGGAATTATCGCGCCGGGCAACAGGACGAACCCTTTATGTTTTAGATGAACCGTCAGTCGGGCTACATGCCGCAGACGTCCACAAACTGATCGAAGTATTGCAAAGGCTGGTGGATACCGGGAATTCGGTGGTGATCATCGAACACAATCTCGATATCATCAAGATCGCGGACTGGCTGATCGATCTCGGTCCCGAAGGCGGAGACGGCGGCGGAGAATTGCTCGCCGAAGGCACACCCGAGCAGGTAATGAAGGTGAAGGAATCTTATACAGGCAAATATTTGAAGGCGCATATAAAGTAAAAAAAGTCGAAGGTGAAAGTCAATCACCTTCGACTTTTGGCGTGAAAAGCGCTCACGCACAAGCCCGTATTTTCAGGTAGAATTCTTTTCAGTACTCAAAATGCGATACGATATAGAAAGCGCCTCTAAAAATCGCTTTATTAATAATAAGGAATCAGTCCATGAACAATAGACCGCCAATTTCATCATCTTCTGCCAGTGTGATCAACTCATACCGCAAACGGAGGAAGTCCGGCAGGCCCAATTTCATAATCATTATGGCTGGTTTGCTGATCCTAATCGGTGTGGGATTAATAATCGCCTGGCTGGCCGGACCGGACAAGCCAATTAATAAATTCTTTGCCACTGAAACTCTCACCCCGACGCTCACATTCACATCAACCAACACAACCACGCCAACCGAGACGCCGCCCGCCACTTCGACTTTCACGATCACCCCTACACCTACTTTTTCCACATCTTTCACTTATACGGTTCAACAAGGTGACTACCTTGAGCTGATCGTCAAGAAATACAACCTTGGCGATGACGGCGTCGCATGGATATTTCTGCTTAACCCTTTCAGTGGAACAGATGCACAGGGATTTCCAATCGGTGTAGACCCGTCTACACAAAATATCATTCCCGGACAGGTGTTACTGCTCCCCGCTCCTGGATCTCCGCTGCCGACTTCAACCCCAATCCCAGTGGATCTGCCACGCGGCACAAAGATTTCCTATAATGTACGCTCCGGCGACACCCTGGCGGGGATCGCCTCATCATTCAACAGCACCGAAGAAGAGATCATCAAAGAGAACAATATCGCGGATGCAAACGCCATTCAAGTTGGGCAATTGCTCCTCATTCCTGTTAATATTGTCACTCCCACAGCTACTCGTCCGTCCACAAGCACACCTATAACTCCGGGCGCAGGCACTCTCTTACCGACTGCGTCCATTACACCGGTAAACTAAAACTGCCTTTTAGAACCCCGTCCCGAAAAAAACGCGGGACGGGGTTTTGTATCACCTTTTGGAATGGCAGGGTAATTTACTGGACAAATCCCCTACCCTCATGTAAAATAATGCGCTGTCGTAAAGAAAAGCAAGATATTTTTGGAGGAAGACCTTGGCTAACATTAAGTCACAAATCAAACGCAATCGTCAGAACGAGAAGCGCCGCATTCATAATCGCAACTTTCGTGGAGCAGCTCGTACTGCTATTACCGTCGCTCGCGGAGCTTTGGCAGAGAACGAACCGAATACAAAAGAAGCTGTGCTGAAAGCGATAAGCACTTTGGATAGAGCCGCTCAAAAAGGCGTGATCCACGTAAATAACGCATCCCGCCGCAAAGGACGTTTGATGAAGCGCCTGGCCGCTTTTATTGCCGCGCCCCCGGTCGTTGCAGAAGCCGCGCCCAAGAAGAAGAAAACTGCGGCTAAGAAATAATTAAGTGATCTTGTATGCAAGTTATTAAACGGGAGCGCCGGTCAATGGCGCTCCCGTTTTTATTTCCCTTCCAACCAACCCTCGGCTATAATCAAAACTATGTTTACACAAGAACAGCAAATCATCGAAGCAAAAATAAAAGAGTTCTGCGCCGCGCATGATATTCCGCTGGCTGAGCTTAAATGGCAGCCCATTCCATTTTCTGGTGAATGGGGATTCGCCACTTCCTTTTTTCAAACTGCCGCAAATGAAGCGCGCGCCGGCAAGGGCGGAAAACCCGTCCCGCAGAGAGCGCAAGAGATGGCCGAACAGGTCAAGGCGCAGATCGGAAGTGTGGATGGGATCAGCCGAATCAACGCGGTCAAAGGCTATCTCAATTTATATTTCTCGACTTCCACCTACGCGAGTCGAGTTGTGGATGAAGTGCTCGCATCTGGATTTAACTTTGGGCGGGGCACGAAAAAAAATGAACGGGTCATGGTCGAATATGCCCAGCCCAATACGCATCACTCATTTCACATTGGGCACGCGCGCAATACGATCTTAGGCGAAGTGCTTGCGCGGCTGGTTGAATTCGCCGGCTACGAAACGATCCGCGCCTCGTACCCCGGTGACTTGGGACTGGGCGTCATCACCGTCATGTGGATCTACGATAAGTTATACAAAGGACAGGAACCTGATGGCGTGCATGAGCGCGGTCAATGGCTGGCGAAACTTTATGTCGAAGCCACAGCTATGCTTGAAAAACAGGAAAATGAAACGTCAGAACAATCCGCACAGCGCGAAGCCTATGACGCCGAACGGCGCGAGATGTATCGCAAATGGGATGTGGGCGATGAATATGTGCGAAATTTATGGCGCGAAACCCGCGAGTGGAGTTTGGAAGAACTGCGCGAAGTTTTGAAAATGCTCAACGTCAAAATGGATGTCTGGTTCTACGAAAGCGAAGTGGATGAACCCTCCAAAGTCATTGTGGATGAATTGATCGCAAAAGACATAGCCACAGACGAACGTCCACAGGGCGGCGCGGTCATCGTGAAGATAGACGAGAAACTTGGACTCACCAAAGAAAAATATCGCACGAATGTGATCCTGCGAAAAGACGGCACAACATTATATTTGACGAAAGACCTTGCATTGGCAAGGATCAAGTTCGAACAATATCATGTAGACCGTTCTATTTATGTAGTTGATTCACGTCAGGCGCTGCATCTGCAACAAGCGTTTGCCATTCTCAAACTATGGGGATTCCCACAATCAGAGAAATGCTACCATCTCGGTTATGGAGTTGTAAATCTTCCCGAAGGCGCCATGTCTGCGCGGCGTGGACGAGTGGTGCTGTTCAAGGATGTAGCCGATGAAGCGGTGAAGCGCGTACTGGCCGTCGAATCTGAAAAGAGCGGCGACATCCCTGTAAATGAACGGGAGAAGATCGCATATCAGATCGGCATGGGCGCGCTGGTTTATTCCATGCTTTCAATGGATAACAACAAAGATATTATCTTTGATATTAATGAGGCACTATCGTTTGACGGCAGAACGGGACCGTACATTCAGAATGCGTATGTGCGGGCGAACTCGATATTGAAAAAATCGGGGACCTTCAACGTTCAACCTTCAACGTTTGATTATGAATTAACCAAGCATGAGATCGAATTAATAGAACTCATTTCACGCTTCCCGCAGACGGTGGAGCAAGCGGCCAATGAGTACCGTCCGCTGGTGATGGCGGCCTACGCATACGACCTGGCGAACACATTTCATTCGTTCTACCACGCGGTCAACGTGATGCAGACCGAAGATGAAAAAATACGGAATGCCCGTTTGCAATTGGTAATGGCGGCCAGGCAGACGATCGAGAATGCGCTCCGTTTGTTGGATATTCAAGCGCCAGAGGTCATGTAAAAGACAGGCTAAATGTTCTACTACGTTTAGCCTGTTTTCTTTATAATCATTGTGTATTATGTCGGGCTGGGTAAAAACGATGAGACTCAAAACCAAAGCGGAGTCTCTCGGACACTGTCCTCAGCGCGGCTTAGAAATAGGAGAATAATCATGCCTATCAAAACTATCATCATGGGTGCGGCCGGACGTGACTTCCATAACTTCAACACGTTCTTCCGCGGCAACAAGGATTATGAGGTCGTGGCGTTCACCGCGACGCAGATCCCTGATATCGAAGGCCGCGTATATCCCACGGAACTCGCGGGCGATCTATACCCGAAAGGGATTCCGATCCATGCAGAGGAAGAATTACTCGACCTCATCAAAAAGCATGGCGCGGAACAGGTTGTCTTTTCATACAGCGATGTGCCGCACGAATATGTGATGCACAAAGCCGCCATGGTCAATGCCGCAGGCGCAGATTTCCGTATGATGGGCACAAAATACACACAGGTGAAATCGAACAAACCTGTCGTGTCGATCAGTGCCGTTCGGACGGGATCAGGTAAAAGTCAGACTACGCGGCGCGTGTCTTTGATCCTGCAGGAAATGGGATACAAAGTCGCGGCCATTCGTCATCCCATGCCTTATGGAAATCTCATCGCGCAGGAAGTTCAACGTTACGCAAATTATGATGATCTCGATGAATACGATTGCACGATCGAGGAGCGCGAGGAATACGAACCGCACATCGATAACGGCGTGATCATTTATGCGGGCGTGGATTATGAAAAGATCATTCGCAAGGCCGAGGCCGAGGCGGATATTATTTTGTGGGACGGCGGCAATAACGATTTCCCGTTCTATGTGCCTGACCTGCAAATTGTGGTGGCTGACCCGCATCGCACGGGACACGAATCAACTTATTATCCCGGCGAAACCAATGTGCGCATGGCGGATGTGTTCGTGATCAACAAAGTGGATACAGCGGATGCAGAAAACGTCATCAAGCTGCGCGAGAGCCTTCGTAAACTGAATCCGAATGCTGTTCAAATCGAAGCGGCTTCCCCGCTCTTTGTAGATGACCCGGATGCCATTCAGGGCAAACGTGTTTTGGTTGTGGAAGACGGACCGACTCTGACGCACGGTGAGATGGCCTATGGTGCTGGATATATCGCCGCCCGACGATTCGGCGCGAAGGAAATCGTCGACCCGCGTCCGTTTGCGGTGAGATCCATTGCAGCGACTTATGTCAAGTATCCGAAGACTGGACCCATCCTGCCCGCGATGGGTTACGGCGACGCACAAACCAAAGACCTCGAAGAGACGATCAACAAGTCTGATGTGGACTTGGTCATCATTGGTACACCGATCGATCTTTCACGCGTGATGAAGATCACGAAACCAAGTCAGCGTGTAAGATATGAATTGCAGGAGATCGGTCAACCCACGTTGACGGATGTTTTGATGAAGAAGTTTGGCGTAAAGAAATAAAAGCGGGAATCGGAATTCGGGAGTCGGGCAATGTTTGCCCGACTCCTTTTCTTTGCAATAACACAATAAAATCAAACAAAAAGGATTTCAAAAATGGAATACTGGATGGAAGGCAACCGCGCGTTTGCATTTTGGGATGAGGATGAATATTTTTACCCCGCCACGATCGTTGCACTCGATGGTGACGATATATTTATCCGCTTTGACACGGGTGATGAAGAATGGACCAACGCTGACTATCTTGAAGAATTTATCGTGGAGGTGGATGACCAGGTCGAGTGCAAATCAGCGCAGGATAATTTATATTACGATGTCGTTGTACTCGATCGTGACGGCGAGCGGGTAGAGGTGGAGTATGAAAATGAAACCAGCGAGTGGAGCACTTTAAGCCGTCTACGCTTTTTCGTGGATGAAGACTAGCTTAACAGCTGACTCTTGAAGAAGTAAAAAGTGAGAGTCACTTTTAGGCAAGGGAACTCTCACATGAGTGATATGAGATTGGGATTGTGTGACTTTACCCATAAAATGGCCACGCCTGGAAGCATAAAGTGACCGCATTTTAGCCTGCTTTGAATGGAAAAATTAATAGATCGTGATCTAACTGGAACCATAACTTGGCCGCCAGTAAATTCTGGAAGCATAAAGTGGCCGAAAGTTTATGCCTCATTTTCCGCCCAAAACACAGCGAAAACTTAGCAAAATTACATTCTGCGTTCATAAGAATACAGAACAGTATTTCTCGAAGTCCGTTTGGAGAAATGATCAACAATTTCGACTTATCGAATGAGCTTTTTGAGATAGTGCCATTTTCAAAATATCCCCTCTATACCCATAAAGTGGAAAAAGCGGCCACTTTATGGGTATAGTTACAAATTGTGGGGAAGGAATAAAAAATGTCTTGCCCAGGATGAGGGGGGCATCCTGGACAAGACAAAACTAATTTTACATGAATTTTAAAAAAAAGCAAATAAAAAAACCATTCCACTTCCATGGCTGTAGCCAAGTCCGATTTTGTCATTCTGAGTAAAACGACTCTTGCGCCGCGCGCCACATAGTCCCGATGCTTTTTCGGGAGTGCGGTGAGAAGCTCCATGCCGAGGGAGAGACCCTGCGCTTCGCTCTGGGCGACATGCCTGACAACTTGCTTTCCTGATTTTGTCCAGCGACTTTGCTACAGCCATGCTTCCACTTCAGATTCTGGCAAAGAAATTCTTATTGGTCAAAGTGCAAAATTGCGAGATTGCCGTCGAAGGAGTGTGCGAGTTGTTCAGGGATGCGGCCTAATGTATCCGCAACGCGTTTGCGGGAACCAAAGCCCGGGAGGATAATAAAGCTGCTGATGGATGCATGTTCCAGATTCTCCGGCTTGAGTTGATCTTGCAGCGCTTCGAGCTTAACGGGATGGTCTGTTTCTGCTGCGACAAGGAGCGACTCAGCGATTTGCAGGTACGCTTTATCAGCGACAACCTCAAGCGGCACATTGAGAGCCTTTGCGAGAGTCAAATTTACATCGAGCATGCGTTTAAGGATCACAGGCGGGACAGTTTTAGGCGGAATGACAAAAACAATACGCTGCATGCCGATCAAAGGCAGGGAAAGTTTCCCGATCATCACAGGTGTATCTGAGCCCCAGATGACTTCATCCAAAACGGAGCCAAGCACTGACTCGCGCAACGTCCGCTTGCCACGCCAGCCCATGAGAATGAGGGATGCGTTCTTTTCATGCGCGGTTTGCAAAATCCCTTGCGCGTGCGATGCTGCGAGACGCGGGATCAGTTCAATTTCAGTTTCGGAATCATTCAATGCATCAGAAACACGACCAAGTAAATCCTTGTGAATGGTGAAGTTGCTGTCTCTATCCTTATCGATGCCTACGTCACGCGCCACGCTGACAGCAAGAACTTTCCCTTGCGAAGAATTTGCCAACAAACTCGCCAGAGAGATGAGCCCCTCGGATTGTTTCGAGTCAGCAATGGGGACGAGGATCCGCCCAAAGAGCGGTAAAACTTCCTCGTCTGCCCCGGTAGTTTTCAAGTCAGGAGCGAAGCGCTGGACGATTAAAGGGGAAGTAATTGAAGTGAGGAGAATCATCAAGATGGCAGCATTGAAAAGGGTGGAGTCAAAAAGTCCAGTTTCCAGACCAATGACTAAAGTTGGAATCGTGACTGCGGCCTGCGCATGAGACAGGCCGTAGACTGTCCAGAATTCTGATCTGGTGTACTTGTAAATTTTTGCAGTGATCCATGCTGCGATGAATTTGGAAACATACGCAACGATGGTCACACCGATCGCAACGATGATGGTTTGCGGACTTTTTAGAAATGTGAGCGGGTCAGTAATGAGGCCGCTGTATAAAAGAAAAACGGGAATGAAAAATGATTCACCCATGAAAAGCACGTGACCGATCACAGGACTGCGACGCGGCAACATGGAGTTGACCGCAAGCCCCGCAATGAATGCGCCGACAACTTCGTGCACACCGATGAGTTCCGCGGTGAGCGCTGCGATAAAAAGTGTGACGATGACAAACTGAAATTCAACCGCGCGCCCTGTAAGTTTTTGAAAAATAATTTTGCCGAGGTGGGGCAGTCCGAAGATAATGACTGCGGTGAAGATGGCAAGCATAACAAGCAGTTGTGCAAAATAACCAATGGTAAATCCACCGCCTGATTTTGCGCCAAGCACAACCGCGAGGACAATGAACGCGCCGATATCGGTGAGGACGGTTGCGCCTGTTGTGACAGCAATCGCCTCGTTACGAGTCACCCCAAATTTCGTGAGAATGGGAAACGCGATAAGAGTATGAGATGCAAACGCGGAGCCGAGCAGGATCATTCCTAAAAAGTCGAGACCGAGGATGTAGCCAAGTCCCATGCCCATCATTTGAGGGAATGCAAATGTGATCAGACCAAAAAAAAGCGCACGGGTGCGGACACGCATGAATTGATTGATGTCGACTTCGAGTCCAGCGCTGAACATGAGGTAGACAAGGCCAATGGTGGAGAGGAATTGGATGCGTTCGCCATCCAGCATGAGTCCAAATCCATGCGGGCCGATCAACATGCCACCGATGATGATGCCGATGATGCCAGGTAATCTCACGCGTTCAGAGAGCAGGGGCGCGATGAGAATGATCGCCATGACGAGCAGGAAGAAACCAACGGGTTTATTGAAGAGTTCGAGAAGCATGAGGAAGGTCTTTAAAAAGGATGAAGGATGAGTTGTGAAGGATGAAGAAAAATCAAAGACTTTGTCTGACCTTTGATTTTTTACATTTCACCTTTTACTTGAATGTCAACTTTAACTGGGCGATATGTTCAGGTGTAGTGCCGCAGCAGCCCCCGATTATTTTTGCCGGCCAGTGAGCGGCGTGCTCATCATATTTTTTCGGGTCTTCTGAATCCGTGTTGACCCAGCCCACCGCATCATCAACATAGCCGATATTGCCATAGGCGATCAATGGGAAATCATTTCCGCAGGCGGTCTGAAGTTCAGCGAGGGGTTTTGCTAAATCAGGAGTTGGCCCGCAATTGACTCCGATGGCGGAAATACCAAGCGGCAACAATTGAAACGCGGCATCCGTCAGGGATTCACCTGAAAGTATTTTTCCATCTCGGTCACAGACAAAACTGACAACCACCGGTGTGCCTGTAATTGCCGCAAGTTTTGCGATCGCAACAGCTTCACGAATCGAATTGATGGTTTCGATCAGGATCAAATCCACGCCGCATTCGATCATATCAATAATGCGGTCAGAGTGTTCATCGAGAAGTTCCTCATCGGATGGGACCAGATCGGGGCGATAGCAATCTTCGAGAGTGGAGATCGAGCCCGCTACAAAACGCGGCTGGTCTGACGGGACATTAACCATCGCGGCGCGGGCAAGCTCCACCGCGAGATGGGTTAATTTGCGGGCGTGATTCGCGTTTCCGCTTGGGGCGAGGGCGCGGCGATGTGTGCGGAATGTATTCGTGGTGATAATATCCGCGCCGGCGCGAAGATAGTCTTCATGAATTTGTTGAAGAATATTCACGTCACGGTCATTCATCAACGCATTGGCTGACCAAAGCGGCAGGCCTGTATCCACGCCGCGGCGATTGAGTTCAGTGCCGGTCGCGCCGTCGAGAATAAGTTTGTGAGGCAGGGAAAGTGCAGTTAGGAAAGTCATCGGTTATCTGTATCCAGTGTGAGAAATTTACAATTGAGAAATATTTAGATCAACATTACTTCAACCACTTCGCCTGCGCTTAAACCGGTCGCGTCAGGATGAATCCGCAAAAGTCCATCGGCGGAGGCGAGTGTAAAAATTAAATTTGATTTTCCGAAGATGGGTTCGGCCAGATAACTGATCACTGACGACTGGCCACTGACCACTAGCTTCACCGGCCACCAATCTTCGCGGCCAGCCTGCGATGAAAGGTTGACTGTCAATTCGGCCTGCACAGTCGCCTTTGGTTTTGGCAATGCACCTAATAATTTTTCAATGACCGGCACCACAAATAAATATCCATTCACCAACGCGCTGACGGGATTGCCGGGCAGGCCGATCACAGCCTTGCCATTGCACACGCTCAGGATGGTCGGCTTGCCGGGTCTTGTATTTATGCCATGCACCAACACGCCGGGCTCGCCCAATGTGCGGATGACTTCAGCGGTCATATCTCTGGTGGATGCAGATGAGCCTGCGGTGATGATAAGCACGTCGCATTCGGATAGTGCCTTCGCCGCCGCCTCTTTCAGTACCTGAAAGTTGTCACTAAAAATCCCATAGCGGATGGCTGTTCCGCCAGTCTTTTCAACGAGCGCACTCAATGTATATGAATTAATATCGCGGACTTGACCCGGGCGCGGAGATTGGCTTGGATCAATGACTTCATCACCGGTTGAGATCAACCCGACACGTGGTTTTTTTGCAACATTGATGGATGTAAATCCCAATGCCATTAATCCGCCAATTTCGGCGGGGCGAATCACACTCCCTTTTGGAATGACCAATTGCCCCTGAGCAACATCTTCGCCGATGCGGATAATGTTCTCGCCATCAGCCACAGATTTGAATACCTCGATTTCGCCTGTTGGGGCGGATTGCGATCCGCCCTTACCAATGGATTGAGTATATTCGATCATCACAGCCGCGTCTGCGCCGTCCGGCAACATGCCGCCGGTGTGGATCAATGCACATTGACCCGCGCCAATTTCAAAGGATGGTGAATCACCCATCGGCACTTCGCCGATCAAGGTCAGATACGCGGGAAGCGAATCACTCGCGC
The DNA here is from genome assembly GCA_026390015.1 of Chloroflexota bacterium. Classification (GTDB taxonomy): domain Bacteria; phylum Chloroflexota; class Anaerolineae; order Anaerolineales; family Villigracilaceae; genus Villigracilis. Next base: position 23,640 of record JAPLGS010000086.1, on the reverse strand, counting down.
CAAAAGTATCCTTCGCGCGGACAGCGTACCCGTCCACGGTGGTTCGCGGGAAATCAGGCAACGGGTGCGGCGCGAATATGTCAGAGGCGGTGAAGCGGCCCAGAGCGTGGAGCATGTCTATTGATTCAGGATCAATCGTCGGCGCAGCAAGATGCGAGAGCAATAACATCCGCGCTTCATTGGGAGGGAGTAGAGTCAAAAATTCAGGCATACTTATCTAATCCAGAAAGTCAAAGTTAAGAAATATGTTGTCAGGCCAAAGACTGCGAGCGCGGTCACGTTGAGCAAGATCCAATTTGGTTTGCCGCCGAGAGAGATGTGACGCAAAAGAATGATCTGCAGGATGGCGAATGGGAGCGTCAGAAAGGCAGGCCAGAGAATGAAATAGCCGAGGGCGGGCGCGATCGCAAAGATAAGGTAAGCCAGAACGATCAGGCTGTGATGGAACGGCACGGCGCGCTCCCACGTGAGCAGGCGTAAAAGTGTGGCGCGTTGATATTTTTGATCTGATGGATAGGATATAAAGTTGAGAATGAGAAGGTATGCGAGCGCGAGTGCAGTGAGTGGAATGATAATGAGGATGAGCAGTCGGTGATTTTCTTTGGCTTGCAGAAGAAACCCGATGGACGGGATCACGTAAGCAATGTGCGCGGCGAGGGTCAGTTCGCCGAAGCCGCGAGCGAGCAGGCGCATGGGCGGGATGGCATATAAAATGACCAGCAGGAAGGATGAAAGAAGAAGGATGAAAGCGCCGCCCTGAGGCTCTCGAAGGGAAGAAAGAACTAGCGCCTGGCTGATGTAAAGAAGATAGATGATAAAGGCGGTGACTGTCAGCGCGGCAATTGAAAAATATAGTGTGTTGTTACGAAGAGTCTCTTTTTGTTGGGGAGTTTGGTTTTCAACCAGCGGTTCATTCTGCGGGCGAAAAACTTCGGCCAGCAGGAACATGCTCAATTGCGCGAAAATAATTATGGTCAAGCCAAGCCAGAATATTCCGACACTCAGGGGTTTACCGAGGTAGGCAGGAATGCTGGCTCCGAGGGTATAGGTGAGCGCGGCGAGCAGAAGGTGCAGGGGGCGGGTGAGTTTTAGCAATGTGGTGTGGACAGTTATTAGTAAAATAAAAGATGTATGAAGTGTCTGGCAATTCTGATGGGTGTGGAGCGCATCAACCACCGAAGCATTATTTTTTCAGCAGATATTCTTCCAATCGCTCCACAGCTTGCGGAAGATTCTTTCTGCCAAGACCCAATCTAAAATGATTATTGGACTCATCATACATCGTGCCGGGCAGAAGCAGAACACCAACCTGCCTGACAAGTTTATCGCAGAAGTCTTCGATGTCACCTTTGAGAAGCCGCGGGAATCCCATCGAACCTGCCCGTGGACGGATCCAGGAAAATAGTGAAGAGTGAGAATCAATAAAATTATCAACTACAGTGAGATTATGTTTAATGATATTAATATTTCTTTCAGCAAGTTTTACACGATGACGCATCGCAACTTCCGCGAGAAATTCACTTGGTGCGGAGTTGCAGATGGTGGTGTAGTCTTTGAGTGAAGCCATGTTTTCATAGACTTTTTTATTGCTGGTAGCGATCCAGCCGATACGCAGACCTGCGAGTCCGTAGGTTTTGGAAGTTACTCCCAGAGAAATAGCATGGTCACCGTAATCACAGGCGGCGGGCAGAAGCGTGGCTGGATCGTATTCTGATTCGCGGTAGACCTCATCAGAGAAAAGCAGTAGATTATTTTCCTGCACCAATTTGTTGAGCGCATCAAAATCCGCGCGGGACATAAGGTAGCCGGTCGGGTTGTGTGGCGTGTTGATGACGATGGCTTTTGTATTCGGGCGGATCAGGCGGCGCAGCTCGTCGAGATCAAGCGCCCACTGATTTTCTTCATGCGCCAGCCACGGGCTGACGTCACAGCCGATAGAGCGAGCCACTTCCGCCAGAGATTGATAACCGGGCGTATGCACAATAACATGGTCATCTGCTGTTAGCACAGCGTGCATAAAAAGATAGATGGCTTCCCCCGCGCCTGTATGAACCAAAATATGTTCAGGCTGCAGGGTTGGGTAAAGATTGCAAATCTCTTTTCGCAGGGCAAGGCTGCCCTGTGATTCGGTGTAGCCGAGCCAGAGTTGCGGAAATTTTTCTGCTGCGCCCTCTTCAAAAACAAGCAAGTCCGCAATGGACATGGCTTCACAGTCTGAAGAACAGAGCAGGAATTTGGTGTTGAATTCGTATTTGGCGAAGTAACGTTCAAGTTTGAAGGGAGGAAGATTCATAGGGAGAGGAGGTTCCGTATTAATTATGAAGGAAGAATTTAATTTAGCACTTTCTTCAGATCACGATAATGGATCTGGTTATGAAGGTAAAGCATTTTCACCATTTCACGCAAGGTGGTTAATTCAAGGAATGGATGGCGGCCTTGAATCTCGAGTTCGGATTCTTTCAAACTTGAAACCCATACAATCGTATCTGCGCGGATCGTTTTATAGTTCCCAATCAATTCAGCCGTCGAGAAGTCTTTGGTCTTTTGCTGTTGAGATTCGTTGTAACGGTCAATGGAAAAATCATCCGCCGCGCCGCTGCCGCCCAAACGGATCTGTTCAAATAATTTGACCAGCCCGCGCTCAGAAGTGACGAAGTGCGCAAACACATTGCGGATCGTCCAGGTTGTACCTTCAGTGTAGACTTCTACTTTCCATTGATCCTCTGTCAGGCTGGAAAAGATAGTCACAAATTTTTCGCCTTCAGTTCGTAATTTTTCGGCAAGCTCTTCGATCTCAGACATTGAATTCTCCTGTAATGGTGGTTGAGCAGCAATAAATTATGGTTCGGGATAGCCCGCGTAATTGATGGATTTTTTTCCCGTGGTGGGATAGTAATATTTTTTCATGGTCGAGATCTGCTCGATCAGGCGTTTGCTGTCGGCGAAATCAGAGCGGACATAATAATAATGCGTATCATACGGGCTGTCGCCGAAGATCGCGGCGAGCACATAGCCATTCGCTTCGGCGTACTGCTTCATTGTAATCGTCATACTGAACCATTTTTGGGCGAGGTTGGCTTCGGTCAACTTAGGCGGGACGAGCGGCGAATAATAATCATGGAACATGATGATCTCCGGTTTATATTGATCAAGGTAATCCGCGGTTATCGCGCCGTTGTGCGCGATGAACTGATCGTTCAAGCCCCAGGTATCGAGCGCGTCCCAGCCGGAATAATATGGAAGCAAGCCCGCTTCGGTGGTGGCGATGAGATAGCCTTTGCCGCGATATTCCGACAGCAATTTTCCCATATCATAACGTCCGTCATTTTCATAAGCCGTTGTGCAAGTTTGCTGATAAGAGGTCAGGAAGCAATTTTGAAACCACGAGTAGTAAATGATGCTCGCTGACAAGAATATTAATGCGATGGAATACACGCTTCTTTCTCTGCCTGATAGTTGGTCTGGCCGCGAGAATTTGAATCCATCTACGAGCCGAGTCCACGACATGAGAGCGATGGGCACGAGCGCGTATTGAAAGCGCGCGCCATAATTCATCTCGTCTGAGATCAAGATGAAGGCAGATGCAAAACCAAGGATGGGAATGAGAAAAGCCAATGTCTGTTTTGTGGTTTCGCGTGAACGAAACCCAAGAATGAACGCGATGACCATCGGCAGGAACAAGCGCAATGTGTTCAACAGGGAATTGTTGAATGAATCCCAATGCAGGCCGCCATCCCCTTTTTTGTAAAATGGATTAGGCAAAGGATAGCCAAAATAATTCCAGCGCCAAATAAAATACGCGCCGCCTAATACAAGAAACACTGCGCCAAAAATAATCATGATCGAAACAGATCGCCTTACCCCGCGCAAAACGATGACTGCGAGCAACATCAATGAAGCAAGGATGACTCCTTCGGGGCGAATGAGTCCGGTGATGAGTCCGCTGACTGCGAAGGCGAGGGAAAGCCAAAAGGGAGAGTCTTCTTTTTGAATCAGGATCAGGCCCAACGCCCAGGTGGATGCGGCGGCGAGCGCAAAGAACGGTGTGCCAAAATAGGCGGCTACGTAGGAGAGTCCAGTTCCAACGATGAGATAAAATCCGCTTAGAAAAGAAAAGAGAATGCTGGCTTTGTTGACGCGCCGATTTGTCCAGTAGACGATAAGGACGGTGAGGATGTGCGAAACGAATCCGATGCCGCGAACAGATTGACCGACTGTCAAACCAAGTTTGATGAAGGCGGCAGAGACAACCATGAAGAGAAAATCAGTCGCGCCGTCTACGGGATGTTCGCCGATGTTCCAAACAATGCCGTGGCCTCCTGAGAGGTGCTGGGCGTAGCGCATGAGCATGGCGGCGTCTTCAAAAGGCGGGATGGAGAAATCTACCAACTGCGCGGCGTAGATAAGCGCGATGGCGATGAGGAGGATGGAGAGCAGGAGGTCGAGTTTCTTTGGGAAGGTCATTTAGGTAATTGGGGATTAGGTAATTAGGGAATTAGGTGATTAGGTGATTAGGTGATTAGGTGATTAGGGAATAGCCGCCATCCACGATGATGGTTTGGCCGGTAATATACTCGTTGTTGATGAGAAATTGCAGAGTGCAGGTAATCTCATCGAGAGTAGCGGCACGCTTTAGCGGCAATCGGTTGACAAGTTTAATCCATTCTTCGGGATTGACAACGTCAGATTGTAGAACCAAGCCCGGGGCGATGGCGTTGACTCGGATGTTCGGGGCGAAGGAACGCGCCAGCAATTTGGTGAGCGATTCCAATCCCGCTTTGCTGATTGTGTAGGATGGGTAGCGGCTCCATGCTTTTTGGGCCGCGATGTCTGAGATGTTGACAATGAGTCCGCCCGCAGTCATTCGTTTTGCGGCGTGCTGCGCCAGCAGGAATGGTGCGCGCAGATTGAGGTCGAGAGCGGAGTCCCAATCTTGTAATTCAAGGTCAAGCGGATTTGCAACGGGCATGATGGCTGCGGAATTTATCAGAAGGCGGAAGGCAGAATGCAGAGAGTCGAGAGTTGTAAATATGGATTGGATTTGGTCAGGCTGAGTCAAGTCAGCTTGGACGAGGTGGACTTTGACGCCAAGAGCTTCGATTTCAGATTTGGTTTGCTGGGCTTGTTCTTCGGCGGAATAATAATGTAAAAGAAGATCATAGCCCATGCGCGCAAGAGTCAACGCGAAGGCTTTGCCGAGTCTGTGTGCGCTGCCGGTGATGAGGGCGAGGGGTTTAATCATAGAGAGATTATAAGGGATTAGGCAATTAGAGTGTGCACACAACTGCCTTTGCGGAATTAATGAAGTAGTTGTATAGTTGGCATAAGTGTGGAAGTTTTAGTCGCGCAACCTCTCTTACTAACAACCTCACTTACTTAATGAACGAGCAGGATTTTGCGGCACGCTTCGCGTCAAGAATTTTTCTGGCTAAGAGTTTTCTCTCTGCTCCCAAACAGAATCCACGCCCACCGGCCAGTAACCACAGAGAGCGTCATGAGGTTTTATCTATATGAGCCCTATCCGTATGTCACGGTTAGAATCAGCGATCCGCATCGTCCTTGAGTTCAACGAGGCCTTCAACCGTCATGATGTCGCGGGGATGATGCAGCTGATGAGCGAGGATTGTGTCTTCGAAAATACTGTCCCTGCCCCCAATGGTGCTGTGTATTCGGGGAAGGAAATCGTAACTGAATTTTGGCAGAACTTTTTCCGTGAGTCGCCCAATGCGCACATTGAAATCGAGGAAATTTTTGGCCTTGGTCTTCGGTGCGTTATGCGCTGGAGATACCACTGGCTGGATCAAGCTGGAAAAAAAGGATATGTACGGGGAGTTGATATATTCCAAGTGAAGGATGGTTCCATCTGTGAAAAGTTATCCTACGTCAAAGGATAGTGTGGAAACGAATATTTGAGTTTTAAAGAAACTAATGTCATTTAAAAAATAAGACACGCGAGAAAATTATCCCGCGTGTCTGCATGGTAACAGAAATTTTTATCCCTTAAAGAAATTCGAGATAAAGAACCAGATGTTTGCCGGTCGTTCTGCAAGCCGGCGCATGAAGTATGGATACCAGTGTGTGCCAAATGGAACATACACACGCACAGGATAACCTTCTTTTACGAGTTGTTCCTGCAAATCACGGCGAATCCCGTATAGCATTTGGAATTCCATTCCATCTTTGGGAAGCCCCACTTTTTCAGCATATTGTTTGGCAAAGGCGATACGCTTTTCATCGTGAGACGCGATGGCAGGAATGGGCGGAAAGCGGCAATCGCTCGATAGTTTTGTCTGGTTGGCAAGCGAAGCGTCTATCATGATCTTGGTCAGCAAATCGTAATTCGCGTCCACATCCGCTTTTTTGGGGAAGGCTTTATCAGCTGGTTCGTCATAAGCTCCCTTAACCAAACGGATGGGCGTTTTATCCTGCAGTAATCGATGCAGATCAGCTTCGGCGCGATATAGATAGGACTGCACGGCCGTGCCGATATTAGCATATCCTTTTTCGCGCATCATGTAATATAGATTAATGGTTTTTTCTGTATAAGGAGTATCTTCAATATCCACGCGGACAAAGGTGTTGTTCTTCTTTGCCCGGGCGACAATTCGCTCAAGGTTTTGGGCGCACAAATTTTCATCCAAGCCCAGACCGATCTGAGTCAATTTGATGGAGATGTTGGCTCGAGCAGAGGGCTCTGCTCCGAGGGCATCAAGAGACATAAAAATATCATCGGTTGCTTGCTGGGCTTCTTCGGGAGTATTGGTATGCTCGCCAAGATGATCAAGCGTGGCATTCATTCCCCTGGCATTCACTTCACGGACAACCCGCAGGGCATCGTCAAGTTTTGTCCCTGCAATAAAACGAGAGGCGGTGCGCCATGCGAAACTCCAGCTTATTACCAGGTTTTGAGCCCAGGCAGCTTTGGATAAATAGATGAAAAATGAGCGAAGCATATTAATCCTTTTTTTGGGAATGTGCCAAGGTCGGCACGGGTTGGAACCAGCCCAACCGATAAATACATTCTAGCACAAGCACCATTTTGGGTGTGTTATACTTTTTAGGTGATATTTGTCATTACTTTGGAGGCCGTGTGAGAAATCGTAATACCAACACCATCCTTCGGGGTGCTTCCATCCTTTTTTTGACCGGCGCGCTCGTTCTCAGTATCGTTTCCCTGATCGGCTACAGCCGTCAACGTAATAATTACCCCGCAAGCATGACCATCGCCGGCGTCTCTGTCGGCGGTTTACCACCACAAGGTGCCTCTCAAAGACTACTCGAAGTGTACACTTCTCCAATAGAAGTGAAATATAACGGCGCCATCATTCATATTGACCCGGGCGTGGTTGGCTTTCAGCCCGATATTGAAACCATGCTGGCCGCGGCAGATCTCCGCCGCACAGGCCAATCCTTCTGGGGTGGTTTTTGGGATTATCTGTGGAATCGGTCATCGATCGAAACCGTGATTCCCCTAAGCTCCGACCTTTCAGATGAACGTTTGCGCGAATACCTTCAGAATGAGATTGCTTTACGCTACGATCTTCCGCCAGGTCCCGCACAACCGATCCCTGGCGGTACCTCGTTCCTGCCCGGCACGCCCGGACAGACTCTTGACCTTGACCGCGCCGTACAACTCATCGGAGATGCACTGCGTTCGCCAAGCGATCGCTCGGTGGCGCTCACCTTCACCCGCAGTTCCGCTGCCCGCCCGACGATCGATACGCTTACGATCCTGCTAAAACAACTTGTGACCATTTCCAACTTTGACGGCTTGATCGGTTTCTACATGATGGATCTGCAGTCGGGTCAGGAAATCCATTTCATCATGGACAATAAACAAGAGATCCCGAACGAGCCTGACATCGCCTTTACCGCATCCAGCACCATCAAGGTTCCGATCGTTACCTCCTATCTGATCAACCGTGGAAGTGTTCTCGACTCGGAGACATCCAATATTATTTCGCGCGTACTGGGTAAATCAGATAACCCAGCCACAGATCTGGTTTTGGCGGGAATCGAAAAAAATAACGGGCCGCTCATCGTTACCCAAAACATGGAAACGCTCGGCTTCAACAGTACCTACATCGGTGGCTTCTTTTATAATGGCGCACCAAACCTTTTGCCCGGAAGAATAACCCCCGGCAATCAACGCGTTGATGTGTTCACCGACCCAGACCCTTATTCTCAGACAACCCCTTCTGAAATGGGGGCATTGCTCGCAGATTTATATCAGTGCGCGCAGAATAGCGGCGGTGCGCTGATCGCGGCCTTCCCGGATAAGATCAACCCGGCCACCTGTCAATTGCTGATAGATTTCATGGCGCAGGATAAATTTGGCTCGCTGATTCAGGGCGGCGTGCCGGATGGTACGCTGGTTCCGCACAAACATGGCTACGTGCCCTCTTCCGATGGCGTTGTGCATGATACAAGTGACGCTGGCATCGTTTACACACCCGGCGGAAATTTTGTATTATCCATTTATTCATATCACCCCGTTACCAACATTTGGGGCATTATCAACCCGCTCTTTGGCGATCTCACAAAAGCCGTATACAACTACTTCAATATTACAGTTCAATAAACCATAGATCACTGGGGAAATCTCAGTAATCTGTGTATTCTCAGTGACAAATAATTTTCCATCACTCTTTTTGATATTCTTGCTTGAGCGAAAACGGCTCTTTTTTTCACACTTCGTATATAATTCAACTTATGAGCGCATCGCTGGGACTTTACCGCTTACAACAAGTCGACCGTCAAATGGATCGTTCGCGTGCGCAACTGGATACGATCCGCCAGACGCTTGAAAACGATATTGAAATGCGTCAGGCACTCATTCGTGTTGAGACAGCCCAAGCCGATCATTTTCATTCCCATCATGAACTTAAAAATGCAGACGCAGAAGCCGAAGCGCAGAAAATAAAAATCGAACAAGCCGAATCAAATTTATATGGCGGCAGGGTGCAAAATCCAAAAGAACTACAGGATCTTCAAAAAGATATCATCTCGCTGAAGAAACATCTGACCACATTGGAAGAACGCGAACTTGAATCGATGATCAAAGCAGAAAAATCTGAGAGCGATCTGCAAAGCGCGAAAACAGGTTTGGAATTGATGCAAGCCCGCCTTGGCAATGAGCATAAAAACTTAATCGCGGATCAAACCAGGATCATGGTCGAACTGGAGCAATTTTCTGAAGAACGCGAAGCGGCTCTTGCGCCGATCGAAAGCAACCTACTTCACACATACGAAAACCTGCGTCAACAAAAACGAGGCGTGGCCATAGCAGAGATCAGTGACGGTGCCTGCGCGGCCTGCGGCACAATTTTGAACGCCGCTCTTCAGCAAAGCGCGCGCTCTCCCAAACAATTGGCAAATTGTCCATCCTGCGGACGAATCTTATTCGCGAACTAAAAAACAAATATGCTTGATCTTGCAATTTATCCCTTCTCCTTCTTTGTAGGTTTTGCAACCGCCTCAGTATTCTGGTGGCTTGTTACCCGCGCCCGTCCGCTATGGGATGAAATGCGCGCCGGCCTGAAAGAACAACGTGAAGTCACACACACGCGCAAGACAAGCTCAGTTGAAGAAAACCATCGCCGTATCACGTTACGACGCGCACAAGGCATGCACCTCGCCGCGCCACTCTTTGCGCTGGACGAGATCCTTCTGGAACCAAGACTCATCGCGCCACCGCATATCGTAGTACCCGGCGAACCACCATATTTTGAAGATGTCATTTCTCTAACTCTGCCCTATCTGCCAGCCTGGCCTGAAATTGCCGCCGCATATCAAGCGCCAACATTAACACTCGCTCAAGCATTATCAGGCAACACGAATATCGTGGTCATCGGTCAACCGGGCGTCGGCAAGACCGTCTCACTCGCGCACCTCGCATCTCTGGCCGCGAATCGAAGCGAAAAAATGGGAAGACTGCAAAACGTCGTCCCATTCCTCGTGCATGTTGCCGATCTAAAACTTCCGTTTGTAGATTCCAAAAACGCACTCACCCCGCTGATCGAGGCCACCGCTGAGTTTGCATCCATGTTCGATGTAGGCCGGCTGCCAGTATTTTTTGAAACTACTTTCAATAACGGCGACGCCCTGCTTCTTGTGGATGGTTATGACGAACTCACACCCGATAGCCAGCAAATCGTGACAGAATATTTAAAGATCATTATTAAAAACTATCCAAAAATACACATCATCACAACCGGCGCGCCGGAATATATGGATGGTTTGATCGGTCTCGGATTTGCCCCGCTCGCGTTGATAACCTGGTCTGATGGGCAAAACAAACAATTTGTAGAACGCTGGGGCGAACTTTGGACCAAAACAATTACGATGGAAGCCTGGGCGCAGGCTGGCCCTGAACAAGTAGATCCGATCCTGCTTAACATTTGGTTGAGTGCTGACAACGAAAATTTATCTCCACTCGAGATGACCCTCAAAGCCTGGGGCGGGTACGCGGGGGATAGCATGGGCCCGCACGTATTAGACTCCATCGCAACCCATATCCGTCGGATCGCACCATCAAACACTCCCATTGCCGCATTGGAAACACTCGCAATGCAAGTATTACTCAGCGCGCAGCCGGTCTTCGATCCCCGCAAGGCACGCGCATGGTTGAAATCGTTTGAAGTAAACGAGGGAATCTCGGAATCAGAAGAAGAAACTACAGAACTAGCTATAGGTCAAATAGAACCTAAAAAGAAAAAGAAGAACGAAAAACGAGTAAAAACACCTACCACTGGATTGCTTGGAAGAATGGCTGCCAGTGGATTGTTGATCAGCTACCCAAATAACAAGATGCGATTTGCACACCCTGTCTTTGCGGGCTATCTCGCAGGCCATGCGCTCAGCGAATTCAAAGGTGAAGAAATCCTACTGAGCCAGTCAGATTGGGCAGGCAAGTATCTTGCCATGCACTATTTCGCAGCACGCGGTGATGCCAGCAAACTGGTGAACTCCCTGCTCGAGTTTTCCCGAATGCCGATGCACCGTCCGCTTTTTACTGCGGCACGCTGGCTGCGTGATGCGCCAAAGAACGCGCCCTGGCGGGGAAAATTGTTTAGTACATTGGCGACCATTCTGCAAACAGATGGTATTCCGATCAGTTTGCGTGGACAGGCGATGGCAGCATTCGTTGTCAGTAATGATCCAAGCGCAGCCGCGCTTTTCCGTCAATTTGAGACAACACTGTCCTTTGAACTTATCCACCTGGCTGTACTGGGAACCGGCGCAATACGCGATGCAAAAGCCGTCGAGGTAGTGGAACATGTTATGGCGGCGCCCAGCTTGTCGGTGCGCCGCGCGGCATGTATGGCCTTGGTTGCAATTGGCACAAATACGGCGCTCGAAGCTGTGGCGCATACCCTGCTCCATGGTGATGAGGATATTCGCCGCGCCGCTGGCGAAGCGCTCGCAAACGATACAGCCGAAGGACACGCAATGCTGAAGGATGGCATAACACTAAGCGACATTCTCCTGCGCCGCGCGGTCGTTTACGGGATTGGGCGCATCCACGAAGAATGGGCGGTCGAAGCGTTGCAAAAAATACAGATCGAAGATGACCAATGGCTGGTTCGTAATGCCGCAACTGAAGTGCTGGATTCATTAGCACATGCCGAGGCTCGCGCACCACAAAAACTGAAAGCTCCATCTGATTCACCATGGCTGATCGAATTCGCCAGCAAGCAGGGTGTTGGCATCCCACCTGGCGCAGCCGCGACCGATCTACTCCTGTTGGCCCTTAAAAGCGATGACCCTGATCTACGCCTTGCGGCGCTTCCCTATTTAAAGTTCACTCCAAACGAAGGCGTGATCACACAAATATACGGCGCCATGTATCGGGATGATCCCGAACTACGCGAAGCCGCATATAACACTCTCTGGGAGATTGGTGCATCCGGCGTAAAACTCCCACACCCCAGTCAATATGGATTCGGTTAACTATGCTCATTACTAATGCAAATATCATCACATGGGAATCCACAAATCGGATTCTGCAAAATTACGCGATCTATATCGAAAGTGATCGCATCAAAGAGATCGGCACAACCAGATCTCTGGCCGCGAAATATCCAAAAGCAAAAACTCTGGATGCGCGCGAACAGTATGTGATGCCCGGCAGTATTTGCGCGCATACGCATTTTTACAGCGCCTTCGCGCGCGGCATGGCCATCCCTGGAACTGCTCCAAAAGACTTCCCTGAGATTCTGCAAAAGTTGTGGTGGCCGCTTGACCGTTCGCTGGATGCGGAAGCGGTGCGTTTCTCAGCCTTATCAAGTCTTGTGGATGCGATCAAGCACGGCACGACGACTCTCATCGATCATCATGCTTCTCCAAATAGTATTGACGGTTCACTGGATCTTATTGCCGATGCCGTTGATAAAAGTGGATTGCGCGGCGTGTTGTGCTACGAAGTGACAGATCGCGACGGAAGCGATAAAGCCAACGCGGGCATCAACGAAAATGTGCGTTTCCTAAAACGCCTGGCCGCTGACCCGCATCCGCGCCTCGCTGGGACTTTTGGCCTGCACGCCAGTCTGACGCTTTCAGGTATCACCCTGCAGGCTTGCCGAGTCGCTGCGCCCGAAGGGACAGGTTTCCACATCCACACCGCCGAGCATGAATCAGATGAATATGACAGCCTGAACAAAAGTGACATGCGCGTTATCGACCGTTTGTTAAAGCATGGCATTCTTGGTCCCAATACGATCACTGCGCATGGAGTTCATTTCGATGCGCGTGAAATGGAAATTTTAAAAGAGACGGGCACCTGGCTCACTCACCAGCCGCGTTCAAACATGAACAACGCAGTGGGAGTTGCACCCATTGAATCCATGCTGCGCTTGGGTATTAAAGTCTGTTTGGGCAATGACGGTTTCTCTAATGCCATGTGGGAAGAATGGAAAAGCGCCTATCTGTTGCACAAAGCCTATCACGGTGACCCGCGCCGCATGGGCGGATATGATGTTCAGCAAATGGCGATCTATAATAACGCCGCCCTGGCAAACATGTTCTTTCCTGCCGCGCCTATTGGGCAGATCACAGCGGGCGCATTTGCTGACCTGATGTTCGTGGATTACCATCCATACACACCCATGACCGATGGCAACCTGCCCTGGCATATCATCTTCGGTTTTCAGCAGAGCATGGTCACAACAACCATCGCGGCTGGCAAAGTTTTAATGAAAGACCGTGAATTGCTAACTCTCAACGAAGCAGAGATCGCCGCGCGCGCCAGAGAAATTGCACCAAGAATTTGGAAGCGCTACGAAGAAGAAGTGGCGAAAATTTCGTAATTTCGAAACGCAGACTTCCGTCTGCCTACCTTAATAAAAAATACAAGCGGACTGAAGTCCGCAATACAATTTGACTGGAGAATTAATGAGCGACTCAAAACTTTTATTATCCATCGCTGTACTAGGCGGAACTGGCAAGGAAGGCAAGGGACTGGCGTATCGTTGGGCACGCGCGGGTTACCCAATTTGCATTGGTTCGCGGACTGCGGAGAAAGCAATTGCCGCAGCAAATGAAATCATGGAAATGCTCGGAGATGGAGTCTCAGTCAAAGGCATGACCAACCTTGAAGCAGCTCACGAAGCGAATATCGCAGTATTAACCGTTCCATACTCGGCGCATCGTGACACGCTTGAATCAGTCAAAGATGAACTCAAGGGGAAAATCCTTGTGGATGTAACCGTTCCGCTCATCCCGCCGAAAGTTGCCACGGTACAAATGCCAGCCGCTGGCTCTGCCGCACAGGAAGCAAAACAAATCCTCGGCGAAGATGTGCAGGTTTGCGCGGCATTCCAAAATATTGGATACGACCACTTGCTTGATAATTCAGATGTGGAATGTGATGTACTCGTGACAGGCACTAGCAAAGACGCCCGCGCCGAAACGATCAAGCTGGTCGAAGCTGCTGGTTTGCACGGATGGGATGCGGGCCCGATCGAAAACTCGGTTGTCGTGGAAGGTATGACCAGCATTCTGATCGGCATCAACAAAAAATATGGTTCAACCCACGCTGGCATCAAGATCACTGGTATTCAACGTTAGCACGTTGAACGCAATGTCCCTCCTATTAACTCCTCTAAAAAACATTCCCCTCATCCGCCAGAACGATAACCTGGCGGATATTCTCATTAAGTCTTTGCACGAAACAAATCTTGAATTGCAAGACAATGACATTATTGTTCTCGCTCAAAAGATTGTCAGCAAAAGCGAAGGGCGCATGGTGAATCTCGCGACAGTTACGCCAACTATGCGTGCAATTGAACTCGCGCTAAAAGCGGAAAAAGATCCGCGCGTGATGGAGCTCATGCTTCAGGAAAGTAACGAGATTCTGCGTGTGCGGGTCGGGACGATTATTGTCGAACACAAGCTCGGTTTTGTCTGCGCCAACGCGGGCATTGATCACTCGAATGTAATGGGCGCTGGCGATAAAAACATGGAATATGTTTTACTCCTTCCCGAAGACCCCGATCGATCTGCGCGAAACATCCGTGAACAGATAAAACAAACAACGAAAAAAAATATCGGTGTCATGGTTATCGACTCGCATGGCCGCGCGTGGAGAAACGGCACAGTTGGAATTTGTATCGGATTAAGTGGATTGCCCGCGATCATCGATGAACGCGGCTGGAAGGATCTATTTGGCTACACACTTCAAATCACGATCGTAGGCGTGGCAGATGAACTCGCCGCCGCCGCATCCCTCGTGATGGGGCAAGCCTCCGAAGGAATCCCCGCAGTGCATGTGCGCGGATTCCCCTATCCGCTCGGCGAAGGCTCGCTCAAGGAAATCATCCGCCCGAAGGAACAGGATATGTTCCGCTAATACAATTCCAATGTTCGTCTGGTATCGTTGAATAAAATTGAGGCACAATGAAAAACTTTCCCCAGGAATATCTTGATCTTCTCAAAGATGAAACAAAAGCATATTTGTTTCTTGCAACCACCATGCCCGATGGATCGCCGCAAGTTACGCCGATATGGTTTAATACAGATGAGAACTACATCCTCATCAACACCAACGAAGGCCGCACAAAAGACCGCAACATGAAAGCGCGTCCCAAAATTGGCCTCGTCATTCAAGACCCCAAAACGCCTTATCGTTATATTCAAATTCGCGGAGATATCGCTGAGTACACCACTCAAGGCGCCGACGAACACATCAACCAACTCTCGCTCAAATATGATAATGAACCGTGGAAATATCTCGAAGGACAAAAGCGGATCATCTTCAAAATTAAGCCGATTCACTTTGACGCCCACTGATCTCCACACCTTCCTGCGGACTCGTCGCTCAATTCGCCGCTTCAAAGCGGACCTGATCCCTGATTCGGTGATCGAGGATATTCTCACCACTGCCACATTCGCTCCTTCCGCGCATCATCGCCAACCCTGGAGATTCGCCGTAGTGACAGATTTATCTGTCAAAACAAAACTTGCCGATGCGCTGGCGGAAAAATTTCAACACGAACTTGAAACCGACCATCTTTCACCTGATGAAATTTCAAAACGAGTAACACGTTCCAAAGACCGAATCCAATCCGCGCCTGTTGTAATTATCTTAAGTGTAGATATGACCGATATGGACAAATATCCTGACAGACAAAGAAAAAAAGCCGAATACCTCATGGCAACCCAATCCGCAGCGAACGCGGGCATGCAGCTGCTCCTTGCCGCGCACGCTGAAGGATTGGGCAGCGTCTGGGTTTGCAGTCCGCTATTTGCGCAGGAAATTGTGCAAGCCGCTTTGGAGCTGCCAAAAACATGGGAACCGCAAGCCATGTACTTTCTTGGCTATCCAACAGAAATTCCACAAGCAAGAGAAAGAAAATCCATAAAGGAAATCGTCAAACGTTTGAACGTTTGAACCTACCTATGAAAATCGTAGCCCTCGCGGGCGGAGTCGGCGGCGCAAAACTTGCCCACGGACTCGCCCAAATCCTCTCACCAGAAGATCTGACCGTCATCGTCAACACGGGCGATGATTTCGAGCATTTGGGAATGTACATTTCTCCCGACTTGGATACAGTCTGCTATACACTGGCTGGACTTGCGAATCCCGAGACAGGCTGGGGGCGTATAAATGAAACCTGGAATACGATTGCAAATATAGAAAAACTTGGCGGACCGAATTGGTTTCGCCTCGGCGACCAGGATATTGCCACGCATCTTGAAAGAACAAGAAGAATGAAAGCAGGCCAATCGCTGTCACAGATCACAAAGGATTTTTGCGCGGCCTGGAGAATCAACCATACGGTTTTGCCAATGTCTGACTCACCAGTGCGAACCATGGTGGATACAGACGAAGGCGAGCTGGCGTTTCAGGAATATTTTGTTCACAGACATTGCGAGCCGCGAGTCAAAGGCTTTCGGTTTGAGGGAGTCGATTCCGCTGAACCTGTTATCGGCGCGCGCGAAGCGATCGAATCAGCAGAGGCAATTGTCATTTGCCCGTCAAATCCATGGGTGAGTGTCGATCCGATTCTCCAACTCCTCTCCCCTGCCCTTATCCAAAAGGGGGAAGAAAAAAAAGTGATCGCGGTCTCGCCCATTATCGGCGGGCAGGCAGTAAAAGGTCCTGCGGCAAAAATGTATACTGAACTCGGAATCGAACCTTCGGCGTTGGCTGTGGCTGAACATTATAGAGGCTTGTTATGCGGATTCGTGTTGGATAACGTGGACAGACAGTTATCAGATAAAATTGAAACAAAGACCCTGGTTACGAACACGCTTATGAATAACTCATCAGAGCGTGCACGATTGGCAACGGATGTGCTAAACTTTGTTGGGAGTTTATAACATGACACTTTGGGCAATTATCCCTGTAAAACCTTTGCGACGAGGCAAGTCGCGTTTATCTGGAATGCTTACCGAAGATGAAAGAACCGCGCTAAATCAAAAATTGTTGGAACACACCCTTAAGACGCTGTCAACTTTAAAAGAGTTGGATCAAGTATTGGTGGTGAGCCGCGACCCGCAGGCGCTGACGATTGCCCGCAATCACGGCGCAAAGACTGTGCAGGAAGATGGTCAACCGCATTTGAATACAGCGCTGGCCCGCGCAACGGTTATGGCGAAAGTACACGCAACTCACGGCGTTTTGGTTTTGCCCGCCGACCTGCCTTTGTTGGAGCGTGAAGATGTGCTGGCGTTGATCGATCGCGCGGTGAAGCCGCCCGTGGTGGTCATCGCACCTGACCGTCATGGCAAAGGGACGAACGCATTGTTGATCTGTCCCGCGGGACAAATTGAATATGACTTTGGCGAAGATTCATTCCAACGTCACTGCGACCGCGCGCTACAATCTGGTGCGCGTTTGGAGATCGTCGAACTACCATCACTCGGGTTGGATCTGGATCTTCCAGAAGACTTGGAGATGATAAGAAAACTGGAAGAATTAAAGACATGATGTCCCCGCGAGCGCTTTGCGCGAAGCCCTCTTCTGTTGTAATGGAGGTTGCTTCGCCGCTCACTTCTCGCAAGAACATTTAATTTATTTCAAGGAGAAAATCATGACCGAACGTGTTGCCCTTTACCTGCAAGATTCACACGACCTGCGTGATGGAATGGATTATGCAAGATACGCAGAAGAGAAAGGCTTTGAAGCTGTTTGGCAAGCTGAGAGTCGTTTGGTGCGCGACGCGATAGTGCCAATGGCGGCTTACGCGGCAGTGACAAATAAAATTAAAGTCGGCTCTGGCGTGATCAATAACTGGACTCGGAACATTGGCCTGCTCGCCGCCACTTTCCTAACTTTGGATGATCTTGCGCCAAACCGCGTTATCTGCGGAATTGGCGCCTGGTGGGATCCACTAGCAAAGAATGTTGGCATTGACCGAAAGAAACCGCTTCTCGCCATGCGCGAGACCGTCGAAGTCATGCGGCGATTGTTAAATATGGAACGCGTCACATTTCACGGCGAATTCCATCACGTAGACGGCATTGAATTGGATGTAGTCCATGGCCGCCGCGAGCCGCGCAACGTCCCTATCATGATCGGCGCGACTGGCGATTTGATGATGGAAATGACAGGCGAGATCGCGGATGGCTGTGTGATGAATTATTGCGTCGCGCCTGAATATAATGACAAAGCGTTGGAACTGCTTGAAAAAGGCGCGAATAAAGCTGGGCGGAAAATCGAAGACATTGACCGTCCGCAGTTAATCGTGTGTTCGGTGGATGAAGATCACGATAAGGCGATCGAGTACACCAAAGAATTGCTTTGCCAGTATCTCGCCCAACAGCCGCACATCGCGAAGGCTTCGAATGTTTCGCAAGAAGTCATCAACAACATCCAGTCCACTTTGGGATGGCCCGCCACGAAGGAACAGATCAACAAAGCCAAGCATTTTGTCCCAGACGAATTGGTTCACAAGATCACGGCTTCGGGCACGCCCGCAGAGGCACGCGCCAAAGTAGCCGAATACACCAAGCGTGGATGTACCTGCCCCATTCTGTACCCAGTCGGCGGAAATTTCAAGCTGCTGATCGACACGTTCGCACAGAGTTAGCCTTCTCAGTTATCAGACCTCGGAGGTTTTGAAAACCTCCGAGGTCTTTAAATTTCAATACATGCTAATCAATTTGGAAAAAATAATACGGGAAATTCTTGCATGAAATTTCGGGCCACACTATCACTTGTTCTTTTGTTCGTTACACTACTCGCGGCCTGCGCGCCAGCGGAGACGGCTGTCCCTGCGACTGATGTTCCTGTCGCTGACTCAGCTACGCAGCTCGCAACTGAAGCGCCTGTTAATAGTGTCGGCACGCTGAAGATCGCAGTCCTCCCGATCATTGATACGCTTCCGATGTATGTCGCTGAAGCGGAAGGTTTATTTGCAAAACACGGCGTGACGGTTGAATTTATTCCCGTTGCATCAGCGCCAGAACGTGATCAATTACTGGCGGCAGGCCAAGCCGACGGAACCATTAACGAAACGCTTTCGGTGATGCTGTTCAATAAAGATGGTATTCAAATGCAGGCGGTACGTTATGCATTGAGACCCAGCGAAGGCTATGGACATTTCTTCATTCTCGCATCAGCGAAAAGCGGCATCACCGATGCGCAGGGCCTCAAGGGCATTGAGATCGGCGTGTCACAAGGCACGGTGATCGAATATGTAACCGAGCGACTTTTGCAATCCGAGGGGCTCAGAGTTGATGAGATCAAGACCATTGCCGTACCGAAAATTCCCGATCGCATGGCGTTGCTTGCTTCTGGCAAACTCAGCGCTGGCGTTTTGCCCGACCCACTCGCCTCGCTCGCGATCAGTCAAAGCGCGGTCAAGGTGCTCGACGATTCGCTTCATCCTGAATATGGTTTCAGCGTGATCTCATTTCGCAAGGAAGTGATCGACGCCAGCCCGAATGCGGTCAAGGCATTTCTAGCCGCGATCGAAGAAGCCGCCGATCTCATCAATCTTGATTCCAGCAAATACACTTCGCTCTTGAGCGACAAGGGACTCGTCCCGCCGCCATTGCTGAAAACTTTTCAAGTCCCGCCTTTTCCTGATCAGGCCGTTCCCACTGAAGCGGAATGGAATGATGCTTTGGAATGGGCAAAAGGAAAAGGAATGTTGACGGCTGATGTTTCTTATGCAGACTCTGTCAACGCCTCACTTCTGCCCTAGCCGAAAATTGATTCCGTTATAATGAGCGGGAGGTTGCCCTTTGGCAGTCTCCCGCTTCGCTTATGATCAAAATTAACTCGCTGAAGTTTAATTATCAAAATAATATTCCGCTCTTCAGTGGATTCGAAATTAGCATCTCACGCGGTGAGACATGGGCGATTCTCGGTCCCTCAGGCTGCGGTAAAACAACATTGCTCTATTTGCTCGCTGGATTACGTAAGCCTATTTCAGGGCAAATATCCATTGGCGGCCAACTCCTCACCCGTCCTCGCCCGCACAGCGGACTCATTCTCCAAGATTATGGGTTGCTTCCATGGTCAACTGTCTATGAGAATGTGGAACTGGGAATTCGAGTCCGCGATTTTTATGGACCAGATGGAAAACATACACCGGATAATTTTCAATCAAAAAATAATATAAGTGACTGGCTTGAACGTATGGGGCTCAGCGAAGTAGCGGATAAATTCCCTTCCCAGATCTCTGGCGGCCAACGTCAACGCACAGCCATTGCGCGCACGCTTGCGCTTGAGCCCGATCTGCTATTGATGGATGAACCTTTCTCATCACTGGACGCCATCACGCGCGAAGATTTGCAAAACCTGACTTTGAGTTTATGCGCCGAAAAAAATTTGACGCTGGTCATTGTCACACACGCAATTGAAGAAGCGGCTGCATTGGGCAAAAAGGTACTATTATTAAATCAAGCGCCAAACAAAAATGCTCATATTTTCGATAACCCGAATGCGGGTCAAAAAAATCATAGGAGCAGTCAGGCATTTCACGAGCTATGCGATTTATTGTGGAAGGAAATGCAACATGAATCGGCGTGATGTTTTATTTGCTACACTGGGATTGATCTTGATCTGGCAGATCACCGCGTTGATCGTTCACCGTCCCATTTTGCCCGCGCCGTGGGAAGTGTTCGTTGTATTCTTCAAAGAGTTGGGCAATGGACTCTTGATTCATTTTGGCGTCAGCCTATGGCGAGTCAGCGCGGGAATGGCGCTCTCAGTGTTGGTCGCTGCGCCTGCAGGGCTGGCAATTGGCGGGTCAAAGACGATGGACAGATTCCTCTCTCCCATTATTTATTTGCTGTATCCAATTCCAAAAGTGGTGTTTGTACCAGTAGTCTTATTGTTCCTGGGAATCGGTGACACTGCGAAAATCACACTTATCTTCTTGATATTATTTTTTCAGATCATCGTACTTGTCCGCGACCAGGCAGTTGGAATCCCACCGCAGTTGATCCAAAGTTTACAAAGCCTCGGCGCGGGACGACGCGCATTATTTCGATTCGTTTATTTACCTGCCAGCCTGCCAGCGATTCTGACGGCACTGAGACAATCCATAGGTACAGCGGTGGCGGTGTTATACATCTCTGAACTATTCGCAACAAAATATGGATTGGGTTATTACATTTATTATCAGGGAAGCACGCTATTTAATTATCCCGCCATGTATGCTGGAGTGGTGGCGATGAGTTTACTGGGACTTGGCATGTACTTCGGTGTGGATTGGCTGGAGCGGAAATGGTGCAGGTGGAAATTTGTAAGTTGATGGATGTCATTGCGAGACAGCGCTCTGGCTCGAAGCAATCTCCTATTATTTAAGGAGTGCACCGCACGCAAGTACAGTCGTGGCATGAAGTTTACGAAACCAACATCCCCACCCAAAACAAAACACTATACAGCAGCGCAGTCTGACCTGTCCCTGCAAGCGCTGCGTTAAGCGGACGACCTGTCTGCGTGAAAACTATTCGCAAAGTTTTGATCGCAATTGGCAAAGAAAACCACGCGAGCAATGAGGCAGCGGGAACAATTTTCAAACTCACTAAAACAGGCAAAAGTAAATATGCAATTCCCATGCACAAAACATATTCTGATTTCGTGGCTTTTTCGCCAAGCCGCACCGCCAATGTATGTTTGCCAGCTGCGCGATCATTCTCAAGATCACGCAAATTATTGACGACTAAAATCGCAGTGACGATCAATCCCACAGGCACAGACATCCACCACGCTGCGGCGTTGACCGAACCGACTTGCACATAATAGGTCCCTGCAACTGCAGCAAATCCAAAAAATATAAACACAAACAAATCGCCGAGTCCAAAATAGCCAAGCGGAAACGGCCCACCGGTATAAGCTATCGCCGAGACAATGGCTGCTACGCCGATCCAGATCACGGGCCAGCCGCGAAGCGAAGCGAGATAAAGTCCGAATAAGGCTGCCAGAAAAAAGATGATCCACATTCCGCGTTTGACTTGCGCCGGCGAAAGCAATCCCGCTTGAGTCACACGCAGCGGGCCTTGTCTCCCGGCAGTATCTGCGCCGCGTTCGAAATCAAAAACATCATTGGCAACGTTACTGCCAATTTGCAAAAGCAAAGCTACAAATAATGCGGCAAACGCAGACAAAATTTGAAACGAACCGGCTTGCCAAGCCAGCGCACATCCCATGACCACACCAGCCGCGGCTGCGGGCAAAGTCCGTGGTCGAATCGCGAGCCACCAGATTTGAAATAAATTCAGTTTCGTTTGATTTTTCATTGCCGCGCAGTATAACGAATTTTCAGCGTTTATAATAGGTCAACTATGAGCAACCTCACAGGAACGGAACGTTCCAAATACGTACAATCCATGTTCACAAAAATAGCCCATCGTTATGACTTGATGAATCGACTCATGACCGGCGGCCAGGATATCCGCTGGAGAAAGCAGGTCATCAAACTTGCGCGGCTAACTCCCAACGCAGCACTGCTTGACCTGGGAACTGGCACCGGCGATCTGGCACGCGAGGCACTTTTGCAGCAGCCGCAAGCCAAAGTCACTGCCGCAGATTTTACAATTGAGATGATGCGAGTTGGAAATAAA
The DNA here is from genome assembly GCA_026390015.1 of Chloroflexota bacterium. Lineage (GTDB taxonomy): Bacteria > Chloroflexota > Anaerolineae > Anaerolineales > Villigracilaceae > Villigracilis. The sequence goes on along the minus strand of JAPLGS010000086.1, from coordinate 1,119 downwards.
AATGGAAATTTGGAATGGTCAGCTGCCGACGCATTAAACCTTCCGTTCAAAAATATAACCTTTGATGCAGTAGTTTCAGGTTTTCTAATGCGCAACGTGACCGATATTCAGCAAGCCTTGAAGGAACAGTATCGCACGCTCAAACCCGGTGGACGGATCGTGATCCTCGACACCACGCGCCCAAAGAAAAATTTACTCTCGCCGTTTATTTGGCTTCACATGCACTTCATCATCCCCACGATCGGCGGATTACTTTCAGGCGAACGCGACGCCTATAATTATTTGCCCGACACCACCGAAAATTTTCTGACCGCAGAACAACTCGCCGCGCGCATGATCGCTGTCGGATTCAAGAAAGTGGATTTCAAGCGCATGATGTTCGGCACGATCGGAATACATTGGGGAGAAAAATAATTTACACCCGGAGCGCGGGCTTTAGTCTCCGCTCCTAATTATAAACTTCGGGATTGACGCAATTCGGTAATCTCTCGCCCTTCAAGCCTGCGATCAAATTCTCCGCGGCGAGCAGCGACATCATGTCACGGGTATGTTGACTGGCGCTTCCAAGATGCGGAACGATGAGACAGTTCTCCAGCTCAAATAATGGATTATCAGTTGGCAATGGCTCAGGGTCAGTCACATCTAACGCGGCGGCGAAAATCTTTTTTGATTTCAGCACATCGTATAAAGCAACTTGATCCACCACCCCGCCGCGTGACGTGTTCACCATAATCGAATTGAGTTTCATCTTCGCAAGAAAATCTGCATTAACCAGATGTCTCGTCTCTTCAGTCAATGGCACATGGATCGAGACAAAATCTGATTCGCGCAAAAGTATATCAAGGTCAACGGCTTGCGCTCCGTAAGCAGATTGCGCTGTTGGGTCATAATAGATCACGCGCATATCAAAACCTTGGGCACGTTTCGCCACGGCTTGACCAATTCTCCCGAACCCGACAATTCCCAAAGTAGCACCGACAAAATCTGCGCCGAGCAGAAGTTTTGGATTCCACGTTTTCCAATTCCCAGAGCGCACATATTTTTCACCTTCCACCACTCGGCGAGCGGATGCGAACAACAAGGCAAAGGCCATGTCGGCAGTGGCATCTGTCAGTACAC
>JAPLGS010000136.1 GCA_026390015.1 Chloroflexota bacterium | reverse complement strand
GTTTATGGAATGGCGGCCATCACGTTGATCGTGACCATGTTCGCATCGGGCAACACACCTTTGGGATACGCGCCAAAAACTTACGGCTGGATATTTTTATTGGCGGCGTTGCCGCAATTGATCGGACACTCAACTTATAATTGGGCGTTGAAATATATGCCAGCCGCGCTCGTAGCTGTGATGACTCTGGCTGAACCGATCGGCTCCGCAATTCTGGCGTATTTCTTTCTGCGTGAAACACCAACGCCGTCGGTCTTGAGCGGGGGCGGTTTGATCTTGATCGGTATCTATTTTGCATCCAAACAGAAAAATAATTCAGCCTCGGAGATAACATGACACTCACACTGTCAGATAAAGATCACGAAATGCTAACGGGCGCGCATGGTGCGGCTGCGAAAATGGCAATGTCGATCCTGGTGCGCATGGCGGAAATATCTGGCGCGAAAGAATTGCTCGATATCAGCGGTGCACACATTGACAGCACAGTTTACATCGGAGATGCCGGGCTTGAATTTGCCGAACGTCTCGCGAGCTTGGGCGCGAAAGTTTCCGTGCCGACTACGCTAAATGTGAGCGGTCTCGATGAACATCATTGGAAAGAATGGGCGGTTCCGCCTGAATGGGCGAGGCAGGCTCAACGTCAAATGACCGCCTATCAAAGCATGGGAACAATTCCCACCTGGACCTGCGCTCCATATCAAACTGAAATGCGGCCAGTCTTTGGCCAGCAAATCGCATGGGGCGAATCGAATGCGATCGTCTTTGCGAACTCTGTGATCGGCGCGCGTACCGAAAGGTATCCCGATCTTTTTGATGTGTGCTGTGCCATCACAGGCCGCGCACCCGCCATCGGCTTGCATCTGACAGAAAATCGCGCGGGAAAATTATTATTAAATCTTAAAGATATTCCAGAAGCGCTGCAAGTCAGCGATGATTTTTATCCCGTGCTGGGTCACTTTCTGGGAAAGGCTGCGCATAACATGATCCCTGTTATCGCCGGCATGAAGATCATCCCGAATGAAGATCAACTCAAAGCGCTGGGAGCCGGTGCGGCTTCCTCCGGCGCAGTGGCGCTTTTCCACATGGTTGGCATAACGCCGGAAGCGCCCACTATTGAAGCGGCATTTCAAGGGAACAAGCCGCAAGAAACATCCGCCATCACAATGGAAATGCTGCGTCAGGCGCGCCGTGAATTAACGCATACAGATAACGCCAGATTGGATATGATCGTATTGGGCAGTCCGCATTTTTCACTGGCAGAATTTAAGAAGCTCGCTCCGCTTGTGGCTGGGAAGAAAAAAAACGCGCGAGTCAAATTTCTAGTTACATCCAGCAGAGCGATGGCGCAGCTCGCTCAACAGGCAGGCTTTCTTGAACACATTCAAGAATTTGGGGCGCAACTTACTGTCGATACGTGTATTCTAACGACTCCGATGTTACCCAAAGAGATCGAATTCCTAATGACGAACTCTGCAAAATTTGCCTATTACGCGCCTGGTCTATTAGACAAAAAAATTACCTTCGGAAGCCTGGCGGATTGCGTAAACTCAGCCATTGCAGGCGATATTGTTCGGGATGAAACCTTATGGAAAACTTAATGTTGATCGGCAAGCCTGTCATAGCAGGCAGGGCAAGCGGCATGGCGCTGGTCAGCGATCAGCCGCTTTCATTTTGGGGCGGCTACGATTGGAAAAGCGGAGAGATCACAGACCGCAGGCATCCGCTTTCGGGGATGAATGCGAAGGATAAAATATTGGCTGTTCCATTCACGCGCGGATCATCCACAACGACCGCGGTTCTGCTCGAATCGATCCGCGCAGGGACGGCGCCGGTTGCGATCATTACAACGGCGACTGATTTTTTCTTCGCGTTGGCATCTGTGGTGGCCGGCGAACTTTACGAAAAATCCTTCCCCTTGGTTGCGCTTTCTGATTCAAATTTTTCGTTGTTAAAAAACGGGGACCAAATAGAAATCCTTGAAAGCGGAAACCTGATCGTCCACTCACCTTGACATTAGATCGCGCCTTACGAAAAATATTTCCATGAAAAGCGAATCTCAAGTCATCATTGTCATGGGAGTGGCGGGGTCGGGCAAAACAACGATCGCGTCATTATTGGCGCGTGAATTGAATTGGAATTTTTATGACGCAGATGATTTTCATTCTGAATCAAACCGTGTGAAGATGTCGCAAAATATTCCATTGACCGACGAAGATCGCGCAGGCTGGCTATACTCACTTCAGGAATTGATCGGCCGGAACATTGAACATGAAAAATCAATTGTGCTGGCCTGTTCCGCGTTGAAAAATTCATACCGCGATCTGCTTATGATTAATGAACAGATAAAATTTGTTTACCTGCAGGGAACCTACGAACAGATCAAAGTCCGTTTACGTCAACGCACAGATCATTATATGTCTGCTGAAATGTTGGCAAGTCAATTTGATATACTCGAAGAACCGCAAAACGCATTGACCATTAAAGTCGCACAGACTCCGCAGAAAATTATTTCAATTATTAAAAAAGGATTCTCGTTATGAAACTTCAAGCCCATTTATATCTCGATCAATTAAATATCCCCTATGAAGCACGCAGTTTTTCATCTGAAACAGAAAAAGGCGCGGCGAATGTGGCGCATGTGTTGGGCTTTTCTGAACGACAAGCGGTGAAGACGCTCATCTTTCAAGTGGATACTGGTGAGCGGGTGCTCATCATGCTGGGCGGAGATCAAAACGCGGTCTCTGGAAATTTGAAGAAAGCCATTGGGTCACGCAATATTCAAATGGCCGCGCCTGAAGTGGTGAAGGAAATAACCGGATATATCATCGGGTCGATCCCCGCCTTTAGCTGGCAGCCACTAAATTTCAGATCCTTCCTCGAGGCGAGCCTGCTTAATGAACCCATCCTGGGTACGGGTGGAGGTCAATGGGGGGAAGAGATCATGATCACACCTGAAAATTTAATCAAGGCAAGTCATGCGATCGTTGTAAATTTAACGGATAGAGATAAACCAGTACTTCCCGACATATATTAATAATGAGGAAAAATTTAATGGATAAACAAGATTCAAAAAATTTCCAGGAACTGTTATTAGAGTTCTCAAAAGAAGCGACAGACAGCAGCCGTCATGAGATCGAGGCAAAGTTATGGGAAGAGTACGGAACTGAACGCGTAGTATTCATTCTGGATATGTCTGGCTTTTCATTGCTGACGCGCAAGTATGGCATCATCCATTATCTTTCAATGATTCGGCGGATGCAGTTGATCGCAGAACCCATCGTCAAAACCTACGGCGGCAGTCTCATCAAGTTTGAAGCCGACAATTGCTTCGCGGTCTTTCCCGACACGCTGTCAGCCATTCACGCCGCAATTGCCTTACAATTTGCCTTCAAATCAACCAATCTGCTCACACCTGAAGATTTCGATATTCGCATCTCATGCGGAATTGACTATGGAAAAATATTGATCATTGGCAATGAAGATTGTTTCGGTGACGCAGTTAACCGAGCCTGCAAATTGGGGGAAGATGTAGCCAACGCGGGCGAGATATTGGTCACGCAGGAGGCCATGAAAACAGTTCATGCTGAAATGGAATTCAAACTCCGTGAGATGAATATTTCCATCTCAGGCATCAACATCCCCGCCTATGCAATTGAATATAAGGTAGAGTAGGTACGTAATAACGAAATTGCTTCATAACAATAAAACAGGATATTATTAAATGGAGACAACATGCTAAAACGTTTAAATGAATCACCACGCCTTGATATTTTTATTGCGATCATTATCGCAGTCGTATCGGCCACCACCGCATTTGCTGCATGGCGCGCCAGCATGGTCAGTTCGGCGGCCGGCGACGCGATCCGTCAGGGGTTGATCGATGCGGTTAAGAAGCAAGCCGGTTCAAGCGAAGACTGGCGCAGAACCTACGAGGAAGCGGGTCACGCACAAACCTATGCTGTTGCTTTGGCACAGGTGGAAGCCTTTGAAAACAGCAGCGACAAGACAGCGCAGGCGCAGGGCCGGAATATGCGTCAGTACCTTTTGCCAAGCTTACAGTTGGTCACCGAACTCACCACTGATGATAAATATCTCAAGGAAGATGGCACTTATGATCTTGAGTTGCGCTTTTCAGATCTTGAAGCGGCCACGCCTGATCTGACGGCGCTCGATCCAACAGCATCGTTCAAGCTGTCGGATCAATATTCATCCGAGCAGCGCTGGCTGACAGTGGGAGTCATCCTGCTGGCGATCAGCTTGTTCTGGCTGGCCCTCTCCCAGTTAAGCATGAAACGTTCCCGTCTGGTCTCATTGGCGATCGGCGTAGGCATCTACCTTTTTGGCTTGACCTGGTTCGGGCTGGTGGAACTCATATTTTTCTCAGTGCGTGGAGGTGCGCTATGAACGAACCGCAGGTTCTTGAACCCACAGAACGTTATAAAATATTGATCGTGGTATTGACGTTGATCACGACCATCATCACTGCGGTTGTGGCTACCCTGCAGGCAGATGCGAACATCCGCGCAAACTCGGCCAATCGCGACTCACAATATTTTGCGATACTTGCATCAGCCGAACTTCATCGCTCGGGATTGCAGAGTACGTACGACTTGAACACCTTCGCAAAAGTTTTACTAGAGCGACAGACCGAGTTGATGATGCAATTCACGGCGCTGGAGATGGAACAATCTGGGGACAAATTCGGGAACGCGCTCAGTAAAATCAGCGCGTTGGCTGCTAAGGCGCGCGCCGATAAGCTGACAAGTTTTTCCGTTTTTTATACAGACCCTCGTTACGCGTCAAAGACTACTGACGGAACTCCGGACGGTGAAGCTTATTTAAGAGATTCAAGCAAATTGGCAAACGAGATTGTAAAAAAGCAAAACACTGCCGCGGATGATTATCACAAATGGAGCAGTAAAGCTGATTCCTATGTGGGTGTCTTGACCGTGATGGCGGTGGCCTTCTTCCTATTCGGTCTCGCTCAGGCGCTGACAGGCAGGATGCGCCTGGTTTTCGCAATTTTCGGTATGGTGATTTTGTTAATCTCAAGCGCATGGACGGTTTTGATATTAGTTGTATAGAACGTCACTGCCCTTTTATTTATCTATCAGGCCAGACAGGTTTTCGCAAAGAAACCTGTCTGGCCTTTAGCTTTACTGATTGATCGACAAACCCAGCACACCAACAACAAAAATAAAATAAACAAGCAAACAACAGATGCCTACCGCCGCCAATCCGATCTGTATCCAGCCCATCACAATACCCGCAGTGGCGAGACCATCACCAGAGGCAATGGGAGGAATCGCGCGTGTTTCCTTACGCGCCGCATAACCCGTCACGATGGCGACTATACTGGCGATAACCGGAAATACTGTGAATCCTAATATTCCTGCGATCAGGCTAATGGTAGCCATGCTGCTCGTGGGCAATGTGACATTATAGTTGTATGGGTTTTGTTCGCTCATTGGTTTGCTCCTGTTTTTTCAAATTGAATTTATAGCTCCACAACATTCAGTAGTTTTTTTAGTGCAGACAACTCTTCCGTTGACAAGGTGATGCCTTTGCCTCTCCGCTCGCGGTCTGGAGACCATTCACGGATGTCGTATTTTGCGTCCCTGTCATTCCAACTGATCAGGTTGAGTTCCATGGTCCACCCCGAAGCAGTTTTTGATAGCACCCCGATCTTTTTGATGATATCGTATTTAATTTCAGACATTTTGATTCTCCTTATTTTTTTTCAGGTTTAACAAATAACAAGCCAAGCATACAGCCAAATCCTTTATTGAACAAGTGATATCTAAAGTAATAATGACAGACACATCACAATGCAAAAATCCCAAATGGTAAAATACTAAAATGACTGAAACATCTGTCTCGAATACTTCTGCCGAGATCACCATCGTTGGCGGTGGATTGGCCGGCAGTGAAGCCGCCTGGCAAGTTGCTCAAAGCGGATTCAAAGTACAGCTCTATGAAATGAGGCCGTCAGCTCAGACAGGCGCACATCTCAGCGGTGACCTGGCTGAACTGGTCTGCTCGAACTCACTCGGCTCAAACCTGCCCGACCGAGCCTCTGGCGTGCTAAAGAACGAACTCAGGCAATTAAATTCAATGCTGCTCGAATGTGCCGAAGCCAGCGCCCTGCCCGCAGGTGCCGCGCTGGCAGTTGACCGTGAAGCCTTCGCACGCATGGTCACGCAAAAAATAGAGAACCATCCAAACATTAAAGTCTTGCGCGGGGAGATGAAGGAAATTCCGCAAACACCGGTCATCATCGCCAGCGGACCGCTTACCTCGGAAAGTCTTTCGCAGTCCATAGCAAAATTGAGCGGCGAGGAGCATTTATTTTTCTTCGATGCGATCGCGCCCATCGTCCACGCCGAATCGATCAACATGGATATCGCCTTCCGCGCCTCCCGTTATGGCAAAGGAGATTCAGACGCAGGCGATTACATCAACTGTCCATTTTCGAAGGATGAATATTATTCATTCGTACACGAACTGCAAAACGCTGAGCGCATTGAACTTCGTTCCTTTGAAGAAGCGATCCGCACGGGCGTGAAGGCAGGCCAATTCTTCGAAGGCTGCCTGCCCATCGAAGTCATCGCTGAACGCGGGATAGATTCGCTTGCCTATGGCCCCATGCGTCCCGTCGGCTTGCGTGATCCACGAACTGGCAGAGGTTCTTTTGCCGTCGTCCAGCTTAGGCAGGATAATCTCGCGGGCAGTCTTTATAATCTCGTCGGCTTTCAAACCAATTTGAAATTTCCCGAACAAAAACGCGTCCTGCGCATGATCCCCGGGCTGGAGAATGCCGAGTTCGAGCGTTTGGGTCAAATGCATCGCAACACATTTATCGCGTCTCCAAAACTTTTGCGCCCCACCCTGCAGCACATCACACGCGACGATCTTTTCTTCGCGGGTCAGATCACGGGTGTCGAAGGCTACATGGGCAACATCGCCACGGGATTACTGGCCGGCATTAACGCCGCGCGCCTGCTCGGCCACAAAACGCCAATCACACTTCCGCACGAAACCATGCTTGGCGCGTTATGTCATTACATCACCAACGCCAGCCTTAAAGATTTTCAACCGATGAAAGCTAACTTTGGAATTCTACCTGCGCTCGCGCTTGAAAAAAGAGTCGGCAAACGCGAACGGTCTAAACTCTACGCGGAGCGCGCAGGAAAAGTACTAACGGATTTTCTGGTGATTGATTAATTTTCACCTTGCCAAGGAAAAGCATGACCCAACGAACTGTTTCAATCTATTTGACCGTGATCGGCGTTTTGTTGACTCTCACCATCGGATGGTACATCGCATCTTTTCTGAATCGTGAGGCTGATCCTGTTTCCTTTGACAGTTCCCGCGCTTATAGTGACGTTCAAACACAAGTCGCCTTCGGTCCGCGCACACCTGAATCCGATGGACACGCAAAGATCCGCGAATGGCTGCGCGCCGAATTGGAATCTGCAGGCTGGATCGTTGAAGTCCACGAATCAGAACGGCTGGGACATCCCATTTTCAACATCATCGCAAAGCGAAATGATGACGACCCGCAGATCATCCTGGGCGCACATTACGACACACGTTTCTTTGCGGACAATGATCTTGATATAACAAAACGCAGCGAGCCAGTCCCCGGAGCAAATGACGGAGCATCTGGCGTAGCGATCTTGCTTGAGATGGCGCGCTGCCTGCCAAAAGACACAGTCCCTGTTTGGCTGGTCTTCTTCGACACCGAAGATCAAGGCAACATCGAAGGTTGGGATTGGATATTAGGTTCACGCGCCTTTGCAGAAGAAATCCCAATTCGGCCGCAAGCAGTTGTCATCGTAGACATGATCGGTGACGCAGACTTGAATATCTATCTCGAAAAAAATTCCAATACCGCCATCCGCGCTGAAATATGGGCCACAGCTGAAAAACTTGGCTACGGCAATAAATTTATTAATCAGGAAAAATTCAGCATGGAAGATGACCACACCCCGTTTCTCGAAGCAGGCATCCCCGCCGTAGACATCATTGACTTCGACTATCCCTTTTGGCACACCACGCAAGATACGCCCGATAAAGTTTCAGCCGAAAGTCTGCAAGCCGTCGGCGAGACCTTGTGGAATTGGATCGTTGAAAAATAATATGGTCAAAAGCATCAAGCGGGCGTAAACTTACATTCAATGGCGCTGCAAACATCACTTCAAAAAATACGCACCCCATGGGTGGAACGCATCTCGCGCGAATTGGCGAGCGGTGAAGGCGTGCGCGTCGGGTTTGCCGAACAGCTCGAACGATTTTACGAACTGCTCGAACAAGCCGTCATGACCGGCGACATCGCCTGGCTCGATCCGATCCTCTACGATTGGGGTCACGCTCCCACCGAAACGAATTTGGATGAAGGCGATTACTTTGTATCCTTCGTCATTAATCGCATGGTGTCGTTGACGATTGAAGTGGCGAGCAAAAACCTTAGCAAAAAAGACGCGCTGGAATTGCTCGCGGTAGTCATCCCTATTTACACTCACAGCCTGAGCGTAGTCGTCCGCTACGAAATGGAAACACGCGTGGCGCACATTTCGAGCGAACTTGGCAAAACCCAGGAAAAACTTCAGCAGCTCGACCGCAACAAATCAAGTTTTATTTCAGTGGCCGCCCATGAATTAAAAACTCCACTGACCCTCATCGAAGGCTACACAGCCATGATGGCGGATACTGTTGAGCAATCGGGGCAATCACAATTTGAGACCTTGCTCAAAGGCGTGAGCACCGGCATCCATCGTCTGCGCCATATTATTGACGATATGATCGACGTATCTTTGATAGACAATAATTTGCTCACTCTTAATTTCCAACCATTATGGATTACACATTTGTTAAACCTCCTGAAAAACGAGCTTGGTAAAACCATCCATGACCGCAGGCAAACTTTGATCATTAATAAATTTGAAGGGGATAACCTGATGATCTACGGCGACTCGGAACGCATCTATCAGGCTTTATACAACGTCACGACGAACGCGATCAAATACACACCTGATAACGGCACGATCACCATTAATGGACGCCTGCTGCCCGGCTTCGTTGAGATCATCATCGCTGATTCAGGCATTGGCATCTCGGCGGAACATCAAGCCGTCATCTTTGAGAAGTTCGGTCAACTTGGCAGAACAGACCTGCACTCCAGCGGCAAGACAAAATTCAAAGGCGGCGGCCCCGGACTCGGACTGCCCATTACGCGTGGAATTATCGAAGCGCATGGTGGTACGATATGGGTTGAATCGGAAGGACATGACGAAGTAGAATATAAAGGTTCAACTTTTCACATCCTACTGCCTACGCGCACAGAGGCTAGCGACCCGCGCATCGCCAAACTATTCGGTCAATTTGAGACCATGAAACCAGAATCGGAAACAGATCCCAGTGGCAAAGAAAAATCCCCAACCAACGACAGCCCCGCGTGAACGTGCCTTCCTTGTCGGCGTGGAGCTGCGCGAGAAGAAACAGCTACTCACCCTCGAAGATTCGCTGGCTGAACTCGCCTTGCTGGCTGATACCGCCGGCGTGGATGTAGTCGGCGAACTCACCCAAAAACTCGACCGCCCGAACGTAGTGACCTACATCGGTCCCGGCAAAGTGGAGGAATTAAAAGCCCTCGCTGAAGAAACCTTGTCTGATGTGGTTATCTTCGACGATGAACTCTCTCCACGCCACCAACGCGAATTGGAGAAGGCACTTGTCAACATTCGTGTACTCGACCGCACCGCGCTCATCCTCGACATCTTCGCCCAGCACGCGCACACCAGCGAAGGCATGCTGCAAGTGGAACTCGCGCAATATGAATACAATCTGCCGCGCCTCACCCGCGCCTGGACGCACCTTGAAAGGCAGGCTGGCGGCGGAGGCGGCGCAGCTGGGTCTGCTGGCGGTGTGGGATTGCGCGGCCCCGGCGAAACTCAACTCGAAGTGGACAAACGTCAGATACGCACGCGCATCACACACATCAAGCGTGAACTTGAAAAAGTGGAGGCACATCGCACAAGATACCGCGCGCAACGCAAACGCTCACGTATTCCAATTGTTGCGATCGTTGGTTATACCAACGCTGGCAAATCCACTTTGCTAAATCGGCTCGCGAAATCGGAAGTGCTTGTGGCGAATCAACTCTTTGCCACGCTCGACCCAACCACCCGCCGCGTCCAATTGCCCGGTGATGATCTGGCTTTGATCACAGACACGGTCGGCTTCATTCAAAAACTTCCAACCTCGCTGATCGCCGCTTTCCACGCCACATTGGAAGAAATCGCAGAATCAGATCTGCTCTTACATGTTGTGGATATTTCGCATCCCAACGCTCTCAACCAATTCCAGGCTGTGCAGGAAACTTTGGAAGAAATTGACGCGAGTCATATTCCCATGATCACCGCGTTGAACAAAGCCGATCAATTGCGTGATCCTGAAAACGCGCGCGAAATATTGAAGAATTTTCCAAAGTCTATTTCGATCTCTGCCATCGAAGGAACGGGTATAAAAGATTTGCTGCATTTGATGCGGGAGGAATTATTTGAATCATACACGCCCATCCATGTGCGCCTTCCGTACAAACAAGGCGCGTTGATCTCTCTCTTTCACGAATTAGGTCAAGTGGAAATCGTTGAACATGAACGCGGAGGCGTAGTGATGCAGGGACGCATCCCCGGTAGACTCCTCGCTCAATACGCTCCCTGGCATGTTACAAAGGAACATGCCGAACCAGTTGCTGACGATGGCGAAGAAACTGACACAGAGGAAGTATGATCTCGAAACTATTAGATCTTTTATCCGAATATCTGGCACATCGAAAAGGGTTGCTCCCCATCCTCGGCATATTCCTGATCATCTGCAATCTGGCGATCCAATTTATTTTGCCGGGAAACATACTGACGACCAGCAATCTTTTTCTGCATATCGGGCTGATCGCCGCGATCCTTGGCTTAATGCTGGCATGGGCGTTGTAAATATTCATCAAGGAATAAAAAGACTTTGGAAGAAAAGATTCTTTTTATGCCGTCGTTATCAGGTCAGACATTCCTTAACCAATATCACGCAGAAGAATTCATCGCGCTTACACCGCTTGGAGAGCTATACCGCGCAACCGACACACGCAGCAATAAAGCTCTCGCATTAACATTTTTACCAAAAATAATATCAGAGAATGCCGAGGCTTTGAAAAGTCTTGAAGCAGCATCGGCAAAACTGCGCGGTATTTCCCATCCCAACCTTGTTCCCTATCTAGGCGTACATCAAACTCCCACACTCGCATTTTTACTGGAAGAATGGATCGATGGCCCTTCGCTCGCCGATCTTTATAATAAAGGGCCAGTGTCGGTAAACGAAGCACTACTCTACATGAAAGCGGTCTGTTCAGCACTTGAAGCGTTGCATAAACAAAATTATGTCCACCTAAATCTTGCGCCTGAATTAATTCACATCAACCGGCAAGGCGAAATATTTCTGGGAGGAATTGGCGCCGGGTTAAAGGCTGGCTCAAATGCTGAATTCCAGCAAAATTTTTATCCTCATCTTTATTTTTCACCAGAACAATTTAACGGGCAGGCATTAACTCCCGCCGCTGACATATTCGCGCTGGCAGTTCTTTTGTATAAACTCGTCACAGGTGCGTGGATCAACGGCAAAGCCCCTCCAAAAACAAATCATGCGATCTGGAAAGCGCATCTAGACCTGACGCCAGTTGCGCCCGCTTCGTTGAATAAAAAAATACCCGATAACTTCTCGCGTATGATCCTTTGGGCTCTCCGTAAAAAACCTGAGGATCGGCTTAAGTCGACAACCGAATTTCTCTCGGCACTCGCCCTTGCCGCGCATACCTCTGTTGATGAAATTCCATCTCGCGCTACGCCAACAACAGCTCCAATCACCTCAGTGCTCCTGAACAGGTGGGGTTTTCTGCCTACGCCCGAACCGATTCTTTCCGCTCAAGACCTGCTCCCGCTCGAGGAAAGATTAGCTGTCGCCGGCAGCTTGAAACCAGGGAATTCACAAATGCGATTGGGCATTATTCCCATTTTTATTTTCACCTTGGTTGCAGGATTCGCTTCATTATTTTGGATGGTACGTCCGGCGCCTGCTCCAATCGCCACGGTTGTGCAATTCACTCCATTTGCGGCAGATCACACACCGCCGCCAACAATTACTCTGACACCAAGACCTACTGACCCGCACGGAGGCCGAATCGCATTCATCTGCACTCGCGAAAGTTTCAATCAATTATGCATGATCAACCGCGACGGGACGGGCTTGGCACAGCTCACCGACATGGACGCGAACAATTACTACCCAACATTCCCGCCTGATGGCGCATCAATATTATTTTCATCCAACCGCAACGGCGCGTTTGACCTATATTCGTTATCTTTTGCAAAAAAACAACTATTACAAATAACAGAAAATATTGGAAATGTTGGATCGTCTTCGCCAATCGCGCAGGCGATGGACCCACTTCCATTTGGATGGTGAACGCTGACGGATTAAACCCTCACCAGCTTTACGCCGGGACGGATACCATCGTGGCGGTCGCCTGGTCACCGGATGGAGAGAGAATCGCTTACGCCATGTCGGTTGGCATTCCGCAGGAATATGAGATATTTACGATGGACTCGAATGGAAAAAATCACGTGCGTATCTCGCAGGGATTGCAGGGAATCGGCGGAAGCTTGGATTGGTCACCGGATGGAAAATATATTTTGGTTTACGCAGGTGCATTTGCAGATAAAAATATATTCAAGATCGAAGCCGCCACAGGTGCATACATTCAATTAACGGATGGTGGAAATAACGCTGGTGCGGTTTACTCACCCGATGGAAAATATATCGTGTTCAACTCTCTTCGCAATGACGATCAGGCTGATCTTTATATAATGCGTTCGAATGGTGAAAACCAGGTGCAGCTCACGAATCATCCAGAACCAGATTGGGGAGCACAATGGACGCCTTAAAGGAGATTCTGTTCGGGCGAGAAAATACAATTTAAGCAGAATCAGCTTTGAGCATGCGCGCTGTGTGATTTTCATCCAAATAATAATTACAAAATCCATTCCATTAAAACCTTTACATGCTGGATATTTAATGTATTATTGGTTTCTACCAATGGCGTTTTTCGCGGCTCGACCACCGCGGGAGGCGCTGTTAATCTTTAATCCACAGAAAAAGGAGTTTATATGAATGTCCAAGCAACCAAGTTCTTATCTGTCTTCTAAGTTGGAAGGCCGCCCGAAGGCCAATGGCAGTGGAAACGGAATTTATTCGTTAGAGCCCATCAAAAAGGGTGAGCTCGTAGCCGTTTTCGGGGGCGTCGTCTATGAATGGGACGCCTTTATTCACCTTCCTGACCGTGAGCGTAGTTTATGTATCCAGGTAGAAGATCGTCTTTTCCTGGTGCCGCGCCCCATTGGTGAAGGAGATTATGTCAATCACTCGTGTAATCCGAATGCAGGTCTTTCGGGCCAGATTGGACTCGTTGCAATGCGAGACATTAAAATCGGCGAGGAAGTTTGTTTTGACTACGCCATGAGCGATACCATGCCATACGATGAGTTTAATTGTGGCTGTGGAAGCTTGAATTGCCGTGGTTTGGTCGGCGGTAATGACTGGCAGAAACCAGTGCTTCAAAAACGTTATGCGGGTTTCTTTGCGCCGCACGTGCAGCGAAAAATAGACGCGCTGCGCGCAGAGCAAAAGTTGTTTGAAAAAACAACCCGCTCCACAAAAACGTCGAAGTACCCTTCTCCGATCAAAGCCCAGTTATATGAATAAATAAAAACAGCCTTGTGAGAAATCGCAAGGCTGTTTTTGATTTTTAAGAGTTCAACGCGAATTCAGGAATTTTCGTACTCCAGCTTATATTTTCGGCCCCGCGTCAATTACTTCCTGCGGAGTACCGTCGTTGAATTTGGCGAAGTTTTGCACGAAGCGCATCGCAAGGTCTTTGTATCGTCTATCATATTCTTTTTGATCGTGCCATGCGGCCGCGGGATTCAAAACTTCAATTGGCACAGCGGGACAT
>JAPLGS010000162.1 GCA_026390015.1 Chloroflexota bacterium | reverse complement strand
TGGGATAATTTACTGGTACAAGTTTTTTTTCAAAGAGTAATATTTATTTTAAATTGTGGATGGTTTTACCAGTCGCCTGTTAACGCCGTGGTTGTTAAATGAGAGAATGATATGATGATATTGAATTCCGAAGATGTGTATGATTGCGACTACGGACGTGCAAGAGAATCAAAGATTAATCGAATGATCAATTAAAGAGGCGCACGATGACCAGCACGGATAACCGACTCGCACAAGCCATTACCCCAACAAAAAAATCCCAGGGGCTGGGATTTCGCGTTACAGCTCTGGCAGTGGCAGCCGCTCTGATTCTCATTATGGCATTTGTTGTCGCTAGCACTATGGCCGACAGCCTTTTCAAAACAGCCGTCAATGAGGCGATTCTCGGCGCTGAGGTAATTGTTCATTCCGATGTTGATGAGCTTCTCACTGGAAGCGCCATTAAAGCTCCGACGAGCGAATCTTCTGCTGAGATCAACCGCTTATTGGATGAAATCGTCAGTTCACATAAGATCCTGCGCGTGAAGGTTTGGACGCCGGATGGCACTGTCGTCTACTCGGATCTGCCAATTGTGATCGGCCAGCACTTCCCGATCAACGAAGAACTCAGGCAGGCGTTGGATGGTGTGACTGTGGGTGATTTCGCGCCAAGCAGCGAAGCGGAGAATATCTTCGAAGGTGCACTTGGCATGGAGTTTCTGGAGCTTTACCTGCCGATCAAAACCCCGGGAACACAGACGACGGTGGGCGCCTACGAGATCTATGAGGACGCCGCATCGCTCCGGGCGGATATTGCAGCCGCCCGCCGAAAGATCACGATCATCGTTGGTCTATTCGGCGCTGGCTTTTTGATGGTTGTGTACGCAGCTTTCGCCAGTGCGACTACGCTGCTTGCTCGCCAGAATCAGCTCCTGCAAGAACGGGCAGCGACCGATGAAGTCCTGGAAGAATTGCAACTCAATCAGGCGGAGTTGCTTGAAAGCGAAGGACGTGTTCGGGAGGTGCTGGAAAATTCGCAGGATGGGTTCTATAAACGCAATTTGCAAACCGATACTTACGAGTATTTGAGCCCCGCTTTCGCCCGCATCTTTGGCTATATTCCGCATGAGATGATTGAAGTGCCTGTTGATGCTGTATTGAAATTGATGCATCCCGATGATCAGGCTGAAGTCAAACGCGTGAAGGCCGAGGCTATGAGCAATCCTGCCGGCACGGAGTATCAAATGGAGTACCGTTCCAGACACAATACTGGTCAGTATCATTGGTGTCACGAAAAATTCTCCGTTCTGCGAGATGCGGATGGACAGCCCCTGGCGCGCATTGGGAGCGTGAGCGATATCACCGCGCGCAAGCAGGCGGAAGCAGCGCTTGCGCAACTTGGCCGCCAAAACGAATTGATATTGAATTCGGCAGGCGAGGGAATCCTGGGAGTGAACCTCGAGGGGATACATACTTTTGTCAACCCTGCGGCCGCGGCGATGCTAGGATATAAAGTTGAGGAACTTATCGATCGGCACAGTCATTCCATCTGGCATCATACCAAGCCTGATGGCAGCCCTTATCCGGAAGAAGAGTGTCCCATCTACGCGGCGCTCAAGGACGGAGTTGTGCATCACAAGAACGACGAGGTATTCTGGCGAAAAGACGGCGTGAGTTTTCCCGTCGAGTTCGCCAGCACACCCATTTTAGAACAAGGCGAGGTAATTGGGGCTGTCGTGACATTCGAGGACATCACCGAGCGCAGGCAGGCGGAGGAGATGGTGATCGAGAGTGAAAAGCGCTTCCACGGCTTGTTTGATGATTCACCCATCTCTCAGTGGGAGGAAGATTTTTCAGCGGTCAAGCAGCTCTTGGATGCTTTGCGCGCTGGCGGAGTGAGCGATTTCGCTTCTTATCTTAGTCAGCATCCCGAAGTAGTGCTGGAGTGTGCTGGATTGATAAAAGTGTTGGATGTCAATAAAGCCACCCTCCGCTTATTTGGAGCCGTCAGTAAGGAGGATATTTATCAAAATCTGACATCCATTTTCTCCGAAGAGGTTATAAAGTATTTCCGTGATGAACTTGTTCTGATCGCTTCGAATGTGCCTCAATTTGAAATGGAAACAGTTAACCGCACCCTGGATGGAAAGCTGATCTCGATCAGTTTGAATTGGGCTATTCTCCCTGGCTACGAGAGTGACTGGTCTAAGGTGATTGTTACTCTGATGGACATCACCCAGCGCAAGCAGGCTGAAGAAGAGAAGCAGAGAACTCTTGCCAGGCTGCGGACACTTTCATTAGCGATCGAGCAGAGTCCTGTGACGACGGTCATAACCGATTTGGCGGGGAACATTATATTCACGAATCCGAGGTTCACGGAAACCACCGGCTACACCGCTGAAGAGGCGCTCGGTAAAAATCACAGAATATTAAAAACTGACCATCTGATGAAATCAGATTATAAGATTTTATGGGATACGATACTTTCCGGTCAGAGCTGGCACGGGGTTTTTCATAATAAAAAGAAAAATGGCGAGCTTTATTGGGAGTCTGCAACGATCTCTCCAGTCAAGGATGATAATGGCAAGATCACCCATTTTTTGGCTGTGAAAGAAGATATCACCGAGCGCATGAAGGTGGAAGAATCGCTGCGCGCGAGCGAAGGGAAAATACAGGCAGTCTTTAATGTTGCAAACATTGGGATTTCCATAACCGATACCAACGGAAAATATGTGATGTTCAATGATTGGTGGAAAAACCAGCTTGGTTATGATGATGAAGAAATGAATAGGCTGACAAATATAGATGTTACATATTTGGATGATAGAGAGCAAAGTAGAACGTTGTTTCAAAAACTCATTAATGGGCAAGTGGATAATTATCGGCTTGAAAAACGTTTTGTAAGAAAAGATAATTCAACTTTCTGGGCTGAATTATCCGTATCAGCGCTCAAGGATAAAGATAATCAGGTGTTTCAAGTGATCGGAGTGATTACTGACATTTCCGAACGCAATCAGGCTAAGAAACTTACTGAGACACTCTATGAAATAACCAAAGATGCTCATTCAACAGCAAACATGAACGAGTTATTTCAGCACATTCATCAGCTTATAAAGGGCATCCTGCCGGTCAATAACTTTTATATTGCGCTGCTTAAGAACAACGGACAAACCTTATCCTATCCTTATTCAGTTGATGAAAAAGATCCAGGCGACTGGCCGGACATAGATGTGAGAGACACACGATCAATAACTTTGGATGTTATAAACCTGAAGAAATCTCTATTATGGATGAATGAAGCGCTATTCAAGGATCGTTTTGGATCCTATTCGGAGGGTTTGGGAACCTCCCCAAAGTGCTGGCTGGGCATTCCGCTGATGATCAACAAAAATGCAATTGGCGCCATGGTGATTCAGGATTATTACAAGGAAAACACCTACAACCAGAAAGACTTGGCATTATTGGAATTGGCTGCCGCCCAGATCGCGGTCGCCATTGAACGCAAGAATGCAGAAGCGGAACTCCGCGAAAGCGAATCGCTCTATCGGCAGGCGATTGAAGTTGCCGGGGCTGTACCTTATCGACAATCTTACATGGGCCGCAGTATTGTTCAATATGCTTTCATTGGCGACGGGATCTTCTCGATTACTGGGTACTCGGCGAAAGAATTTACTACGCAGATTTGGGATTCACTGATTCAAGAAACCTTGCTCCTCGGCGACCTTGCTCAGTACAGTATTGATGAAGCCATTCTTAAAGTGCGCTCCGGAGAAATTCCGATCTGGAAGTGCGAACACCGCATCCGTGCGCGTGATGGAAAAATCCATTGGGTACTTGAAGCCGCAGTGGAATTGTTTGGTGAAGATAGTGTCTCGCACGGATCAATTGGTACGTTTCAAGATATTACCGAGCGCAAGCAGGCTGAGACTGAAATCCTGGAAACCAATTATCGGCTCGAAGAGTCGATCATCCGCGCCAATGCTTTTGCCGCGCAGGCCGATATGGCCAGTATCGCCAAGAGCGAATTCCTGGCGAACATGAGTCATGAGATCCGCACGCCAATGAATGGTGTCATCGGAATGACTGGTCTGCTGCTGGATACCCAATTGGATGAAGAACAACAGCGTTATGCTGAAATCGTGCGCTCCAGCGGTGAGGCACTTCTGACCCTGATCAACGACATCCTGGATTTCTCCAAGATAGAAGCCGGGAAGCTGGAACTGGAAGTATTGGATTTTGACTTGCAGAGTTTGCTCGACGATTTTGCCGCCACGCTAGCTCTGCGTTCCCAGGAAAAAGGGCTTGAGTTTATTTGCGCCGCCGATCCTCAAGTGCCAATCTTCCTACAGGGAGATCCGGGGCGCCTGCGCCAGATCCTTACCAACCTGGTGGGCAATTCCATTAAATTTACCAGCCAGGGTGAAGTTGCAGTACGCGTCTCCTGCTTGTCTGAATCCAATAACGAAGTTGAATTGCGCTTCTCGATCCGCGATACCGGCCTCGGCATCCCGCCCGAAAAGATTCGATTGCTATTTAATAAATTTACCCAGGTGGATGCTTCGACCACTCGCAAGTTCGGCGGCACTGGGCTGGGATTGGCTATCTCGAAACAGTTGGTTGAATTGATGGGCGGGAATATTGGCGTAAATAGCGAGGTAGGCCGTGGATCTGAATTCTGGTTTACTGTACTTATGAAACCACAACCCGAAGGCGCACCAGGCAGGCTGAGTGGAAAATTACATATCCAGGTTGACCTAAAAGAAGTACGAACCTTGATCGTGGATGATAACGCAGCCAGTCGTGAGATCTTGAGCGTAAGGCTGGCAGACTGGGGCATGCGCCCGGCGGAAGTGAATGACGGCGCTGCCGCACTTCAGGCGCTTTTTGAAGCGCATGAGCAGGGCGATCCCTTCAAAATTGCGATCTTGGATATGAAGATGCCGATCATGGATGGAGCGACCCTTGCCCAGAAGATCAAAGAAAATGAACACTTAAGCGGGACTCATCTTATCTTGTTGTCATCACTGGGAGAACGAGGCGATGCCCGCCGGTATGCGAAGATCGGTTTTATAGGTTATCTTGTAAAACCTCTGGTTCCCACGGACCTTCGCAACGTACTATCCATTGCGTTCGCTGGGAATGCTTCGCCGACTGAAACAACTCCGATCGTAACGCGCCACTCCGTCCGCGAGATTCAGCGTGGCGGCGCGGGTGCTGTGATTCTGACGCGCATCCTGCTGGCAGAGGACAACCGAACCAATCAACTGGTGGCATTGGGAATCCTCAAGAAACTTGGACTCAGAGCAGACGCCGTAGCCAACGGCGCCGAGGCAGTGAGAGCCCTGGAGAGCGTTCCTTATGACATTGTGCTGATGGATGTACAGATGCCAGAAATGGACGGATTGGAAGCCACCCGTCATATCCGTGATATTCATTCGGGAGTACTCAATCATAATATTCCGATCATTGCCATGACTGCCAACGCCATGCAAGGTGACCGTGAACTTTGTTTGGAGGCAGGCATGAACGACTACGTGCCCAAGCCGATCAATGCGCAATCGCTGACGGAGGCATTAAATCGCTGGCTACCTGTTGATGATAATGCCGGAGAAAACCAATCCTCTGCAGCACCGGAAGCAGCTCCCAGCTTATCCGCAAACGAAGTGCCGGTATTCGATAAATCAGCATTGTTGCAGCGTCTCATGAATGACGAGGAGCTGGTTCACATTGTCATCGCAGGTTTTCTGGAAGATATCCCGCTTCAAATACAGTCATTGAAAGACTATTTGGCGGCAAGTGATGGCACGGGCGCTGAACGCCAGGCGCATACCATTAAGGGCGCGGCCGCTAATATTGGCGCCGAGGCGCTGCGGGCGACAGCCTTTGAGATGGAAAAGAACGGTAAGTCCGGCGATCTTTCCGCCATTCGAAAACGTATGAGTAAATTGGAATTACAATTCGAACGCTTAAGAGAAGTGTTGAAAAAAGAGATTTAAAATGGATCAGCGGATGGAGTTGCATAAAGATACAGAAAGCGCTATCCTACTAATTGAAATGGCATTCTATCAAGAGGAGATTTGAATCATGAAAACATTAATCGTTGAGGATGATTTTACAAGCCGACTGCTGATGCAGGAATTGTTGAAGGGTTTTGGGATGGTGAACGTTGCCGTGGATGGGCAGGAAGGCGTGGAAGCCGTGCGCTTGGCTCTAAAAAGCGGAGAGCCATTCAACCTGATCTGTCTGGATATTATGATGCCGGAATTGGATGGACAACAGACCCTGAGAGTGATCAGGGAAATGGAAGAGGATAAGGGTATTTTATCCAGCGATGGTGCTAAAATAATCATGACCACGGCATTGGATGATATGAAGAACAAGATCAGCGCGTTTTCCGGTCTTTGCGATGGATACCTATCCAAGCCCATCCATAAGGAACAATTGTTGAAAGAATTACGCAAACTCGAGCTTATTTCATAACCTAAAGGAATAGCATGCGCATTTTGGTCGCGGAAGATGATGTTACTGCCCGAACTATTCTAGTGGGGATCATGAAGAAATGGGATTACGATCCTGTGGTGGTCAAAGACGGGCTGGCCGCCTGGGAAATTCTGCAACAACCAGATTCGCCGCGCCTGGCTATTTTGGATTGGATGATGCCGGGCTTGGATGGACTGGAAGTGATACGACGGGTGCGCGCCCAGCTTACTGAGCAGCCGCCATATATTATTCTACTCACCAGCAAGGATGAAAAAGGCGATATCCTTTCGGGTCTTGAAACTGGCGCCAATGACTATGTCAAAAAGCCATTTGATCACGAGGAATTGTTCGCCAGAATCCGAGTCGGTCAGCGTTCAGTTGAATTGCAAACTCGCCTGTACGAAACCCAGCAAACCATGGCGCATCTCGCCACTCATGATCCGCTGACGGGTATACTTAACCGCCGTGCAATCAGAGATCAACTTTCCAAAGAATTATCCCGTATTCGGCGCAGTGATTCAGACGGTGTGGGCAAAAAACTTAGTATTGGTTTTTTTGATATCGACCATTTTAAACATGTCAACGATCAGCATGGGCATCAGACCGGGGACGAAGTGTTATGCGGGATCGCGGAAATTTTAGGGCGCCAACTTCGGATATATGATTCTTTTAGCCGCCTGGGCGGCGATGAATTCCTGGTGGTGGCGCTGGAAAGCGATGAAGAATATTACAAGAACCTTTTCGATAGATTGGTAACCAGCATTTCCGAATCCCCGATCAAGACCAACGCCGGTGAAGTGTCTGTAACGATGAGCATGGGAGTTGCCACAGCAAACGCGGAAAGCAGTTTGGATCAATTAATGAATGACGCTGATGAAGCCATGTATCGCGCTAAACGTGAAGGCGGTAACCGCGTGGTTTTTTCTTGAGCAGGTAGATTCCATAAATCTATTTATCGGGTATAGCGGACGCCATCATGAGCATCTACAAATCCGCGGATCATTTCCGATAATGTGTAATCATAGTAGTACCTAACAGAAAACTGAATAGCGTCAAATGTAATAGGAGTAATTCAATGGCTTCAAAAAAGAACACCCCGGAAAACAAACTGGCGCTGGTGCCTGATGAACAGGCTTTCCGCCTTATGTTTGAGAAAGATCCGGAGATCATGCTGCTCATTGAACCTATAACAGGTGTTATTTTTGACGCCAATCAAGTTGCCGTTGATTTTTATGGATACCCCAAAACAAAACTTTGCGGTGCATGAGGAGAGAAATTATTTTGTTTTTCCGCACAAGTTAGCCAGCGGAGAAGAGCGCATTGTGGAAGTATATTCATCCCCGCTTGTGTTGCAAGGGAAGCAGCTTCTTTTTTCAATTATCCATGACATCACTAACCATAAAGAGCTGGATAAGATCATGTGGGTCCGTTCAAATTGATTTCCCACACCAAACGTGTGTATCGTGAAAAAATAAACTTACCCTTGCCACGAACATAAACGAAGATATAATTGGCTCGTTCCATTCAAATACATTTCAATCAGGAGCAAAGTTAAATGACTCACATTATCACCAGTTTATGCGTTCGTGACCGCGGTTGCATCGATGTATGCCCCGTCGAGTGTATGATCCCTGGCCAGCCTCTTGCAGAATGGCCGTGGATCTATATTGATCCTGACACCTGCATCGATTGCGGTGCTTGTGTCCCCGAGTGCCCATTTGCCGCCATCTTCCCTGAAGATGAAGTCCCTGCTGCGTACACCGCGAAGGGCGGCGAATATATCAGCAATGTCGGTCTCACGGGTCATTATGAAGCTACAAATCATCATGGTAAAGCAGTTGTTCTTGAAACCGCGAAGCAACTCGCTGCGGGTGAAGTTGTTGACCTGACCCCGGATATTAAACCAAATTATACTTTCTTCAAAAGCGGTCCTGGCTACGGAGCCAAAGATAACGATCTTGGCATATAATTAATTTCAAAATAAAAAGGTCAGGCAACCGCCTGGCCTTTTTGATTCTAGACTGAAAAAGTTTTTCTCCTTGTTTATTGATTTAACGCCATATCAAGAAGTTCTGTCCCAATGTGGCCGGCGAGGAAAATGTTATTTTCTTCAAGCACAACTACCAACACCAACGGCGTGCCGCCCCAATCCGGCAATGTGCCGGCTGTCAACCATGTAATAGGACTCTTATCCACGATTACCTGACTGGTATGACTCCAGTATGGTTTGCCTTCCAAGATGAAAGATAGAGCCGCTTCATTCGCCGCTTTGGATGGAATCAACTCAACAGGCTGACTCTCGGCTGACAGCACTACCCATCCCTGCGCAGGTGTTTCCACCGCCATGGCAATTCTCGCTACAGGTTTGATTCCTTGATTACTTAGCAGCGCGGCCGCGAGACTGATCTGCAATGGACTCACTTTGATATCTTTTATTAAATTTTCTTCGGCATCAAATGCAACAGGCATATTGATGGACGGCGCTTGATACAAACCAAGTTTTTGATAATACTTTTTCAGCGCGGATTCTGTTGGCTGGGTATCTCCAAATTCTGCGCGCAACAGGGGAAGGATGGCTGTGCCAATTGGATATAACCCCTGGGTTGCGCGATTAACCAAAGGCGCAGATGAATTCGCTGAAAGAGTGTCGCCTTCTGTGTCCAGTTTGTTTGGATCATAAGTCGGGTGTGATGCCATCACGAGGATCTCACCCGTTTGCGCATTCATCAGGATAACTGAGCCAGCGTGTCCACCGAGCAGTTGATCCGCTGCGGTTTGAAGGGAAAGGTCAATGCTTAGCCGAACGTTCAGACCGGGCGGGGGAGTGCCGTAGAGTAAATAATCCCACCAAATGAGACTGGCCGGGTTTCCCTGTAAACCTCGTAAATAATCATCAAGCGATGCTTCCAGCCCGGCCTGTCCATAGATCGGATTTGTATAGCCGCTAATAGGTGCGAGATCAGGGTAAACGTAGACGCGGTTATAGGTTCCGCTTTCGCCCTCGGTAATATTGATGGGGTGATTGTTTCTATCTAATAACTCGCCGCGTGCCATGTATCGATCTGCGATAGAACGGCGGGCGTTATCGGTGCGGTTGAGCAGGTCTGGTCCACGGATGACCGCCCACCAGGCGCTGGCAAATGCGAGTGAGGCGAATCCCAGGGCGAGCATGCCTGCAAGCAGTGTGTAAGGTCTTGGATCGGGCAACAGGGCGGGTTCGCTGTCTTCCACGTTGCTGATGATGAGCAAAATGATCAAGGCGATGAAGGAGGTTAATAGCGATGATCCGCCGTAGGAAACAAAGGGTAATGTGACCCCGGTCAGTGGAAGCATACGCAAGTTGCCACCAATGATCAGCAGGCTCTGAATGCCGAAGTAGGTCACTATGCCGGCTGCGAGATAACGGCGAAATCGATCCGCGGAGTTCAGGGCGATGATCATTCCTCGCGCCAGGATCAACCAGATCAAGGCGAGTAATCCTATACTCCCGGCCAAACCGGTTTCTTCTGCTATTGCCGCATAAATAAAATCTGATATGGCAACCGGAACCAGAAGCGGGCTCCCCAGCCCAAGTCCGCGCCCGATGATGCCTCCGTTTGCAACCGCCAGAAGTGACTGCACGATCTGATAGGATTGCCCGGAAGGGTCAGCCCACGGGTCGAGCCAGGCTTCCACTCGAATGTGAATAATATCAATGAAAAAATAACCGACAGCCAGAGCCATGGTTAAAAAGAAAAGCACACTTAATAACACACGGCGTTTGCCGGTTGCGATAAAAATAATGATGGTGAATATTGAAACAAAAATCGAAGCTGTGCCGAGGTCGCGTTGAACGAGCAGGAGTAAAAGCGCAAGCCCGGTGACGACGAGTGTTGGCACGAGCAATGGCAGTGATGACAGCCGAATACTGGCGCGGTCTGCGAGATACGCTGAAAGATAAATGACCAATAATAATTTTAGCGGCTCAGAGGGTTGGAAATAGACACCGCAACATCCCAGCCATAAATGAGGACCTGCTCCAAGCGGGTTTGTGCCAAAGAAGAGAGTCAGCGCAGTGATGATCAGCCCGCCGCTCAGAAGCACATATTTATAACGCCTGAGGAAGGCGAGATTTTTGGGGAGATACAAAGCTGCTATGAAAACGGTAATGCTGACAGCGAGCCAGATCGTTTGACGCAGCCCGAAGGTTTCATCCAACCGCCAAATGGTAAGGAGTCCCCATCCGCTCAGCAGGCCTGCTGCTGGAAGAAGATATGGGTCGCGTTCTTGTAATTGTTTGGCGGTTGCGAGATGCGCAAAGTTCATGAGCGCGATCCATATAAAAAATCCCAGCCAGTGTGAAAACCTGAAATCTACATTCCAGGTATGTTCGCGCACTGCGGGAGAGATTGTCAGGATCGTCGATTGGACGAAGAGAATGAGTGCCGCCCAGCGTAAGAGACGGCTTTGCGTCGCGTCTGGCATATTTATTTAAAGTATTTACCTACAAGTAGATCTAGCTTTTTGCGTGTTTCAATAGGGATTACTTTTAGATCTGTAATTAAAGCGCTGGCCAGCGCTTGACCACATTGACATGAGCGCTCGGGTTTGAGTTCCCGTAATAAATTGTGGATCGCCTGTTGGGCAAGATGCGTGTTCTTATTAAGCGTTTGGATCACCACGTCAACGGTCACAGGTGATTCGCTTTCATGCCAGACGTCATAATCTGTGACGTGCGCCATCGTTGAATAGCAGAGTTCGGCTTCGCTTGCAAGGAATGCTTCCGGAGCCGCGGTCATTCCGATAATGGACATGCCCCAGTTTCGAAAAGCATTTGATTCTGCTTTTGTGGAAAAGCGCGGACCTTCGATCGTAATAAAGGAACCGCCGCGATGAGTGACTGCACCTGTTGAACGCACGGCTGCTTCCACCTGATCTGAAAGATCTTCGCAGAAAGGATCTGCCACGCTGACGTGGCCAACAAGTCCGTCTCCAAAAAATGTGCGTGCGCGATCTTTGGTATTATCGAAAATATTATCAGGGATCACAATGTGGCCGGGTGCGTAATCCTCGCGCAATGAACCGCACGCGCTGATGCTGATCACACGTTCCACGCCAAGCGATTTCAGCGCGTAAATGTTCGCGCGATAGGGCACTTCGCTTGGAGTAATATGATGACCGAGACCATGACGCGCAAGGAATGCCACGCGGATGCCCTCCAATGTGCCAATGACAATCGGGGCGCTTGGGTGACCAAACGGCGTGTCAATGATATGTTCTTTTGGATTGATCAGCCCCGACATTTGATACAAGCCAGAGCCGCCGATGATCGCGATGGATATATTTTCTGTCATTCTTGTTTTTCCAATCTTTGGGTGGGTTCAATGATCAGGTTGGGCGAAAGGGCAATGATCAAACGTGTTGAGCCGCACTTAATTTCATCACCGGAGGTAATTACGGTGGGCATGCTCACGGCCGCCTGGTTTAGGATCGTCCCGTTCATGGATGAGAGGTCTGCCAGCCACCATTGCGTGTGATGATAGGTTAATTGAGCATGGCGGGTGGATACCGTGTCGTCCATCAATGGAATATCGCAACCGGGGTCACGTCCCAATGTGATCTCAGCCTGTGCGAAATGCTTGAGGATGGAAGGATCGTCTGCATGTTTGACCGTGATGCTGATCCCTGGAACACGTCGACTTGCGAGCGACTGGCTTTGTCGCCGCACTTCACGCCATAAAAAAAATAAAGCCCATCCCAGGAAGCAGTATAGGGCAATCGCAGTAATCAGCCGTAAGGCCAAAACGATGGGGGCGCTCATTTTTTCTTGATTTTCGCTGTGGAACGATCTTTAAATGCCGCAGTAGGGCGATTTGGAGAGTTTTCCTCGCCACTTTTCAATGGCGCCGTGGATTTTAAGTCGGGGCGTGGGGGCGGATTATCCTGTCCGAAGATCAGAGCTACACCAGCCAGTGAGATAACATCCCCTGGATACAGCACACTTTGGTTGGCGCGTTGTCCATTTACAAAAATTCCCCCGGTTGAATTCAAGTCGAAAACTACATACCGTCCTTTAATGGCTCGCAGCTGTGCATGATTGCGCGAGACACGCGGGTCATCGATAATTAATTGGTTATCCAATCTGCGGCCGATATTTACCACAGTTAAAGTCAACGGGAAAATTTTAACCCCTTCAACGATCAAAAAGGCGTTTTCGGGTAATTTTCCGGTGGACTCAAGATTTCCAGTATCCAGAGGCGTTGCGTTGGTTTCTGCCATAGATTCGATCCGATGTGATGCCACGATCTCGGCATCGTTTAGTGATATTTTTTGATCCGTTGAGACAGCTATTGTAGGGGATATTGTAAACCGAAAACCTGCTTCCTGCGCAACGGTAGTAATTGAATTTAGTAGAATTGAAAGTAATTGCTGATCCTGCCATTTTGCGGAAGTGCTTGGGTGCATGATCAGGGTATAAACATCCGGAGCAACGGTCGAGCCATTCTCCAATAAAATTGTGTTGAGCTGGATTGCCGCCGCCAGTTTTTGGATGATGATATCCTCCACTTTTCTGCCGGGAAGTATTTTTAGCAGATCCACTTCTACCAGCGATTGGAGACGAGCTTCTAATTCTTTTAAATTCATTTTATTTGACCTTCTCCAATCATTATAGAAGGTGGCTGGTTTTTCTGCAAGACTAACTGAAAACCGACTGAGTTATCAGCCGGTTTATTATCTTTACAACGCCTGCTTGCAATTTGGGCAGATCTTATCTTTCACCTTGACCACGTACCCGCATTTTTTACAGGTATCAGGCTGGGCATTCCCCAGGGGCGCGCCGCAAGCCACGCAAGTTGGCTCGCCAACCGGGTTTGCGGCGTTACAGTACTCGCAAGTCAATCGCTTGAGTTTTTCTGAAAGATCTGTTGAAGCTCCGCTTGCCTGAACCGCCTGCGAGATCACCTGCCAGACGCGCTCGCTCATTTGCAGGTTTTCAATATCCTGCGCAATATCATCCAGCCGTCCGAGCAAACTAAACGGATTTCGCAAGGCGGAAATTGCGCTCATTCCCAGGCTGGCGGCTACGCCAAGCCATGCCTGCTGTCCCAGCTCGACCATGATGCCATCCTCCAATTTTTGGATGGTCACAGTCATCGCAGTCTGTCCGCCTGAGGCAGCCCCAGGCCGGGTTCCAATTTGCACGATCATCTTATCGCTTTGTCCGATAGTTTGAGCGCGGGTATTTCCTTGGTTGAATTCGCCAAGCAAGGTCTGAGAAATGTCTGAGGGTTTGACGGTCCCGTGATAGATTTTTCGTTCCATGAATTAGATTATAATCGCCTTTGCGATTCTCCTTAAGAGTAACTACGAAATGAAGCGAATATGGTTTCACCCTTTGGCTTTTGCCATCAGTAATATCCTTTTTGTTTTGTGGATATTATTTGCATCCACTTTCACCCTTGTGCAGGCTCAGCAATCTACAGATACCCCTGACCCTCAAACTCAAGGGATGTATATCACTGTGCTTTCTGATGAGCCATTTGCGAATGTTCGCATGGGGCCGAGTTCGATCATATATCCCAAGGTTGGGATTTTATATCCCGGTGACACTGCCCCAGCCTTGGGAAGATCTGCAGGCGGAGATTGGATCAAGATCGAATATCCGGGAGCGCCTTATGATCAAGGCTGGGTATATTCGCCACTGGTGCAGGTTTCCCCGGGCACATTGCAGATCGCTGGATCGCCCCCGACTCCCGTCCCGCCCGCGACTGCGACAATAGACCCCACACTTGCCGCGCAATTTGTTGTTGTCGCTACAAATACGCGTCCGCCAACTTTTACGCCGCCCCCATCATTAGTTTCCCCAGCATACATGGAAACACAGGTTGCGAATTCGAGCGACTCTGTTTCAATAGCAGTCATCATTCTTGCTCTCGCAACTCTGGGATTGATCGGCTTTTTGCTCTCTGTGGTTTTACATCGATAATCCAATGAATTCCACTCGAATCTTGCACTCGATTATTTTTATTTTAATCCTGTTCGTAGGTTTGACACTTACGGTCTTTTCCCCATATTCTTCTGCGATGGCTCAACAGCCGACAGGTTCCATTCCAACGGTGACAGGCACACCTTCCGGGCCGGTTGTTGGTGTTTTCCTTGACCTGCTTCAGATCAATGTGTATTCAGGTCCAAGCGAATTTTTATACCCAGCGATCGGAGTGTTGCTGGCAGGGCAGGAAGTGCCGGCCTTTGGCTACTCTGAAGATAAAACTTATATACAGATCTATTATCCTGGGGTAACAAATTCTGTCGCGTGGGTTTATGCCCCTTTTGTAAAAATCGTAAAGGCGGGGCCTTTACCCGCGTTGGTTTCGCCGCCTACACCAACCCCTGCGGCAACGCTGATTTTCGATATTGACCCAACTTTGCTGGCGGCATTTAGCTCGCCCGTCTTTCCGACTCGTTTACCAACTTTCACCCCACCCGCAGCGCTGGTTATAACAACTTTTAACCCGGACAATTCGGCCATTAACCGTATGCCTGTTGGATTATTGATCTTCGGTTTCGGTTTTATTGGAGCCTTGGGCGCACTGATTTCTTTTTTACGTGGCCGATAAATTATTTGGTAAGGCAAACAAATCTCTCATTTTTGTTTCTTTGCCTATCGTCAGAATAATTATATTTTCTCGTGTGGATGAGTTGCTTCATGAATATCGCAATACAATAAATTCTTCCCGATACATTCGCATTCCAATTGCAGCGTTGCGTGGCGGATGTTGTACTTGTGCGCCAGAATTTCATTCAGGTTACGTTGAATTGGCAACCCCGCGCTGACCAGTACATCGTCTGTGAGGATGTGCGCGGAGAGCGCACGCAGATTTTCGTTGATGCTCCAGACGTGCAGATCGTGAACATCCCGCACGCCTTCCACCTTGAGCAGGTCATTCACCATCGAGTTTATGTCAAAACTTTCGGGAGCGTTTTCAAGTAGTATGTTGGTTGCCTGCCGCAGGATGCCCCATGCGTTCCATAAAATAAACGCTCCGATCATCACACTCACCAGCGGATCAAGCCAATTCCAATTTGTGAACGCGATGATGATTCCAGCAATGACCGCGCCTATCGTGGATAGTACGTCACCCATCAAATGCAGAAATGTACTGCGTAAATTTAGATCGTGTTCGCTTCCGCTTTTGACCAGCCATGCCGTACCCGCGTTGATCAGAAATGCCAAAGTGCCGACGCCTATCAGAATCGCTGAATTAACTTCGGGCGGAGAGAGGAAGCGATGATATGCCTCGTAGAAAATTCCCAATGCAATCAAAATCAAGGTTGTGGAATTTATCAACGCTACTAAAATTCCCGCGCGATGATAGCCGAAAGTCTTACCTGCATGAGCAGGTTGTGTGGCAAGTTTTACCGCATACCAACTTAATCCGAGCGCGATCACGTCTGTAAAGTTGTGCGCCGCGTCGGTGAGGAGCGCCAGACTGTTTCCAAAAATCCCCGCGATGATTTCAATAACTACGAACGCTGCTGTTAATGCTAGCGAGAGCGCGAGTCGCTTTGTGGTTTGATTGGCGAGGTCGCCGAGGTGGGAGTGGATGTGCGAGTGCTGCATGTCGACATTATAAGGTGACAGTCACCTTTTAGGTGACTGTCACCTTGGTTGCTATACCCAGCCCAACAATCTTGCGATGCTGGCGGTGAGGAAGGTGACAACTATTGCTGTGCCGAGAGTCATCACCACGCTCAATGTTGCCCATTTCAGTGACTTGGTTTCTTTATAGATGGTCATGATCGTTGTGGCGCACGGATTATGCAATAGCGCGAACAACATCAAGTTGACCGCCGTCAGCATAGTCCAGCCATTACCGTTCACGAGCAGGTTAAAAATTTCGGTGTTGTTGGTCGGCCCGTTGATCATCATGCCTGCGCCCATGTAAACCATCATCATGGTTGGCACGACAATTTCATTCGCGGGAATAGCGATGATGTATGCAAGGATGATCACGCCGTCGAGTCCCAACAACAATCCAAATGGATTAAGCCAATCAGCGATTGCGCGCGCTAAATTTGAATCAGCGATGGGGATGTTTGCCAAAACCCAAATGATCGCACCTGCGGGGGCGGCGGTTTGCATGGCGCGCCACAACACAAAAATGGTGCGGTCAATGATGGATGTGTATAAAATGCGGCTGACGTTCGGTCTGCGGTAGGGTGGCAGTTCCAATGTGAATGCAGATGCTTCGCCTTTCAAGACGGTTCTGGATAAGACCCACGAAGCGATGAATGTGAACATCACACCGATCAATACCACGCCGACAACTGTTGCCGCGGCGATCAGGGAGGTCAAGGCTGGGGGGAAGGACGCTGCCACGAAAACAGTGGCAAGCATAATTAAAGTCGGGAAGCGCCCGTTGCATGGGACAAAGTTATTGGTCAGGATGGCGATCAAGCGTTCACGCGGAGAGTCGATCACGCGGGTTGCGATCACGCCTGCCGCGTTGCATCCGAATCCCATTGCCATGGTCAGGGATTGTTTGCCGTGCGCACCTGTCTTCTTGAACATCCAATCCATGTTGAATGCCACGCGCGGCAGGTAGCCGAGGTCTTCCAAAAATGTGAAGGCGGGGAAGAAGATCATCATTGGCGGCAGCATCACACTGACAACCCATGCCAGTCCGAGATAGACCCCATCCCAAAGGAAGCCCGTGATCCACCAGGGTATTCCGATCTGATTAAAGAGAGCGCGTCCATAATCGCCGATACCAAATAACACAACTGCGATCCAACTCGAAACTACATTCGCGCCTGAAACTGTCAACCAGATGATCAGACCAAGCAGCAGCAGCATAATGGGTAAACCCGTATAGGGTGATGTGACGAGGCGGTCTATCTTTTGATCGAAATCATATTTTTTATCCGACGTACTCTTTACCGCGCGCTTCGCGATATTTTCCGCTTCTGTATAAAGTGACTTCACGATCTCATCGCGAAAACCCGTTGAGAGATTGTTTCGTAACGATTCTGCTTTTGCTAAAATTTCATTCGCTTCCATTGTTTTTTCCTTTGGTAAATGCGTACACAAGTACACAAGAAGAAAGGTGTAGAAGAAGACACGTAGACAGGTATAGGCAGAACGAGCACCGCTTGTTTACCTGTATACCTGTTTTCCTGTCTACCTCCTCACTGTCTACCTTCAACCGACATCTTGCCGCTGAACTGTACATCCGCGCGTTGTTGACGTGAGACAATATCGGCCAGCTCGCCCGTGGACAGGGCTTTCTGCACCCGCGCATCGCCATCCAGTAAACGGATCGCAAGCCAGCGTGCATTTGGAATGCCAGGCGCCATTTGTTCGATCATCGGCACGAGTTCGTTCACTGCTTTTTGGAATTCGGGTGTGCCGCCCACGCGCAGGGGTTTGGTCACTATATTTCCTTCTATCACATCTGCGACAGCGCCCAATAAAGTATGAATGCCTTCGCCGCTTCGCGCAGTGATCGCGATTGCAGGGATGCCCAGATCGCGGCTCAATGAACGCGGATCAACCTCGAGTCCTTTTCTTTTTGCTTCATCCATTAAGTTGATGGCGACCACAACATTCTCTGTGATCTCCATCACCTGCAAAACAAGATTTAGATTTCGCTCCAATGAGGTCGCGTCTGTCACGACGATGGTGCAGCTTGGTTGGCCAAAAAGAATAAAATCACGCGCCACCTCTTCATCTTGCGAAGCAGAGAGCAGCGAATACGTTCCAGGCAGGTCAACCAGCTTGTAGCGTATCTTGTTGAATTCGAATCCGCCTTCGGCGCGGGTGACTGTTTTTCCAGGCCAATTACCTGTGTGCTGCTTCAAACCAGTCAGCGCATTGAACAAAGTGGATTTGCCTGTGTTGGGATTCCCAGCCAGCGCGATCACGCGGTCAAAATCTCCGACCTTGATTCCCATCTGCTCCAACTGCGTGAACGCGGGGCAGGTTTCGCAATGTTCGGTGGGGAGTACGGTTTTAGTGTTTGTCATTTTTCCTCTTTTCGAAATCGTAAATAGAAAAAGGTAAACATGTAAACAAGTACGCACGTGCTTTAATACTAGTCTACTTGTTTTCGTGTGTACTTATATCGGCTTCACCCAAATCTGTGCCGCTTGATCTTTTCGCAGCGCGATCAATGTTCCTCGCACACGATAGGCGCGCGGGTCGCCGAAAAAGTTTTGCAATTCAGGATAGATCGTGGTCCCGGGCGTGAGTCCCAGATCCAAAAATCGTCTCCGAGTAAAACCCTGCACCGCATCATCCAGGATCACAATTTCTCCGCGTTGGTCATGCTGCAACTCCACCAGCGGGATCGCGCTCGCTTTTGCAATTTCACTTTCAGGCAGCGCAGCTACACTCACATTTGCAGCCACTGCGGGCGCAAGTCGGTACTCGGTCTCGCCATCTGTCAATAAAATCCGCTGTGAGTTTCGATCCAGGATTCGGATGGTTTGCCCCAAACGGAGTCCTGCCGCCAGGATTTGTTCAAACGCGAGTGCAGGTTCATCCTCAAGGTGCACGATCCGTGCTGGACCTTCAGACTGCCACGCTGTCAATGGCATTCCCTCCGCCTTGAGCAGAGTCCCCTCACGGGTAGGGATGGGGTCGCCATGCGGGTCACGCGTCGGGTGGCCCAGAGCCGCATCCAGATCATTGAGCTGTGCATCTGTGAATGAATGTTCACGGCGCTGCGCTTCGCCATGAACTTTCTCGAGAGGCATTCGCGCTTCATCTGTGAGATAGCGTTCCCACAAACGATGCGCGCGGACCACGTGCATAGCCCAACGTTCGCCTTCAGTTGTGAGAAATAGATTCGTGCCGCGAGATTCAAGCAAACCCTGTGTTTCCATATCTTCGATGAGTCGCGTGACATTGCCGCGCGGCATGTCCAATGTCCCGCCCAAAGACTCGGGTGATGCGTGCCGCCCCTGTTGTTCGCGGTCAAGCAGATGTTTGAGCGCATCTTCAACCTGCTCTCGCGCTTGCGCGATGCGATAGGTTTTGTAGATCGCGATTAATCCTACGCGCGGAATGAAAATTACAGCGAGCAGAATGATGGTCAATACCAGCCAAATTGTTATGTTCATAATTTATCTACTTCCTAATTTAGGTAAAAAACGGCCTGTGTGTTTCATGTATTCTCTATAATCATCTCCGAATTTTTCAATGAGATTGGCTTCTTCTTTTGGAGTGCGGGCTGCCATTAAGATGAAGGCCAGAAATCCAAACGCAGAGATGAACCAATTATCTGCCATCATGCCAAAAGAAATAATAAAAGATGATCCTATCGTGTAAAGCGGATGTCGTATCCAGTGATAGATTCCGCGCGTGACAAGTTTGTGTTCCTTGCGTGTGGCGCTGGTGGGGGTGATGCCGCTGCCGATACTGCTGAACAGCCAGTAAATTCCAATGACACAAAGAATGCCAATTCCAACTCCCGTCCAGCGGATCAAATCTGGCAGACCAATTTTGGACCAATTCATCCAGTTCGGGTTGATCAAATATACAAGCGGACTCATCCACAGAATCAACCCGCCGAATCTAATCATGTTCATCATGGCAGAACCGTCCGCTCTGCGTGAGATCTTTTCCCTTGTTTCTTTATCTGCTTTGCGGCGGAAGTAGACTGAAATGCCTGTCCCTGTAAAAAGGATGAAGGCCGCTAAAATTCTAAAAACATTTTCGTTCATTTTTTACCTCTAATTTTTTACTTCTGATTTTATTTCCATCATTGCTCAAGTCGCCGTCCTTTGCGAAGCATCCTGTGGACGGCGGCGGGGACACCGCCGAGAGTGTAGAGTTTGTATTTTATTTATCCACAAACACCTGGCTTGTTATAGCTTTCCCAAGCACAACATTTAACTTTTGACCTTCGACTTGCAATGTCAAATTCCCATCGAACTCTGAATAACTTTTGACAACGATCTTCACCTCGGGTACAACGCCGATCTTACGCAGGTGGCGGAGC
This sequence comes from Chloroflexota bacterium, assembly GCA_026390015.1. GTDB lineage: Bacteria > Chloroflexota > Anaerolineae > Anaerolineales > Villigracilaceae > Villigracilis. The sequence goes on along the minus strand of JAPLGS010000162.1, from coordinate 20,703 downwards.
AAGGCTGGGTCGTCGTCTGACACTCTTCGGACGGTGGCGGTGTCGTCGGTCCGCAATGAAGCGAGCGGACATGATTTGTCGGCGGGCATGACCAGATCCGCAGTTGGAATTAATTCGCCGTGCGGGTCGCGAGTCGGATGTCCCAATGCTTTAGCCATGCGCGCTTCAAAATCCTCCGAGATCACATGCTCGAGTTTATCCGCTTCACAGTGGACTTCATCCCATGAATAGCCGAGTGTGGTGACGAGAAAAGTTTCAAGCAGGCGGTGATGGCGGATCACCTCAAGCGCGGCTTTCTCGCCGGGTCTTGTGAGAGTAGCGCCTTGGTGTTTTTTGTAAACAACCAACGCAGGTTTGGAGTTGGCTAATTTTTGCAACATGCCCGTTACTGAAGCAGGAGCAATGTTGAGACGCGCCGCAAGATCGTTCGTGCTGGCCGCGCTGCCATATTCATTAAGCTCATAAATATGCTTGAGATAATCTTGAATGGATCGGGTCATAATTTCTGACATGTTGTTCCTTTACTGTTTGGAAAATTAGTTTTTTTGCAATCATAAAAAACTATTTAGGTGAAGCTAAATAATTTTAGCCATTATTAAGTTTTACGTCAAGGTGTAAAATAGGCCTATGACTATTTACTCCGAAATTACCGAACAGCCTGAACGTATTAGCGCCCTGCTGGTTTCGCAGAAAAAAACTGTGGAGCAGATCGCCGCTGCCATCCATAAACGTGATATTCAATATGTCTTTCTCGCGGCGCGCGGCACATCGGATAATGCGGGGCGCTACGCAAATTATCTGCTAGGCGCCTTGAACGGACTTCCGCTCGCGCTCGCGACCCCGTCCCTTTTTACATATTACAAACAGCCACCGAAATTGAAGAACGCGCTGGTCATCGGTATCTCACAATCGGGGCAATCCCCTGATATTGTCAGCGTGCTGGAGGAGGGCAGGCGGCAAAATTGTTTAACACTTGCGATCACGAATGAGTCAAAATCTCCGCTCGCACAAAGCGCAGATTTTCTATTGGATATTAACGCGGGCGCTGAAAAAGCTGTGGCCGCGACCAAAACCTATACCACCGAGTTGATGTCGATTGCAATGCTTTCAGCGGCGCTAAACGGAAACAAAAAATACTGGGAAGACTTAAACAAAACAGTTCATTGGATGAAGGAAGTTTTGAAGCAAAACGAATTTATCGCAGAAGCCGCGCAGCGCTACCGCTATATGGATCAAACCATTGTGCTCGGGCGTGGATTTAATTATGCGACCGCGTTTGAATGGGCGTTAAAATTAAAAGAGTTAACCTACGTGAAAGCTGAACCATATTCCTCCGCCGATTTTGCGCATGGTCCCATTGCGATGGTGGAGCGGGGTTTTCCTGTTATGGCTGTCGCGCCAAAAGGCAAGGTTTTCGATTCCATGCTTCAAATGTTGAAAAGACTTCGCAAAGATTTTTCAGCAGAACTCGTTGTGATCTCCAATGACAAAAGAGCGTTGGCGGAGGCTCAAACACCTCTGACCATTCCAGCCGATATACCCGAGTGGTTATCTCCGCTGATAAGTATTCTCCCTGCACAGTTGTTTGCCTATCATCTAACATTGGCAAAGGGATATAATGCCGAACAACCACGCAGTATCCGCAAGGTGACCAAGACAAAATAAAGCCTTCAGTTTTTTCAAGGAGCAGTTTGGCGCCGCTCTTTTTTTGTTTTATATGAAAATGCCCAAAACAATAAAGAGGTAAATCATGCGAGTTTGTATTCTTTCAGATGAAGAGATTTCAGATTTCGACCCCGCTCCGTATATAAAAGATTTCGAATGGCAATTGATAACTTTGACTGCGCCTGTTCGGGAAAAAATCCGCGCATTGGCCGAAAAAAAAGAATTCGATGTATTCCTTAATATTTGTGAAGGTTATGAATTCGAAGATTCGGAAGATGCTGTGAACGGGTATCATGCGATTGAAGTCGTTAATGCTTTAGAACAGCTGAACTTACCTTTTACTGGAGCGGATTCGAATTGTTTTGATCCAACACGCGAGGAGATGCAAGCCATCGCAGAGGCAAACGACATCAATTTTGTAAAAGGTTATCATGTAAAAAATGTTGGCGAAGCAGAAAAATTGGTGATTAATTTGCGCTATCCCATCATGGTTAAACATCCGAAAAGTTATGGAAGTACTGGTATGACCAAAGACTCACGGGCAGATACGCTGGAACAAGTCCGAACTCAAGTGGATCGGATATGTTCGGAATTTGGCGCGGCGCGCATGGAAGAATTCATTGTCGGCAAAGAATACAACGTACTTGTTGTGGACAATGCTAATGACTTGAGCCAACCATTTGCATATCCGCCTGCCGAGTTGGTATTTCCTCCCAATGAAGAATTTTGGCATGTGGATGTCAAGTGGAATTACAACGCGCCTTTTGATTTCAAAAAAATTGTTGACCCGCAGCTAATCTCGCATTTACATGATATTGCAAAGAAAATGTATCTCGCAATGGGTTGCTCAGGCTATGGGCGTTGCGACATCCGCATGAACGAACAAGGTGAGTTGTTTATCCTGGAGATTAATCCAAATGGCGGTATCATGTTCAAGCCGGAGGAATATGGCCCGGCGGATTATATGATCTTATACGATGGGGATGGGTATAAAGGTTTCTTTAATAGAATATTCAACGCGGCATTTGTAAGACAAAAAATGAGACTTGCAAGATGAGCAATAACTATATGATGAGTATTGTGATTTCGGATAATTCTAACTTTGAAGTACATACCACTTGGGCCTCGGGTAGATCGGTTTTGTTAATCCCTTAAATACGCTACCAGAGGATCTCTTTCCCTGACAACCTTTGCGTACATACGATTGAAAGAACACCGTAAACACAGTTGATTTCTCTGTTATCATCTCCACTATATGCCAATAAGAATATTTGGATGGTATGCTGGGAGAGGGCGAGTACTGCCTTCTCTACCGCAAGGGCAGCAAAAAGCATATGCATACACTTGAGCAACTAAGCTTGGCAAAAAAACTCATGCTTGACCTGAGCCTGGCCACGCCAAGGCAGCAACGGCTTCGTAGCGTCACGATGCCCCTGTCAGCGATCGTAGCAGTGGTGCAGTCCTCTCTTGTAGATGATCCCTTCTTTCCGGTCAACGCCAAGCCTGAAGAGCTTGGTGACGGTGTTTTGATTGAATATCGAGGCAAGTACTGGTTCCAAGTGTACGAACGATTTGAGGTAGGCCAGCTTCGTTTTTCCAAAGTTTCATCGCGCCGTCACCTCTTCTTGCGTAGTGCTGTAATCCATTTCCTCAGACATTACAGAACCTTATTGAGGATCGATGAGATAAACATTCGGTGGTGGTCATGAACCTTTCTCATGCCAGTATTCAAGTCCGTTTGTTAGCCGAATACTGTCATGAAAGATAAGAAGGGAGACCCGCCCTGCAGAATTGTTAGATAACCTGCTTTGCAAAAACATGAGGATATTACTGTGAATGTTGAACAGAACATATACGACGAACTTTGTTATTACACCCTCGCTCACAGCGACTCATCATTCATTCATCAGCACGTTGTTGATGCATTTGCGGCGCAGAATGCAACCGAAAATGGCAAACCGATCAAATTAACTTTTGCACTCGTTGGTCTTTACTTGCACATCGAGAAGCAGTTTACTGGCAGGCAAGTTCAATTAGCCCACATGAAACTCGGTCAGGAAAAACAAAAGTGGCCAGTTTTCTCACTTCCAATACGCCGTGGGGTAGTAACTGCGATCAATGTTATGGCTGCGCCGGCAGGACTCGAGCGTGACAAAATGATCCATCAATGGTGTGTCTCCGTCTGGGATGCTTTTTCCGAGAATCGGCCGGTTGTTTTAAGTCTTCTTGCTAAGAACAAGAATATTTGGAAAGGCAAGTGTTTGATGCCAAGTAGCTATGGCTCGCTTTAATAAATCATAATCAGTCGAATTGAAAAGCAATTTCCGAACTTAAAAAATGGTTATTATCAGCATGTCTTATGGTTTATGCCGATTACAAACAAAGCATGGCATGTCCAATTCTGATAAGGGACAGGCACCACGCAGAGCGAGCAGTCCTCCTTCGGCAATTGGAGGAGGAAGTGAGCGTTATGAATATGATGGGTTTCGTCTTGACGCAATGAAAGTCAACGATGAGTTTCTAAAAGCCATGTCATCAGAAGCATTCCCCAACAACTCGCAGCATGGAGATTTCGTCTGATACGATATTTTCTTTCAAAAAAGGAGACTGTCATGATCGATGCTTTTTCAACTCCAAACCATAAAAAATTGACGCTTATCTTTCTGGCGGTCTGTGTCTTGCTGGCAATTGCCGCTATCGTTACAGGTATCGAGGATAACCTGCCAGGTATCCTGTTGGCCTTACTTTCGGCAACTGCCTTTGTTCTTGCATTTGTCCATCCCTGGCGAATCACAAAGAAGTACCTGTTTCTCCTCCTGGGTTCGGTACTCAGTTTTGTTCTTTACATCATTCTGAACATCATTCTCGATACAATCACCCAGGATCCGGCAACCTCGAGCGCTCTTCTGGACTTGCTGGAGAGCCCCGTCCTCAATGCCATTAGTATAATCATCGCTATGATATGCACTGCTGCCTTCATTGTTGGTGCGGTCGGTTCAGTTGCCATGTTCATTCGCAACCGTCGCCAGCCAGCTTGAATCCGTGGAGCGGCCGCCGGGAATGTCCAAATAAAACATTTAGCGGAGTGGAAAATGACGCGAGTTAATTTATCTCATAATAATCACATCAGCGCTCACTGCCATTTTTGTGGCTCAAAGGTGGGTCAAATAAGTGAACGCACAAATGATCGAGTAAATGCGATATTCGACTGTGAGAAATGCAAGAAGAATTACTGCGACCAATGTAGTTACGAAAAAGAAATTGATGAACAGCTGGTGCAGTTATGCCTGCGCTGCGATAGTCAAATTGAAAAAGTAGCGTAGTAATTTGCGTTGCTCCAACAGTGTTTATTTTTGACTACCAAATATTTTCCACGCCTGCCTGCAAGAACGTGCGGGGCTTATGCAAACTATTAACCCGCTGTTCAAAATTATCGCGGTAAAAATAGAATATGGAGAAAGCTACTTATGTCTAATAATTTGACCCCAGAAAAGATTGCCATGCTGAATGAGTTTGGAGAATCAGAAGCATGGGCGAATTATTTTCTTTGTGCTCCGTCAGAATTTGTCCAGAAATACAGATTGGAAGCCAAAAAAATTGATTCAGTTTGGGTTACTATGATTCCTGAATTGGATTGGACTTTCTTTAATCGTATTGTGGGCTTGGGCGTTGGAGTCGTGGCAACAGAATCATTGATAGATGATGCTATTGGCATTCTTCAAAACGCTGGATGTAAGAATTACATGGCACAAATCAGCCCTTTGGCACAACCATCACATTTACCGGAATGGCTCAATGCTCGTGGATTTACAAAAGGACGGAATTGGGCAAAAGTATATCGAGGGAATGATCCTGCTCCATCTGCCCCAACTGATCTACGAATCGAATCAATCGGGAAGGAACATGCCGACGCTTATGCAGATGTGGCACTCACCGCTTTTGAAATGCCGCCAGAACTACTTCCAGTGATTAGCAGTAATGTAGGTAGGTCAGGATGGCATCATTATCTTGGTTTCGATGGAGAACAGCCAGTCTCGGCAGCGGCAATGTTTGTAAAAGATGATGTTGGCTGGCTTGGTTTCGGAAGTACACTCGAATCACACCGCAAGCATGGTGGACAAGGCGCAATGTTTGCGCGCCGCATCCAGGATGGATTATTACTTGGGTGTAAATGGTTTGTCACGGAAACTGGTGAAGACACACCTGAAGACCCCAATCCTTCATATCACAACATGCTTCGCTCAGGATTCAAACTTGCTTACTTGCGTCCAAATTACGTTCGTCAACCTCCAATAGATGATATGCAGAACGAAGGCGGCTAACTACCCTCACTACCGCGACTCGCTTGCGAGTTTTGGCGCACTGAAGACTTGAATGTTATCCGAGAATTTTTGACTAAATACTTGCAACACCTATTCAACAGAGGAAATATAAAAACATGAACAACATTAATAGCAATAAAAAGAATTTGTCACCAAAGCAATATGATGAACTACTCAGGGCATTGAAGGCCCGTTTTGAGAAAAACATGAGCCGCCATAAAGGTCATGGATGGGAAAAAGTACAAGCAAAACTGGAAGCAAATACTGAAAAACTGTGGTCGCTCAATGAAATGGAAAGAACTGGCGGTGAACCGGATGTTGTTGGTTATGATAAAAAGACGGGCGAATACATTTTTTATGATTGTTCAGCGGAAAGCCCTAAAGACCGCAGAAGTTTTTGTTACGATCGTGAAGCGTTGGAATCAAGGAAAGAATTTAAACCAAAAGATACCGCGATGGATATGGCAGCTGCCATGGGCATTGAACTATTAACGGAAGAACAATATCGAGAGTTGCAGGAGCTTGGAAATTTCGATACGAAGACATCGAGTTGGGTGATGACACCTTCTAAAATTAGAAAACTCGGCGGTGCTCTCTTTTGTGATCGTCGCTACAACCATGTCTTCGTGTATCACAACGGCGCGGAATCTTACTATGCTGGCAGGGCGTTCCGTGGCTCGTTAAGGGTCTAAATTTTGCACAGCAACGAAGCGGGGTATTCCTTGTCGTCTGTGCACTGGCCGCGTAGCGAATTTTCAGATGCCCATTTACCTTCCCATTAATAATAACGAAACTCATCGAGGAAAATTATGGGTTTTATAATGGAAGTGAGGCTTATAATTCTACAGTTCGCTCAAGGATTCTTGATTCGGTAAACTCCGACTAGGCTTTGTGGCGCTGTCTTTATGTGAGAAGCGAAAAATTTTATTTGTAGGAGTCTAATTTATGTCAAAGCGACTGTCGTCAAAAGATGTGAATAAACCACGATCCAGAAATGTTGACACCACAATCATCGTGGCGTTAATTGCCTTAATCGGGACGCTCGGGACTGCATTATTTAATAGCCCTGTAATTCTTGAGTGGATCCGAAACAAGCCCGCTTCAACCTCCTCATCTCAAGCACAACTGCCAACCAATTCATCAGAGCTCTTGCCTGCCCCGTCACTAACAGAAGGGAATGGAGACTGCCTAACACAATACTTTGCTGACATTGACCTAGCCAGACAAATCAGTATTGAGGTGGGAGTTACAGATCAAGATTACCCTATTTTACGTGAAGATCTTTCTAAAAAAGATTTCATTGGGCCAATAGGAATCAAGTTGACTCAAAACGGCAGGATGATTGCGGCGCTTTCCTTTGTGTTTTTCAACGATAGCCACCTGTTCAAAATCACATCCATAGTAGATTCAACTTGCCAGGCGATTACTAAATATTCAAACGTTGACCGAGGAGGTGATCGCAACGCAATCCAAGACTCAGATACTCTCAAAATTGAACTTGTTCAAGGTTCGTATTCATTGCGGTTTATTTACTACGGACCAAGCGATTTCCACTTCAACTTCCAACAGTTACAATAACTAATTCTGAATCTTGCGCTGGTTTTTTCGTTCCTTTTCCGAAAGGTAATCCTTTATTGTTTTCCCTTTTAACATTCTCTGAAATTTAGAAAACCCTTTACCCGCTCGGTGTCTATTCTTCCAGAATGGCGCCGAGACCATTGGTTTCAAATACGCTCTAATATCACATGAAATTATACTTATACCGCTCAAAACTAAACAGATGAACCAAGTAGCCAGAACAAGAAGCTCGTTTGGCAAGCCATCAAAAATGGAGTAAGCCAGGATGAAATTATTAAAAGCCCCAGCCCATCAAAATATCCAATTCATGTACGGACTTTGCTCGAAGACGTAAATGCTGTCGGGAGGCAAAAATGAATCAAAGACGATTTGCTTTTAAACTTCTCTTGTTCGTTCTGATATTAAGTCTGACCCTTGGGTGCGGATTTGCAACGTCAACATTCCAAGCGGCAACTCCGACGCCAAGTCCAGTTATCGTCGAAGTGAGTGTGGATGAAACAAACGCCTCCAGCGCAGTGATCTCCCCAGATGGTGGAACAATTACAGCACAGGGGGCCGATGGAACCAAGTTCACGCTGACCTTTCCGAAGGATGCCCTAAGCAATGACGAAACGATTACGCTGACGCCGATCACAGCCATTGACGGTTTACCTTTCAGCGGCGGATTTGTGGGCGGAGTGCAAATGGCACCGGAAGGATTACGGCTCTTCCAACCTGCCATGCTCACCATCGAATCTCCAAAGACAGTAGCAGCAACAGGCTTCGAGACGGTGGCGTTCGCCTATCATCAAAACGGTGATGGACTTTACCTGAATCCATCCGAAGCTAAGGGTAACCAACTCATGATCGAAATCTGGCATTTTAGCGGAGCAGGCGCCGCTCAAGGGACGCCAGCCGAGATTCAAAGCCAACAAGGGCGCGTTCCCTCCAATGCCGAAGATGCATTCACTCAGCGAATGCGGGACTATCTTGGAAGAGAACGTCAAGCTCAACTGTTGGGTCAGCCCACAGACTCCGACTTGCAGAAAACAATGGGCGATTTCTTACGCGAGGGATATGATAGTTTCATTGCTCCCCAACTTCCAATTGCGCTCCAAAATTGTGAGGCGGCTCCCGCCATCCTTTCAAAGGCGCTCGGTTGGCTGCGTCAGGTACAACTGTTGGGATATGATGAACAATTTTCGGCTGAGAACACAAAAATCATGGACACCATGAGTCAGGCACTCGCCAACTGCTACAACAAGGAATACGATCAATGCGTCATCGATAAAAAAATTGCGCATCGAACAACCATGCTGGGAATGTATCGGCAAGCGTCTTTATTGGGAATGGAAGATCAACTCGATTACAGCAAGATCGAAAAATGCCCGCCGACTAAGGGCTGGAAGGTGAACAGCAGCTTGGATAAGATTTCTGGCATTGTGTGCGATTTTGGAAACCCCTTTGAACTCCAGCTAACAAGTGGGTGGGGAAGCTTTCCGCTTTCTTTCACCCCATCCAGCCCAAAGGCAGGCACATCCAATTACACCGCGTCCAGTGGAAACACTTCTGAGAATGACAATGGGTCTTATACGGTGGAAGGGGTTGGCACCCAGGAAATAACCATCTCGATCCATGACCATGGTTGCATTACCAGCACTGGCGGTACTGCCTGCGGAGATACTGACTGGTCCATTACTCTAGCCCCGCTTGACACGAACGAGTGCAGCCAGCCATAAAAGTGTTCACCTTGCTTTTCATGTTTTCTCCAATAGATAAATTGATTATGACTTTCACTTTTACATATACTGTGAAAGTTTATTGATCTAATATTCCCACATAGGAATTACTTCGTAGTGAAGGAATTGTGTGGAGAATGTGTGTTCGATCAAGGCGATAGGCGTGCCCAATTGATTGAGAACCTCCAAAACCGCGCATTAGACAGAATTATCCTTATCGAAAAGCGTAAAAAAACAACACGTTTTCAATATATAGACTGGTTGAGGAAGATCAAAGAACAACTTTCTTTGCTTCCAGTCCATTTATCAATCCAAGACACGGACTTCATGAGAAAATTATTCATCAAATAAATCCGATGAATGGGGTGCTCAATTTTGATTTTAGATTTTCCAAAGGTAAATTTGAATGGAGGGAAGAATCCTAAACGGCCCAATTAATTAAAAACGATTTATTGTGTAGCTATTTATTCTTGTTCTGATCTATTCCGATCTTTATCGACACAATAAAGTTCGGAAAAACATGAGTCAGATTGAGTAGCGTTGCGTAGATCAATAATATTCCCCCGGCATACTGTAAGCCTTGTTCAACGGTAAGAAACAAAGAATAAATTAATTCTGTTGGATCATTTAATCTGGTGATTTCTTCGCCCAATACTCCGCTAAAATACAATATGGCAGATGTAAAAAATAGAAACCTATATTTATTGTCAAGAGATCGCCAGAATCGAAAAAACAAGACAGCGAAGAACACGATCCCCACAATCACCCATGTATATTCAGACCACCCGCCCACGTCAGTCTGATCCTTGAAAAGTAATTTGATTTTTTCGTGAATGACCGCTAGATTGTCAATTGAAAAAAATAAAACGATCCAGGCCAAGGCCAACCAGTAAAACCGGTACGCATCCTTGTTGAGATTTTTCAGATGAGCAGTGACGAAAAGCAAACCAGAAGCTAGGAATAAGATCAATACATTGTAGTAAATGGCAATACCGGGTTGCCCGTTGAAATCAAACTCCAGAACGAAATCCTTAACAAGATCTGCCTGATAGGGTTGATGGATGTTGTAAAAACCTGGAAACAGCCTTAAATATTGACTGAAAAAACTGAGAATTATTACGATCATTCCCACCCCTCCAAAAACATACAAAACCCGTCTCGGGCGTATGGTCAGGTCATTTTCCATACTTTGCGTATTCATAGTGTATTCTCCTTCGTACAAAGTGTTTCCCACAGCGCATTGAGGAACAAAATTTGGAAAAATAAAAATTGCAAAATTTCACTTGGCATTCGAGGGCATATCCGCGCTTTGATTCACGGCAGGTTCTGTTGAAACAGAAAACCGTGGAACATAAGTACTTATGTAATGTAACAATGAATAGATCAAGAGGGTCAATATTTGAATACGCCCAACGTCCGCCAACAAGCTCGGCACCCACCGCCCCGCCGAAAAACAGACTCGCGGATGCCAGAAAGAGCAGTTTGTATTTATTATCAAGATGCAGCCAGAATCGGAAGAACGCAATGGCAAAGACTCCGACCACGACAAGCCCAACAATTACCCATTTATATTCGAACCATCCGCCCATAACTGTCCAGTTTTTTAAATACTTGCTAATTTTTTCGTGGATCACTGAAGCATCATCCATCGAAATATACAAAAGAAACCACGCCAGTGCGGTCCAATAAAAACGATATCGATCTTTGGCGGCATGCTTAAAATAAGCAATGACGAAAAGGAGGAGGGAAGCTACGATTGCCATGGTAACGCTGTAATAAGTCACCAGATTGGCTTCTGAATTTACATTAAACTCTGCGATGAAATCACGAATTAATTTTTCCTGGATGAGGGAATGAATGCTATATGAATTTGGAGACAGCCTTAGGTATTGTCCAATAAAGCTGAATAAGATCAGTATGATTTCAATACCGCCAAAAAAAAATAGCGCTAGCTTAGGTTGTATGACTATGCCCTTCTCCTGATTTTGTGCATCCATTGTCTGCGCTCCTTTGGGTTGATTGCGTGAATAATATTCAAGTATAACTAGTATTGCAAAGCAAAGTTAGGGGCAAAAGTTGCAAACTGAGCTAACTTGTTTTTACAGTTTAGTGATCGAGAAACAAAAAAGATGGTAAGGTAATTCATTATTATCGTTTCCTCTTTATTTATTTTAGCATCTCCCCTTCTTCTGGCTATATGCTTCATCCGCCAGCTATTTTTGGATTCTGTATGAGAATTTTGTCAGACGAATTGTCTATTCCGTCCAAGGTGGATTCGGTTTATGTTACAAAGAAGCAGAACTGTTTGTAGGCTTGTTTTCAAAATTTCGTAAGCGGGATAAAAATACGTGGCGAAAACGATCAGAGTTGGTTGGCTGAGGTTGCTTAATCTGTCGATTCAACGGGATTGGTTGTTGACGATGCAATTTATTTTCAACAACAAGATCTGGAAGGCAGACAGCATAAGCTTGCCTGTAAACCACTGCCTATTCCCCTTGGGCTGGCTGCTTGGCTCATCCGTCAGGATTTTTGGGATTTTACGCAGAATTTTCATCATGCTGATTCTTCCTTTCCCTTCAGATGGGGTTCGGTTTATTTTACGAATGTACCCTGGAATCATTTGGATAATCGTTTTTAGGAAAACACTCCGCATTTTCCAAAGCCAGATTGGTTCGGTTGCGAAATAGATATGAAAGGTTGCCCCTGATTAATAGGGAATAGCTGGTTTTTCCAAAGTTTGATGCGCTCTTGTAGCCAAAGAAGGATTTTGCCTATCATGCCGCTCTGGTGAAATTATCAGAGTAAAATAGCAAGATATTCCTCTTTCCTTTTTTTTCTCTTAAATCTGGCTGAAGATCCTGGCAGCCAGCACAGATCTCCATCAGCATTTAAGAAAATTTAGATTTATATTTAGTGCCTATATTTTAAACAATTAACAAACCAGAGGAGAATCAAATGGAGAACAATCGCTTCAAATCCAATACGGCGGTGCTGGTGGCGTTTGTAACCGTGCTGGGGGCCATTGTCGCATGTATGGCAACTAGCGCGTCGTCGAGTGCGGCAAACGCAGATTTTGACGGTTTGAACTCAGCCATCCGCTCCCAAAAAGCAGAGATCATAAACGAGATCAATGCATATCAACATTATCGTGCCTTCACAAGTTATTCGCGCTATCTCGAACTTGGGAATCTCCTTTATGATCCGAATGTCGATGAAAAAACATCTTTGGCGAACGGTGTGACCCAACGGGAAGTTTGGGGCGTGGCGAGTGGAATCAAATCAACATTTTTCGAGTCTCGATATATTACAGCTGATGGAAGTTATGATCTGCAGCGCGAACTGGATGAGGCGCTGGCAGAGGATTCTCAAAATGAAGATCTAAATTCAGATCCTTATTTCGCAAAATCAGATCAAATGCACAGGCGCTCGTCCTTCCTCACAGCCGATATGATCGTACTGGCAGTTTCATTCTGGTTCCTTCAACTCGCACAGGTAACCGAAAAACGTATTAAATACTTCTGGATAACCATCGGAATATTGCTCGGGCTTGCCGGTGTTATGGGCATGCTGATCGGGAGATATTTAATATGAACACTGAACAGCAAAAAATAAACGATGACCGCTTCGATAAAATAATCACTATGATGATCGCGTCCGTGGCGATCTGGGTGGCCGTCACTTTGTATTTTCAAAACTACGCTTCAAATATTTCTGATCAAGCTCGCCGCCGCGCGCAGGAAAATGCCGTCGCTTCCACAAAAAGAGAATTGAATGGCACGATCCAATTCAGCTATCAATGGCAGGGCGCGTTTCAAACCTGGCGTGAGATCGGCTTGCAGATCACAGCCGCAGACCAATCTGGCGATACGGCGGCTGTGGAACGCTATAAAAAATTACAGGAACGGATCGCAGCCCTAAGCGAATTGCTTGGCCCCGGCTATTTCGATCCAGCCGTCGGGTGGCCTGATACGAACAAATTTGAATCGGATACCTATCTTGTAGAATCAACCCGCCTTAACGAAATCTATTTTGCAGAATCAGAACTTGGTCAGGCCACAGATGAAACCGCAGACAGCCTCGTTGTGCAGATCACTTTACTAACCGTCGCTCTATCATTGTATGGCCTTTCCACCACTCTAAAAGGAGGCGTGCGTTGGTTGTTTGTCATCCTTGGATCGGGAATTGTGGGCCTGTGCATGGTGTGGCTGAGTTGGTCGATGCTCGAATTACTGATTCGCCCGGAGGTCAACACCGCGGCCATCGACGCGTACTCTGAAGGTGTGGGACTTTCACATCAACTGAAATACGATGAAGCGATTGCCAAATTCGATTTTGCCATCGCGGAAAAATCGAATTATGGAAAAGCCTACTATGAACGCGGTTTTGCTTATTACGATAAAAATGATATTCCGACCGCCATTAAGAATTTTGAGTTGGCGCGTGAAGCGGGGCTTGACGATACCAGCACAAACTGGAATCTGGGTTGGGCATATTACATAAATGGACAATTCCAGGCGGGCATCGAAGCCGATGAAAGGGTAATGACCGTTGATCCGCGCGTGCTGGGCGTGCGCATGAATGAGGCCATTACCTATCTTGCAATGGGAGACCTGACGAACTCGCAACAACAATATGACCTACTTATTCAGGAATCAGAGCGACAGGTTAACGAAGCACACAGTAACAATGCTCAACCTTCGGCATCTCTCTGGTTTTTTATGGATGCCGGCGCTGTAGATCTGCAAAACTTAATCGATCAACTTGACAATAATCCAAAATCATGGACTATAGCCCCGTCGGCAGATATGATCGGCGGCGAGCACCTTGCCATACGCGAATTCGCTTATCAGCAAATGTTACATCTCAAAGAGATCACAGTTGCGCTTGAATATACCGGGCAATTACCCACCGCGCAGGAAGTGATGCAAGTTCAGCCTTTTTCCTTCGGTCAGATCACTGGTACCGACGAACAGGGATCGGTCACGAATTTTGAAATCTCTCCGAATGGCAGGTTCCCATTTCAGACCGAGTCTGTTACGGTCGAGTTCAATTACAGCGGCCCGCCTCCGCAGCAGGTTGTCTGGAAGGTTTATGTGAACGGCGTGGAAGACCAATCCTTGCGCATCGTCTCAAATGCAGATATAAGCACAGGCTCCAAATGGTATCGCACCTTTGGGTATGATTACACCAATGTGTTTGTCCTCACATCTGGTGAATATGTGGTTGAGCTTTATGCTGATTCCAAATTGGTACAGACCGGCACATTCTTCGTTGGCGAATAAATTAATATCCCCAACACTTCCCTTTTATGTAATGAGGCTGTCAGGGTATACCAATCCTGATGGTCGCTTTACAAATTCGCCCGCATTCTCTTGGCTTTGCTGGTATTTTTTCGCCTTTATAGTAAAATAGAACACGCGTTCCCTTAAACCCTAATTACCCAATTACCTAAACTATGGACTTTAAACTAAATGCTCCCTTCATCCCAATGGGTGACCAACCCGAAGCTATCCGTGATCTTGCTCAAGGAGTTCGTGATGGCAAAAAGAATCAGGTATTGCTTGGCGCCACAGGCACAGGCAAGACCTTTACGATCGCGTCTGTCATTCAGGAGTTGCAAAAGCCTGCGCTGATCATGGCGCACAACAAGACTCTTGCGGCGCAGTTGTATGCGGAATTCAAAGAATTTTTTCCTGAGAATGCAGTTTCTTATTTTGTTTCATATTATGACTATTATCAACCCGAAGCCTATGTGCCGCGGCATGATCTGTTTATCGAGAAAGAGACCCAAGTTAACGAAGAGATCGAACGCATGCGCCTCGTGGCGACGACTTCGCTTATCTCGCGGCGTGACGTCATTATCGTGGCGTCGGTCTCGTGTATCTATGGATTGGGTTCGCCAGAAGAATTCGGCAAAGGGACGGTGACTCTTAAAGTGGGTGAGATCTACCGCCGCAATGCCTTACTGCGGCAACTGATCGAAAGTCAATATCAACGCAACGACATGGAGTTGAAATCGGGTACGTTCCGTGTGCGCGGGGATACGCTGGAGATCATTCCTGCCTATGAAGATAAACGTGGATATCGCATTACGTTCTTCGGTGATGAAGTCGAGCGCATCATGCAGTTCCATCGTGTCAGCGGTGAAATATTTGACGAACCGCAGGAAATATCCATTTTCCCGGCGAAACAATTTCTAACGGATGCCGACCGTTTGAAAGAATCGATCGGTTATATCGAAGCGGAACTTGAAGAACGGTTGAAATTTTATAAAGATAATGACAAATTCCTTGAAGCCCAGCGTATTGAACAACGTACACGTTACGATCTGGAGATGTTGAAGGAAGTTGGATATTGCTCTGGTATTGAAAATTATTCTCGTCATATTGATAGGCGTGCGCCAGGCTCTCATCCTTGGACGATGATCGATTTTCTGCCGAGCGATTACCTGCTGATTCTAGACGAGAGTCACATGACAGTGCCACAGATCCGCGGCATGTATAACGGTGATCGAGCACGCAAGGAAACGCTGGTTGAATACGGCTTCCGCTTGCCATCTGCCATGGACAATCGTCCGCTTAAGTTTGAAGAGTTTGAGCAAATAATGGGTTCAACGATCTACACATCTGCCACACCGGCGCATTATGAAATGGAACACGCTGATCAGGTCGTTGAGCAGATCATCCGCCCGACTGGGTTGGTGGACCCCGAAGTGGATGTGCGCCCCACCAAAGGCCAGGTAGATGATCTGGTCGGAGAGATCAGCAAACGGGTTGAGAGACACGAACGCACTCTGGTCACAACTCTCACGAAGCGCATGTCAGAAGATTTGACAAAATATCTCAAAGAGTTGGGAGTCAAAGTGCAGTATTTGCATTCGGAAGTGGAAACGCTGGAGCGTATTGCCATTCTGCGTGATTTGCGTCTGGGAGTTTTTGATGTGCTGGTTGGAATCAATCTTCTGCGCGAAGGCTTGGATCTGCCCGAAGTTTCCCTCGTTGCAATTTTAGATGCGGACAAGGAAGGCTTTTTGCGCTCGGATACGGCTTTGATCCAAACCATCGGACGCGCTGCCCGTAACGTGAATGGACGTGTCATCATGTACGCCGACCGCGTAACCGATTCGATGAAGCGTGCGTTGGATGAAACGAATCGCCGCCGCATAAAGCAGCAGAAATACAACGAAGATAATGGCATTGTGCCGATCAGTATTCACAAAGAAATTCACGAGCTGACCGAAATGATGAGCGCCAAAGCAATCGGCGAAGCCAAGGGACAATACAAAACAGCGGCCGACGGATTGCCGCGCGGTGAGCTGCGTAAGATCGTTGACGAAGTGGAAAAACACATGAAAGAGGCCGCGAAGAATCTTGAATTCGAACGCGCAGCCGCATTGCGTGACGAATTATACGACTTGAAGAATCTGCTGGCTGAAGATGAAAGCCTGAAGCCGTGGGAACGCATCAAGTTGTTGACTGGCGAGGAATAATAAAAATCTCGGAGCCCTGAAAAAATGGAATAACCTTATGCAAACTGATCCCGCTTCTCTTGACCCCGAAGAACGCATCAATAAACTTTATGCGCTCACGTCTGCCGCCCTGGGGATAATAAGTTTATGCGGCGCACTCATTCCGATCTTCGGCACCATTCTCGGCATCCTGGGAATTGTGCTGGGAGTATTGGGTAGAAGATCTGAAAATAAAAGAGCCGCAACTGTCGGAATTGCGCTTTCCATTATTGGCTTGTTGACTGCAGTCATTTATTCTGTGTTGTTGTATATGGCAAAATATACTTAACTTATTGAACAGGCATAATCAGCCGCAACTTTTTATTTTTCCTGCTTATCTTCCCCAAGCTCAATATCATCAAAAGGTTTAAGCAATTCGAGTGCCTGGTCCAACAACTCCTTGGGCACAAAGATCTGTACCCGCGTCAGTGGAAACGCATACGCTGAACGTGAGATGGATTCCTCAACGAGTTCCACATCAATTCCTTCGGCTTCGAGGAAACTTTCAATGACCTCGGCTTCCGCGCGGCTATTGGCCTCGCCGATTTTTTCATACTTCATCTCATCCATTTTGTAGTTTCTCCTGCTTATAGTATATGCCAATTTGCTTTATTTCTTTCCCCAATCTTGCCTTTTTCTTCACACAACCTTTACATTGCGGTTGTATCCTTGGTGAGTAATCAGGAACGAACCTGAACAATCACTCAAAAGGAGTATATAAAATGAAAAAAACAATTTTGATCGTAGCTTTGGTAGTAGTAGCACTTGGTGTTCTTGGTGTAGGCGCGGTTTTTGCGCAGGATGCAACCCCTCCGTTCGTTGGTCACGGCCCGATGATGCAGAACGGTACAAGCGGCCCCCTTCACACTTTCATGGTGACTGAGTTTGCAAAGAAACTTGACCTGAATGTGAACGATATCAATACGCGGCTGACAGCTGGTGAGACCATGTACGACATCGCCCTCTCTGCTGGTGTGACCGCTGAAGAATTCCCCGCCATTATGACAGAAGTCCGCGCTGCGGCAGTGGATGCGGCTGTCAAAGCCAACGTCCTCACACAGGCACAGGCTGATCTGATGAAGACGCGCGGCGGCTTGAGAAACGGCGGCAATTGCCCGATGCAAGATGGAGCCAGCCAAAATGGTTTCCAGCGCGGATCTGGCGGTATGATGGGAAATGGTCAGGGGCGCGGTGGAATGGGTGGCTGGGGCGCTCAGCAAGTAAATCCATAAGATATGAAATAAGATAACAAAAAGCTGGTGGTCGCGAGATCACCAGCTTTTTCTATTTGTAATTTGTGATTCTATGCGACCAACAATTTTCCAACCTTCAAATCTTCCAACGTCCCTGCTCCCGCCGCAAACATTGTGACCTCGATCTGTCTCATTGTCAACTTCATCATCTCAACCACATTCTCGTTTGAGATCGCGGCAGCTTTGAGGAATTGACCTGCCATGCCGCCAAGTGTTGCGCCTAGCGCGATCGACTTGGCAATGTCGAGTCCGTCTTTGATCCCGCCGCTGGCGAAGATTATCATTTCGGGGATGGCTCGCTTCACGTTTAGAATGGATTCTGCGGTTGGGATTCCCCAGCCGATAAAAGTCCCAGCGAGTTGACGGGTGAATTCATCAGGCGCGCGGTGCATTTCGACTTGAGACCAGCTTGTGCCGCCTGCGCCTGCCACATCTATTGCTGACACTCCGCAATCGGCGAGTAATTTAGCTGTCCGCTCGGAGATGCCCCAGCCAACTTCTTTTGCGATGACCGGCACTTCGATCCTTTTGCAAACTTCTTCTATCTTCTTTGCCAGCCCTGAAAAATTGGTATCGCCCGCATCCTGCACAGCTTCCTGCAGCGGATTGAGATGCAGGATGAGCGCGGCCGCTTCGATCATATCCACGGCTTTGCGGCACTGGTCAATTCCGTAGCCATAATTGAGTTGGACTGCGCCGAGGTTTGCGAATAATAAAATATCTGGGGCAACTTTCCGCACCTGAAATGATTCGGCTTGTTCAGCGTGTTCGATTGCTGCGCGCTGACTCCCAACTCCCATGGCGAGGCCGCATTCCTGGGCGGCTTCTGCAAGGCGCATGTTGATCGTCTTTGCGGCATCCGTCCCGCCGGTCATGGAGCTGATCAGGATCGGCGAATTTAATTTTTTTCCGAACAGGCTGAGGGTCGGGTCGATGCGTTCCAAATCCAGTTCAGGCAATGCTTCGTGGATGAATCTATAGTTTTCGAGACCGCTAGTCAACCCGGAGCGGACATCCTGCTCGAGGTTTATTTTGATATGGTCAGCTTTTCGCTGATCTATGGGCGCAACTTTTGTCATTAGGTAGTGTTCCTGAGTGTGATGATCCAACGCTGGCTTGACACGGTTTAAACAAGACCGATTACAATAAGCCAGTCAAAAATTTAAAAGAGGAGGCTGTCATGGCTGATACATATAGTGAGCTCGTAATTATCGTGAAGGATTTACTCGGTGCGGATGAGGCGAAGATCACACCGGAGGCCCGTTTCCGCGAGGACCTTGAAGCTGATTCGCTCGATCTGGTAGAGTTGATCATGGCGTTTGAAGATAAGTTCGGCACCGAGATCTCTGACGAAGATGCGCAGAAGATCACAACTCTTGGTGAGGCCGCGAAGTATATTGACTCACATAGCAAATAAACCAAACGTGGCATAATTATAAAGTAGGTTTATTATAAGTGGAGAGCCGCCTGACAACTAAAGTCTGGCGGCTCTTTGTATTTTTGAGTAGGGGAAATCACTTGCTCAATATGTTTACAATAAGGTTGGAATTTCTTCCGGGTGCTTGGCGACTCTTACGCCCGCGGCTTCAAGCGCCTTGATCTTGTCTGCGGCTGTGCCTGCGCCGCCTTCGATGATCGCGCCGGCGTGTCACATGCGTTTGCCGGCTGGTGCGGTTTGGCCAGCAATGAAGGCCGCAACAGGTTTGGTCATTTTGTCTGCGATGTATTGAGCAGCTTTTTCTTCTTCGTTGCCGCCGATCTCACCGATCATGATGACCTTCTCGGTCTTTGGATCATGCTCGAACATTTCAAGCACGTCGAGGAAGTTCGTGCCGTTGACCGGGTCACCGCCGATGCCGACGCAGGTTGAGGCGCCCATGCCTAGATTTTTCATGGCATAAAGGACTTCGTAGGTAAGTGTGCCAGAACGTGAGACTACGCCAACATTACCCGGGATTGCGATATCGCCGGGGATGATGCCGACCTTTGCTTCACCGGGCGTTAAAAGACCGGGGCAATTTGGGCCGATGAGGCGTACTTTTTTCTGGTCAAGGTAATTGCGCACACGCATCATATCCTGCACGGCTACGCCTTCGGTAATGCAAATAATAAGCGGGATGCCAGCATCGGCGGCTTCGAACATTGCGTCAGGTGCGAAACGGGCGGGGACGAAGATGATGGTCGCGTTCGCGTCAGTGGCTTCCTTCGCTGTTTTTACAGAATCAAAGACAGGGATTTTTCCGTCCAAAACCCATTCGCCGCCTTTGCCAGGTGTCACGCCGCCTACAACCAGCGTACCATAAGCAACCATTTGGGTGGTATGGAATAATCCTTCGTTACCGGTAATGCCCTGGACGATCAGGCGGGTGTTTTTATCTACTAGGATGCTCATCGAATTATTTTCCTTTTTTCGCAGCTTCCACTGATTTTCTTGCCGCATCTGCCAGAGTTTCCGCGGTGATCATATTCGCGTTCTCAAGCAATTTGCGTCCCTCTTCCGCATTTGTGCCGACGAGACGTACCACCATTGGAACTTTTGGTTTCACTTCATCCATGGCAGTCAGAATACCGCGCGCTACTTCGTCACAGCGGGTGATGCCGCCAAAGATGTTGAATAAAACCGCTTTAACATTTGGATCGGTCAGGATGATACGCATAGC
>JAPLGS010000066.1 GCA_026390015.1 Chloroflexota bacterium | reverse complement strand
TGTACCAGACTGGACGCAAGGCGGCAGATGATTTCAAGGCGACGATGCGTATTTTATTTGATCGCCATCTGGGACAGTGGAACTATAGAGCAGTGCCTTTGTTCCCAGCAATAAGGTAAGTTATTTTTCAGCCATTACTTACGCGACTGGTTTGACCTTGGCTTTCGCCATTTGCATTTGGACAACTGCGTAGATCAATCCAATACCCAGGGCAATGGCGCCAAGCATGTTGCGATTGATCGGCATTTCTATTTTGCGGGCAACGGTATCGAGAAAAATGCCGAGGATGAAAAGGCCGCCAAACAAACGGTTGTGATAGAAACAGAAACCAGAGAACCAGGTCGGCCAGAAGGCTTCAAAACCTTTGGGCGCTGCATCGGGGCGCGGCTTGGATAGCACGACGATGGCGTACATGGCGCGCTGTGCGGCGAAGATGACCAGCAGCATCAGCGTTGAAAAATAATCCGTAGCGACAAGATAAATGACTACACCATAGGCAATTAGGATCGAAGCGATATTTGTGTAACGCGCAAAAGTCTGACCAACACGTACTGGAAATGTGCCGACGCCCTTCTTCTTGTCGTCTTCCATTTTGTCAATGTGCTTGCCGATGTTGATGCTGGCAACGCTCAACCCAAAGGGAACGCCCGCAAGCGCAACCTTGAACACGACTGGCAACACCTTGGACATATCAACGCTATTACCGAGGGTGCCGAGAACTAGCACAAGGTACACGCTCCCGATCATGATCGGGCCCCAGATCAGGAAGATGGATAACTCGCCAATTCCCCAATATTTAAACGGCCACGTATAGAAAAGCAGGACCAGCGCGCCGAATGCGAACAGACTAATAATGTATGGATTAAAATTAGTATAGAATAAGGCGAACAAACCTGAAAGCGTGGCAAGTACTCCGCTGACAATGAACCACTTGATCTGATTATCCTTCGTCCAGAATTTCTGCACGAGTGGATGCACACCATACTGTGTGCGGAAGTAGTTGTCATTATCCACGCCGCGCGAGAAATCTGTGTAATCATTGAGCAGGTTGTTCGTTCCGTGCGCGATGAACAAGCCAAGGGTTAGAATAATCCACGGCAGCCATGAAAAATATCCATAACGCCAGGCGAGAAAGCCTGCAATAATGCAGGAATAGATCGTAACCGTAGTCACTGCGGAACGGGTGGCGATCAGCCACTTCGAAATGACATCGAGTGCATCCCACTCTTTCTTGTCATCCATTTTTATAAGTTCCCATGAAGCCTTGCGCCACATGGCAAAGTTAATGTGCATTTTCTTTCTCCTTAAGTAATGCAGTAGCCTGGTGTTTACGATAAAAAACGTGTCTTGGTATCGAAGTCCTGTGGTGGCTATCTTCCAAAAAGACTCTATTGCAAACAAAAAATTTTGAACGTTCGAGATTATACAACCGTTTTGTGAAATAGAGTACTTATGTGCGAGTAAGAAAAAGACGGCGCGATAAAGACTCACTGAACAAAAAATAATTTGATTCTAAATTTTGTTATCCATCTTGAAAGGGCAAGCACAATCCTTATTAAAGATGAAAAAAAAATTATAAACACTTTTCGACTGGCGCCCACAACAAGGATTAACCAGGATATATTACTTGACCGCCTCTGAAAAAGAAATTGGAAGTGAGGATTTAGATATTAAAAAGCCCGTAGCTAAATCAGATTCAATTTCAAGAAAATCGTTGAAAGAGCCTGGCTTTACAAAACTCATCAAACTGGGAATATCTGAATAGCTAATTGGATACCCATCGAACCTAATTCTTATACCAGCGTCAAGATAGACCATAAATACCTTGTTGTAATTCAGAGAAGCATCAAGATCATCTTTGTTTAATGCGACGGCAATAAAAAAATCGGGGCATCCAAATTTTTCAAGGATCTTTTGAAGGGGAGTCAAAACTTCCAAATCAGAAATTATATCGATATCATCAACTGTATTATTTATAACAAAAAAACTGTACGCATGGTTTGTACTAAAATCGAAATAGAGATATTGCTTTCCTTTATTGGATTCAAATTTCTCATATGAATCTCCGAGCTGATCCATAATATCGTTCTCAGTGCTGACACCTGGATAAACCTCATGAAACCCCGCTTGTTGATCGGAAGCAACGGAATAAATCGCCTTGCAATCTTTCAAATAATTTTCATCAGAAACGATATTCTTAAAAATCTCAATAGGCGGTATGCCTGCGGTTGCTTCAGGAGTAGCTGTGGCATCAAGAATCGGTGTGTTTGTAATTACTGGCGTAGATTGGGCTGTGGGGTCGCTTGTAATTATTGGAGTCCGGTCATCTGGCAAGACATCTTTAGAAGTACAACTTGAAACAATCAATCCTATGGTAATACTTATTATCGCAAATGTTCGCAATGGCCGGTTGACGAATCTCATTTTTTCTCCAATTGATTCCGCTCAATTACCTTGTGTTAATTTTATGGCACCTGTGTTCCCTTTGATTTTTTGCCAATCCATACACCGCGCCGACGTTATTATTTTAAAGCCAAAAATTTATATTTGGATAAAAAATATCCCAGTTGATTTTACTTTTAATTGCAGCACTGGGCACACATGAAATGTAATTGATACAAAAGTCCCGAAGGATTTTTTGTATCCTCCGGGACTTTTTCAACACTAAAAACTTTATGGCCAAAATGTCGGCACGAAAATTCTCAATGCCGCATCGACCAACAATCCCAGCATGAAGAGCGAGCCGAATGTTCGATTGTTGTAGAAAGCATATCCAACAAAATATAATGGCCAGCCAAGTTGGCCTTCAGGAGCAGTCGCAGGCTTGGGCTTCAAGAAGATGGGATAAATTTTCAGAAAAGCGGGTATTGCGAATACAACAATTGCCATAACTGGCGTAAAAAATTTCGTGGCGATCAAATATGCGGTGAGAAAATAAGGGGCGATCATCATCGCCAAAACCGTATAACGCGCGGCTTTCTCTCCGATCACCACCGGCAGGGTATGGATTTTCTTCTGCGTATCGGGAATGATCTTATCAATATGTTTACCAAAGATAACCGTCGTCACACCAAGTACATAAGGAAGGCTGGCAATCGTCACGTTCCAATCCCAATGACCCGTCAACACATAATATCCGCCGCCGATCATCAACGGTCCCCAAACGATGAGTACCGCGAGCTCGCCCAGCGCCATTCCTTTGAGCGGCCATGTGTAAAATAAAACAAAGAATGCGCCAAGGCCAAGCAAGACCCAAGTGGTGGTATTGCCGAAACCTGTGTACCAGATCAGGTAAAGGCCAAAGGTCAGCGCGATCAGGCCTGTCACAGCAAAATAAGTGAGATGCTGACGTTTGGTCATCAGCCCGTCGGCGACGGGCTGCGCTCCGTACAACGTGCGGTAGTAATTATCTTTGTCCACGCCGCGGACGTAATCGGTATAATCATTGAAGATGTTATTGCTGGCATGTGCCAGAAGCAGACCAAAGACAAGTGCGATCCACGGTACAAAGCTGAACGAGTCGGCGCGCCAGGCGAACAATCCTGCGAGTGCGGCTGAGATGAAGGTCATCACGAGCACCGCCGCGCGGGTGGAAATCAGCCATTTCGAGATGACATCAAGTTCGTCCCATTCCTGTTTTGAGACATTGGGGATCACTGTCAATGCCTTTTTCCACATTGCAAAATTCATATAACACTCCTCAAAAATAATTTTGGACAATTATACTCAATCAGGTCTAATAATCTATAAAATTCCTGTTTGAGCAGCAATTTTTATTGTCGCTTTTTTTCATCCGCAGATCACGCAGAAAAAGTAATAAAAATCTGCGCCATCTGCGGATATGATTTTTCGCGCTGAGAATTGTTACCTGATATTTACAATTCACTGGTCATGATGAAGAGCGGTTTCATCTCAAAGTTTTCATATTTGGGACGATAGCGGTCGGTGTCGTAAAAGTGATTTACATCCACGATCTTTTTCGTTGATGTGACAATATCCAAAGGCATATTGTCGTAACGGCCATTCTTCAAAACCACAAGCCTGCCATGAATACCACTCAAAACAAGATCGAGCGCCAGGTTGCCAAATGCCATCGGGACAATGGAGTCGATCGCATCCGGGTCGCCACCGCGCACCATGTAACCCAGCTTCTGGTTGACTACATCCACGGTCTTCCCTTTATTATATTTGGCTGAACGATCCTTGATCTGCGCCGAAACCAGATCGCCGATCCCGCCCAATTTGGCGTGACCGTAGGCATCGGTGGTTCCATCCTTAAATATCATTTCGCCGCCTTCGTACATGGCTCCTTCTGATATCAGCAGTACCGAATAATGGCTGGGATTCGCGTCGCGGTCTTTTACCATCACTTCTGTCAAATGGTCAATATTAAATTTATATTCTGGAATCACGCAACGGTTTGCAGCTCCAGCCATGGTGGGAATCATGGCCGTATAACCTGCGTAACGACCAAAAACCTCAAGAACTAAAAAGCGTTCGTGCGAACCGGCGATCGTCCGCAAGCTGTTGGTCAGTGAAATGGTGCGGGTCACACACGTACTAAAACCAATGCAATAATCTGTACCGGGCACATCATTATCCATCGTCTTCGGGATCGCCACCACCTTAAAGCCTTCCTTATACAAACGGACTCCATAACTTAGAGTATCGTCACCGCCGATCGGGATCAAATAATCCACACCCAGGAAGGCGAGATTCTTGAGCACTTCGGGAGTTAGGTCATTCCTCTCTTCAGCATACTTATCCCGCAAATGATCAGGCACATCCGCCTGCTTGATCTTGCTCGGATTCGTACGTGAGGTATGCAGAAATGTACCGCCTGTTCGGCCTGCGCGGTTGACTATCTCCTCTGTCAGGAATTGATAATTATTGCCATTATCAGCATCTTTCTCGCGGACCATATCCACCAGACCGCCCCATCCACGGCGGAAACCCACCACTTGATAGCCTTCACGCAATGCGCGAATAGTCACTGCGCGAATGGCAGGGTTCAAACCCGGCACATCGCCGCCCCCGGTCAGAATACCGATCACACCCTTTTTTTTATTTATCATTTTTTCCTCGCTCTTTATGAAAATGCCTTTTCGTATCCAGCAATGATTTTATCCCAAATCAAATTCGATTCCGAGTCTATTGTTTGAAATTCAGGATGATCCTTGAACCACGTCAATGCGCGGCGCAGGCCTTCCGCCCAGTTCACATCACAATGATAATCAGGCACAAATTTCTTGATCTTGCTATTATCAAAAACCACGCTATTTGATTTATCTCCTATCAGGCTGCCCATTGCGCCCTCGTCAAACCTCGCAATAAAATCACTGGGGACGTGAACCATATTCGGAGACTGATCGAGAGCCTGATACACCTCGAGGTAGATTTGATTCCAACTCAACACCTGGTCTGACGTTATTTGAAAAACCTCGCCGACAGCATTTTTCTTTCCCAATAAACCAACCAGCCCTCTGGCGAAATCCGCGTGCCAGGTAAGCACCCACAGCGAAGTCCCATCCCCTGGGACGACGACTTTTTCGCCGCGCTGCATGCGGTCAATGATCGTCCATGGATGCTGCCAACTGCTGACGCAAAGCGGAATTTGCGTGGGTCCATAAGTATGCGAAGGACGAATGATGGTGATGGGGAATCCGTCAGTGCGAAATGTTTTCATCAACATATCTTCGCAGGCGATCTTGTTGCGGGAATATTCCCAAAACGGATTCTCCAGCGGAGTCTCTTCGGTAATGAGATAATTTTGCGGCGGTTTTTGATAGACGCTGGCAGATGAGATGAAAACGAATTGATCTGTCTTTTCGCGGAAGAGGGAAATATCACGTTCGATGTCTTGCGGCGAATATGCAATGAAGTCCACAACTGCGTCGAAGCGATGACCCGCCAACAGCGCGGAAAGATGCGCACTGTCAGCGTGGATATCGGCATGGAGAATTGTCGAATGTTTGGGCGCAGAATATTTCGTCGACGCAGACCTGTTCAAAAGAAAAAGTTCGTGCCCGCGCTCGATGGCAAGGTCACTACAGGCGGAGGAAATCAAACCCGTGCCGCCGATAAAAAGCAGTTTCATTTAACCTTCTCCCATTTCTGCAATTGGCTCAACAGTGACTCGAGTTGCAAAATAATTCTCAAAGAGGAATACAATGAGCGCCGCCCAAACCAATCCGAAGCCGATCAGTTGATGATAATTAAATGCCTCTTTGTAAATAAAGACGCCGATCATAAATTGAAGTGTGGGCGCAATGTATTGAAGCAAGCCAACCACCCACAGCGGAATGGAGCGCGCCGCAGAGGCGAACATGAGTAAAGGAATTGTTGTGACGACACCCGCGCCGATCATGAGCAGGTCTGAGGTTGCGCCTGTGTGAAGAAACGCGGCGGTGTTATTCGCTTGCGCAAAGATAAGATAACAAAGCGCGGGGATAAAGAGAATTCCTGTTTCAATGGTGAGGCCATAGAGCGAGCCAAGCGGGGAAAGTTTTTTTACAAGCCCGTATGAGCCAAATGAGAAAGCCAGGCTGAGCGCAATAAATGGCAGGCGGCCATAAATAAAAGTTAGATATGCCACGCCGAGCGCGGCGAGCGCAACAGGAATCCATTGCGCGAGGCGCAGGCGTTCTTTGAAGAAGATCACGCCCATCAACACACTCAACAGCGGGTTGATGAAATAGCCGAGGCTGGTCTCAACGATAAATTCATGATTGACCGCCCACACATACATAAACCAGTTAATACCGATCAGGATTGCGGCAAGTGAATAAATGCGTAAAACTTTGGCGTTGATAGTTGCGCGAAATTCCGTCCATTGTTTGGTGAAGAGGATGACCATGAATAATAGCAGAAACGACCAGATGATGCGGTGCCCGATCAATTGGATCGCTGGAACGGGATGAAGCAGCTTCCAGTAGATGGGAAAGAATCCCCAAAACACGTACGCGCCAATACCGTACAGAATACCTTTTTTCATTTAGCTCCTTTGGTGATACCTTTATGCATTAACACTCAAAATCTCCGTCGTTTCGTTTTGACGGAGATTTTGGTTTAATTTCCAGAAAATTATTCCCAATCAATTCGCTGACGACCTGTATAACCCGCTTCGATCTCATGCCAATATTCAATATCTCCCTCCCCAAATTGCCAGCACAGATATACTTCCCTGCCAGCTTGCCAGGCGGGGAAATCGATCAAGCCGCTTGTCAGATCCTTAACATGGATGCCCATATTTTGAAATTTGTGAATGAGATCATCCAGCCTGTCAAACTCCTTGAGCAAATTGCTCAAAGTGAGATTTCCACCATTACCTGCGGATTTCTGAACCATACTCCATAACTCAGGCTGTTGGGCGCGAATCTTCTCTCCTATTCGCATCATTTCGTCCAGCATGGGACGAATCACAATTAAAGTTTCATTCACTTCTTTGGGGGTGTAATATTTTGGCATGACGGGAGTATACACGGAATCAGGTACGCGGGCAGGAATAAGGCTAGCTGCGCACCTATTTTACTTGTTCACATTTTTCACTGCGCAATTGCGGTATATCCTTTTTTCCTTACTGCCGTGATGATCTGCTCATCAGTAAGTTTGGAATTATCATATTCGATCACCATCTCAAGTCTGTGATAACTGGCGTTGATCTCCTTGACGCCGTCGAGAATATCTTCGAGGCTTTCGAGTTTCATGGCGCAGTTGGAGCAAGTCATATCTGGGATCTTGAAGGTTTTCTTTATCATAAACTCCTCAGCTAAAAACTTTAAATTTATTGAAAAACGATCTGCCCCGTATACATACCCATCGAGCAGGTAAAAAATAGGGTTGTCCCCTTTGGTTGGGCGGGAATGCTCACTTGCATGGTGCCAGTATCAGGCAGGAGTTGGTATACGTTCAAAGACGGAATGACGAAATCGCGCGCGCAGGAGTAGGTTTGATTCGTGACGAGGTTGAGAGTAAGCGCTTTATCAGCGGGCGCACTCAATGTCCGCGGGAAGTAGCCGTCATTTTTAACGCTTAGGAAGATAGAGCTATCAGTTGCGGAAGGTTGAGGAGATTCTGACACAGGGACAGAGTCGCTATTGGATGAAATCAGATTACGAGTCAGGTTTTGAAACGAGAGGGGCGAACCCAATACGTTGAGTCCGCTGTTGAGAGTCGTAAATCCCAAAATCAAAACAACCAGCGCAACAAATCGCATGAAGAATTTTTCGAGCCGCGCGCCGAGTTCCGTTGTCAAGTATGCGATGATAAAGAAGACCGGGCTTGTGCCAAGCACAAACGCAAACATGAGCGCAGCGCCCATAAGGATACTACCTGAGCCGAGCGCAGTTGCCATCATAGCTTGCGTGATGCCGCACGGGATGAAAACAGTCAACGCACCGAGGAAAAGAGGTGTGACAGTATCTGTACCTTTCGCGGTACGGCGGATATAGCGGGTGATGAACTTGGGCGGTTCAATGGAGAAGTATCGGAAGATGGGATGAACATTGAACATGCGCAGCGCATTACCGATCATGAAGATGCCAATGGCGATCATTAGTATGGCGCGCGTCATCGGGCTGAGAGTCAGGAAGGAACCAAGCCAGCCAAGTAATGCACCAAGCAACGTGTATGCGACAAGTTTCGCGATGAGAAAAAGCAAAATCGGAAATGCGGTATTCGTGTGTTTTAATGTTTTTTGTTTTGCTTTTTTATTTATTGCGGCCTGTTCAATATAATCCTGCTCGATCTGATGCGCGAGCGAACTGGCCAGTAAACCACCCTGCACTGCGAGACAACTTAATCCGCCGGTGGTGATGCCGGTAACAAAAGCAACCACAAGTTGACTCCATGCGCCTGAGCCAGCAGTGAGGGTGAGGGATTGCACATTCGGTTTAAAGACAAGCAAGGCGAAAGCAATCGCCATCAAGGCAATGCCGAGCGCAATGACAATCACCGGGTCAACAGAAGGGTTTTGCTTATTAGATGACATTTAACCTCACTATTTATAAAAACTGCCTGCCGTAATATGATGATTAACCATATCACGACAGGCAGTTTTAAACCATGCTATTTTACGGCATGCTTCCGATGGCGTTTACCGGGAGATCCAAGGTAATCTTACCTGCTTTTGCAAATTCGAGTGTAATGCTGATCGTGGATCCAGCTTTTAGTTCCTGCTTGAGATCCATCAGCATAATGTGATAACCGCCAGATTTCAACTCTACAGTGCTACCCGCTGGCATTTCTATACCAGACACGTCACTCATAGACATTACATCGCCTTCCATTTTGCTATCCATTATAGTGACCATCATTGCTGCGTCGCAGGAAGCCTTAAGCAGAGTATCCGCTTCGGAGCCGTTATTCTTGATGCTCATAAAAGCAGCAGAATTTTCACCAACGCCCACCGCGTTCGCAAAGGAGGCGGTAATTTCAATGGCACCTTTTGAAGCCATGGGCGCAGAAGTACCACAGGCAGAAAGTAAAAAGACCAAAACTAACGATCCCAGCAAAAACTTATTCATTATATGCTCCTAAATTTTAATTGAATTCCGAGAATTTTTTATGACGCTTAGTTCTTTATTCCGAATAACTTTTAGCGGATATATAAAAACAGCGGGAACCGCAAAATGAGGTAACCCCTTATTTGCCGTCTCCTCTGTTAATAAGCAAAATCTATTGAACGAAAAAAACTTCAGTTAAATCAAGCAGGAGTGATCTCGGGGTGGTAACCGATCTCGTTAGCCGCCAGGATAATCTGTTCTATGGTCAGCTGCGTCTCGTCAAACTCCACTTCCATGATCAATTTTTTATAACTAGCTGTGATCCGTTTTACGCCGGGAATCTCATCTTCCAAACCTTCCAGGTGCATGGCACAGTTGGGACAAGTCATATCAGGGACATTGAATATTTTCTTCATTTTTTCATCCATTATTACTGATTGGTTTCTGTTGGTTCCAGATCAAATACCAGTTGGCTGGGATACATTCCCATGGAACAGGTGTAACGAATAATAGCACCTTTTTCCTGCGCGGGAATATCGAATTTTATCCGACCGGTGACAGGGAGTATCTCCTGATATTCAAGATCAGGAACTACAACAGATCGCGCACAGGATTGTGTATTGCGCGTCACCCACTCAATGGTCAGATCTTGATTGGCAGGTAAATGCAGAATTTGTGGCGAATAACCATTTTCTGTAACTTCAATGGACATTCCAGTTTGTGCGGGCAGAGCGTAGGCTTGCAGAATACTGACCGTTCTGGAAAAAGAGAACGGAGCCCCTGAAAGGTTAAGCCCAGTATCAACCTGGACCAAACCCATGATGAGCATGGTCACTGCTACGATCCGCGTAAAATATTTTTCAATGGCGGAACCCAATCGGGTGGCGAAATAAGCAACTGAGAAAAACAGCGGTGATGTGCCAAGGATGAATGAAAACATTAGAACAGCACCTTGAGTGGGAGACCCTGTGCCAAGCGCGGTTGCCATCATGGCTTGTGTAACTCCACAGGGCAGGAAAATTGTCAGTGTGCCGAGCAGGAGCGGGGTAAAAAATGAAGTGCCATTCTTCGATTTGCGGCGAATATAACGAGTCAAAGATGAAGGCGGTTCGATCACAAAATATCGGAAGATGGGATGCACATTGAACATACGCAGTCCATTACCAATCATGAAGATGCCAATCGCAAAGTAAAGGATCGCACGCATCAACGATGTGAGCTGGAGTACTGACCCGACTGCGCCCAGCAAATAACCGAGAATGGTGTAAGCGATCAGCTTGGCCAAAAGGAAAAACAGGATTGGTTGGGCGATGTGTGGTTTAAATTTTTGGGTCGAACCGGCACCATTGTGCGCCTGCATGTCCTGCTCGATCTGATGGGCAAGCGTGCTGGTTAAAAGCCCGCCTTGAACTGCCAGGCATCCCAAACCACCAGTGGTTAAACCAGTAATAAATGCAACGATCAAATCCATTTTTTCCTCGCAAATTGTTTTGTCTTCAAATTTCTGCCAAAGATGGCAGTTTTTGTAATGGTCAGATAACGGTTGAACAAAAACCTTTTACCACGGAGTCCCTGAGACACGGAGTTTGCACCTTGCTTTTCTCAGCGGCTCCGTGCCTCAGTGGTTCAAAAAATGTTCAACCTATTGCTGACTATTACACAAAGAAGGCAGTTTTCTTGATAGTTGATTACTATTTTGATAAAAAGCAATAAATTACAATAATTTTATCATACTATATTAGTCGTATAACTTGTAATCATGAATTTTATCTAAATCATGCGATTTCAATTCCTTGCCATTCAAAATAAATAATGATAGACTTATTGAATATTATCAAATATTATCAAACCGCTTACGCAAAGGAGATTATTCAACAGAAAGATTAAGTAAAAAGGGAACTCACTTATTCAAATGTACGATTTGGCTGTTTGATTGTTCAAATACAAACCAAAAATTCATCAACATAATATTTGGAGGCTAAAATGAAATTACGTCTATTTCAAGGATTGGTACTAGGTTTATTATTGACGACTATGTTTATCGGGTGTGCGCCTGCAGCTGCCCCAGCGATCACAGTTGAAAATGGCTGGGGCCGCCCTTCCATGGAGATGCCCACTGCTGGTGGTATTTTCTTACTAATCAAGAACAGTGGTAACGCAGCCGACAATTTGCTTTCTGGCTCAAGCGCGGCCTGCGGATCGATCGAACTACATGAAACGATCATGAAGAGTGACGGCACGATGGGCATGAACTTGATGGATAAGCCAATCGAAATCCCAGCTGGCGGAGAAATCGAGTTGAAGAGCGGCGGGCTGCATATCATGTGTATCATGAAGAAAGATGATCAATTCAAGCCCGGAGCGACGATCGATTTAACTTTGGTCTTTGAGAAATCCGGCGAGATCACGATTCCTGTCGAAGTACGTATGAAATAAATATACCGGAAAAATAAAAATCCGCCTTGAGGGTAAAACCTCAGGCGGATTTTTTTAAGAAAACTTATACCCCATGGGCAAGCCATGGATTAGGTCTGAATTAAGGTCATCATTTTGTTAATGCTTTTTTGTGCGTTGGTAAAATCCATTACCTCACCGCCAAATCCCTGGGTGAAGTTGGCAGCATCGTCACGGTTTGAGAAGCTCAAAATGGATGGGCTACAACAAAGCACTACATTACTATTCAATACATACCATGCCTGACTAACATTGAGCATTTTGCCGTGGATAAAATCAACAGTCATGGCAGTTCTGACATTTGAGTTGTTTGCGAGTGCCATCATTCCACAATGCGAACAACAAGCAGACAACATCTCGCCATCTTTTTGCTCAATAATAAAGGCAGTTCTAGCATTCGTTTCACCTCTACATTGCACACAACGGGTCGGCGAGTTTTCGATCTGGCTTATACCGCCAGGAATTTTTGCTACGAGGCCCATTTGGGAAAGTTCCTGGATTTCACGATAGGCTGTAGCTTGGGAAATACCAACGGCTTGCTGTATTTCATCAATGGACAGATCTTTTTTTTCATCGATAAGTTTTAATATCTCACGCTGACGGGGTGATAAATTTTTCATAATTGACTCCTAACTCGGACAAGCCGAAACCAAAAAGGGAAAGTCGCACAAGGTATGTCATGCCAGAGGCAAGAGAAATGGGATAAGCACGAGGCTGTTCCCGACGGCGACTTTCCCTCGTGCATATTTTAGCAGAGTGTGGTTAGAT
>JAPLGS010000091.1 GCA_026390015.1 Chloroflexota bacterium | reverse complement strand
TTCTCCACGCTGAAAGCGAATTCCCAACTGTGATTCAAATCCCTTGACGAAAGTCTGGGCCGCCTTTTCCCAATCAGTTTTCACGCCTGTTACTGATTCAACAGTCGTCGCGCGCGCCAGTAATCGTTGCGCCGCATTCTCGCGCGCTGATTCATCCTTGAATACCAAAGCCTGGCAAATACGAGTCAAGTCGCCTGTCAGTGGAAGTGAGCCGTGCTGTAACACACCTTCCTTCCTGCGAGCCTGCGCCGAGCCGATCAATTTTTTTCCATCCACTGTGATCTCATAAGTGGACGGCACTTCAAAGCAGACAGGGTTAAGATTTAAGGTTGCAGGTTCAGT
This sequence comes from Chloroflexota bacterium, assembly GCA_026390015.1. Taxonomy (GTDB): domain Bacteria; phylum Chloroflexota; class Anaerolineae; order Anaerolineales; family Villigracilaceae; genus Villigracilis. Next base: position 10,577 of record JAPLGS010000091.1, on the reverse strand, counting down.
GATGTGTTCTTTCATTTCAACTGGTAGTCCTAACTCACGAACTGCAAATAACAAAGCTCGCGCGATTCGATTATATGATTCCAAAATGCTGCCTGAAAGAATTGGCTCTGACGCACTGCCAGTCACCGAATAAGTTAACTCATCTGTGTGCAAAATAGCGCGTCCCCCCGTCAGCCTGCGGACAACTTCCCAGCCGTGCGCTTTGACTCGTTCCATATCCACATCCGCAAAAGGTTGAGCGTGACCCAAAGACAGGCACGGCGGATCCCACGCGTACAAACGCAAAGCAGGCAAAGACTCGCCGCGCTGAATATGCTCAAGAATGGATTCATCCACGGCCATATTCCACGCGCCAGAGGCTGGGGGAGTGTGAAGGAGTCGCCAAGTATTCATGGAGGTGTCTTTCCTAAATTTCAGAAAATTCCTTCAGCGCTTCTTCCAACTTTTTCTCATCCAGTTCTTCCAGCGGCGGGCGGACCGTCCACTTTGGAAAGCCGTGTAATCTATGAAGCAAGGCTTTCAAGATAGGCGGGAAAGGCATGTGTTTTTCGAGGATGTGTCTTTGCTTTGAAACCCGCGCCTGCGCTGCGCTGGGATCTTGGCCTGCTTGATACAGGTCCCATATTTCGCGCAGGTCTTCAGAGATTAAATTCGCAGCGGCGGTGATAGCGCCTTGTGCGTGATTTTTCAAGGCATGATGGAAATATGAATCGGTGCCGTTCAGGACGAGAAAATCTTTTCCAAATCTTTGACCTAATGCCGCCGCAAAAGATTCATCGTGAGATGAATCTTTGATCCCCGCAAATTGATCTGGGAATGAGTCTTTTAATCGCGCCAGCAGTTCAAATGAAAAGCCAACGCCGGATGTGGCGGGGATGTGATATCCGAGTAAATATCCTTTGGATGGCACGGCTTTCTTTATCAACTCACTGAACCAGTTGAATAAACCTTCATCGGTTGCTTTGCGAAAATAATATGGCGGCAATACAACAACGCCATCATAGCCAAGGTCAAAGGAAAGTTTTGTTAGTTCAATCGATTCAGAAAGACTCGCTGTGCCTGTCCCAGCCAGTAATTTGAATCCTGGAAGTTGTTGTCGATAGACACGCGCAGAACGCATAAATGTTTCCCGCTCTTTGGGAGAGAAGGATGGTCCTTCACCCGTGGTGCCGAAGAGTAGTGCGCCGTGGCATCCTCTTGAGGCGAGGAAGTGCAGAAGCGCGGGAACAGACTCAAGATCGAAATTTGAATCTTGTTTAAGCAGAGTCACTGCCGCGGCGTAGACTCCTGCAAGTGGATGGTTGTCAGTCATATTTATTCTTTCTCCTCAATGAATTTTCGTGCGGCTTCTTCAGGCGGTTGCAAGGTTTGCCCTTCTTCCTTAACTAAATAATGTTGGTGGTCGAGAGTCCATAAATACAGATCGCCCTCGGTCTTGCCGCGGAAATCTTTTAATATCTTGCTGGCGCGAATGATCTCGACGATCGGCATATAAACTGTATCATACCAATGCGCCACGGCTTCCTTATCCGAGATATCGCGTTTGAGATCCAGTCCCATAAAATATCGGTGCACCGCGATGTGCTCACGCATGCGTTCAAAGCCGTCGGGGATGGTGATCTTTATATTGGCATGCGGACGAATATCATCAAGGGCGGTGCGCTCGAGGAAGCGAACTTTTGCGCCGAGAATTTTTAGATCCTCTGGTTTGATGTTGGCGGTGATGTTCACGCGCGTTGCACATTCGCGGATCTCGGCTTCGATGAAAACCTGTCCCTGTTCACGCGCCACCGAAACACGGTGATGACCGTCCACTACAAAATAGACATCGCCTACTTTATAAAGCACCACCGGCGGAAGATGTATTTCCTGATAAAAGGCGCGGTCAACTTTTTGCCAGCGGCTGGCCAGTTGATCTTCCTTGGGGAGGAAGGCGCGGTCGAATTCGTGATAGCGATTCAGGCTGCCCGCGATCTGATCCACGCGGATGGTTTTGACTCCGCGATAGATCGGTCCGCCGATGTGTAAGTTTTCCTTGATCTCGTCATAGGAAAGCAAAGTGGTCGGCTGACCCGAGAGGATGGATACAACCATTTGCAAGATTGGTTTTATAGAAATGCGTATGCCCATGAAAATGGTACCGTGGTTTTGCAACGCGGATCAGCCAATTCAACGCTTTCAAGCCGTGATGGGCTGGATCTGAATCGTCATGAATACCGAAAGGCGGCGAATGGCTGATGAGAATATCCAATGCGCGGCCGTATTGGATGCGGTTGAGCAATAACTTTGGAATCAGCCGAAAGGCTCGCGAATAGGCTTCCGCCTGTGTATACTGATTTATACCATTCGGCCGGTAGCGGATGCATCCACCCAAGCCGGCGATCAGAAATTTTTTGTGGCGAACAGTTTTCAGGTCCAGATTGGACCCGCCTTGAACACGCGCTGCTGAAGTTGTTAGATCGAATTGAGGGTCATGGTTTCCCGGAACATAGAACAAAGGCGCATTCACCATGGTTACCAGATATTCCAGATATTCATAAGGCAGATCTCCGCAGCCGAGCAGGAGTTCAATTTCCTGAAAATGGCCGCTGGATGAGAGTGTGTAAATCCGATCTTCGGCCTGATCACTTACTGCGAGAATATTCACGCTTTCATTTTGCCGTATAACTTGTTTCCCCGCAAGTCTGTTAACAACAATATTGTCATATTCCGGCATTTGCAATTCCAACTAGTGCACACTATAATCTATCAATTCGTATTGCATAACAGGAGTCTGCTCTGGAAACAAGAAAAATAACGTCGTCCATAGGTATGGAATCGGAGGATGATAAAGCCTCGCGTCAACAGCTACAGGGTGGCTTAACGCTTGTTGATCGTTACACCATTCAGGACGTGATCGGCGTCGGCGGAATGGGGTCGGTGTATCGCGCCCGGGATCTGCATTTTCCCAATGTCGTAAAATTGGTGGCCGTCAAGGAGATGATCAACCTTGCCCCGGATCCGATGATACGCAAGACCATTGTGCAAAACTTTGAACGTGAAGCGAATTTGCTTGCCACGTTGAACCATCTCGCCATCCCGCGTATCTATGATTATTTTTCTCATAACGAGCATTCGTATCTTGTTCTTGAATTTGTGCATGGCAAAGACCTTGAAACAGTGATCACCGATACGAACGGATTTCTGCCCGAGGACCAGGTGATTAGTTGGGCGATTCAGCTTTGTGATGTGCTTGATTATTTACATGGGCATAAACCAGACCCGATCATTTTCAGAGATATGAAACCGTCCAACGTGATGATCAATCACAACGGAAATGTGGTGCTGGTGGATTTTGGCATTGCGAAAACCTTCCAGACCGGCACAAAAGGTACCATGATCGGTACCGAAGGATATTCACCGCCAGAACAGTACCGCGGTGAGGCTACTCCTGTTGCTGATATTTATTCGCTTGGAGCAACCTTGCACCATGCGATCACCCGCCGTGACCCGCGCCTTGAGCCGCCTTTCTCTTTTGCCGAACGGCCATTGCGCCGCATTAATCAAAATGTTTCAAGCGAATTTGAAGCGGTCGTTAATACAGCTTTACAATATAACCCTGTTGACCGTTTTCCAAGCGCGAGTGCGATGAAGGATGCGTTAATGAGCGTGGCACGTAAAACCGGCGCGCTCTCAAAGATCACATCTGCCTTGCCTGTTTCAAGCGGAGGTATTAAGCCGCTCTGGTCTTTCAAATGCGAAGATGAAATTCGCGGCACGCCGACATTAAATCAAGGTTCAGTTTTTATCGGTTGTTACGATAATAACCTGTATGCCTTAAATGCGGCGGATGGACAATTCCAATGGAAGTACCCCACCGAGGGCGGCATCGTTTCACGCCCTTCAGTGTATGACAATAATGTTTTTTTTGGTTCAGAAGATAAACGTTTGCATGTGGTTAACGCGCGTAATGGAAAGGTAGTCTGGACGTATTACACAGGCGGAAAAATTTACTCCTCGCCGCGTATCGCTGATGGACATATTTTTGTAGGTTCGGAAGATCAGGATCTGCACGCGGTGAATGTAATGACCGGCCGCGCAATTTGGAAATTCTCCACAGATGGGCCGATCCATTCCACACCGCTGGTTGCGAACGAAATGGTTTACTTTGGAACTGAGTCAGGCTCATTTTACGCCCTTGATTTTCGTGGCGAATTGAAATGGCGCTTTCAAGCCAAACGGCCGGTGACATCATCTCCCATAAGTAAAGGCCAATCCATTTATGTCGCCTCACTAGATGGCACCCTTTATTCATTGGATGCAAAGAATGGATGGGCGATCTGGAAGTTCCGTCTGGGTAAGGGATCTGTTTCCTCGCCTGCGATCGCAGATGATCTAATATTTATCGGCGCCGCCGACGGATTTATTTATTGCGTAGACGTACGCACTTCGAAGGAAGTCTGGCGTTTCAAAACTGAAAACCAGGTGAGCAGTTCGCCCGTTGTATACAAAGATTCCATTTATTGCGGTTCCATTGATGGCAACCTTTATTGCCTGGAATATCGCACTGGCCGTTTACGTTGGAAGTTTGAAGCGAAAGCGGCGATCACAGGTTCTCCGATCATATTCGACGATATTGTTTATTTTGGATCGATAGACCATCATGTCTATGCACTGTTTGCCTAAAAGGAGCTCTTGTGGCTGAATTTTTTAAAAACCTCTTAAGAAAGAAAGAAGAACCAGAAAAACCAAAACTGGTTGATATGGCTACGACCGCGCCACTCACCGATCAACAGCTCAATTCCATCATGGGAATTCAGAGTATAAAATCTGAAACAAAACAGCTTGTTGCGAGTGTGGGGCAGTCTGTCGGGAAACAACGGGATCACAACGAAGATAGCGTGCTTGCGCTTACATCCACCATTGTAGGAAGCGCGGAAGGTATTCCGTTTGGACTGTACATTGTCGCAGACGGCATGGGCGGACATCAATTTGGCGAAGTAGCCAGCAACGCCGCCATTCGAATCATGGGTGGCAACATCACCAAAAAATTTCATTCCTATCTGTATGATCTACCAACGCAAGCTTTGCAAGAATCCTTGCAGGAAGTAATGGAAATTTCCATCACCGAAGCTCATCAATATGTTCAACGTGAAGCCCCAGGCAGCGGTACCACGGTCACTGCGGCCCTTGTGTTGGGGCAACAGATAACCATTGCGCATGTCGGGGATAGCCGCGCTTATTCGATCTATCCTGATGGTCGGATCGACCCGATCACACGCGACCACTCACTGGTCAAGCGACTTGAAGAACTCGGACACCTTAGCAAAGACGAAGTTGAAAATTTCCCCCATCGCAATGTGTTGATCCGCGCCTTGGGACAAGGCGAATTCCTTGAGGCCGATATTTTTACTCTTCCATTTCCCCAAGGCGGTTATCTCATGATCTGCAGCGACGGTCTATGGGGCGTGATCAGCGAAAAAGACATTATCCGCTGTATTACAGAAGCTCCCACTCTGAACCGCGCCTGTCAAAACATGGTGGAAGCCGCCAATGCCGCTGGCGGACCCGATAATATCTCTGTTATTCTCGCTCAACTGATCGGATAATCATGCGTTCCAACAGGCTGGATCATTACGCTATTCTGGGAGTCTTTCGCGATGCCTCGCAAGAGGAAATTAAACGCGCGTATTTCGATTCGGCCCAACGACTTCATCCAGATAAAAACGTTGCTGCCGGCGAGACAGAATTATTTTTGGAAGTACAGCAGGCCTATGAAGTTCTCTCCAATCCCAAGCGGCGTAATTTGTATGATGCAACATTGGCCCCGCAGATTGAAGAAAATACATTTATTAAACACAATGTCTACTTTAGTCGTACCAGCCTTGCGAAACTGACCGAGCCGCAGTTGGTATATATGCTTCTTGAAGTAGCTCCACGTGAAGACGCGGAAAAGTTATCCACCCCTCCTCTTAACATTTGCCTGCTGTTGGATCGGTCCACATCCATGCAGGGCGATAAGATGGATATGGTAAAAGCTACAGCCATCCAACTCTTGCGTAATTTACGTCAGGAAGATGTACTGAGTGTTGTGGCTTTTAGCGATTTTGCAGAGGTTATTATTCCCGCTGCGCTCAATTTGGATAATAAAAAGCAGGAAGGCCGCATTCAGATGATGCAAACATCCGGTGCGACCGAAATTTTCAACGGCTTGCAAGTAGCTTTGAAGGAGATCCGACGGACACTGGATCCTTCACGGGTCAATCATATTATTTTACTGACTGATGGGCACACCTATGGAGATGAACAGGCCTGTCTGGGACTTGCCGAGGAAGCCGCCGCTCAAAACATCGGCATAACTGGCATGGGCATTGGCAATGATTGGAACGATATTTTCCTTGATGCCCTCGCCAGCAAAACTGGAGGTTCCTCTGCGTATATTTCAAAACCGAAAGATATTCAACGGTTGCTGGTCGATAAATTTAATGCGCTTATAAGCACTTATGCGGATGAAGTGCTTCTTGAATTCAAAGAACAGGAACATGTAAAGATCAATTACGTATTTCGTCTGCAGCCTGAAGGGGGTTCTGTTCAAGTGGAATCCCCCATGCGGCTTGGACCGATCTTGAGAGATACCTCTTTGCATGTGCTTTTGGAATTTGTGGTAAACCCGGGCGCGTTAAATGTCGATGTGTTTACTCTTTTAAACGGGTCTCTGAAAGTATCCGTCACAGCGCGTCCAATCCCTGTTCCGCCGATACGTATGATTTTCGATCGTGAGGTGAAGATCAGCGCATCCCCTGAAGCCCCACCGGCCCGCATCTTGTTCGCGCTTTCGCGCCTTAATCTTTATCGGATGCAGGATCGCGCTCGAACTGCGGCAGGTCAAGGTCAATATAATGTGGCGGCACGTCATCTGCAAAACCTGGCAACTCACCTGCTTTCACAAGGCCAGCATTCATTAGCCAAAACCGCTTTGTTTGAAGCGGATAATCTTGAAAGGAAACATGCCTGGAGTGCGAGCGGAAATAAAGAAATCAAATATAATACCCGTGCGCTTTTAATGGCAAGTACAAAGGAGAATACGAGATGATCATTTGTTCCAATTGCAAACATTCAAACATGGATGGAGCCTTATTCTGTGCAGAGTGTGGCGCACAACTGGTTGGCGCGGATGGGCTAACCACCCAAAATATTACAACGAAACAGTTTGATGAACTAAATAAGGATATCCCCTCACAGGATGTATATCAATCCTTTGAAGGCGGTGACGCGTGGGGAAGTCTTCATTTATTGGATACGGGTCAGGTGCTCCCGTTGTCCACAAGAAATGAATTCACGATGGGACGCATCAGCGAAGGCCAGCCGATCATGCCCGATATTGATCTTTCGCCCTACCAGGCTTATGCCGCGGGCGTATCACGTTTGCATGGGGTGATCAAGCGTGATAGTAGCCGCATCGTTTTTATGGACCTCGGTTCAGCCAACGGCTCATATATCAATGGAAAGCGCCTCTCTTCAAATGTTGAGCAGGTACTTAATCATGGTGATATTGTTGCCCTTGGAAAATTGAAAATGCAAATTTTGATCAAGAACGCCTAACAAAAGAGAAAGTAAAATGCCATACTCAATTATTCTGCACATCGCAGGAGAAACCTCCGTGGCTGGAGAAATAGAAGACCTTCCCAAGCCCACCGATACAATTATCGTAGTCTTGCATCCGCGCCAAAAAGATGGCAAGGATCTGCATTACATTGACCAGAATGTGGTTAAAGTTATTTGGCCCTTAACCAAGGTCAGCTTTATCGAGATTCTCGAAAGCGCCGAAGAAGAGAAGATCATCGGTTTCGTGAGGGAATAGCATGGCTGAAAATATAGAGCGCCGCCGCATCCTGGTTGTAGATGATGAAGAACGCATGGTGCGTTTTATTCGCATGAACCTCGAGCATGATGGCTTTCAGGTTAGCGAGGCCTTCAACGGAAAACAAGCCATTCAAAAATTGCGCGATGTTACACCCGACCTTATTTTGCTTGATATTATGATGCCTGATTTGGATGGATTCGAAGTACTCGAAACCCTGCGCGAGATCAGCAATGTCCCTGTGATCATGCTTACAGCCAAAGGTGAAGAAGATGATCGTGTGCGCGGACTCGAACTCGGCGCAGATGATTACGTTACCAAACCGTTCAGCCCGCGTGAACTTGTCAGCCGAGTCAAAGCCGTGCTGCGCCGCACCGAGGGGTTGACGGGTTCAATGCACGGCCTGCTCGAAATAGATAAACGTCTCAAAATAGATTTTGACCGCCGTGAGATCTGGCTCGAAGGCAAACTTGTAAAACTTCGCCCCACGGAATATCGCTTGTTATTTCACCTTGTACAAAATGCAGGCTGGGTCGTTTCGCATGATCAATTGCTCCAAAAAGTTTGGGGTTATGAATATCGCGATGAACCGCATTACGTGCGCCTCTACATTAATTATTTACGCCAGAAATTAGAGAAAGATCCCGCCGACCCAAAATATATCCTCACCGAGCGCGGGGTTGGCTATCGTTTTATAGATTTCAAACGCGCCAAGGAATAAATTTGAACAGCTGTCAATGGTTCAAAACAGGAGTCGAAGTGGATCGACTCCTGTTTTGATTTATGATTGCAAAATCGGAGACTCAACACATGACTGAATCATTTTCAACTCTGCGCATCAATGCGGGCCGTATGCAGGATTCATTTATCCAATTGGCATTGATCGGCTCGACGGGCGACGGCGGCGTGAACCGTACCACTTTCAGCGAAGCGCATCTCGCCGCGCGTAAATGGTTTCAGGCAGAAATAAAAAACTGCGGTTTGGAATTTCGCATGGATGGCGCGGGAAATCACTCCGCATTTCTTGCGAGTGACTCAACAGATGCGCCAACTCTTCTGCTCGGGTCTCATCTTGATTCGGTTCCCAACGGCGGCCGCTTTGATGGCGCGCTCGGCGTGATGGCGGCTCTTGAAGTGTTGAGAACTGTCAAAGAAAATAGAATCAAGCTCAAGTGGAATCTTGAAGCGATTGATTTTACAGATGAAGAAGGCACACATTTGAGTCTGTTTGGGAGCAGCGCCTTGGCGGGTCATCTTCATTCTGAAGATTTGCAAAATCCATACAGTGGACGTGAAAATTTTACCGCTGGTTTGGTGCGCGCAGGTTTGACAGAAACAGGGTTGTTGCAGGCGAAGCGTCCGAAGGAAAAGGTGGTTGGCTACTTGGAGGTGCACATTGAGCAGGGCAAGCGCCTGGAGCGCGCGGGGATCGATGTAGGTATTGTCTCTGCCATTGTGGGGTATGGCTCGTATCGCATGAGTTGTGTTGGTCGAGCAGACCACGCGGGTTCCACAACGATGGAAGACCGGCTGGATGCGGGGCAGGGTGTGGCGGCATTTATTTTGGCCGCCCGCGAAACCGTGATGCGCGATTTTCCGAGTTGCGTTGCGAATGTTGGCAAGATCGAATTTGCGCCGGGGGCTTCAAATATTGTGCCAGCCCGCGCAGATTTTTTACTTGAGTTTCGCTCATCAGATGCAGATCAACTTTCAAAGTTGGATGCGGCATTGGTGGAATTGGCACAACAAAAAGCGGGGCAGTTTGGTTTGACTTTGATCATGGAACCGCTTGGAAAACATTCGCCAAATCCAATGAGTGCGGAAATTCAGCAGACGTTTCAGAAAGCATGTGATGGATTGGGATTGTCCAGCAGGGTGCTGGCTTCCGGCGCGATCCACGATGCGCAGTCGCTGGTGGATGTTTGCCCAATCGGGATGATCTTTGTCCCTTCGGTGGATGGCGCCAGTCACGCGCCGCGCGAATTCACCAAATGGGATGATTGCGTGAACGGTGCGAATGTTTTGCTTCAAACAGTTTTGAAGTTGGCGGCCGGGTAAAATAGGATAATTCTATTGGAAGGCATACTTGTATGAAAAACTTCGACCCGAAATATAATAACATTCCAAAAACTGAAATTCATTGTCACCTCGAAGGGTCCATCCGCACGCAGACGATTATTGATATTGCGCGTGAATACAATTTGAAACTGCCTTCTTATGAAGTCAGTGAATTGGACAAACATGTGAAGGTCTATGACCAGCTTCGAGATTTACAAGCGGTGCTGGATGCTTTCGCTATTTTTCAAAACAGCATTACTTCAGCAGACGTCTTCGAGCGCATCGCATGGGAATTGTTTGAAGATTGCGCCATACAAAACATCAAATTATTTGAAGTCCGCTTTTCGCCTGATTGGGCGTTTCATGGTCACAATTTGGATTGGGATGCCTGCCTGGATGGTTTGCTGAAAGCCAAAGAGCGCGCCGAATCCGAGCTTGATATGGCCATCGGAATTATTGCCATCACCTCGCGCGGCATGGGCGCACAGTCATGTATCAAAACGGTGGATTGGGCGATACGCCACAAAAAGCATATTCAAGCCGTAGACCTTGCCGATGGTGAACTCTTTTACCAGATGAGTAATTTTGTGAAGCCGATCTTGAAGGCAAAAGAATCAGGCTTGAAAGTGACCATTCACACTGGAGAAGATACGCCCGCCTCGGCAGTCTGGGAAACCAT
>JAPLGS010000085.1 GCA_026390015.1 Chloroflexota bacterium | reverse complement strand
TCGTACAAAAAATGGAAACAGGTAACTCCTGCGATGGCGGCTGGTTTGACCGATCACGTTTGGACAATGGATGAATTGCTTAGTTTCCGCGTACCCCCAAAATCACTATGGAAATGACCTTTCACTCGTTACAGGGACACTACCAACAAGTACGTGTATTGTACCTGTCTACCTGTTTACGTGTCTATGTATTTGGCTTTACCCTTTTACAACCTTGAGCGCTTGCGGCAAAATTTCAAAATCCGCTTGATGTAAATTACTTCCGAAACTTGTAAATATTTCACCATCCGCGTGGATGTAAAGCGGGAGGTCTGATGTAATGCTGAAGGTTTTGAATTTTCCCATGCGGATCTGTTTGAAGCGCATGTGTGTGCCTTTCATGAATTCAGGCACGAGACGAAACATCATGCCGCGCGAGACTTTGTTGACGGTTAGGAATTCCATTATGCCATCGTTGTTTTTCGAAGCAGGCGAGAGCATGAATCCGCCGCCTTCACGTGGACCGTTGCATAAAGTGAGCATGATCACATTCTCTTCCCATTTTTCGTTTTCTGTCGAGATCTGCATTTTGGCGGGATTGTGATTCAGGATGATGGTTTGAATGACCGCCGTGAGATACATCAGGAAGCCTTTGACGATCGGAAGTTTATGCGAGCGGATGGTAACGACCGCGTCAAAGCCAATGCCGAGTGTGTTGTCAAAATATTCCCTGCGGCCGTGTTCATCGGTCATCAAGCCGATATCGACAGCCTGAATATTTTCCCCTTTTAGTGCGTGCGCCAGCGCGTGAGCGGATTTTTGTGTAAGCCCCATGGCGTAGGCAAAATCATTTCCAGAGCCAATTGGCACAATACCCATGATCGGACGTTTGTTTTCAGGTACCTGCATCAGCCCGTTCATCACTTCATGCACAGTGCCGTCGCCGCCCAATGCAATGACCATGTCACAGCCTTCTTCGGCGGCTTGTTTGGCGAGTTCAATGGCATGTGAAGGATAGACTGTTCCGCTCCAGGACAGTTCACCTTTGAATTCCTGCGCGATGGGACGCAGATCGTTGGCTGTTTTCCAGGCGCGTCCCATATCGGCCATGGGATTGAGAATGAGCTTTACTTTGCGGGGCATAGGAATCTCCTGATGATGAATTTGAATCTATAACCCCGCTTGGGTTGATTCGGTTTTTATTCCGCCCGTTTTCTCGCTAATTGGATTGTGTTAGAATAAAATTTACCCATCAAATTAAGAGGACTCACGTGCCTGACTCATCAAAATCTTTCGATCAAACTCAGCCCAAGCCTGCTCAAGCAACACCGTTGAATCCACGCCGGCGGGGAATTATCATTGGCGCATCAGATGGAATCGGCGCCGCCCTTGCCCGCAAACTTGCAAAAGAAGGATTTACATTAGCACTGCTCGCACGCCGCAAAGACAAGCTTGATGAATTATGCGCAGAGATCAACGCCACTGCAAACGAAATCCGCGCCATGGCTTATGTGCACGATGTTGCTAAGTATGATGAAGTCCCCGCGCTCCTAAGCAGAGTCGTCGCAGATCTCGGAGGACTGGATCTTGTTGTCTTTATGGCAGGCGTAAATTTTCCGCCTGGCCTCACCAGCTATAACTTCGAGGCCGACCGCAAAATGATCGAAGTCAACCTGATCGGGGCGATGGCTTGGCTTACTCCCGTGGCTGAAATGTTTCAAAGTGCCAAAGCAGGTCAGATCGTTGGTATTTCATCCGTCGCCGGTGACCGTGGACGTATCGGAAACCCCGGCTACAACACATCCAAAGCCGCGCTCAGTACGTATCTTGAAGCGCTACGTAACAGGCTTGCCCGTCACGGCGTGAATGTGTTGACTGTAAAACCCGGTTTCGTAAAAACTGAAATGCTCAAAGCTGCACAGGGCGCCACTCCATTTGCAATCACTCCAGAAAAAGCCGCGGATGATATTTACACAGCCATGCGCAAACGCAAGCAATTAATATACACCGCATCCATCTGGCGCTGGATCATGCTCATCATTCAACATGTCCCCTCGGTGATTTTCCGCCGCATGTCGTTCTAACAAACTCAAACCCTGAAGGTTCACAATGCCCCCGATGATGAAACACCTTTCGGATGTCGGTAAAAAATCTAATGCAAAAAACGTTCACTCAATTTGAAAATTTTGGCCATTCGCTGAGCGCGCCTGCCTATCTCATCCAGCCCAATACAACTGAAGATATATACGAGGCTTTCCTGCTCGCTAAGAAAAAGGGACTCACTGTCACCGCGCGCGGCGCAGGACGCAGTTATAACGACGCGGCGCTCACAGGCGGCGGCATTATGCTGGATATGCGCGGCATGAACGCAATTAAAGACTGGGACAACTCCACAGGTCTCGTCACCGCGCAGTCTGGTACAACGCTCGAACAACTCTGGCAAACCGTTGAGCCTGATGGTTGGTGGCCGCCTGTCGTTTCCGGTACCATGAAAACAACATTGGGCGGTTGTCTCAGCGCGAATATCCATGGCAAAAATAATTTCAAAATGGGAACGATCGGCGAACATGTGGCGGAGTTCACAGCCATCCTGCCGACCGGCGCAGAGATCACATGCTCGCCCAAAAAGAATGCGGATCTGTTTTATTCCATGATCAGCGGATTGGGAATGCTGGGAATCTTCACCTCCATCACAATGCAAATGAAGCGCATCCACTCCGGACTTTTGACTGTGGATGCGTTCCCCGTGCAGAATCTACACAGACAGCTTTCTGCATTGCTCGACGGCGCTCCCAATTATGATTATATCGTCGGCTGGTTGGATTGCATCGCGAGTGGAAATTCCCTCGGCCGCGGACAGATCCACGCGGCGCGTTATCTGCACGAAGGCGAAGACCCAAATCCGCTGGAGACGATGAAGATCAAGAATCAAATTTTACCGCCGCGTATTTTTGGTGTTTTTCCGAAATCAATGCTGCACTATTTTATGGCGCCGTTTATGAATAACTTTGGAACTTGGGGAATTAATACCGCGAAGTATGCAGCCTCCTTAAGCAAACATACATTTCGTCAATCTCATGCAGGGTTTCACTTTCTGCTGGATTACGTCCCTGATTGGGAATTCTCCTACGGCCGCGGCGGATTGATCCAATATCAATCCTTTATTCCAAAGGAAACCGCCGAATCCGCATGGGCTGAAATACTAAAACTCGCCCAAAAAAATAAACTGCCATCCTACCTCGGCGTGACCAAACGTCACCGCCCCGACAAATTTTTATTAACCCACGCGGTGGCTGGTTTTTCACTCGCGATGGATTTCAAAGTGACAAATAATAACCGCGCAAAACTTAACCAACTGTTGCAGGAATTTGACAGAATTGTTTTACAGGCGGGTGGAAGATTCTATTTCGCTAAGAACAGCGAGACCACAGCCGAAACAGCCGCCAACTTTTATGGAAATGAAATAATTGCTAAATTCAAAAAGTTAAAAAAACGCTGTGACCCAAATGGATTACTGGAATCGGACCTATATCGCAGGATCTTTGCAGATTAAATTATAGAGGCGCAACCCTGCAGGTTTTATCGGTATGAATATTGATGTTATTGACCTTGGCTTGATCGAATACGAAACTGCATGGAAATTGCAGAATGAATACGCAGTGGAGATCGCTGAGGGAAAACGTCCGCCGACATTGCTGTTGCTTGAACATCCCCACGTTTATACATTTGGACGAAAAGGCCGCGCTGAAAATTTGCTTTGGAATGAAGAACAATTAAAACAAAAAGGGATTTCCATTCACTGGGTGGACCGCGGCGGCGACGTGACCTATCACGGGCCGGGACAATTGGTGGGATATCCGCTGTTACCGCTCATGCCATTAATAGCTGACAGATCTGATATCACGTTTGATTATGTTGGCTATGTTCGGAAGTTGGAGAAGACACTCATCGAGGCACTGGCGCGCCTGGGTGTAGTATCAGGCCAAAGGTCAGGGTTGACCGGCGTATGGATTCAAGCAGATGTCCATTCACGATGCCCGAGTTGTCATCCTGAGGATAAAAAAAAACCAGCCAAGCTCGCGGCAATTGGTGTCAAAGTGGATGTGCGCGGAGTGTCGCGTCATGGTTTTGCGTTGAATGTAAATCCAGATATGGAATATTGGGATGGAATTGTTGCCTGTGGATTATCGGAGCCCGTTGTGTCGCTGACAGATTTAATGGATTCAATCCCTTCGATGGAGAGGGTCAAGCTGGAAGTAATCGCTGCGTTTTGCGAAGTTTTTGAGATGAATACCTGATTTTTTGAAAATGGTTGTGTTTGATCGATAACTCCCGCCAAATCAACGAGTAAATTAAATGATGACCGCCAGGGTGAGGGGGGCACCCTAGCGGTCATCAAGACCAATATTACTACCATACCCAATTCAGTGCAAGTCTTTTTTCTTAGAGTTTCCTTAAAATATTTGGGGTTTCAAAACGGCTTTTATAGGTGTGCCCCGAGTAGGAATCGGACCTACATCTAAGCCTTAGGAGTGCTTTGTTCTGTCCATTGAACTATCGGGGCTGGCAAATGAATTATACCAAAGGATGAAATTCGTCCAGTATTGTAATAACAGAATTTTTGAAAGACGCACGCTGTATAAATACAAAGCCCGTCTTGGTTGAGACGGGCTTTGTATCTATTTTATCTCTTTGCAGTTTTGCGTTTTGCGGGTTTGGTCTTTACCGCTTTTTTTGCGGCAACCTTTTTGGCTTTAGCTTTTACCGCCGATTTGGGCTTTGTCTTTACAGGTAGTTTCTCCAGCTCGCTTACCAGCTTCTCCAATACATCAAAACCGCCCTGCCAAAATTTGGGATCACGGATGTTGATGCCGGCTTCTTCAAGGATCTTCGCAGGCGCTTCCGAGCCGCCTGCTGAAAGGATCTTAAGATAGCGCGGCTTGAAGGATTCGCCTTCGATTTTATATTGCTGATAAAGGGAGAAGACCAGCAATTGTCCGAATGAGTAGGCGTACACGTAAAAAGGTGTGTGATAAATATGCGGAATCGATACCCATTCCCATTTGAATTCATCGCTTAGCTCGATCGCATCACCGAATTGTTCCTTTAAATTTTCGATGTATGCGGCGCACAACTCATCGACTGATGCGTTGTGCTGGATCATTTCATGCGCCTGTTTTTCGAACATGGCAAAATACGCCTGACGCATGATGGTGGCGTAGGCGTCATCCACTTGTTTGAAGAGGATGTCACGTCGCACTGCTTCATCCTTCTCTTCGGCGAGTAATTTGTCTGTGAGCATCATCTCGCCAAAAGTGGATGCGGTCTCTGCGAGCGGCAGGGATGAATGGAATGTAAACGTGCTGTGGTGCGAAGCCAGCATCGAGTGGATGGCATGTCCCAATTCATGTGCCATTGTGGCGACATCACGCGCGTTGCCTTGATAGTTCAATAAAACATAAGGGGTCATGTCAGGTAAAACAGACCAGCAGAACGCGCCATCCTGTTTGCCTTTGCGTACTTCGCTATCCAGGCGGTTATCATCAAATACCCGGCGGGCAAGTTCGCCTAGTTTTGGTTCGAAAGCACTGAATGATTCCAAAACCATCTCAGCGGCTTTGCCGTAGTCATATTTTTTGTCCGAACCTGCCACGGGCGCGTACACATCATAACGGCGGAGTTTCTTGACACCGAGTGCTTTTGCCTTGAGTTTAAAGTAGCGCTGGAATATCTTTACATTTTTCCGCGCGGTTTCGAGCAATGCGTTTACCGCTTCATTGGGAATGTCATTTGCAAGATTGCGAACGGAGAGCGGATCACTAAACTTGCGCAGTGAAATATTTTCATTATGCCAGTCTCGTGCAATGGTTTGATAGATCTGCCCGAGGATCGGTCCCGCCTCACCATAGACGCTATACAGTTCCTGATAAGCCGCGGCGCGCATCTTTGGGTCAGGTCCCTGCACGAAGCGCATCAGCTGTCCGCGGGTTAATTCCTGGGTCTTGCCGTTCGCCTTCAGCTTGAAAACATACCGATTTGTGATCGCATCATAAAGTGTGGTCAGGGCATTTGTGCCAGTCACATTTTTCAGATTGACAACTTTTTCCTCCGCTTCGCTGAGTGTATGCGGTTTGAAGAGACGCAGAGCTTCAAGGAAATAGCGATAATCGCCTGAAGCAGACATCAAACGTTTGGCATTTTCTTCATCCACTTCTTTCCACCACAGGCTGAAGAATAGCGTGCGGTTTTCGATCTCCGCCAAAAATTGCTGTGCGCGGGAGTACAGGGATTGCGCAGCCTGGTCCTGTGTGTCGGCAGTGAAAGACAGCCCCGCAAACGAATAAAGTTTATTCGCCACGCGTGTCATCTCTTCGCTGGCTTGGATGACCTGTATGAATTGTTCCGTCGAAATATCAGAGTTGAGCTTTCCGCGCACGCCTTCGAATGATGTAACCTGTTCCTCGATCATGTCGAACGCGCTTTGCAGTTCTGCGCTTTCGTAAGACGGATAAAGTGGAGCAAGGCTCCATTTAGAAATTTTGTACACCATATTTTTCTCCTGTTTTGTTTGGATGCTGATAAATTGTCAAGACTTTAAACCGATTGATTCCGTTCGCGAATTGCTAAAAAAACCAGAGCAACCAGTGTAATTACTGTACACGTAAAACCTATTATGAGCGTAGTCATATAGGTGGGATCAGGATAGTTGCCTACGGCCACTTCAATAATATCGGTCGCACGTTTGGAAATACTGTAATTCTCAAGGCCCCAGGTTCGGGAATTGGATATTAGATCATACGCCATCAGGGCTTCACCAAAAAGCACAATACCCATCTTTTCCCAATTTTTCTGATTCCACTCGTTGATCAGAGATTGGAACTGAATTCCCCCGAGTGTAATCAGAAAGACAAGCGGAACAACCACAAAACGGGTCGGCGCGCGCTGCGAGTCCAAAAAAGGGATGTGGGAACTAAAGAGCGGCAGGTAGAGGGATCCTATGGAGAAAAAGAACATAACCAGCATGGGAAAGTAGAGCGGACGATATCTCTCGTCCATCATCCAATTTCTGATTACACCGAAGTAAAGCGTGAAGGCAAATCCAAGCACTCCCAAATAATACGCTTTTTCCCAATACCCTTGGCTATTCTCAGCGATGAATACTTGAAGTAATTGAAGTACAGACGTAAATCCTCCCAGGAATTCAAGTCCTGTACCACCTGCAAATTGTAGAGCCGGTGGCAGGATTCTTATCATACTTAGAAGGGCGCTCAAAACAATTGCTTTTATTATTGTTGAAAAATAACGCGGTTGAAACAATCCAAGTAAAAGCAGGAAGCTCATGCAGTAGATAAAAAAGTGGGCGGCACCCTGCAGGACAATTGCCAGCATAACCAGGCACATGGAGAGTTGCCACTTCCAACCGGTTTTTTCTCCCTCCACCATTTTTAGGACAAGCAGAATATAAAAGGGCAGAAGAAAATACCCCACCCATTCAAAGTGACCAACCCCCATGTGTGCATTAATATGGCCATTCAAGTTAAACAGCAGGAATAATGAAAGGAAGGAAACAAACGAAAGATGATACCTGCTGCGAATCAATAAAAGGCCCGAAAAACTCAGGCTGTAAAAGATCCATACATTCACAAGAACATAAGTGGACGGGTTCAAGAAATAAAGTAAAAGGATCTGTGGCGAAAAAGGTCGGTTTTGCCTCGCAAGATATTGAGAGGGAATCATATAAGGCGAATCTGCATGCAGGGGAAATTGTCCGCCTTTGAGTGACTTACTTAAAAAGTCAAGATAAGGCCCAACGTGCAGGTGCCAATCTTGAATATCAAATCTGTTATTCGTCCAATCTAAAAAAAATCCCCAATGCAATAAGCCGCCTACAAACAAACCTGCCAATAAAATTCCAACCGCCCATTTTGCGCGCGAAGAGTCTGCCCGGTGAAACAACACATTAAAGCAAAACTGAATGAAGGTGGTGAGTTTTTCCATATTTGTAAATAACATCCCGCAGGTTTAATATATATATTCAGACATTACGAAGAAACCTGCAGGACGGTGAGTATGTTTTATAAACTGGATCGGATGTGCATGATATCGCCATCCTTAACTGGATATTCCTTGCCTTCGAGTCTTAACTTGCCTTTGGCTTTCGCTTCATTCATCGACCCTAAACTGATCAGGTCTTCGTAGGCAACCACCTCCGCTCGAACAAACCCGCGCTGCAAATCGGTGTGGATCTCCGCCGCGGATTCCTGCGCGGTCGCACCGCGCAGAGTCGTCCATGCGCGCACTTCATCTTCGCCAACCGTGAAGAAGGTCTGTACTCGTAGCAGGTCATATGAAAGATTGATCATTCGGCTGAGACTCAATTCCTTGATGCCATATTCTTCCATGAAAACAGAAGCATCTTCCGGGCTGAGTTGGGCGATCTCCATTTCGAGTTTGCCCATCAACGCCACGGATGGATGATCGAGTTTACCGGTGACGTCGGGCGTGGGTTGTCCTTCGCCCATATTAAAAACAGTAAGAATGGGTTTACGAGTCAACAGGCCAAAACTTGCCAGTTCCTTTTGTTCATCATTCGTGAATTCCATACTGCGCAAAGGCTTGTTGTCTGAAAGGGTCTTGTTTAATTTTTCAAATAATTCTGTCTGGCGCGCATTGAGTGTTTTGTCTGTGCCGCCTTTTTTGCGTTCATCAATTAACTTTTCCAGCTTTCTTTCGACTGCGATCAGATCATTCAGCAGGAGTTCTGTTAACATATTCTCCGCATCGCGCAGCGGATTGACGCTGCCATTTGGATGCATAATGTTCTCGTTCGCAAAGCCGCGTACCACCAGGAGCAATCCTTCCATTTGGTTGAGTTGATTCAACAGCTGCCCGGTGATGCCGCTTTTGGCAGAACCAGCTTCCAGTCCGGCGATGTCCGCATAGGTCACCTTGGTGTAGATGGTTTTCCTCGGGTTGAACATGGCGGAGAGTTTGGTCACGCGCGGGTCGGGGACATCCACAACTGCAGTGTGAACTTCGATGCGTCCTGCGCTGGCGGTGGTGGGGGTGTTGCCACGTGTCAGCGCGTTGTAAATTGTAGTTTTTCCAGATTGGGGTAAACCTATGATTCCTAGTTTCATGCTTGACCTTATCAATGAGAGTTTGTTATACTAGCGGACGCTTGATAAAAAATGCCGGAGTGGCGGAATAGGCAGACGCGCACGACTCAAAATCGTGTTCCCACCGGGAATGAGGGTTCGATTCCCTCCTTCGGCACTATTAGGAAATATCCGAAGCGGTATTATAACCGAACGTTCTCTCGAAAGAGGGAACGTTTGTGTTTTATTCAAAATAGGTTGGCAATGTTTTTATGAAGTTGTAGATTGAGGTAGTTTGAGATAACTTTGTTAATTTAATGGTGATTTGGAGGATAAAAATGAAACTGTTTTTCCTGTTTGTGGCAATTGATCTGTTGATCCTGATAATGTATCCGATCGCTTACATTACATACCTTGTTCGAAAAGTGATCGGTGCCAAACATTAGCAAGTTATCAAAATCACAGTGACTACTCCCCACGCCTAAAGGCGGGGGCTTCTAGTGGTATGTTTGATAAGTAATTCAACATAGTCCTGCTGACTTTTTCTTAGCCCAATCATGTAAGTCACGGCGCGTCCACGACCAGTTGATAGGTTGAGCCCATAAGCGATTATATTCTGGCGTGCTGGCATATAGGT
>JAPLGS010000084.1 GCA_026390015.1 Chloroflexota bacterium | reverse complement strand
AAAAAGTATTTCATCGCTTGCTCAGTGGCTTCAGAGTACGGTTGGTCCATTTTGTTATCATCCTCAAATAAAGTGAGGCAAGGATACTCAAAATTGGACTGTTGGAATAGGGTAACTTATTTTTCGAGCGTTCCTTAGTAATTAATTGTAAACTGGATGGTTGAACGCATATTTTAAAAATCTCCGGAATTCTGATCGCCACCATGATCGTGCCCAAAATCGTCCATCTGCCCATCCAGCAGACCGGGATTCTTCATATCATTATCTTCCGGCGCGCTGACAGGCGCATCGAATTCAGCCACATTTTGATGATAAGCCGCCAGCCATACAGCCATACGTTCGCGTTCCACGTTGGCAGTGTCTTCATTCTTTTTTGCAATGCGCGCCATGCGGCGGCGATTAATATCCGCTTGAACACCGGCCGGGTCGAGCACATCTTGAAATTCGAGTTTCGTTCCGCCTACTGTTATGTATACAGTGCCGTAGTTTAACAAATATCCTGCCAGGCCGATTCGTTGATATTCCGTGCTAAGGATATTTTCGATCTGTGCTGAGCGGCGTTCCTCGGTTCCAAGAGGTGTTTTATCAAGATCGATAATTTCCTCGGGTGTGACCATGAAGATATCATTATTCCAGTCAAGATATTCCCATACCAGCCAGCCGATCAGGGGGAGTGTAACAAACAGCAGAAAAACAACGATCGTATCCGGGCGAGGAACACCAGCCGCGTTGGGTCGAATAAAAGTCAGGTTTGGCGTCTTCGCGAGATACCATCCGCGAATGATGATCAATATGTTTACGATCAGGAAATAGAACAAAGGTTGACCTACTTGTTGCAAGAGCACAAACCAATGTTTGCGGTATGTGACCGTACCTCCATCTTCGACACGCAGTTTGAACAGATTTGATAACACGATTCGAAGGATGGATTTCTTCTGAACTTCTTTATCCTCCATCGAAATAGGAGGCAGTTCATTCTGCGGAACGGCATGGGCGGTCAATCCAAGTTTTAAGCGCAGGGCATTCTTCATCGCCATTTTTTGTGCTTGAGTTCCCACGACTTTGGTGCGTTCCCAATATTCGCGGATCATATCGGCGGCCTGAACGGGGTGGTCTATATAATCAAAGCGGATACTACCGACGAAAGTCCGCACGGTCACATTGCCATATTCAAGGATACGGCCAATTGCATCCGTCTCCAAATTGACCGCTAGAATCGTCGAAAGCGGCACTTCCTGTCTGCTATCATAAATACCAATCACACGCTCCACCCAAACCACGCGTTGATTTGTCACTATATAATAATCGTTACTCCAGTCAACCGCGCGCCAGATCGCCCACAAAAGATCTGCAAATAAAATCAACCCGCCCACGACATACGGAGTTGTAGCGCCCGAAGTAAGCGACCATAGAAACAACAGGATCGGAATAAATATCACAAACAGCGGCGCCATCAGCGTTTGATACAGACGGATCTTATGTCTGCGCGCCAGGAAATAAATAACTTCTTTTGGGCCAAGCCATTTGAAGCGCAGTGTACGCGCCAGTTTGCGACTCTTGATCGCCACTAAAAAATTCGGTCTTATTTTTTCATGTTGGGTCAGCAGTTTATCAAACTCATCCCTCGAAAGAAAAAGTAAGATCGAATCTTCCATGGTTGTGAGCGTGGCGGAACGGTCACGTTTCTCGAACAACGCCTCTTCGCCGAAATAATCTCCTGCTGAAAGAATCGCCAGAAAATCAGTTCCGCGTTCACGCGGACGGGTTACTTTTACCTTCCCCTTAAATATCAAATAAAACCCATCAGGCTTTGCGCCGCGTACGAAGATCACCTCATCCGCAAGCAGCGTGCGTTCTTCCAAAGTGACAGCAATCGCGGCAAGCTGGTCATCTTTCAGGCCGCCGAAAAGATGGATCTTATTCAGGAAGAAAATTCGATCTTTCAGTTCTATCACGGTTTTATTCTATCAAACTTCCCGCACAATCGTACACCCATAAGCAGGTGATTCTGTCAGCGCTGGCAAACGCCCTTCGAGCAACGACTCAACCGCCTCGCGCAGAAAAAAGCGGGATGGAATTCGTTGACGAAATGTAACATCATCCACTGCGCCGCGATAACGCAGAATTCCATCCCGATCGATCACATACACATGCGGAGTGGTCTGCGCCTCATACAGATCTGCGACGAAACAAAGCGCATCCAGCATGACCGTTGGCAGGTTTCGGGCGTTAGCGGCATTTCTCAACGCCTCAACATTCTCGCTTCGATTTGAAGCAATGGACAGCATCACTACATCGTCGCGCCACTGCACGAACATAGACATGATGTCCGTATCCGCGCGCGCTGAATGCGGACATTCACACGACCAAAAATTTATGATGACGATTTTGCCGCGATACTCACTTAAACGATGAGGCCTGCCTTCAAGGTCGGGCAGTTCAAAATCAGGCGCGGGGTAATTGATTTCCATGACGTTTGAAAAGGAGAATGTTAAACGATCTCCACGCCCGCGAGTTTTTCGATGACACCCACCACAGCGGAGTTATCCAATTCGCCCATGCCCATGTCGATCATTTGCTGAAATAATTTTGTATTCTCAATTGTGCCTGAGATCGGCACATTATATTCTTTCGCCGTTTCCAAAACAATATTCATATCTTTCAATTGCATATAAGATTTGAATCCAGGACTGCGATTGCCGTCAAACAAACGCGGGGTCTTGATATCGAGCGCCCAGCATTGCGCCGCGCCGGCTTTGATCGCATCCACAACCTTGCGCGGATCGACGCCGGCTTTCTTCGAGAAGACAAGCAGTTCGCCCATCGCCACCATCTGCGCGGCGACCATAATTTGATTCGCGGCTTTTGCTACCTGACCCGCGCCAGCATCGCCAACATGCGTGATCGTTTTTCCCATTGCCTGTAATACGGGCATGGCGTTTTCCAAAGCATCCGCATCACCGCCGACCATGATGGTGAGTGTTCCATTCTTTGCACCGATGTCGCCGCCGGAGACCGGCGCGTCCAAAGAGAAGACACCTTTCTCTTTTAATTTCTCCGCGATCATTCTTGCGGATGCCGGTTTAATGGTGGAGTTATCGATAACGATCAATCCTGCGCGCGCGCCTTTGATAATCCCATTTTCGCCGAGTACAACTTTTTCCACATCTGGTGAATCAGGCAAATTGGTAAAGATAATATCCACTTGTGATGCAACTTCTTTGGGAGAGTTCGCGGCAATCGCACCTTCACTGACTAACTCATCCACTGCTGCGCGGGAACGGTTATGCACCACAACGGGGAAACCTGCTTTGAGAATATTGCGGGCAATCGACTTGCCCATTAATCCGAGACCGATATAACCAACTTTAAGCATAGGGAGACTCCTAATCACTTGTTTAGTTCCGCATACACACTTTCAGGAATGTCTGAAATCTTATAAATCCGAACATATTCCAATCCGCTGATGTAAATGATCTTTTCTGGAGAAACGTTCTTGAATGCGCGCAGAAGATCAACAGATTCGGGCAGGTTTTTTTGCACCGCCGTGTATAAGACCAGATAATCGGAACTCTGCATTTCGCTGGTAATTTCCGCAAAGTTTTTATCAATTAAATGTATCCGCTTGAACACCAGAGTTTCCCCGGGGAAAAAATAGGAAAACGTGCCCATACCGTTATAAACATAGGCTTGGATATCTGGCGCATTCGGCTTCTGAGCCAGATAATCTGCCGCTTCTGCCATTCCTTCGCCATAGCCGAAGACTGTCGGCTTGCTTAGAAGAGAGTTTTTGTAGGTGAAATAATATGGATAATATGGAAGAGAGCTCGCCAGCTGAAGCGCTGCCACAATAAAAATAAGTATCAAGTTGATATAAACCCGTCCTAAAACAACCCAGCGTTTTTGAGCCCACATCAAAAAATACCCCCAGCCTATCCCAGCGACAACATCGAGGGCGACAAAACTGCTTAGAATATAATGCAGGCCGTTGCGGCCCTGCGCGATAGCGAACAACAAAATAAAAAGAGCGGCGATCAAAATCAGGTATGCAATAGTCGAGCGTACTGGCGCAGACAATGTATCTCTGTCTTTTGAAAACACGATAAACAGGGCAAGGAGCAATCCAAGCCATGAGATCAAAGTTGATGAAACCTGCCATCCCTTTAAGTAAGGGATGACACTTGAGAGGCTTAGAATAAGGTTGAAACTCGAAGGCTTAAGCTCTCTGGTGACATCAAGCCGCGCACCTTGAAAAGCATAACTAAAGGCATTGCCAAACACTCCATAGAGCATTTCCCCAGGCGCCACCCACATGCCCGGCCATAGAACGACGTATACAATTGCCGCAGCCGCCAGCCATCCCGCAAAAGTTTTTATAGCAGCCCATATCTTTAAAGTCAGTGGTCTTTCATCCTGTTTGAATAATCCGATAAAAAGCATTAACCCGACAGCGCCAATAACAACAATGGATGATGATTTGGTTAATTGAGCGAGCCCAAATGCCGCCCCGGATATGAGCAGATATATCAGTTTGCGTTCTTTATTTAGATATACCTGCATCCCCAACAACGAAACAAGCACGAACATCGCCAGCATGCCTTCGTGATTAAGCAGGCGCGAATGGCCAAGAAAAAACGGGCCGTTCATCGCAAGAGCAATGGCAAGAAATGCAGGCCTGCGGTCCATGAGCATTTGAAGCAGGAAATATCCCAAAACAGCCAGCGCGATCAACAGTGCAGTTTGAAACCATCTGCTATAGCGGACAAGCTCAATGACTTTCTTGTCATGCGAGCGCATGAAATCTTCAAACTTAGGTTTGCGTACATCGAAGTATCCCTGACCCAGAGCGCGATATTCAGGAAAATAGAAAAGCATTCCTGCGGTTACCATCCAGGTGGTTGTTACAGCGGGATGATAATCGTAGAGGGTGTTCGCAAAATCCTTATGCGTTAGCGCGTAATAATAATTGGAGCCAGAAATCACCCACCAGGGCTCGTCAATGGTGACGACCTTATCAATTCCAATGGCATGCGACGGGACGATCAATGCCAGCAGGATAAGAAGCATGATCAAATCATTTAATTTTTTTTTGTTCATATATTTACTCATAAGTTGGACAAAGCTTCATAAACACTTTCCGGCAGATCGTCTACTTTATAGATGATCACATATTTCATTCCATCCAGCCAGATCTCGTGCAGAGGCTGTACGGTGGATAAAATACCAAGGTATTTCTCGTATTTTCCCGCCTGACCCTGAACTGCATAATATACAACCAGGTAATCAACAGATTGAACTGCATTCAACAAATCTTCGTTGTGAGATCCATCAACCCAATATGGTCTGAAACCGCCGGTTATCCCGGGGTAGTAGAACGAGAAACATCCACGACCAAAATAGGATAGCACCGTTGCATCTTTTGCATCTGGCAGATCGGCAAGATATTGCGCGGCGAGTTCCAATCCCTCACCGTATGGAAATTGTGGAAATCCCCCCGCTTTGCCAATTCCATAATAGAGCGGATTTTGATATGTATAATAATAGGGGTGGAAGGAAGCCGCGCTCCATATTTGAAGGATTAGAATAAAAAGCATACCCGCATATTGTATTTGTTGAATTTTTACAGATTTGAAACATTCCATCATCCATTTAATAATATGGAACCATCCCAACCCGGCCAGCAAATTCAAAGCCAAATAACTGGTGAGAATATAATGCGGTGAGTTACGTCCCTGCGCAATACCGATCATGAAAATAAAGGCAATGGCAGATGTCGCAAAAAGGGTAAATAACTGCCTATAGGGGCGGACCAGTTCCCGGTCACGGGTGAACGGGATGAAGAATCCAAACAAAATGCCCAACCATGCCATCGGAGTTATCCGTCCAAAAAGAACCCTGGTCACCTCCCGAATCCCGGACATGTTTAAAATGAGGTTAAATTGGGATACTTTCAACTCACCGGTGACCTTAAGACGCGCGCCCTGAAACGCGTAACTGAAGGCGTTGCCATAGACTTCATAAAGCATTTTCCCGGGCGCGACCCACATACCCGGCCAAAAGATGAAATAAGTGGCTATAACCACTACAACCCAAATCATAAATATTTTTGAGTTATTGATAACTGCTTTGATAAAGCCACCCTGCCGTTCCTGAAAGATCTGGATAAACAATAAAATAACGACCGGGGCAAGCATGGCAATGGCGGATGATTTTGTTAATTGAGCAATTCCTGCAGCGATACCGGATATAAAAAGAAAAGCGATCTTGCGGCCTTGCGAAAGATAAATAGCGAGAGCCAGAATAGAAATTATCACGAATAACGAAAGCATTGCTTCATGGTCAAGCAAACGTGACTGACCTAATTGAAATGGATCAAACGACGCAAACAGTACCGCAAATAGCGCGGCGGATTTTGGGATGAGCCGCTGTAATAAATAATACAGCAAGAGGAACAAAACAAGAATTATAAAGACTTGCAACAAACGCGCATCATAGAGCAATGTAAGCGGATCTTTGCCGTGGGCAAGCATGAACCGATCAAGCTGCCATTTTTCGTCACTTAGGTAGCCCTGCTCAAGAGCACGATATTCGGGGAAGTAAACCAGCATGGCAAAGGCAATGATCCACATGGTGGTGACGGCTGGCTGATATTCGTATACCGTGTTCTCAAATTCCCTCTGCGCGACCGCGTAATAAAAATTTGCGCCCTGACTCAGCCAGGACGGTTCATCGAGTGTGACAAAGGAATCCAATTCGGGAAGACGGGGGGCAAGTATTGCAATAATCAATACTATGTAAAAAATGGATTCAATCAGTTTTTTTCGATTCATAAAGAAATTATACCAAAAGCATAAGGACATCTTTTTTTGGAACTGGGCTTGATGGTAAAATTAATTCATCAAAATAAGGCCAGTCAATTCTCCGGGAGATTGAAGCGTGTTTAAGAAAATAAAAAATGAAAAGCTGACAATTCCCGGCATAATTCTCCTCCTGGTCTTGCTGGCGTACGGATTGCTGACTCCGCGCATGGGTTTCTATTGGGATGATTGGCCTTTTGCATGGCTCCTGCGTTTTTTCGGTCCCACTGAATTTATTGCAGCCTTTCGCCCCTTTCGTCCTTTTCTTGGCCCCATTTTTACGATAACAACTGCCATATTCGGCGGCGATCCATTTACCTGGCAGTTGGTTGGATTAGCGATCCGCTTCCTTCTCTCCCTCGAGTTTTGGTACGTGCTTCGATTGATCTGGCCTTCCCAAAAACAGAATCTGATGTGGGTGGTGCTTCTTTTTACGGTTTACCCTGGTTATCAACAACAATGGGTTTCATTGACGCATGTCAACCAGGAGATCATTCCGCTGACATGGCTGATCGCATCTTTTGGTTTGACAGCTTTTGCGATTCGAAACGAACGCCATCGAAAAGGCTTAACAATCCTTGCGATTGTTTTACAAGCCATGGGACTTTTCTCAACGGAATATTTTTTCGGGTTGGAAATTTTACGCCTCTTCTTTTTGCTTGCAATTTTTTCAGAGATATTCGCCGCGCGAAAGGATGTTTTACGGAAAACCGTTTATTCCTGGTTCCCATATTTTTGCGTATGGATTCTAAATGCCGCATGGACTTATGTATATCATCACTCGGCTGCCTATAACTCATACAATATAAATATTCTATCAAGTTCCGCCTTCTCCCCGCTTGCGATCGGAAATGAAATTCTGACGACGATCTCGCTATCTGGTTTTATTTCATGGATGAATACCCTCAGCATTTTTTCAACAATTGATGGGACATTAACTCAAACCATATCAATGGTAATCCTTCTTCTTTCAACATCAGCGGTTTTTATATTTATGCGCTCGAGTCCCAACGAGATGCCTGATCAGCCTTCGATTAAACAAGACTCATGGGGACAGTGGGCCATGTCCATTGGACTTGCAGCCATATTCGCGGGTCGCCTTCCATCGTGGGCGGCGGGCTTGCCGCTAAAACTTGAATTTGATTATGACCGTTTCTTTCTGTCCATCATGTTCGGGGCGAGTCTATTCATCGTCGGGCTGGCAACTTTCATTTTAAAAGATGGGAAGCGCAAGATATTCATCCTCAGCCTGTTGATCGGGTTGTCAACGGCGTATCAATTTTCAGTTGCAAATACTTTCCGCCGTGACACGACAAATCAGCAGGATATTTTCTGGCAGATGGCGTGGCGCATGCCTGCGCTGGAAAAAGGCACAGTCCTGTTGACCTATGAACTTCCGCTTAAATATGTTTCGGACTTGCAAATCACAGCCCCGCTAAACTGGATGTATGCTTCGACCATCTCAGACCGGCAGCTTCCTTATTTGTTGCTATACATCAAAAGTAGATTCAATTCAAAAACTCTGCCATCTTTACAACCTAATGTACCGATCCAACTCCAATATCGAACAGTAGACTTCAACGGCTCGACATCGAAAAGTGTGGTGATATACAAGGATGCCGACGGCTGTCTGCGCGTGCTAGATTCAGTGTATGCAAACGCTGAGACGGTTCCGGGAGCAAGTTATTTTTTGCTGAATGCGATTCCGCTTTCCAAGCCGAATCTGATTCAAGTGAAAGCACCTCAACCAATATTGGATAAAAAACTATTTGGATCTGAACCTGCTCACGGCTGGTGCTATTTTTATGAAAAAGCCGAACTCGCCCGCCAGCAATCAGATTGGGAAGGGGTTGTGAAATTATACGATCAAGCACAAAAGGCTGACTTAAGTACCTCTGTCGCTGTTGAAAATTTACCTTTCATTGAAGCCTTTGCCATGAGCGGAGATGTAGACATGGCAATCAAATTAACTGACCGCACATTGAAAATCCAAAAAGAATTATGCCCGACAATCTATTCGCTTTGGGATCGAGTATTGAAGAACCTATCAACACGAACGCTCAATGCCTCTGATATCAACGAACGAATCCGACAAAGCGGATGCAAGCCGTAATCCTGACAGACTTGGTATAATTCGCGCCTATGAAATACCATATCTGGACCGAAGGATGTCAAATGAACGTAGCCGACTCGCAACGCGTCGGCTCTTCGCTTGAGCATCTTGGTTATACCCTTACCGAAACAATTGAAGAAGCAGATGTTATCGTTTTAAATACCTGTGTCGTGCGTCAGACTGCCGAAGATAAAGCCTACGGACGGGTCACCTCGCTTGCGCCGCTTAAGAAAAAAAACCCAAACCTCGTCATCAACTTAATGGGATGTATGGTCGGCGTGCGCGGCGCGGAAAAGTTGCGCGAGAAACTTCCGTTCGTAGATGTGTTCTCTCCACCATCGGATCCCGGTCCATTGATCTCGTATCTTACCCAAGGTGAAATTCAATCACTGGAAGATGCGGAAACCACACGACGATTCCTGATGATGGACGAGGAATTAATTCTGCCTGTTGCCGAACAGGGCAAACTTATCAGCGCGCATGTGCCGATCGTTTATGGTTGTTCGCACGCCTGCACTTTTTGCATCATCCCCTCCAAACGCGGAGGTGAACGGTCGCGTCCCGTCGGTGACGTTGTGGCTGAAGTCCGCTCGCTGGCAAGACAAGGCGTAAAGGAAGTGACTCTGCTTGGTCAAATTGTTGATCGCTATGGCAAGGATATTCCCGACGGCCCCAACCTTGCAAAACTCTTGCGCCTCATCCATGAAGTCGAAGGCATCGAGCGCATTCGCTTTCTGACCTCGCATCCAAATTATTTTGACGATGATCTCATTCAAGCCATCGCCGAGCTTCCGCGCGTGATGCCGCACATTGAGTTGCCCATTCAAGCGGGCGATGACGAAGTGCTGGCCAACATGAAGCGCGGATACACTCAACAGGATTACCGCGACCTCGTGGCAAAGATCCGCTCTAAAATTCCAGATTGTTCCATAGCAACGGATATCATCGTTGGATTCCCCGGCGAGACAGAGGAACAATTTATGGAAACACATCGCGTCCTTTCTGACCTGAAACTTGATGTGGCTCACCTGGCACGTTACTCGCTGAGAGAGGGAACCGTCGCCACACGCCGCATGGACGATAACATCCCCGAAGAAGACAAACTCCGCCGCCTGCATATCCTCGATGACTTGCAGGAAGGAATCCTGGCTGAGATCAACAAAAAACATCTTGGTGAAACCGTTGAAGTCTTATTTGAAAATAAAGTTAAAGATCGCTGGCGCGGACGCACTCCCACTAATAAAATTGTCTTCGTCGAATCAGAAGAAAACTTGCGTGGAAAAATCCTCCCTGTCACCGTCACATGGACAGGACCGTGGTCGATGCAGGCAGTGTTGCTGAAACAACCTGCGTTGATTTCTTTGTAATTACATTTTTTGTGGCGGATAATTATCCGCCCCTGCGATATTATTTACGGGGCTTATAATTCCATCCACATACTCATCAGGAAAAATCCATCGGAATTAAGGCGCCCGCTGTATATATTCACCACAAAGTTCTTAATCCTTTGTGTCCATTCGGCCCCTTTGTAATTTGAGCTTAGGAGACATCATGGAAAATAAAAATGTTGGCTACATAGTTGGCGGCGGACTCAAGGAGTCTTTCCGAGTGCGGCTTACCGTTGATCCACTCACAGTGCAGGAGGGCGCGTTTGTGGTGATCGAGAGTGGGGATTATCATTTTTATGGACTTGTGACTGATATGCAGTTGGGCGCGACGGATGACCGTTTTGCGGATGAGAAGTCTGACCGATTGCCTGCGGCGTTGGCGAAGGCTTTGCATGGACAGACTCTGTATACCAATCTTGAGGTGCTGCCCGCGTTGATGCTCGATCGTGGTCCTGACCCCGCTTCGGCTGAATATGATATTTGGATAAAGAAAATTGGCGATCAGAAGCCAAATCCAATTCCAGTGAAAACAGTTCCACCTCATCATTCACTAGTACGAATGGCAAATGAAGGCGATATTGCTGAGATATTTGGAAATCCAGAAAAAACCGGCAACTTTATTATTGGATACACCCGTGAGCAGGGACATCCCGTCTGCATTGATATGGAGAAGTTCGTGCAGAGGTCGTCGGGAGTGTTTGGGGCGACGGGCACGGGCAAGTCGTTCTTGACTCGTCTGGTGCTGGCGGGGCTGATGCACTACAACAAGGCGTCGGTGTTGGTGCTGGATATGCACAACGAGTATGGTTTTGACGATGTGGCGTCAGACACGAAAAAAGCCGTGACGGGACTCAAGACCAAGTTCAAGTCGAAGATAAGAGTCGTCGGCTTGGGAGCAGGAACAACCATCAGAGGAAATCCAGTCGATTTTAATCTGGAAATCTCAACAGGAGACATTTCCACGACTGATATTGAAACTTTGAGTCGTGAGTTAAATTTGCAAGAGACTACGCCCACCACATTGAGTGCGTTATATAAGTCGTTTACAGGAAGATGGTTTACAGAGTTTCGCGCGATGAATCGTGATGAAGTTGAGGAACCAGATGAAAAAGGAAAGATGAGGCGTGTTCCTGCAAATGGAAGCGTGGCGAAATGGGCGAATGATAATGGTGTGAATGTAATGGCGGCAGAAGCTTTGCACAGTAAATTGCGTCGCCTGTTTAATACTTCGTATATCGTCGAGAAGCCCGCCGCGGACAGCGTGAAGAATATCATCGACGCGCTGGAGAATGGTCAGCATGTAGTGCTTTCGTATGGCGAACATGAAAGCGACCTGGATTATCTGCTCGTGTCGAATTTGCTGACGCGCAAGATCCGCGCGGCGTGGGAGAAGAAGACCAATGAATTTCGCACTCACGGCCGGAGCGAGCCGCGTCCGCTGGTGATCGTTGTAGAGGAGGCGCATAAACTGCTCAACCGTGAGATGGCGGCGCAGACGACCTTCGCGACCATCGCGCGCGAACTGCGCAAATATTATGTGACCCTGCTAATCGTGGACCAGCGCCCGTCGCAAATTTATGACGAGGTGATGAGCCAGTTGGGGACGCGCATCAGCGGCTGGCTTGGCGATGACCTGGATATTCAAGCCGTATTATCAGGTTTATCTGGACGGGACGCTCTGCGCGGTATGCTGGCGCGACTCCAACCGAAAGAGGAAGTCCTGCTGTTGGGCTGGGGCGTGCCGATGCCGCTGCCTGTCAAGTCACGCAGGTATGATGATGCGTTTTGGAAGGAGTTGTTGGGAAGTGGGGGGAAGAAGTCCGAGGCGCAGAATTTGAAGGAACTTGGTTTTTAGCCTTGGATGCGGAGTGATAAAATCAATTATGAGCAATCGTTATTGCTGAATGGAGTGTGCCCCATGCAATTCAAAGAGATAATCACAATCGAGCCAGGAAAAAGAGGCGGTAAGCCGTGTATTCGCGGGATGCGAATCACGGTCTATGATATTTTGGAGTATCTTGCTTCGGGTATGTCGGAGCAGGAGATTTTGCAGGATTTTCCATATCTGACAAAGGAAGACATCCTTGCCTGTTTGGGGTTTGCAGCAGCACGTGAACGAGTGATGGTGGCTGTGCAATGAAATTGCTGTTATTTGACCAGAATCTATCGCCGCGCCTTGTAGAGCATTTGGCGGATATTTATCCCGATTCTGTTCATGTATTTTCACTTGGGCTTGGTGAAGCCATGGATATTAACATCTGGCAATACGCCCGTGACCATGATTATATGATCGTCACAAAAGACCCTGATTTTAGCGAGTTTGGAATCATCAAAGGTTTCCCGCCGAAAATCATTTGGATTCGACGCGGCAATTGTTCCACACAGGATATTGAGATGATTTTACGGGATAATTTCAGATCAATTAACAGTTTGAGCGCAGACGAGGAATCTGGAATTTTGACGTTATTTTAGTGCGGGCGGGAATAAATCTAAGGCGCAGAATTTGAAGGAATTTTTATTTTCGTTAACCACGAAGTGACACGCAGGAATCAAATTTATGAGCAAGCAAATTCCTAAATTCAAGGATGAAGATGAAGATGAAGAGCGGGATTTTTGGAGCAAAAACGATTCTTCCGAATTTCTCGATTGGAGCGGCGCCGAGCGGGTGTTGTCCCCTAATTTGAAGCCATCCACGAAGGCGATTTCATTGCGCCTGCCTGAATCACTTTTGGATGCCCTGCGCCAACTGGCAAATGAACGTGATGTGCCTTATCAATCCTTGATCAAGATTTTTTTACCAAATGTTCCGTAATGTTCCGTAAAGCTCCCTGCTTTAGCAGTGGAGATGTAAGGAACGGTTTTGCTTGTAGTATACTAAACATAGAAGCTCTCGGACTAGAGAGCCTGGGCTTTGCCCTAGAAGCCCCCGCCTTTAGGCGTGGGGAGTAGTCACAGGAACGAATTGAAGAGGATTTCAAGTCGCGTCATTTGCCGAATGCTGGGTAACTTGATAAGCGGACACCATGAAAATCGAAAACCTCGTGTTCGATTTTCATGGTGTTTTCGTTTACTCGACTGGGGCGTGCCAATGCCGCTGCCAGTGAAGTCACGCAGGTATGATGATGCGTTTTGGAAGGAGTTGCTTGGCGGCGGGGGGAAGAAGAGCGAGGCGCAGAATTTGAAGGAGTTGGGGTTTTAGGTTGTGTAGGGACGCTGGTCAGGAGACCAGCGTCTCACGGGTTCAGGAATGGAACAATAGAATTATAAAATCTTGAATCCGATTTCTGCTAAATATTCAAAAGTAGGATTGTAAAATTCATGGTTGCGTGTCATATCTTCTGAACTTCCTGATGGAACAACAATTATCATTCCTTGCCTTGCGCGAGTTAAAAGAACACGATAAGCATTCTTTAGATAAACCTGGCGCTCCTGTTTTCTTATGTGATTCCAATGACTACCAACAAAAGAGAAATGCTCCCAACCATTTTTGGAATAACGAAAATCTGCATCCCAAGTGACACAAGCCCAATCAAGTTCGAGACCTTGCACTTGAAATTCTGTAACAACATCTTCAAGATAATAAGAAGAACGGACATCTTCTTTTCCATCGAGAAACCAATGAATTGGGTCAACTGGCGTTTTCACATCTATTGCATGTGGTTTTAATCTCTCTGCTTGAGATGAGACGACAATACCATACCGCTCAGAACCACGTGCCTGGTCTTTTAGCCATTGCTTTGCCTTGTTGAGGTCGCGAGTTATCGCAATAGGATATTTACCTTCCACGCTTTTCAGTGTTTCGCGCGCTTCATCTGGTTTCAAATCAAGTAGTTGTTTGACCAATAAAGATACATGCTCAGCACGAAATGAACGCATTGAAACTGAAAGGTGCAATTCATCTTTATTCACAATATTGGAATGTGCCTTGATATTCTCTATAACTTTTTCTGCCCCATATTCACTATCAGTAAGGCGTGAAGATATATAGATGTGCCAATCTGGATATGAACGATTTAGTGCTTCAATCCATTCGCTAATTCCAGCTTCCCCAGTATTGATCTCCTGTTCTCCACCAACGAGGCAAACAACGACAGCCCAATCTGGATGACGGTCAAGGCAGGAAATTAAGAACTCAGGTTCAGATTTATTGAAATTTGGTGTATTCTTTTTTCGTAGCATAAAATTTGCTGTTTGCTGCAAATCCCAAGCTCGTTGTGCTTCATCAAATAAAGCGACATGCTCAATGGGAGGATTACTAAAATCCACAAGGCATGCATCACGAAAGTTGTGAACATTCTGAATAAAGCTCTTCACAGCGCTCATCGCCTCGCCTTTTGTTACTTTATTCCCGCGCTCTTTTTCATGCCGAACTTTATCCCGCGTTAAGGCTTCGCGAAGAATAGCAACAAGCGGGCCATTTCCTGAAAGAAAAACACTGTAAAGTTCGTTGTCTTTATTAATATGTTTTGTAGCGATATTGAGACCAACTAAGTAATGGCTGAAAAATAACTTACCTTATTGCTGGGAACAAAGGCACTGCTCTATAGTTCCACTGTCCCAGATGGCGATCAAATAAAATACGCATCGTCGCCTTGAAATCATCTGCCGCCTTGCGTCCAGTCTGGTACA
>JAPLGS010000109.1:34957-35965 GCA_026390015.1 Chloroflexota bacterium | reverse complement strand
CACTTCTGGAATATCCAAAGGAAATGTAATCAGATTTCGTGATTTGAGACCCTGATGGTTTGTCACTCTACTTTCTCCGCATTCTTTTTACTAATTGTATCCCCCATATTTGGGGGGTACCACGCGAAATCCCAAAGAGCCCAAAAATTTTAAATGCTACTCTGCTTTATATAAACAGCGCGAAGCTGTTATTTTGGTATGCCCATATTGATCAACAACAGGAGAAACAACAATGGAACTCGGTGGCTATGCAAATCGTATCGCATGGGTCGATCTGACCGCAGGCAAAGTGGAATTTAAACCTGTACCTGAAGATGACGCTCGCAAATATATTGGCGCGCGCGGACTGGGTGTGAAGTTCGTTTATGATAATGGCCCAAAAGTTGACGCACTCTCACCCGAAAATATTCTGTGCTTCATGAATGGTCCCTTGACCGGTTCGGAAGCCAACATGAGCGGACGCATGGCGATCGTGACCAAATCGCCTCTGACTGGAACCGTTACTGATTCCCATCATGGTGGCTGGTCAGCTGCCAGATTACGCTGGGCTGGCTTCGACGGCCTCGTCTTCAAAGGCAAAGCTGAAAAACCAACCTACGCCTATATCCATGATGACAAACTTGAATTGCTGGATGCTTCAGAGGTTTGGGGTAAAAATGTTCACGATACCATTAAACATTTCAAGGAAAAATACGGCGAAAAAGACTTAACTGTGATCACGATTGGAACTGCAGGCGAGAACCTTGTCAAGTTCGCATGCTGGATGAACGAAGATGATCGCGCCTCTGGCCGCGGCGGAACAGGCTGCGTTGGCGGAAGCAAGAACCTGAAGGCTATTGTTGTCAAATCTGAAAAAAAGATCGTCAAAGCTGGAAACCGCGAAGAGTGGAAAACCGCTCATGACCGCGCTCTCAAGAACATCATGGCTGAAGAGAACATCACCAGCCCGCGCAAAGGCGGTCTCTCGGTCTACGGCACCAACGTGTTGATGAACATCACCAACAGCAT
>JAPLGS010000109.1:0-34947 GCA_026390015.1 Chloroflexota bacterium | reverse complement strand
CCCACCAAGAACAGTATGGTCACATCCTACGGCGAAAACGCCGAAAAGATCAGCGGTGAATACATCAACGCGAACCTGCTCGTTGACAACCCCACCTGTCACGCCTGCCCTGTGGCTTGCAAGAAGGAAGTGGAAGTCAAGGACGGCCCATACAAGGGTCTGCGCATGGAATCGGTTGAATACGAACCGGCCTGGTCAGTCGGCGCGAACTGCGGCAATAACGATGCCCGCCTCGTTGCCAAGATGATCGACCTCTCCAACGACTTCGGCTTTGACGCCATCGAAATTGGTCACCCGATCTCGATCTGGATGGAAGCCAGCGAAAAAGGCTACACCAACGGCGACGGCACACTTGCCTGGGGCGACCCCGATGGCATGACCAAAGCTGCTGAAATGATCGCCAAGCGCGAAGGCCTCGGCAACATCATGGCTGACGGCGCAGAAGCTACCGCCAAACATTTCGGTCACCCGGAATTGTCAATGACCGTCAAGGGTCAGGGCATCCCCGCTTACGATCCGCGCGGCATGAAAGGCATGGGCCTCGGCTACGCCACATCCAACCGCGGCGCCTGTCATCTGCGCGCTTATGTTGCCGCCGCTGAATTGGGTGTTATGCCATTCGGCTCGCTCAAAGTTGATCCGCTGGCCTGGAAGGATAAGGGCGGCCTGGTGAAGGTTTTCCAGGACATCCACGCCTTCTCCGACAGCATGGACTTGTGCAAGTTCAGTGCATTTGCCATGGGCACCGATGAATACGCCCAGCAATACTCCGCAATGGTCGGCGTGCCTTTCACATCGGATGATGTTCTTAAGACAGGCGAACGCATTTACAACCTCGAACGCCACTACAACAACCTGGCAGGTTTCGGCGCTGGCAGTGATGAACTTCCAAAACGCTTCACCGAAGAAGCCTCCACACAACCCGGCTCAGTGGGCCATGTCTGCGAATTGGATGATATGCTCGCAGAGTATTACACCGCCCGCGGCTGGGAGAACGGCGTGGTCAGCGAAGCCAAGTTGAAGGAATTGGAAATCGCTTAAAGTCAGTAGACAGTGATTAGTAATCAGTGAACAGTGATCAGTAATTAGTAAACAGAAAGCGACGTGTCCAATTGGGCGCGTCGCTTTTGATTTAATTCCCGCTTCTCTCTTAAGTTGTAAGCTGATTCTGTTTTCTCAAACATTTTCCCCGCTGACAAATTCATCCTTCATCCTTTCTCATTCATCCTTTTCCCTTACCCTCCTGCCCTCAATGTCTTTTTCTTAAACCGCTCCAGAAAATCATCGGCGACTGAATCTTCCAACTCCATCGTCAAACGGGATTGTCCCACCGAAAGCGAAAAGAGGCGGAACGGCTCCATCTTCTCGATCTTCACGCTCCAGCCATCTCCCCGGGTCAAATTCTCGCCTATTAATGTACCGCCCAATTCCTGTAAATATTCCTTAAGTAAATAATAAGGAATGCCGCGCATTTCGTGAACGATGATCCGCATGGACTAGCCGCCGCCCACAGGCGGGAAGATGTCCACCTTGTCATCCGGCTGAATGATCGTATCGAATTTATCAGGCAGGTAGACCGCCTCACGACCATTGATAAAGAATTTCATGTGCGGATAGAATTGATCGTTCTCATCCAGCAATTCCTTGCGCATGGACGGATAATCCTTCACAAACATCAACACCAGTTGAATGGCGGTCGTGTCTGGCGGGAGTTTTAACTCCACAGTTTTTTGTCCCACGATCGGGCGCAGTGTGGCATAAAAGTTTACTTTCATGATCGTCTCATCCATTTTCTACACCTCCAATCCTCTAAGGAAATTCTTTGGCTTCTATATTTTACCGCTAAGGGTATTCTTTGGATAACATCTCATCAAATCACTTTATGCAAAGTGTAGGGGCGACCCGCCCTGCGAGAGTAATGTAGCCTTGTAAACCTTGAAGGGTCGCCCCTACTTTATAAATGGGAAATTAAAATAAAAAGCCCGGATCGTTAAATCCGAGCTTTTAAAATGCAAGGTTTACTTCACGGGCATTGGATCACACCCTGCGCCCAGAGACACCCCCCACAGACCGGAGCGACATCATTACCAAGACAATCCTCTTCGTTTGTTTCAGACAGCTCGCATCCGCCGCAGAAGGTACAGGGCGCGAACGAGAAATTGTGCAGGCGTTCACGATATGCCAGATAATCGGGATCAAGCCACAGGTCAGAAAGGGTGCGCCGGTTTACATTCCCAATGATATGTTTTTTTGATAAGCGCGGCTTGTTATGCAGGTAACTCATGTGTGTGTGCATCAGCGGCCAGCATGGACTGACATCCCCCGTCCACGCAATGGACATGGTCCCGTTCTCGACGAAGTTACAAACGTCATTTGCCCCGCCCCAGTTGTTGCCGGCATAACTGATATTTAATCCGCTGTTGAAAACTTCAAAGAGCGCCTCGCGGGTATTTTCATCAAAATCCATTTTGGGCAGACTCAGACTCGGTAAATGCGGTCCCTGCAAATACGCGATGTCGCGCACGGTGCGGTTGTAAAGGCGCTCGGATTGCATATCGGCAGTTGCGGGCTGAAGGTTGCTGACCGAAAAATATTTTGCGCGCAAAGACTTGCCGATCTTGATCACCTGCGGAAGGTCGGCAATGTTGCGCTTCATCGCCACGAAAGCGATACCGATCTCAGGTGTGGGATAATGTCCGCCTTTGCGCATTTTCATAAAGCGTTCAAGATTTTTGATAACTGTCGGAAGTTCCGCGCCGAGGCGCACATCGTCATACGATTGCGGAGTTGCGCCGTCAATCGAGACCCAAAGGATATCGAGTCCG
This sequence comes from Chloroflexota bacterium, assembly GCA_026390015.1. Lineage (GTDB taxonomy): Bacteria > Chloroflexota > Anaerolineae > Anaerolineales > Villigracilaceae > Villigracilis. Next base: position 32,122 of record JAPLGS010000109.1, on the reverse strand, counting down.
GCGTCGATGAGTTCGCGGGATTTTTTCTCGGTGAGGATCGTTCCATTCGTGATAAGTTCAACTTTTACCCCAAGTTCCTTGACGCGCCGAATCCATTCGATCGTTTTTACATGGAAGAGCGGCTCGCCGATGCCGCCAAAGTACACGCTCGGAATGGGATCCATTTTTTTCAAGCCGTTGAGAATATTTTCAAAAGTCTCATCGGTCATACGGCCGATGGGCTGATCCCATGCGTTGCGGAAACAGGTAATGCATTCGAGGTTGCAATCAACCGTGGGTTCGATATAGACTTTTGTGAGATGTGTCACGGGGCGGTGCATGCGGACAAAGTTATGGCCTTCGTCGAGGCGCACCTTTGAGCCAGGATTCAGCCCATATTGGCGGGCAACTTCAGGCGGAATAATGAGGCGTCCCTGTTCATCCACTTCAGCCCAGGCTGTCGTCGGTTTTTGTGATAAAGATTCCATGCCTGCTCCTTACTATTTTGCTTGCACCAAAAAACTAATAGCACTTATCATATCCACTTTCCCTGAAAAATGATAGGACTGAAGTTACAATTATCCAAGAACAAAAGCCAAAAGATGGATGATGATATAATTTTTCAACTCTACTTCTTACAGGAGATTTTCAGTGACTGATCCGCGTATTTCAAAATTTGCCGACGTCTTGGTGCAACATTCCGCTCGAGTGGTTCCCGGTGACCGCGTTTTGATCGAAGCGACTACCGCGGCGGAACCGCTTGTGCGCGAACTATATATCAAAATATTGGAGAAAGGCGGCCATCCCGTGCCTTTGCTACAATTACCCGATATTTTTTTTCCGGGGCACGAAGACCTGCTCATTATGAAAGGCAATGATGCCCAGTTGGATTTCGTGCCGCCTTTCCAGAAACTGGCTTATGATAATTTTGAATCCCGCATCCGTATTCATTCATCCACCAATACCCGATCGCAATCTAAAATGGATTCTTCAAGATCACAGCGGCGAGGCAAAGCCACCGGCGTGATCACTGCCGCCCAAATGCAGCGCGGCGCAGAGGGAATTTTCAAATGGGTCACCACGCTCTATCCCACCGAAGCGTATGCTCAGGAAGCCGGTATGAGCCTGCAGCAATACGAAGATTTTGTTTTCAACTCTGTACATGCGCACGAAGAAAATCCGATCAAATTTTGGAAACAAGTGGAACAGGATCAACAAAAAGCTGTAGACTTCATGAAAGGTAAAAATCAGGTCGTCTTGCGCGGACCAAATGTTGATCTCACTTTATCAATCAAAGGCCGCACGTTCATGAATTCCTTCGGCACATACAACATGCCCGACGGTGAAATTTACACCGGCCCTGTTGAAGATTCCGTGAACGGTTGGGTGAAGTTTACTTATCCCGCCATTTATGGAAGCGTCGCTGTTGAAGGCGCGGAATTGACTTTTAGCAATGGGCGCGTGGAACAGGCAAAGGCGGAGAAGAATCAAGAATATCTGCTCAAGATGCTTGAGTCAGATGCCGGGTCACGTTACCTGGGCGAGTTTGCCATTGGTACGAACTTCGACATTGATACATTTACCGGCCAAATTTTATTTGACGAAAAGATCGGCGGATCCTTCCACATGGCACTCGGAGCGGGCTACCCGGAAACTGGTTCTAAAAACAAGAGTGCCATCCACTGGGATATGATCTGCGACCTGCGCAAAGAATCCGAAATTCTTGTGGACGGTGAATTGTTATATAAGAACGGGAAATTTGTGATCTAAAAATTTTTCAGGTTTAAAAATTTGAAGGTTGAGGATCAAAAACCTCAACCTTCTTTTTATCTACAAAGTAGTTTTATCACTCATCGCCAAAAGAAATCCCAACATTCCGCGCGGTAATGACCGCATCATCATCCAGCTTCACACGTTTTGGAATCGCAGTCGCTTCTTCAAGGGGGATATCGGTGATCTTTCCACCTTGCAAGGCGACCATGCGATCAAATCCGCCACGCGCCGCAAGGCGCACAGCGGCCGCGCCGTACCGTGTGGCAAGCGAGCGATCAAAGGAAGTGGGAGTTCCTCCTCTTTGCAAATGCCCCAAAACGGTCACGCGTGATTCGAAGCCCTGCTTCTCAATGTACTCGCCAACCACTTGACCGATCCCGCCCAAGCGCGGCACATAAATTTCATCACCGCTGCGGGAAAACACCTGTCCACCGTCCAGTGATTTTGCACCTTCTGATACGGCGAGAATACTGAACTTGCGTCCCTTCTCAGAGCGTTCACGGATCTTAGCCATTACACTTTCAAACTTGAATGGAATTTCCGGAATCAAAATCACATCCGCCCCGCCAGAGATGCCTGCTTGCAAAGCAATGAAGCCCGCGTCCCGTCCCATCAGTTCAAGCACCATCGCGCGATGATGAGACTCAGCAGTAGTATGTAAACGATCGAATGCTTCGGTGGCAATATTGAGCGCGGTATCAAATCCGAAGGTGACTTCTGTGCCGCCGATGTCATTGTCAATTGTTTTGGGGACGCCGATAACAGGCGCACCTTTTTGCCAAAGTTCATGAGCAATTCGCAGCGTGCCATCCCCGCCGAGAACCAGCAAGGCATCCAACTTTAATTTTTCAATTCCTTTTACGATCTCACTTGAGACATCGATCGTTATCTCCACCCCATCACGGATGATTTTCCGCGCATATGGATTGCCACGATTGGCCGCTCCAAGAATTGTTCCTCCGCGGGGCAATATTCCGCGGACTTCCTCCACGCCTAACGGTACGATACCGTCTGATTCGAGAAAGCCATCATATCCATTTTTGATTCCAAAGACTTCACAATCGTATACGCTAATGGCAGTTTTAACCGCCGCGCGGATCACTGCATTCAGTCCGGGCGCATCGCCGCCGCCTGTCAGGATTCCAAGTCTTTTCATGGTGTCACTCCTTTGATCGTGGAACGGGTTTAATTTTCACGCCGTAGTTGCTTCCATGATACCGCGAAGTAGTTTCTAAAACAATCGTCTTCTTGCAATCCAATCCTATACCCCATATAATGTGAACAATGAACACAAATCAAACGTCACGCTTTCAAACAATTCTTAAATGGTTCGTACCGCTTGCGGCAGTTCTTGCTTTCGCGGCATGGATGTATATTTCACCCGAGGGTGCGCTCGGAAAATTGGACGCGATCGGTTATGCGGTTTGTCATCGCATCGACGCGCGTTCCTTTCACATCGGCGACCGTCAACTTCCATTGTGCGCGCGCTGTACAGGCGAATTCTACGCGGCAGGACTGGCGCTAATCTTTCAAGTTTTTGTCAGCGGCAAGCGCAGTAAACTTCCCTCGCGCGGAATAATTGCTGTACTGGTTCTATTCTTCCTCGCATTCGGCGTTGACGGAAGCAACTCCTATTTATATCTACTCAAACAAACCGCGCCCGGCAGATTGGATCAAATCCCAAATCTTTATATCCCAAACAATATTTTACGTCTCTTCACAGGCAGCGGAATGGGGATCGCATTGGCCGCAGTGTTATATCCAATAGTCAACCAAACGCTGTGGCGTGAACAGGATAATCGTCCCGCGCTGGAATGGAAATCATTTGGCATTCTGATCGGCTCGATCATTGTATTAAATTTACTTGTCCTTGCTGACAGCCCGATCATCTTATATCCCATTGCCTACATCAGCTCACTCGGCACCTTATCCCTGCTCGTGATCGTATTTGCCATTTTGTGGATCATGATCATGCGGCAGGATAATTCATTCACTTCAATACGCCAATTGCTCCTGCCTTTCGCATCCGGCCTGACTCTGGCACTGCTCATGATCCTCAGCATTGATTTGTTGCGCCTGCAGTTAACAGGCACATGGAGCGGTTTCCCCGGGTTCTCGGGATAAATCGTAAAGGAGAAAAAATGGAAATGTTACTCGGCGTATTTTCTGCATTCGGTCTCTCTGCCAGCGCGGGATTAAATGCGTACATCCCATTATTGGTTGTAGGTGTAATTGGACATTATTTTCCGAATACATTAACTCTCTATCAACCCTGGGATCTGATCGCCAACCCGTGGATACTGATTCTGCTTGGCGTACTTGTCATCATCGAAATGCTCGCGGATAAAGTTCCAGCAGTCAATCACATCAACGACGCAATCCAAACTTTTGTCCGCCCTGCGGCAGGAGCACTCGCCTTCGCGGCCAGCGCAAAAGTCGTCACCGATATTAACCCCGTGCTAGCGCTGGCCTGCGGACTGCTCGTGGCTGGAAGTGTACACGCTGTTAAATCGGTGGCAGTTCGTCCCATAGTCACAGCCACGACTGGCGGTGCAGGCAACATCCCCGTCAGCATCGCGGAAGATGTCGCCGCGACAGGAGTGTCAATTCTCGCGCTCGTCCTACCGATCGTGATGGGCGTATTGCTCATCATCTTTTTTATTCTACTCGCGTGGTGGCTTTCGCGCCGCGCGCAACGAACAGCCTGATATAATCAGGAAAATCCACATTTTCAAGGAGAAGAAATCATGAACGAAATGCCTGTTTCCCCTGAAGCACCGAAGAAGAACAACACTGCTCTCATCATTGGCGTCGTTGTCGTCGTCCTGCTCTGCTGCTGTTGTGTTGTTGGAATTGGCGGCTGGTGGCTATGGACCAATGGAGACTCACTGCTTGGTTCAGCGCAATATTTCATGCGGATGTAACAACAACAAAAAATCCCCCGATCAACTCGGGGGATTTTTTGATTTAAACACATCCTGCAATTCTTTCAAGCCGGCATAAATTTTTTGTTTCAATTCATCATCCAAATTTAATTCTTCCAATTCATCTTCATCCAAAATAGTTTGCTTTCCATTGGCGGAAACCCACAGATCCAGCGCGAGATCAACATACGAAACAAAGTCATCTTCAATAATGGCGGGTTTGCCGATGTTGCAATACCAACCTTTGAATTTTCCATCATCGCGATCGAAAATTTCAAAGATGTTATACCAGCGGTCTGAATAAAATGTTTCCACAAAGCGGTCGTTGCGCTTCAACACAATATCCATGAACGGCATGTCATCACGATTGAATAACGCTTCCAGCCTGATCTCATTTTCTTTGCGGCTCAAAACCACACCTTCATATTGCCACGTCACTTCGTCTGCGGCATTTTTCTTCAAGATCTTCATGTGAGACATTCCACCTGTACTTTCACGCGGATCATTTGACCGACCCGCGGCGCATCTTTCAAGTGGATGACGAGCCCGCCCTTCGATACAGCTTCGCCACTCAGGGCAACGCCTCTTGTTTTAACTTCAAACTGATCCCGCTTAAATAGCACATCTGCCACTTTGAGTTTTATCTCGTCACCGACTTCACCCGACTGCTTCAACAACAACGATACTTTCTCGTTATTTTTATGCTTATGTTTGCAACTTACTTCAAACACGCCAACCTGTGTGGCTACATTCATCCTTCCGCCTTCACGCGAAGCGTTCATCCTTCTCTTCACCACACCTTCGATGACATTCCCCATCCCCAACATGCGCGCCGCCCATGCAGAGTTGGGATTCTTCCATACTTCATCAGGCGCGCCGTCGCGGATAATTTCGCCGTCGTGCAGCAGCAGGATGCGGTCTGCGATGGCGAAGGCTTCATCCTGGTCGTGGGTGACATAGATCGCGGGGATTTTTGTCTTATGCAAAATAAATCTTATTTGATTTAGCAAATCATCCTTCAAAGATTTATCCAATGCGCCGAGCGGTTCATCGAACATCAGGAGGCGCGGCTGGGGCGCAAGTGCGCGGGCGAGGGCAACTCGCTGCTGTTCGCCGCCTGAGAGGTCGGTCACTTTGCGTTTTTCTAAACCTTGTAAATTAACCAACTCCAGCATTTCAGTGACGCGTATATTTATTTTTTCGGCGGAGGTGTTTCGCATTTTCAATCCGAACGCCACGTTGTCAAAAATGTTGAGGTGCGGAAAAAGCCCATAGTCTTGAAAGACCAAGCCAAAGTCGCGGATATGCGGCGGCGTCTGGGCGAGATCAATTTGATTAAACAGAAACTGTCCACTTTCAGGAAACTCCAATCCAGCGATCATCCGCAAGAGGGTTGATTTTCCGCTGCCCGACGCGCCAAGCAGGCAGATGGTTTCGCCCTGTGAAACGGAAAATGAAATGCCGCGCAGAAGTGGTTTGTTATCGTAGGTCTTGAAGATGTTTTGAATTTCGAGCATTTTAGAATTCTCCCGAATTGGGCAGGCGCAGTTTTTCGATGATCAGAATCGCAAACGTGGTGAGCAGCATAAGCAGAGTCGCCATCGCCATCGCCTGACCGAAGTTGAGCCCGCCAGGCTGGGAAAGAAAACGTTGAATGGCGATCGGGATGGTTGGGTATTCGGGGCGGGTCAGCAGAAGGGTCGCGCCAAATTCGCCGAGAGAAACCGTGAATGCAAAAGTGGCGGCGCTGAGCGTGGCGCGTGAAAGAATTGGAAAATCAACGGTCTGCCAAACGCGAAAAGGCGACGCGCCCAAAGTGGACGCGGCTTGACGCAGCCGCTCGGGGATGGATGCCAGCGCGGGCTGTAGGGTGCGAATCACAAACGGCAGTGCGACAAGTGTATGCGCGATGGGAACGAACCACGGCGAAGCGAGCGAACGCCCGAAGGAAATAATGAATCCCAACCCGAGCATAACAGCCGATGCGCCAAGCGGCAACATGATGAGCGGGTCGAGAAATTTTTCAAGGCGGGTTGGTTTGGCGAGCGCGTACGCGGCGGGATATCCGAGCGCGAGTGAAAGGATCACTGTGAGCGAAGCATAGCCCAGTGAGTTGGCGGCGGCTTGGATCGGCGGGACATAAAATAATGATCCGCGCCGATTGACGAAAAGTTCTTTATAGTAATCAGTTGTGAATCCATATTGAACTTCTCCGCGTTGACCACGATCTGCTTCAAGGCGGGTCAGGGAGCGGATCGGGAGGGAGAGTAAAGGCAGAAGGAAAAAAGTTAACAGTAAACAGAAAACAGTAAAAACAAAGATTTTTTCGTTGATGTTTTTTGGCGCATGCGAGGTTGAAAAGCGCGGAGCAGTTTGGGTGGTGACCTGGCTGATAGTGCGCGTGTAGAGGATCGAAAAGATAAGCGTGAAAATAAGTTGAACAATGGAAAGCAGCGCGGCGAGCGGCAGATTTGGAAGTTTAAGCACGCGCAGATAAATTTCCACTTCGAGCGTCGCGAAGTTTGATCCGCCCAATAAAAGAATGACGCCGAAACTAGTGAAGTCAAACATGAAGACCAGCAGCGCCGCGGCGAGTAAAGATGGACGAAGCAATGGCAGGGTTATATTTTTCCAAACGTGGAATGTGTCCGCGCCGAGGGAGCGCGCGGATTGCTCCAGTTTTGGATCAAGGCGTGAAAGGGCGTTGCCTACGATACGAATGACGATGGTGGTGTTGTAGAAAACGTGAGCGGAAAGGATGAGGGAAAAGGATGAAGGATGAGGGATTATGGATGAAGAAAATAATCCGTGATCGCCGAATAGCGCGTTGAAACTTGAGGCGACGACAACGGTGGGCAGCATGAAGGGCACAGCGGTCAATGCGCGCAGCAATGATTTGCCGCGAAAGTTGAAACGGGAAAATAGGATTGCAGAGGGAATGCCAAGGATGAAGGTTAATACCGTAGAGAGAGCGGCTTGATAAAAGGTGAAACTTAATGTGGTTAAAATTAATTGGAAATTTGTTTTAGTGAGAGCGGAGATATTGAAAGCGAGGATGAGAATTTTAGAAAGGGGAAGAAAGAAATACGTAAGCAGAAATAGAATGGGGGCGAGCCAGAGTAAAACACGATAAAACCACGGAGACACAAAGGCACGGAGATTTTTTTTTCTCAGCGTCTGAGTGCTTTCGTGGTTCAAATTTATATTATTTTGCATATACCTGTCTACTTCATCATCACCGAAGTCCACGCTTCGATCCATGCGTCGCGATTGGCGGAAATCTCGTCAGGAGAGATCACGGCCGGTTCATCGGGAAATTGCGCATATTTAATAAAGGCTTCGGGCATTACTGCATTTTGATTCAGCGGGTAAACAAACATCTGCAACGGCATATCCTCTTGAAACTGTTTGCTTAACATAAAGTCAACAAATTTTTCTGCAAGAGCGCGGTTCTGAGTTCCTTTCAGGATGCCAACAAATTCGATCTGGCGGAAGCAGGTGCCCACCTCAACAATGGATGCAGTCGGACCGTTTATAGGCGGAGTATCTGAAAAAACAACCTCCGCAACAGGGGATGAGCCATACGAAACAACCATTGGCTGCGGGCCGCGCCCCGAGGAGCCGCTAAAGTTGGTGTAATAGGCGGTTTCCCAGCCATCCACCACCACCACGCCATTCTCTTTTAGACTCTTCCAATAATTAAGATAACGATCCCCAAAATGCGCGCGGGTAACCAGCAGGAAGGCGAGCCCTGCGGATGATGTTGCGGGGTTCTCAACAACAAGCAAACCTTTATAGTCAGGTTTTTTCAAATCCTCAAGCGATTGAGGTATTTCCAAACCTTTATCAGCGAAATATTTTTTATCGTAGTTGATGCAAACATCGCCATAATCGACAGGCAGTGCGCGGTTGGACGGATCGAGTTTGAATTCGTCAGCGATAACACTCAACACAGGCGAAGGGTAGGCTTCAAAAATATCAGCATCCAATGCGCGGGAAAGGAACGTGTTATCCACGCCGAAGAGGATATCGGCGAGCGGGGCATTTTTCGTGAGGATGGCTTGATTGAGCACTGCGCCCGCGTCACCGCTTTGGAGGAACAAAACTTTAGCGTTGTTGTCTGCTTCAAAAGATTTGATAACTTCTTCACCGATGGCAAAAGAGTCGTGGGTAAGGATGGTGATGGTCTGAGGCGCGGTCGGTGTTGAGGCGCAACCAGAAACCAGAAGGCTGAAGAAAAACAAAATGCAGAAAACAGAAAGCGGGGGATTAAATATTTTTTTCATTAAGACTCCAGTAATTTATCAGCGCGGCGATGAACAATAAGAAGCAGACCCGATTTGATCTGAACGGTTGCAGTTTCATTGATCATCTCGTTGCTGAGGCCGCGTGTTTTGTATGAGAAAAGAGTCTCGCTGCGCAAGGGCCACTTCAAGCCGGTTGTGACGATGCCGCTGACATCTCCATTCCACGGAATGAGCGAGACGATGTCGGTGCTTTTTCCGTGAACCTGAGCCTGATCGCGGCAAAAGAAAATTTCCTCGACCCCATCATCAAGTCGGATGTCAATATTCGACATGAGCAGATCAGTCAGCAGGGAGATGTTGCCCAGGGTTTGGTCCATGCGCCCGCCCAATGCGGCAACGATAATAATGGAACTTGGACTCAACTGAAGCGCATATTGAATGGCGAGTTCAAGATCTGTCTCATCTTTGTTTGCTGGATATTGATCGACTCTGACATCTGCGCTGCCAAGGTCGTAGAGATCATCTTCTGTTAACGAATCAAGGTCGCCGATCACGAAGTTGGGTAATAAGCCAAGCGCCATGATGAGGCGTGCGCCCCCATCTGCGCCTATTAAGAAATCATCGGGGCGTAAAATATTGCGGACGGTTTCCAAATTGGGTAAAAGACCATTTGCAAAGATAACAACACGCGGCATGAAAAAATTCTCCTTAAACGAAAACCATCCTCGGGTGGAGGATGGCTGTGATTAAATCAAGAGTCCCTCCGCTGGTATTAACCAGATCAGGTAATGCGGGTCGAGCAAAGTACGCTCCTCTCAGCCTTTCTTTACAGGCTCCCCGTTCAATTGTGTTGCGAGTATATGTCTCAGGGTTGGGGATGTCAAGGCAAAAATTGGCTAAACAAAAAGCCCCCATAATTTGATGATTTTTATTAGCGGACCCTGCGTTTCCATTCCTCTTTCATTTGCAGTTCACGCGGACTTGCGCCTGAGTCGAGCGCGAGAAAATCTGTCATCAATCGGTTGAATTGATTGGGATTATCTATCATGGGGAAATGGCCTGTGTTTTCAAGATTGATGTTGTGCATGTGGTTTGGAAGAGCGTTGATCTTTTCTTGCGAGGGCATGTCGATGGCGGGGTCGTTGGAGCCATAGACCAGCAAACCGGGCACGCCAAGGTTGCGGATATCGGCTAAATAAGTATTTGATTCGAGACCTGCCATCGAAGCAGAAACAGCTTTCGGGTCCGTTTTTGATGCGTCTGAAAGGGCTGATGCAGATTCGGGAGTGCGCGCGGCCAGCCACTCCACAAGCTCCGCCATCGAAGCAGTTTGCAGGCGAGTATGGATCGCGCCATACTCAAGCGGACAGTTGATCGCCATAATTCGGTCAACGCTTTTAGGCCATTGTTTGATAAATGAAAAACCAACTAGCGCGCCAAGGTCGTGCCCAACCAGTGCCACTTTGCCAATTCCCATTTCTTCGAGGAAGTGATTTAGCATATTTGCCTGGTGGTCAATGGAATAGCGCATTGGGTCGCGCGTGGTATCGCCAAAGCCGAAGAGGTCTATGGCGTAGGCGCGGAACGATGTGGATGCGATCTGCATGGCGTTGATCCAGTAGCGCCACGAACCGACCCAGCCGTGCAGAAAGACAATGGGACGGCCGCGTCCCAAGGCTTCATAATGCACTATCGAACCGTCTAGAATGATCGCGCTCATGGTTCGCTATTTTCCAAATTTTGCGAGGATGGCTTTGATACGTTGAGTAAGTTGATCGGGGGCAAAGGGTTTGAGCAGGTATTCTTCGGCGCCCGCATCCAAGCCAGTTTGAATTTCAGAATCCTGGCCTTTGGCTGAGAGGAATACAACTGGAATATCTTTGAGGGCCGGATCCGCTTTCATCAGGCGACAGGCTTCATAACCCGTCATGCGCGGCATACGCACATCCATGAGGATGATATCAGGGTTGACGAGTGATGCCTGTCTCACTGCTTCCTCACCATTAGGAGTAGCGGTAACTTCGTGCCCTGCGAATCGCAAGGTAAAAGCTATAAGTTCTCGAATATCTGGTTCATCTTCTGCGATTAATATTCTTGCCATTTAAACTCCATTATTTTTTATTGATCGGCAGAGTGAAAGAGAATGTACTGCCCTCACCGGCTACGCCTGTACTGCTCATCCAAATTCGGCCATTATGCATTTCAACCAATTGGCGGACAATCGGAAGGCCAAGCCCTGTTCCGGGCGTTGCCAAAACTAGAGAATGTTCGCCGCGGAAGAAACGTTCAAAGATACGCGCCTGATCTTCAGGTGAAATTCCAACTCCATTATCCTGAATATCCACCTGAAGTTCACCATTTTCCTGGTGGATATTGACTCGGATGGTTCCATTGTCAGGTGTGTAATTAAAGGCATTGTCCACAAGGTTGCCGACGATCTGCCTGACACGTTCGCTGTCACCAATGACTGTCGGTAATTTCTTGTCTGGCACATCCAGCGAGAGTGCCATTATCTTATGTTCACTTTGCGAGCGGCGGAGAACATCTGCAACCACTTCTTCAGCGATCTCGTACAGGTTAATCGATTGAAGGTTAAGTGAGACGCGTCCGGCTTCGATGCGGGAGATGTCGAGCAAGTCACCCACGAGGGTGTTGAGCCGATCTATGTTATTACGGACAACATCCAGGAAGTGCAATTGGTTTTCATTCAATGCGCCAGCCGCGCCCATGGCGAGAATATCCACATAGCCTTTAATGGCCGTCATGGGTGTGCGTAATTCATGGCTGACCGTGGCAACGAATTCAGATTTCAAGCGGTCAACTTCAACTTCATGCGTAATATCACGGAAGATGGATACGGTTCCGAGGAAATCATTTTGAAAGATGACAGGCGCAAGATGGACGAGCGCAATACGTCCATTTTCCAATTCGAGTTGTTCGGCGTAGGTATCACCCGGGTGATATGAAGCCGGGTGCATGGACCAATGTCGAATTGTTTGCATCCATGTACTTGCAGCTTTTCCGAACATGCCGCCAAAGGCATCCAACGGGTTGCCGAGCAGGTGGGTTTCATCCACAGCGATGATGCGTTGCGTGGATGAGTTGACAAAGGTGATGCGATTATCAGCCCCGGTAACCAGTACTCCATCCGCCACGGCTTCGAGGATGGCCTGTGAACGGCTGGCATCTTCCTGCTCTTTGCGCAGCATCACGCCCAGGCGTTCAGCTTGATCGCGGATCAATTCATAAAGGTGTGCGTTATTGATCGCTACCGCCACCTGCGCCGCGATGGCTTTGACAAGAACAAGCATTTCAGGGCTAAAGAAGCCCTCAGCACGCTGGAATACCATCAGCACACCGATCACATCTTCAGCAACCAGCATGGGCACTGCAATTGCGCTGCGCTGATCCTGACCGGTTGCTTCATTTTGCGTCCATCGCGTGTCCAGTTGCAGGTTGGGAATCAGTAATGCTTCACGATGCTGCACAACTGACCCAGCAAGACCCTCTCCAACTTTTAAACCAATATCACGGCTATTGATGCTGGATTGTTCAGAAAGATATCCATACCCGGCGCGATAGTGCAAAAGGCCGTCTTCCACATTCAAGAGCAAAATAGTACCTTGTTCTGCGCCAATGGCATCGTTTAGTAATGACAATGTACGATTAAGCGCGCGGTCGAGATCGAGGCTGGATGAAACCTCCGTAAGAATATGAAGCAGGGTTTCTGTGTTGTGTTGTTCGCGCTGTAATTGCGAAGTACGCTCGATCACGCGCATTTCCAATTTGGCGGCAAGGTTCTGGGTTTCTGCAAAGAGACGCCCATTTTGAATGGCGACAATAGCCTGATTGGCAAGCGTGCCAAGGATTTGCATATCTTCCTCGGAATACACATCAGACTGATAACTTTGTACAGAGAGCATGCCAAGCGCCTTGCCTCCAAGGATCATCGGCACCGCCACAATAGACTGGGTATCGTCTCCCTGGCCGGTCTGCACCGTATCCATTTGATTGGCTTGTTCAAGGGATGAGATCAAAATGGGTTTGCCGCTCGTAATGACCTGACTGCTGATCCCTTTTCCAAACGGAACGCGCGCTCCTTGAATGCGTTCTCCAAGGTCAAATAAATAAACTGGTTCGATCTCGTTTTTCTCCTGATCGAGGAGCGTGATCACAAGAGATTCCATAGGCATGAGACGCTCAGCCGCCTTGTGAACTGCGGCATAAATTTCATCCGGGTCGAGGCTTGCGCTGACCTGGGAACTGGTCTCGTTAAGCGTGGAGAAGCGCTCCGCTGTTCGAACAGTAGATTGATACAAGCGCGCATTTTCAAGCGTGATGGTCGCCTGATTAGTAATAGTGCGCGCTATTTCAAGTTCGTTCGAACCGAAACGCGCCTCGCCAATGGTCTGGGCAAAGACAAGTCCATTAAGATTTTGTCCGGTGGCAAGCGGCACAATCAGCAAGGCCGAGGTATTCTCGCCAATCATTTCTAAGAGTGGTGCAAGGTCTGGTTCGCTTTGAACATTCTCAGTATTAAAAATGCCAAGTGATTCGCGCAAACGGGAGAAGATGGGCGCATCTGGTAATAAGCGCGGAAATTTGAGCCGCATTCGAGGGGCGGTTATCTTCCAGTACGCCTGACCCCGTTCAAAGGTTACGATGGAAACGCGTTTCACATCCAACCCATTGAGCAATTCATCGGCGGTCAAACTCAAGATTTGATCTGTATCCAGCAGCCCGGTTAAAGCAGTTGTGAAGCGATTGATCGTGGTGAGGCGCTGTGATCGTTGATCCAATTCAGTGGCGCGGCTGACGCTGTCTTCATATAAGCGGGCGTTATCCAATGAAACAGCCGATTGGCTGGCGAAAGTCAGCGCAACTTGAACTTGTTCGCGCGTATAAAAATGTGCCTGCCATTTTTCAACTGCAAGTGCGCCAATCAATTCGCCTTTGGAGATCAATGGAATTCCAAGCCATGAAAGACGGGGAGCTTCCACGGGCATAAAGCGTGAATCTTCGCGAACATCTTTGACAAAAATAGGCTGGCCGGTTCTTGCCATTTCTTTGAAAAGCGCGCTATCTGAAACTGAGACGGACAGGCCAAGCCTCTGCTCAAAATCTGAAAAGCCGCGCGCAGAAGCAACTGATAGTCGATCTTTTTCACGTAACCAGAGCGTGGCTGTGTCATACGGCACAACAGGGTTTAATTGATCAAGCAATGAATTAATTAATTGGTCGCTTCGCAAACTGGAGGTGAGCGAGGCGGCGGCATTATTCAAGGCTTGCAATTGCCCGGCTCGTTCTTGTGTGTCTTGCACAAGCCGAAGGTTGTCAAGTGAGAGCGCGATCTGCTGTGAAAGTGAAAGCAGGAGGACTTCATCTTCAAGGCGGAAGGCGGAGGTTGTGTTGAAATTATCCAGAACAAGCAAGCCCAAGGCTTGATCATTGGTGATGATGGGAATAAGTAGACAGGAAACCGGCAAACGGCCGCCAGTAGACTGGCGATATAGCGCAAGATTTTCCGCGCTCAAAGTGTAATCACGCGCGAAGTTGATCTCATCTACGCGGCGGGCGAACTTACTGGCAAAGACAATTCCGGGCAGAGCTTCGCCCCAGCGATATTTAATATTCAGCATGCTTTCATTATCGGCATATCCTGAAACTACGCGCGGGTTGAGTGTTTCAGTTCTTGGATTCCAGATCAGCACCGCTCCGGCATGGGCATGCGGGAGCACACGACGGGAACTGTGAAGCAATGACCTAATGACTTCGTCCGGCTCCATTCCTGAAAGCTGGCGGCTAAAGTCGAGTAACAGGTTCACCTCTTCAAGGCGGCGGCGAGTCTGATTCAAAAGGGAAATATTTTGCAGGATCAGAGATGTTTGGCGGGATATCTGTAAATAGACTTTATGGTCTTCATCGGTAAAAGCTGTCATCGCTTCCGGGCTGACTGCAAGCATGGCCGCGACCGGCTTATTGTCAATGGATATCGGCAGGCAGATCGCACCTTTGGCGCGCAGCGTAATCAGCAGAGAAGCGTCGCGCCATTCTTCATCCTCCTCAAGGTTGGAGATCAGAATGGGGATGCCATTTTGCAAACATGCGCGCAGTGGATTACGTTGACCAAATAACGCCTCTACATTTGTAGAACGCGGCAAACTTCCAAGGATATGCAAAAGACGCGGACCATCCACAGTATTCTCCGCCACCAGCGCGATAGACATTCCTAATTGAGTCAGTGTCTCGCGGCCCAGCGCATATAATGCAGATGAAGCGTCCAGCTGGCGGCTGACAGATTCTGTAATGGCAAGGCCGGCCCGCACACGTTGAGCACGTCGATCCAGATTATGCAGTGAAATGGTTTGCTCAAGATCTTTATGGAGAAGTACAGGAAGATCATTTTGGGTGATATCAAGCAGCTTTTGCTGGCGCTGTAAACCGGCAGAAAGAGAATCGATGCGCCCATGCAGTTCATTCTGACGTATTGTGGAACCGATCAACAATGCGGCTTGAGCGGCAAAGACCTCCACTGATTCGATGGCTGCCTTATCCGGGCGCAAACCATTTTCAGGGTTATCCAAACTGATAAGACCGACAATTTGCCCATTCGCATCTTCAAGGGGAACAAGCAGAATATCGTCCGGATCCCATGCATCGGGAAGTTTTACCGCGAACGTGGAAGAAACATCCAGCGTAACCATATGCACATCCGCAGGAACCACCGGAGATTGGTCAGCGGGGATGAAGTAGGAGCGGCTGATCTTAAACTCCGGTTTCATGATCTGCAGAACACTTGCAAGGGGTTGCTTGCGGGCAAATAGTTCATTGAGCGTTTCTTGCGGAATACCCACCGCGGTAATGCGGCGCAAGAGCCCCAACTCTGCCTCTTTAATACTGATCAACACCACATGGAAAGGGGTTGAATCGTGGATACCTTGGGCGATAAGTTGCAAAGCCTGTTCCAACGGTTGTTCGTTATTAACGCCGTAGCTCACATCTGCGAGACGCACAAGAGTCTCAGAACGACGGCGCAGTATTTCGCCGCGCTGCTTTTCAGTTTGATACCGCTGGGCATTGCTTAAGGCGATACCGGCTTGCACTGTCAGCGTTTGGATCAAATCAACCAGATCTGCAGTAAAGAAACCCGGCTGGGTGGAATGCAGGTTCAGCAACCCGATCATTTGCGTCTGATGGGTGATCGGCGCAATCACCGCAGAGCGCACTCTATCATGCGGAGGAGCAATATTCTCTTCCATAAAATCACTGACGATATGCAGCTCGCCTTTTTTTAGAACCATTTTCTCGAGAGCAGATACTTCGCGCCCGTCTTCACAACCAAAAAATAATTCGATCTTTGGATTAGACCAATCACTATTCAGCTCGAACAAAACAATGGATGAGCAATCTGCCTGTATTGCGAGCAAGCCTTCGTCATGAATGACCTCGAGCAAATGCTGAAGGTCGAGCGATGCGCCCAGTTCCCTGCTAACCCGCGTGATCGCAGAGAGCTGCTCCACACGGCGGCGCAGAGAGTCATCGGTCTGCGCCAGCAGGCTGGCAGATTCGACAGCCGTAGCCAAATAACCGGCCGCGGTAAATGCGATCTGAAGATCAAAAGAATTAAAATGATCTTCACTAAAACTACCCAACATCAACTCGCCGATACTATGCTCGCGCACAACCAAAGGAACGATCATCGCAGATTCGACTTGAAGGGTTTCAATTAGTGGAAGATAAACTGGCAGAAGCTTTCTATCAGCGCTGAGATTTCCAGATAAGAACGGGCTCTGGCTGCCAGATACTGTAAACATATAATTTGAGTCGTCTACAAATATCTGGATGAATGCGCTGCTGACCTCTTCCGAAATGCCAAATGTAGACTCGCGGCGCAGGCGCAGTTCACCCCGCGACTCGTCCAACAAAAAGATCGCGCCTGCATCTGCCATAAAAAGATTCGCCAATTCCTGCACTGAGTATTTAAGGATATCTTCAAGCGCGGCCGAAGAGCCTGAAAGGCCGGCGATGCGCCGCAAGGCATCAGACCGCTGGGCACGTGTGCGCGCCTGCTGTACCAGTAAAACATTTTCAATGATCGCCGCGGCCTGATTCGCCACGATATTCATTAAACGAGTTTCATCAATACTGAAAGAGGCTGCGCCGTTTGTGTGATGCCCCACCTGCAGGTAGCCAAGCATTCGCCCTGAAGATATCAAAGGAATTAGCGCGATATCTCGCAAACTGGCCGCAGTCGCAATATCAGATAGGCCAAGCGTTTGCCAATTCACATCCTCAGCAGCATTCAGTGTAACGATGGGCTGCTGGCTTGAGATTACCTGTTCGGCTGGACTGTACGGGGGAATATTGGCGCGAAAGATCTCCACAATATGATCAGGCATTCCACGAAATGGGATCTTGGCTTCAAGTGTATATTTCTCTTCATCATAGAGCAGGAAGCCAATCAGCTCCACAGAAAACAAAGGAGACACGCTCTCAACAAGCCGCGAAAAAATATCCTGAGTACCATGCACAGAACCAAGTACCTGATTCAGGTTCGCCAGGCCGGCGAGTTCTGCTCCACGTTTTTGCTCCTCTTCATATAGTTTCGCATTGCGTATCGCAACAGCAACCGGAGCAGAAACCAAAGATAATAGTTCAAGGTCATGCTGACCAAATGCCCCGCCGCCAATTTGACCTGCCTCCAGCGTTCCAACCATTTCACCACCCGCGATGAGGGGAATTCCCAGATACGATTGAACGGGAAGCAGTTCTCCATTATTTGCAAGCTCGGGTTGGGAACGCGCGTTTGTAAGCAGGATCGGTTCGCGGCCCGCGATCAATCGATCCATCAGACTTCCAAATTGCGAGAATGAAGCGATGATCACACGGCTGGGGCCTTGATCTGGTTGTTGATAACGATATTGAGTCAGAACCTGGGGGTCGGTATTCCACAGTTTCAACTCAAGCATATCCGATGGCATAAGACGGCTGATGTTATCTAATACCGACCGTATGGTGGTTTCAAGGTCAAGGCTGGCGGCAATGCCCCGGCTAAACTCTGTCACCACCCGCAGGAATTCCACCGAAGCGTCATTGCCCGGCTCCAACGCTGAAACCAATTCTTTCCCACGAAAGGAAACCAGCATCATCGGATATACGCCCGGTACTTCAAAAGACGCTATTTCCACCAGCTTTCCGTCAATGGAAACACGGCTATAACCAGGCGAAGCGCACAGGTCAAGAAAATCACTGGTTGGGCGAACTCGCCGCGCAAGCCGCTCCAGATCATAAGGTTCATTCTCGCGCAGATTAAAATATGAACGGGCCCGCGCGCTGATATATTCCACCCGCCCGCCCGGCTGGAGGATCATCACTGCTTGATTTGATTGCGTAGTTTCGGGGAATGCCAACGTGCCAGAATCAACCTGCGCGGCCGCTTGTGAGCGTGGAAAAACACGCAACATGATCCAGGCTAGTAAAACAAATACCAGCCCAGCAATCAACAGGCTAATGCCGAACCCGGAAGACATGGGAAAAGAGTACCTTATTAAACGGCCGCCGCGTCCTGACGCCGCGCTTCAGCTGCAAGCTCTGTGATCTCGCGAATATCTGCAAAGGAATGTGATGTCGGCGAAATCAATCCGGCTGAAAAGGTCATAAACGATACTTTTTCAAAACGGCCGTCAGTTGTTGGCGCTTGAATAAATCCCTGCTGACGATCTATAAAGTTATAGTGAGATTGTATCTCGGCTGCAAAACGCTCCTTTAATTTCCGTCGAATTTTCGGAGCGGCCTCATTTGTTGTGATGATGATGAAGTTATCGCCGCCAGCGTGACCGATAAAATCATTTGTGGTACCAAGCTCATCCACTACTTCACCGAGCACCATAGACGCAAAACGCACTACGTCGTCGCCTGCTACAAAACCATACACATCTTTAAACGGTTCAAAATTATTCAGGCGGATATCGAGCAGTGCCCAATCTGACTGGCGGATGATGCGGCGTAGCTGCTCTTCGATCAAACGCCCGGCGGGCAAGCCTGAACGCGGGTCAGTGAGACTCTCACGCTCTGAACGTCGGATGGCACCCTGCACACGCAGCTTCAACTCTTCGATATCAAAGGGTTTGGTGATGTAATCATCCGCGCCGAGTTCAAGACCCTGCAATCTATCGCTGCGTTCATCTTTTTGAGTCAGGAATATTACGGGGATATGGCTGGTGCGGGTGCTCGTCCGCAAATTACGGCAGACTTCGTAACCATCAATATCCGGCAGCATAATATCCAATACGATCAAGTGCGGCAGAACGTGCTTGACCTTTTCCAAAGCGTCACGACCGCGATGCGCTACATCCACGTCATATTGCATGCCCGTGAAATATATCTTGAGCATATTGGCGATATCCATATCATCTTCCACTACCAAAAGACGAGCAAGTCCCATATAAGCCTCCTCTAGCCGTGCTGCGCGTTTATGCGGGCATTTTGTTTAACGGCTTCGATCTGTTCGTTTTTTACTTCACATTCAAAAGAGCGAAAGCCATGACTATCAATGATCGTAGTCATATCTTTAACTCAAAACCTACAGCGCCGGGCACTTCCAGCATTCTGCAGTCAATCACTACTATATCATCTCTCACCGCCGCTACCATTGCAAAAACATCACGGGGATGCGCCGCATCGCAGACCTCACTACCCTCTTGTAAATATTCCGGCGGTTGAGGGGGGTGAATGATGATGGCGAAGTTATCCATTTTTTTACCATGACTCAACCTTGTCTTTCAAATCTTTGTGATAGGGGGTCTGGTGTAAGTGAGCCAATTTAAGATGATGATGGTCGCTTTCTGCAAACGAAATATCGCGGTCAATGACACGCCGTGTGTTGGATGCCGCCAGCACAACATCTGATTCGATGGTGCGCGCGGGATAAACGATCATGCCGGAACCAATGCGGCAGTTATGTCCCACACAGCCGCCCAGCACTGGTCGGTTTGATAAACTCAATTTGCCGTTTCCATCTCGGGCGCGGATGGGGGTGGGGATCAGGTTGTAATCTGTCCATGTGGAGCCAGCGCCGATGAAAGTATTCCTGCCGATCACGCACATTTGCAGGCAGGTGTTTTGCGCCAACATACTATTTTCCATAAGCGTTGTCATGAACAACGCGGAACGGAAGGGCAGGAAGGCGCCATCCCCCACGACCGAAAGCATTACTTGAACATCCTGCGAAATATTTACATTGTTGCCAATAATACTATTTTCGATCACCGAGCCCGCGTTGATGGTGACGTTGTCGCCAATGATCGCAGGCCCATGAATAATGGCGCTCGGGTCGATGACACAGCCTTTGCCCACTTTCACCAATTCAGAAGATTCAAGAACCTGCCGTCCTTCATAAATGGCTTTGCCGAGAATTCTTATTTTGAAACCGACATCTTCCTTCAAACGTTTTTCAAAACGCGCCCCGCGTGCAAATTGGCCGAAAACCATATCCGCAATAAAAACATGCACCCATGAATCAATGGCCAGCATGGCACGCAATGGCACTTGAAAAACAAGGTCGCCGCTTTGATCTCCCATGTAGGTCGGCACGTGATAATAACCGATCTCGCGCGCCTGCATGTCTATGACGAGCGGCTCAACGCCTGCGGTTGGGCCGTTGGGGTAATACCATAAGTCGGCCAGATATAAACTGCCCGCGGGAGTATACGATGTGGAAAGCGGCAAAGCATGTTCACGGAAGGCGGTGTCAGTGGATCGGAAAGCCGCGCGCGCAGGTTTGTTGTGTTTGACAGCTTCCTCCATGAAGGCGTTGATATAGAATTCGTCAAAAAAAAGATTGTCGCGGTATACAATGGTCGGTTCCCGTACGGGCTGCATACGCTCGCCTTGCTTCAATTCCATTTCACGGGTGGCATATGGCGCGAGCAAATTGCGCTGATGCAGCCAGAGCGGCGAATTTTGAATCCGCAGGTCACGTGCTGTTTCGCAAAAAGGCATGATTGGATTCTGCGCGTGTAGGATGATCTTAAGCATGAATGGAATTATAAATCAAAGTATGTGATAAAACACCCACCCAACACGCTGAATTGGGTTTGCTCTGGCTATGAAAATGGGGTTGTATCTATCGCGATCGTGCAAGTCGCATCACCCTGAGCGATGCAGGTCGTCTCTTTTACATCGAACACTTTTCCCCCGCTCAGCCAATATAAAGATTCCTGTAACAATCCCACCGCTAGATGACAGATCGGTTCATCGGCTGTCCGCCCCCAGCACAGCGGACAACGCTCAATGTGCCAGAATATCTTATTCTCTTTTTCTTCCACCTGCACTTTTTGATCGGTATATTTGTTAAAAAGACCGGCAAAAGATCTTGCGCCGGCGCTTAATTTCGTTGGCATTGAAAGCAAACGGAATGCCATTTCAGTCAACCCAAGCATCGACCCGTATTCTTTGAGGCCATACTTGAAACAGGCGCGCCCCACGCGCAAAGCGAGTCCGCGCCCGCCGCGCGGGCCATAAGCCTTTTCCAGAGTGCTTTGCAAAAGGCTGACTGTTTCAAAAGGGAAGTCGCGTACTTTCGCATCAGGCGGATAATTTTGAACAAATTTTTCCAAAGAAGCCAGAAGAAGAATTGCGTCCACTCCATGCGAACCCATCACCTCCTCCATACTGAGAAAAATGATCCGCCCCATTTTTTGTGGATAGAAGAAAGATTCTGCGCTCATGGGGTTTCCTGATCAAGAAATGATTTTAATTTTTGGGTGAATGTGATCGGCTCTTCCAGCATGATGAAGTGACCAGCCGATGGAAACCGCTCGATGACCGCGTGCGGGATTCCCTGCTGCATGGGCTGCCATTGCATCGGATTGACGATCACATCCCGATCACCATACATGCCCATCGACGGGACTTTGATGTGCGCCAGGCTCGGGGTCAGGTCGGTGCGGCGCAGCGAAGCAATCGAACGTAGAAAAGATTCAACAGTGGTACGGGAAAGATCGCGATCCATCATCTGTGGAAAACGCGGATCCTTACAGATAAAGGGGGAATACAATTTCATCGCCGTGCGAAAAACCGGCATCATATTAAACAGCATGAATGCGATCGAACGGTTCCCGGCAAGTTTAAGTAATGGTGCCAGTGATGACCCAACCATTGGAGACCCCACCACGACCACTTTGCTGACGCGCTGCGGATATTGAATTGCAACTGAAAGGCTGACCGTGCCGCCCATGCTATGCCCCACCAACGGCGCGTTGACGATCCCCATCTGCTCCATGAATTGATCTACCAGGCTTACAAAATCTGAAACGGCGTAGGTTTCACGCTTCTTGCCTGATTCCCCAAATCCCCAAAAATCCAAGGCGTAGGTACGATAAAACGCACCGAGAAACGCCATGGTCTCCTGCCATAACCCCCACGAACCGAGCCATCCATGCAAAAGGATAACCGGGCGTCCACGCCCGTATACTTCGTAGTGAACTATTCCCTGATCAGTGGTGATTGATGACACAGCAAATTGTCTTCCCGCGCTTTATTTCCCGGAATCCATTTCTTTTAGGATGCTGTATAGCAACTCAAGCAGAACCGTTTTTACAGTATTCCGATCAATTGCGACACAGGGCAAAAGCTTTGTTTTGCTATCCAGGCGCAATGCGTGGCGCACATCTTCAAGCTCCCAGGCATCCTCTGCATCCTGCTTGTTAGCGGCGACGACGAAAGGAGTGGGAGCATACGCGCGGAAAGTCTCAAGGATCGAGCGCGCTTCGCGGAAAGTTTCAGGACGTGTACTGTCCACCATTACGATGAAACCCAACATGCCTTCTGAAAGGATTTCCCACATGAAATCAAAACGCTTCTGGCCGGGTGTTCCAAACAGATACAGTACCAGGTCTTCGTCCACAGTGATGCGGCCAAAATCCATTGCCACCGTCGTCGAGGATTTAACAGAGCGTTCCTCTTCGGATGAGATCTTACGCTCCGTGGAAACAACATCGATTTCACTGACAGACTGAATGAACTGAGTCTTACCAGCGCTAAATGGACCTGTGACTACCATTTTGACCGTTTGCATAATTCCTATCCTTCTACTTCTAATAAAATAAATTACATTGAACGAATACGGCCGATCAATTTATTAATTAGCGATTTTTGTTCTTCTTTATTCTTTGTCGGGAATTGCTTCGGGTTGGGCTGAACGATCGCACCGGCGGGGCGCGCCATTTCAACCAAGCCGGCCTGCAAAAGTCCATAAACGATTTTGCGAATTTCAAGATCGTTCAATTTATTGGCGCCTGCGATCTGGCGCATTGTATTCTTCGGGTCAACGAACTTGACCACTTTCCATTCTTCCACGCTCAAGTTGACATTGGTTCGCGGCCGATTCGTAAATACAAGAGCCATGTCGAGGCTGGGGATCTCATCTTGCAGCTGCTCCAACTCGCGCAGTTGACGCGAACCTTCCATAATAATATTCTCAAGATCAAGGCGCACATTGATGCGTCCTTCCGGGGGCAGCATCTCGCTCTCAAAGCGGAAGATGCCTTCGACCCATGAGAACAACCTGCGCACCACATCTGTGAAATATCCCTGCAAATTCAAAAGGATATCTTCCTGAGAGACATAGCCCGCATTAATTAGGATCAAGCCAAGTTCCTTATCGGTCATTTGGCCTGCGCGATCCACAATGGCTCGATATTGATTGGCGCTGATCTTATTCGCCTTATGCAAGACCGATGCCAGACTTCCATCATCTTTGCCAACACGAGCATAGGCAAGCTTGCCGTCACGAAACGAAATATAAGCCTGTTCCGAGACCCCATCCACAACCAAAGTACCCGTCTTGCTGGCAAGGTGAACAAGGTTAAGAAGCTGGGTCATTGTAATATCGCGTAAATTTCCACGCAGGGCCATATATTTCCTTTACTTACCCTCATTGAAGGATAGGTCTGAAAATTATACATGCAAGGTGATAATGCGTCAATTAAACTTCTTTACTCTCTTGCAAGGAAAAGAAAATGGAAACTATTTCTATTTGATCTTTAGCAACTGATTTAATTTAGTTATCGTTTCGTGGGAATCCTTGAACAGAATTCCCTGCATACCCACTTTTTCACAGCCTTCTATATTTACAGGCATATCATCGACGAAGACCACTTCGCCCGCACGAACTTTGGCCTGCTCCAACGCAACTTCATATATTTTTGCTGACGGTTTGACTTGTCCCACTTCCGCCGAAATGACAACGGTATCAAATATGTCAATAATCTTTTCTCTGGTCATGAATTCACGCAGGCCGCTCCACGCATTGGAGATCAATCCTGTATGAACCTTCATACCGCGCAGCGAGCAGATATATTCAACCAGCGCACGGTCAATAATGTCGCCGCCAAAAAATTCATCTTTAAAAGATTCCAGTTCAGACGCGGGATGCCTGAGTCGCTTTAGCACATCAAGCCAGTGAGCTTCTTCGCTCATCTCACCCTGCGAAGCGCGGCGCGCTGATTCACTTCCAAAAACGGCTTTATCAATGTCATCATATTCCATGCGAAAGCGCTCAGCCAAATACTGGCGCGGAGCCTGAAATTCGGTGCGCATGATCACACCGCCAAAATCAAAAAACACTGCACGAATGTTCATTTTTGATTTGTCCCATAAATAGATAAAGCCGTAAAGAAGAAAACTTCTTTTCGGCTTTATAGCAGATTCAATATGAGCCCTTACTTTTTCTTGCTTTTTGCCGGAGCTTTCTTCACCTTCAAAACTTTTGTTCCAGCGGGCTTGCTGGCGGTCGCCTTCTTGGCAGCAGGAGCTTTCTTCGCGGCAGCCTTTTTCGCAGCAACAGCTTTGGTTGCTTTAGGAAGCGGCTCCGTCTTGCTTAATGCAGAAGCAGGCACGGGCGGCGCTTGTTCTTCTTCAGGAATGGATGAAGGCTGCTTGGCAGCATCCTTCCAATTTGGGAATCCCAATTCCATTCGTTGACGAGAGATGGAGTTTGCGCGGCGGCAACGCGGGCAATGCGCATCATAATGACTCTGGTGCTTTTCATTCATTACGATAATTGCCCCCAGCATTTCAGTGCGGGCAAGGGTGAAGGGGGTCTGACAATAAATACAACGCAGGTTCATATGAGTATCCTTTCGTAGCTAACAATTATATCTTGATTCTACTCTGATTTTACTTCCCCTGCGGGTCGGTTTTTGATTTTTTCAAATCTCGTGCGCCCGCAGGCAGTTCATCGTTTTTCTTTATGGGTTGGCTGTTGAAATTCGACCCGCCAGCAGACTGTCCAAAGTTTCCTGGGCGAGGCGGAGTTTTCCGGGGGTGAGCAGCTCCGGGTCCACATCCGCAAGCCCGAGCGGGGATTGAACGTTGACTCCGCCCGCCCCTGCGATTAAATTTGGCCACGCAGATTGGATCGCCTTGATCGTGTCTGGGCTAATCGTCGCCACCCAGCCGCCGGGGCGCGGGTCTGGCATGGAGGTTCCGATCTGCATGATGCCCTGCGTACCCACATAGGAAAGCAGATCGGCATTTGCCAATGAAGGATAAATAAAAAGCGTATATACTTTCCGGTCGTTGATCAAGACGTTGGCATATCCACCAAAACGCGCGGGGTCTTCATCTGTGGGAATCTCAATAAAGGTTGGATATCCAAATTGAGCGACATAAAAAGTACGGCACAAACCGCAGTAATAGATCTTGCCATTGTTGAAGGAATTAAAAGCGCTTTGAGCAGTTACATCACCTTGCGGAATGATCATGCCAATATGATATTCATCCGAGATCATTGCGGCGATGTAGCCAGCAATGAAAGCGGATACATCCATTTGAGAATCGCCTGCGAGCACACTTAGATTGCCGCCAGCTGCGAGGTTGGGAATATTCACCGCAAGGAATTGAACGCCCGTCGCAGTGGGTGCGAGAGTTGCGATACCGGGGTCTGGCGGAAGAACAATTACCACTTTCAAGGTCGGGTCGGCCAGGTCTACGGGAGTAAGCGTGTTGCGTACCTGAAAGCGGAAGCCTGATTGCTGAGCGAGGTCATAGACGGTCTTTTGGTACAAGTCAGAAGTGGTTTTATCCATATCGGCAGGTACGACCAGCAGCGCTAACGGCGTGGATTGCGTTGAGATCATTGTGGCGGGAGGTATTGGTGTCTGAGTCGGCACAACCGTGGGACCCGCCACAACCTCGGTCGCTTTACCGCCGCAGGCACTCAGAATGGCGATGATACAGATCAAAAAGAATAGATGTTTAACACGCACAGGGTTACTCCAAAAACATAAGAATATCAGAATTATACTGCCTGATTTCGTGGAAGCAACGGAACCATTCAAGTCCGATTACCGTCTGTAGGTTAAAATTAGACAGGAGATAATAAGCATGAAAACTTTTTGGATCGTTTTACTGGTGCTCGTACTTACAGGCTGTGCGCCTTCTCAAACAGGTTCTTCAGACCTGCCCTCGTCAAGCCCGGCCAAGATACCGCTTTCAACTCTTATCCCTGCACAGCCAACCCAAGGAGATAAACCGCAAATGAATCCTACACTACCAACACCTTCAGCATCTGGTCTGGAAGGTTTGATCGAAAAAGCAAAAGAAGATCTGGCCAAGCGACTGTCCATCTCTGCAAGTGATATTGTTCTGGTGGACGCAAAAGAAGTTACCTGGTCTGACGCGAGTCTCGGCTGTCCACAACCTGATATGATGTACGCGCAAGTCTTAACACCGGGGTATCTGGTCAAATTGAAATATGATGTCCGTGATTTTGAATATCACGCTGGGAAAGATAAAGCATTAACTTATTGCAAAAATCCGCTTCCACCTGTTGATGGCGCAGCAGGTGACACGTAGAAAATTTTCGAACATATAAAAAGAACAGGCTGGTGAACTAAGTCCACCAGCCTGTTTTCTAACTTATCGAACAAACACGAACTGTATTACGGGTCAACACGCACGATGGTTGGGACGGGCAAGCCAGCCACACCACCATAAACAATACTGCCAAGATATTTGACGCCAGGCGCCAAGCCGCTGAATGCAAGATTGATCGGACTTGTGACACCAATTGTCGCGGAAGCTGGAGCGGTGACCGTCATATTACCAGTCGGCGCTGCGCCAAGCGACCAAGCGTGCAGCTTGAAGGGTGATGAAGTACCACCAGCAATTCCCCAGCCGTGAACATAGACAACGAGGTTAAGCGGGGTTGTTCTTGGAGCAGAGAATCTGAAGTTGACTTCCTCTGCCGAGGTGCCGCCACCACTAGAACCAACCAATGAAGTACCCAGATAAACATAAAGATCCATGTCGGTACCAGGTGTTACATCGGCATTAAACAGCGAGAAACGGGCATAGGTTGTGCCAACAGGAATAGTTACCGGAATGGCAACTGTGCCGGTCGGATCTGACTGAACGAAGTTCTGGTCGGGGTCCTGAGCCACAATTCCAGGAGTAACATCCGCAGGTACCATACCGCGAGCCGTGGCAGTAAACGCACCCGTATAACCAAAGGTTACGTTATAGCTGCCTGAGACCGCAGCAGGGGCTGCAAACAAAACGGGGCGGAGCACAACCGGGGTGCGAACCACATGACCCTTGCTGCCAGTCCAGGTGATAAAGCCGCTGGTATAAGTGTTAAGAGCCGCTCCACTGTTGGTGAAAGTAATGTCAAAACTCTTTGTCTTATCCTTTTCAATGGTGAAGGATGTTACGCTGGGAGCTACTGTGAAACCAGCTAAACCAGTATAAGAGAAAGTATATTTTTCTTTTTCGCCGACATTTGTGACTGTACGTGTTACAGTCTGTTTGCCGGGCAGATCTCCAATAGCAATGGAGGCAAGGTTGAGGTTACTGGCATCAATGGCGGTCGCAGGAGAAGTCCCAAAGCAGAAGTTACAGAGACCCTGTCCCTTGAGGAAGTTACGCCAATCATCAAAACCAGAGTTGTATACCAAACCGGGATCAACCGCGCTATTCGGAACCACCTGACCAGCGCCATAATCGAATGGCCCGCCCGCGATGGGAGTGCCGTTATTGCGGGTCTGTGAAGCGGTGGTCATGAACGCCGACTTAACCATCATCGGAGTCCAATCAGGATGCGCATCAATGATCAGGGCGGCCAAACCAGCCATATGCGGGCTGGACATGGATGTACCGCTCAGGAAATCCCAATCACGCCCACCAGCGGCAGGTGAAACTGCGGCAAGGATATCCACTCCAGGGGCCATGATATCAGGCTTGAGCAGGTCACCGCTACCAGCCAAAGCAGGGCCGCGGGAAGAGAAGGATGCAACATCAGGAGCAACTGCGCCGGCAACTTGTGCGCCCGCGCTTAATGAAGCAGTAGCACCGGCAGTAGCCGCATAAGCGAGAACAGCCGCGCGATCCGTGTCAGCAAGATGAACGGTTGGCACAAAATGGAGATCAGCATTGAGCGAGTTCGGGCCTGTGTTTGTAAGGATCATGCCCACGCCGCCAGCCATTTGCACGGCAAGACTCTTATCCACGCGGGCGTTGGTGCCACGATCACATACCACGATCTTACCTGTAACAACGGCGGGATCAAGCGTACCAGAGAAGCATAACCTTACTTGATTCGCATCTGCGACGGCAAGGCCGGCTGCCGTGGAAGCAATAAGCGGAGCAGAAGCGACAGCCGCGCCATTACCAACGCCAGTATAAGTAACGCCGTTGCCAAGTGTGGCAGTGGCTACATAAAGACGATCATGTGAACCAGCCGCAACTGTAGTGAGCCACGGGCTATTGTGTGCCACGGTGCTGACAGTAGGGCCAGAGTTACCAGCCGAAGCCGCTACAAAAACGCCGGCTTTGGCAGCAAAAAAGAATGCAATCTCAACCGGGTCTGTGAAACTGGTGGTTGAGCCGCTAATCGAGAAGTTGATCACATCCACGCCATCAGCAACTGCCTGATCAATGGCGGCTACACTATCGGAACTAAAACAACCGCCAGCCGCACCACCCCAACAGACTTTATACATTGAGATAGAAGCGTGAGGAGCCATACCGCTGATCTTGCCCAGGTTTGTACCATCCACAGTAACATCTACGCCGAAGTTACCAGCCGCAGTGCTTGAGGTATGAGAACCATGGCCATCTGCATCGCGCGCAGAGAGATATTCGAAGGGGAAACGGGCTGTGATGCCAGCATCGCCGCCGAAACCTGAATTAAAGTACTGGCCGCCGATCACCTTGTTATTACAGGTGGTGACACCGAAATTACAAGCTGCAACCCACCCTTTCGGCAACTTGTATTTCACTTCACCCGTTCCATCGGTGGTCCAGGTGTTCGTATCTTCATTAAAGGTATCAGAAAAGCTGGGGTTCTCGGGCCATAGGCCGGTGTCCACGATACCAACCACCACACCTTTGCCGGCTTCTTCTGTGCCGCCGAGTTGTTTCCAAAGACCCTTCTTTGCATCAAGCCCAAGGAAAGTTGGAGTTGAAGAAGTATCTAATTTCAGAAGTGTATCCGGAGTGACACGTAAAACACCCTCAACTTTGATCAGTTTATTAGCCTGTTCCAGTGTCATGTCAGCCGCAAAACCATTATAGGTGTAACTATAATCATAGAGCTTATCGCCGCCAGCTTGGCTTACGGCTCTATTATGCTCACCATCAAGATGCTCAACATAATTAACAACATCCGGATTCTCGCGGTCAATATTTTCGCCTTCTGCCGGTTTAGTTGCGTTTAGACCATCGACCCCGCCTTCGTAAGCAATGGCAGGATCATCGATCATTTGAACGATATAAATTCCGTTGGAGCTTTCTTCAACTTTATCCTGTTTACCTTCTGATGAGCCATCTGAACCATCAAAATTGGGTTGAGCGGCAACAGGGGCAACTGCAGAGAAAGCCACTGCTATTACGATCAAAATTGAAAGCATATTAAAAACTTTTCGATACATTTTGTTCTCTCCTCTTTAAAGGTTTACGAAATATTCGATCTGGAAACACAAACAATGCAATCTCCTTGGCACTACCGTTCAGTTTGACATTTAATTACCCTTGACAAACACCTCCTCAATATAATAAAAAAACTGCCGAAGAATAAACTTCAGCAGCCTGGCGATCTATTGCGTACAACAGATCCATGACTTTGCGTCCTCACTTCACAGTGAGTTTGCCCATTAGATTTTTTCAACCCCAAAATCTATTATCCACCCAAAGGTAAAAATATGCAAGTATTTTCACCTAGTTTGGCATGTTTCCCATGCCCGCCCGCAATATGTGTATAATGCGTCTGATGTCCACAAAAATTGTACTCCTCACGCTCCTGACCGTGATATTAGGCGCAGGAGCCGCTCTGTATTTTACCTTTGGGAAAAATTCCGCCCGCACCGCGCAAGTCTTCGACTGGTTACGCGACCCATCCTCTCACCCGGAGTTGAGGATGAAAGCCTCCACTCAATGCGACTCTGCCCCATTCATCTTCCCCACTGACGGATTGATCGGCTTTATATGGGACGATTCATTCCGCCCCGGTCACCGTCACCAGGGAATAGACATTTTCGCAGGGACGGAGATCGGCGTCACCGCGGTGATCGCGACCTATCCCGGTTACCTCACCCGCCAGCCAGATTGGAAATCATCCATAATCATCCGCGTACCTGATGATCCGCTTCAGGCCGGCCGTCAGATCTGGGTCTACTACACTCACATGGCAGACCCGCAAGGGAATTCCTTTATCTCGTCTGAATTTCCCGCCGGAACTTCAGAGGTATTTGTAGAAACAGGTACGTTGCTCGGTTATCAGGGAGATTATTCCGGTGACCCTAATAATCCAGTTGGCGTACATTTGCATGTTTCAATCGTAAAAGATGACGGCTTCGGGAAATTCATGAACGAACTGAAAATTGAGAACACCTATGACCCATCACCGTATTTTGGTTTACCATTAAACGCCAACGAAAACACAGACACGATCCCAATTTGCAAGTGATTTATTTAGGTGAAAGATGAATGATCTACATGGTAAAGTTATTTTGATCAGCGGCGCAGGCAAAGGCGCGGGGCGCGCTCTAGCGGAATCGCTCGCCGGGCAAGGCGCATTGATCGCCGCGAATGATATTTCCCCGGTCAACGTGGATGAGGTTGTGTCAAAGATAAACGCGCGCGGTGGAAAGGCAAAATCTTATATTGAAGATGTTGCCAAAAAAGTTGGTGTGCAATCCTTGGTTAAAAGTGTCGAGGATGATTTCGGCGGAATTGATATCCTGATCAATCATGCAGCGGTGGAACCACACGAATCCCTGCTGGATATGGATGAGTGGGACTGGCATCGCACACTGGATGTAAATCTGACGGGCGCGTTTCTGATGATCCAATCCGTTGGGCGCGTGATGCGGGAGAAAGGCAAAGGCAAGATTCTGAATCTCGCAGCAGGAACAGGTAAAAGCCTGGAAAATAACGCGGGGGCGTATCTATCCAGCAAGGCGGGACTGGTTGCGTTATCCAATCAAGCAGACCGCGAATTATGTTCTTATGGAATTCGAGTCTATGCAATTGAAAATTCAGAAGATGTGGTGCAACAAGTATTACGCGTACTGGAGGCAAAATGAAAGAGTTGATGGAATATCGCGTTAAGATCGTTGAGAGATTGGGTGAAGCCGCGCGTGAATTTCGCGCCGCGTGCGAGGCGATACAAGATCCTTTTACAAAAGTGGAAGGTGAGTGGACACTGCATCAGATCGCGTCACACACGCGCGATGTGGATAAAATTATTTACGGCGCGCGCATTCATCAAACACTGAATGAAGATAATCCCGAATTCAAAAATTTTGACGCAGACTCGTGGATGGCGAATCATTACAACAGGGAAGAATCGCTCGCAGAAATTTTGGATGAGTTCTCCAAGAATATGGAAGAACTGCGTAAAATTTTGAGCGCCATGCCGCGCGAGGCATGGTCACGCGAGAGCCGTCACGAAACCATGGGCGGCGAGCTGCCCTTGCAATTATGGGTTGAACGAAGCCTGGCGCACATTGAAGAACATTTACGAACTTTGAAAAACGCATAAACAAGTGAATTTCAGACACTGTAGCAAGCCTATCGAATGAATCATGGTCTGGCTCTTGCAATATGGAGATGTCCCAAGGTGTTTGAGCGCAGGGGCATCAGGGCATCCCGAAACAAGTCTAACGCCAGTCGTGCAACAATATGGGCATAGGTACG
>JAPLGS010000116.1:11915-12441 GCA_026390015.1 Chloroflexota bacterium | reverse complement strand
CTCAGACTTGAACCACTTACACCGAGACCTCAATTTGGCTATTTTACGTTTGCGGCATAAGCCAGGTTTGATCCAATCATTCTTTGCTCTTGCTGGATTGAGTATCTAAAAAGTTTAGTTATCAATGAGACGCTCAGTAATCGGGCTAAAGTGTAGCGCGTTACGCCCATGACCACGGCTCGCGGGGTAATATTTCATGCGCTCAAACACGGCTTGATATCATCTGAGCAAGTGAGCGCGTTTGACAAACAACAAAGAAGCGACCGTGCGCTGCGCGGAAGTATTTCCGACCAAGCGCGCCAGGCCGTGATCTTGAGAGATGGCAGCAAATGCCTGCTGTGCGGCAGCACAGTTAATTTGACGATTGGTCATATCATCCCGATCAGCCGTGATGGCAATAGCGATATTGAGAATTTACAAACCCTCTGTTTTTCATGCAGCAAGAGCGTAAAGACCTCAAGCGTTGATTTTCGAAAACCACATGTGAAAGAATGGTGTAATCACTGCGGCAGAGAGCACTACAGGA
>JAPLGS010000116.1:0-11877 GCA_026390015.1 Chloroflexota bacterium | reverse complement strand
ACAGGAATGTTGAATAGTGATTATCAGAACGCGTTATCCAGCGAATGCGAGTTGTGAATAAAAGTTTGGCAAGTTTGCGATGGTATTTTATTTCAAGCGAGCATAGTTTGATAAAAATGCCAACATCGCGTCGTATGTCCAGATAAACCATACCGCACTTGAGGCGGGTGGAGGTGTAGCCTGCAGGCTGGCGGCGGGCGAGTTCAGTTACTGGTGCAATTCCTCGCACAAAAAACCACCAACTGGTGAAAACGTAGAATGGAAAAACAATTACAATGGCATTAATCATTTTCGACTTTGACGGTGTTCTTGCAGATACACTTAATGACTTGCTTCAGTTTGGTCAGGAAGCTTGTGATGAATTAGATATAAAACACGTTGTAAAAAAAGATGATCTAAGCAATCTGGAAGTGATGTCCTTTGCATCGTACGGGCGGGCATGCGAAGTCCCTGAAGATCTTGTGGATGAATTTGTCCAAATTTGTTTAAAACGCATCGCCGAAAAGAAATCCCCGCCTGCAATTTTCAATGGGTTGAGTAATATTGTCAGGCGTTTTGCTGTCAACAACATGATTGCTGTTGTCACAACTAATTCATCACAAAATGTAAATGCTTTTATTGTCGAGCATGATTTAGATGAGTGCGTTCACGCAGTGTATGGGGTGGATTTGCCTGGATCCAAGGCGCAGAAAATATCAATCGCCCGGGATCAATTAGCAGCGACAAAGCGAGAATCGGTGTTTATGATAGGAGATTCGTTAAGTGATATTAGGGCAGCCAAAGAGGCATTTGTTACGAGCATAGCAGTAACTTGGGGGCATCAGAGTTTGGAATATTTGCTTCGCGGCGACCCCGATTATGTGATTCATTTTCCGCATGATCTTATTGAGATAATTGAAAAAAAAACAATAAGAAATTGAATACGCTTATATTCTCTGAAAAACGCGCCCAACAAAGCGTTCACAGAAACCAAGCTAATGTGAATCAGAGTGAGCCATGTTATTGTTCGATAAAAAAGGAACGGCAAACATGAATAAGAAATCACCGAGTTTGTGCTATTTGCTGGCAGTGCTGCTTTTACTCCCGGCCGCCTGTGTCGGGGTAGAACAAACGCCCCTTGTTGCGCCAACATCACCGCCGCTCACCCAAACCCTGATCCCAAGCAAAACTCCGTCTCCCACCCAAACCCCACTCCCAAGCGAGACCCCGTTCCCAACCATTACACCAGAAGGGAATCTTGGCTCCACTTGGGTACGCCCGAAAGATAAAATGGTAATGATCTACGTGCCTAAAGGGATTTTCACTATGGGGAGTATCCTCGGAGACCCGGATGAACAACCGGTACACGAGGTCTACCTGGATGCTTTTTGGATAGATCAGACCGAGGTGACCAATACGATGTATGCCGGATTCGTTCCGGCTAGAGCTGGGCGTGACCCGGTTCAAAATGTCTCTTGGGAACAAGCAACAGCTTATTGTGCGTGGGCGGGAAGCCGCCTGCCAACAGAGGCAGAATGGGAGAAAGCGGCGCGCGGTACTAAAGCAAGCACCTACCCCTGGGGAAACCAGCCTCCCGCAAATGAGCTGGTGAATTTTGCTGATCTTAAATCCCGTCTGAGTTGGGCAGACACCAGCGTGAATGACGGCTATAAAAATGTTGCACCAGCGGGAAGTTACCCGGCAGGCGCAAGTCCATATGGTGTATTGGATATGGCTGGAAACCTTGCAGAATGGGTCAACGACTGGTACGACGAAACATATTACAATACCACTTCGCTTGAAAATCCACTCGGGCCAACAGAAGGCGACTTCCGTGTCTTACGAGGTGGTTCATGGTATGGCACTGCAGCCAGCGTCCGTACAACTGATCGAGGCTGGTATATTCCTGAAGGTGGCACAAGTTACGTTGGATACCGCTGCGCAAAAAGTACAATTGCACCATAACTCCGCGCATGAAAACGTAGTAAAGGCTCGTTGAATCTCCAAGTCGCCGTCCACCAATTCACGCAGTAAATAAACAGGATTTATCCAGTAAGAAAATCTGGATGGTATGCGGGGCGAGGGTGGGGAACTGCCTTCCCTACCGCGAAGGCAGCTCCTTCAAGGTCAAATATTTATTGTTTATCTGAATGCAACGCTTATGCTAAAAATTCAAACGCAAATATCATTTTGTCTATCCGCGACACATTTTGAATAAAGGCGACTGCGGATTATTTAGCCAAAACTTCCCAACCAGAAAAGGAAAACAACCAGCATGAACTCAAAAAGATTCATCCTTCAGATCATCGGCTTGACGCTCACCTTTTGCCTATTAGCCGGATGCGGAAGCCCAGCCGCCACACCAACCACAATACCGACATCCAGTCCTTCAGTGCCAGTGGATTTTACAGGAAACTGGTATGACTCGGCATCTTTATTTAGCCTGGATTTATCCCAAACTGGGGATCAATTGCAAGGCACGCACGGGGTTGTCGCCCAGAACGGGAATAAAATTGATTCGCTGGATAACTCGATCAAGGGAAGTATTCAAGCGGATAAGGCAACGATCATATTTCAAAGTTCGTTTGCCTCAGATACGGGAACAGCGCAGATCACTTTCATTGACGCTAATACGATTTATTGGAAGATCATCACCCCGCCCAGCGGAGAATATTACTTGCCAGTTCAGGCGACTCTCATAAAGAAATCGCCCGCAGCCAATCCCTCATCTAGGGCAACCAGCACAATCATGGGAAACGTGCATTTGATGGCTCCGCCCGTGCCGTCCATGACGGTGTATGCGGTAGATCAGACAACCGGCGAGTGGGGAATCGCAAAAACCGAAGCCTCCGATTCTGGAATAGCGCCCTTCAATATTGTCGTGCCACCAGGAACTTATCTGGTGTACGGCGAAGGTGTGGGCTATTCCTTAGATAGTTTGACGCTGACTCCGGTCACAGTTACCGAAAACCAGACGGTATCGGAAATTTCTGTCGGACCGCCCAGTCAGTTTGAGTGCGGATCTATGATGGGGTATCCCGCTGCGCCGGATGG
The DNA here is from genome assembly GCA_026390015.1 of Chloroflexota bacterium. Lineage (GTDB taxonomy): Bacteria > Chloroflexota > Anaerolineae > Anaerolineales > Villigracilaceae > Villigracilis. Next base: position 8,844 of record JAPLGS010000116.1, on the reverse strand, counting down.
GAGTTTCGCCGCAATTCCCGGTCCCTCGGCTGAGTGTATTGCAACCAGTCAGGCTTCGAGCAATGGTTCTACATCGCCGCAAACGAATCGCATCCAGTTCCAGCCGAATGCCACCAGTTGGCAAACCTCCGGCGACATTGCGCGCAATGGCACGATAGGTTTTGTACTTTATCTTTTCTCTTTCGGCAGACGTGATAATCACGTTCGTCCCCGTAACGAACTGGAGTTCTGAATTGTCTGTCAGCCAGGATTATTACATTACTGTGATGTCACTAACCCAACAAACCGTGAAGTACACATTGAGCGTGGAAATCTTGCCATAGGCTGCACCATCCAAGAGTAGGGATATGGAGGTTGCCACGCCTTCATATCCCCTAATTTTGGAACAAGATAAAACTGCCAAACAAAGCATGGTGTATCCTGACAAATCACATTTGGATGGTATGAAGAGAGTCTACCGCGACGCCAGCATCATCTATGTTATCAAGAAAACAAAATGTTATCATTCATTGCAAGGTATAAGAAAGAAAAATTGACTGCCCGCAGGCATCTGCAAGCGGGCAGTCAGATGTACAAAACATCTGCAGGGATAATAGAAGCCGCACTCATCGGTCACGGAAGCAGCGTTCTAATATCCCATGGCAGCGGGGGTGGTTATGATATGGGACTTTGGTTGGCTCAATTATTTGGTGGGCAATTTCAATATGTTGCACCATCTCGCTTTGGATATTTGGGGTCACCGTCACCATCGAATCCTGCACCAGAAGTTCAAGCAGATGTGTATGCGGCATTGCTTAACACTCTCAATATTAACTCTGTCATTATCATCGGACTCTCTGCTGGAGGACCATCTGTTCTGCAGTTTGCGTTACGCCATTCTGGGCGCTGCCGTGGACTCATTATGCTATCAGCCGCAAGCCGCGCGGTTCCCCCCTTACCAGCTGTCTTGCAAGCCATTTATCCTTTCATGTTAAAGTCAGATTTCATCCCCTGGCTACTCTACGCCATAGCCCCCCAAGTTGTTTTTCGAGCAAATGGGATTAGCCGTGCCTTGCTTACCCGAATCAAACTTGAGCGAGAAAAAATGCGCCTCCTTGATACTCTCTTCCAAACCACTTTTCCAACAACCCCACGCCGTGAAGGCATGATAAACGACTTGCAACAATTAACAGTTTTTCAAACATATCCAATAGAGCATATCACTGTGCCAACTCTTGTCGTTCATGCAGTAAATGACCCGATCATACCTATTGAATTGGGAGAATATACAGCGTACACAATACCAGGAGCACGCTTTCTTAGGTTAGAAGAAGGAGGCCACTTTGCATGCGTCACACATCGAGAAGAAATAATGCCAATTGTTCAAGAGTTTCTGAATCGTAATGGCGTTTAAAACAATAATCTAACTTGCACGCAAGGCTGGGTAATTGTCCGCTGGGAGCGGTAATTCCTTGCGTAAAATGGGAGACAAATGAAAACGAATATACTTCTGTCAATAATTGTTGTAACCGTGCAGGTCTCATGTTCACCAACTGCTGTGCTTATGCCAACAAAAGCAGTTTCCCCAACCATGGATATTTTCACATCCCCCACACTTCCATCAACGCTAACACCTGTACCGACCTTCATGCCTGTAAATAGTACTCCCAGCGCTTTGTATGCGCCGATCAAGTTATCGCCCGCGGATGAACAGGTCTATCAAAAAGCTTTGAACGACATTCCCCTTTATCGCCAGGGTGACCTGCAAATAATAATTCAAGATGATAGCGGCAACCCGCTCTCGGGCTATCAGGTAGGATATAGGCAAATCAGCCATGACTTTATTTTTGGCTCTGTAATTTATCCCTCTCAAATCGGCAAAATCCAAGAGGCTGGTATTAATTACTGGGACTTTCAAACACAATGGCAATGGATCCAACCGCAAGAAAACAAATTTACATTTGATTTTCTTAATTATTGGCAAGGAATAGATGAAATAAGATCTGCTGGTTATAAGACCATGGCGAGCGGATTGTTTATTTTGAATTCTGAAGGTGGATCTAACTATGTCCCACCATATTTGAAAAATTTATCCTTTGATGAATTTCAAAAAAAAGAGTATGAATATATCGCTAGTACAGTGAAAGAAATAGGGCCATCGATTGATGTCTGGGAAGGTATTGGCGAGCCAAATTTTGTTCATCGCAATCCACTCAATTTTAGCAAGGAACAATATTACCAGTCAATTTACACCTCAAACAAGGCTATTCGTGATAGCGATCCCACGTCTGTCATTGAAATAAATTTAGGCGTCGCCTGCGGAGAAATATCATGGGAATCTGACATGGAAATTGTTCAGGGTTTGTTGGATAGAAATATTGATTTCGACCAGATTGGTCTCCAGTTTTATAACAATTCGTATACAAATAATAATTTTTATATGGGAAGAGACTCCCTGGCAAGCATGAGTGAATGTTGGGATAATTATGAAAAAATCCTTACTCCCCGCAAGAAAAAATTGAATATGACCGAGATGTCAGTGTCTTCTGATCACAAGGATAATCAACTTGGTTATTGGGATGTTCCCTGGACCGAAGAGACACAGGCTCAATATTTGGAAACGTTCTATACAGTTTTCTTCGCCAAGCCAACGAATACGGGGCTTACCTGGTATTTCACAATCGATACGCCGAATGACACAGACCCTTTTGTCGTTTATAAAGGTGGATTGATTCAAGATGATGGAAGTCCAAAAAAATCATTTTACGCATTGCAGAGACTGATTAATAGTTGGACAACAACTGGTGAAGACAAGACTGATATAGATGGGAGCCTGTTATTCCGAGGATTTGCAGGTGATTATGAGATCAAGATCATCGACCCCAAAACCGGGGAAAGTATGCTCACGCAAGTGCATGTAACTGAACAAAAATCTACAAGCGAAACTATCATTTTTCAACCAAACAAGCAACTACTTGAACAAAAAACCAAATTGGAAAAATTGGTCGGGTATTGGGAATCCAAATCGGAGGCTGAATTCGTTAGCAAAAGCCATGATTATCTTGCCTTGGTCAATCATCACCTGCAAAATGCTGAATGGACTATGGCAGAGAAAACGATTTCCACCGCGTTGGATGAACTGGTGATTACAACTGAGCTAAATATTCCTGTCAGCAAATTTTCAATTGCCAGCCAAGGGACTGACCTTCCGATCATCGATAATGGCCGAGTTGTGATCTGGGGCTCAGATACTTTATATTATCCTTATGATTTTCCGCCCGGCACGGTTTCAGTTGAAATCAAGGCGCATGCGCAAAGTGAAAAAGGGGAACTGCCATTTATGATCAGCGGCGTGGGTGCGAATTATTCGGAAATGTGGAAAGTTGAAAACAATCAGCCAGAAGTGTATTCCTACACGGTGGCCACAACAGGCCGAGAAAAGGTGTTTACCATTCGCTGTCCATATATTGATCGGACCCAAAAGAGCATCATCGCCCAAAACGGAAATGTAGGTGGGATAAAACTATTTATTGATGAAGTAAAGCTGGTCATAAAAACAGCGGAAGTTCCGTAATGCAAAAACTCTTAAAACAGCATTCTCAGAAACCAAGCCTGCATGAGAACCTTGATCTGGTAATCGGACTCAGCATCCACCCTAGAATTCAGACGCGACGCTAAAATTTCTTCAACCCATTAAACGCAAAAGACGTTCTCTCACGAGAACGTCTTTTTTCATCTATATGCCATGCTGCGCCACAGAGGAATGAGTTTGGGCACTTTCTTTTCAACTCAACTCAACTCAACTCAATTCACCGCTGATCTTTAGGCATTAATATTCCACGTGCAGGGCCTCCCCTTTGAGCAGCAAGGTCATCTCGGTCTTTGTGGGCCAGGGGGTTCTCAACTGCGAGACGGAAGTATATTGGAAGACCAACCGCTCCGCCTCTGTGCGGAGCGCCTCAGAAGTGTGCCAGAAAGACTGGCAGCAATATTGGGATGGCGCAGCTACTGTTCTCTAATCCCTAGCAAAGTTTTCATTTTATTGCGGGGTTGGACATCACACCACAATTGGTATGGGACAAACGCGGTTGGTATCAACTGTAAAAGCAAACCCTATCAATAAGAATCGAAAATATTTGACAGTCCCCATTTTTTTTTGAAGTGGGGCCTGTTGCTATTAAACCCAGAAATCTACCCACTCCAATTTTCCAATTCCTCATCCACTTGATCGAGAGTTCTCAGTAACATGCCGGTCGCCTGCCAGTTTATCCCGTTTGTTTTTCCAGCTTTTATACTCTTAGCAAATTTCTGTGCACCAGCGGTCCAGCCTTTTCTGGAAAAACCCAGATAATTAACTTTCCACTGACCATCGCCTGGAATAACCTTCCCCGTCTTTTCAATTAATTTTTGCAAAACATCTATATCGATCGGATGGCGAGCCCACTTACATTCCTGTGCTGGCTACTTGACTCATCCGTCAGGTTTTTTGGGTTTTAGACAGGTTTTTCGCTGGCCGATGCCGACCACCCATTTGCAGACATGCCCGTGAACACTTCATCTCTGGGATTCGCGTCATTCACAAGCAGCAAAAAAACATTTTGTCTTCTTTTTCTGGTGATCGATTAATACTATTCACCCTTGGCCGGAAAGTTTTACCGCTGACTATATGAATTAATTTTGAGGGGCTATTCTCGAATAGCTATGATGCAGTCCCCCAAGGATTGCCTTCGATGTGACCTGGCCTTTCGTTGACTTTGATCTTGTCAGATCATATTGATCAGGGATCAGCTGATCAATCCCTTGATGCGGTCGTTCCTGATTGAAGTATGCCGCGTAATCCGTGACCACCCGTCATAAATGTTGGTCGTCATGAACAGAATGTGATCCATGCATTCTCGCCGCAGGCTGCCCATGAACCTTTCGCAAACCCCATTCGCCTCGGGCGTTCGATACGGTGTCTCCACCTCTTTGATACTTCCGGCTACTACTGTAAAGTGTGTCGCATATTTCTTATCGCGGTCGCGTATCAGATACTTCGGTCCTTTCCCCTATATTGTCGATTCTCGTAGCTGCTGCGCCGTCCATTTAACGGTTGGGTATTTTGGTATTATCCGTCGCGTTTTTAGTTTCATCACCACTTGTGGTTCTATTTTTTTATTTCGATCCCTTTCAAATAGATCGTTACGATCTCATCAATCACCTTTGCAGACACAGGTTTGCCGCTTGCATGCGCAGGATAAAAATATGGATACATCATTCCCAACAGTGCCCAAGTAGCAACCTCGGCGTTCAGCGGTTGGAACTCTCCTTGCGCAACGCCGGTCTGAAAAATCGTGATCAGTTTACCAATAAACTTTTCGCGATAGGTTTTCCCAAAAACTTTTTGAGATGAAGCGCTGAGCTGTGCCATCTCCTGACTTCCCAGTCGCATCACGGCGCGCTGGTCGGCAGGTTGTCCCAGAATGTACTCCACAAACAATCGGATATGTTCACTGCTGGATATCGGTTTGGATTGAATTCCATCAATGGCGCTTTCGATTTCATCCAGGTAGATATTTAAGATGGCGAGGAAAAGTTCCTCCTTGTCTTTGAAATGGTAATACAGCGCGGCTTTAGAGACACCTACCGATTCGGAAATCTGGCGCATTGCAAGCCCGTGATAACCCTGCTGGATGAATAGGTTCCTCGCTGTGACAAAAATTTTATCGCGTAATCCAATCTCGGAAGATGTCATAAATTGATTTTACCCTCTCCGACTATTTGTCAGGAAGGGTATTTCCTTTTGTGATCAGTTAGAAGCAGAGGCTATCTTAGCATTCTGCGAGACAGTGTCGAGTTCTTGTTGACGGTTTTTCAATCCCAAAGTCAGAATGATCATGAGCCCTGCGACCAAACCAATCACCATGTAGGCAGTTCCATATCCCTTTACACCGCCGCCCATGGATGCCGCCACTGCGCCAACCAATGCGCTACTCGTTAATTGACCGACGCTCGTCGAAAGTGAGATCATTCCTTGCGCGGAGGTACGATCTTTCACGGAAGCTTCATTTAACATGATGTAACGCATCGGCGCACCGAGCAGGGAGGAGAGCCCCAACCCAATGACAGCACCGGAGGCAATAAAACCCCATAAAGCGGAGATCAAATTGCCGTTGCTCAACATCAGCATACCAACTGCAAGCAGGAATGTACCCGCGAATACCATCACTTTCGAGCCGAATTTATCCAATAAGCGTCCCACGAGAGGCGATCCGACAGCCATCGCAAGTACGACCGGCATCAGCAAATAACTCGCGTTATGGGTGTTGATCACGCCCGGCAGGGCTGCGACCGCAAGCGCGGGGATGAATACCATGCCTGATTCGCCCAAACCCGCACCAGCGGATAATACACTGGTAATCACAGTCTGACGGCTTTTGAATAACTTTAAATTCAGGATCGGATCATCCGCATTCTTTTCGATACGCGGGAAAACAAATAGCAGGGCACCCCCCATCAACAGGAAAGGCGCTACATTTAGCGAAATCAGGCTGCTGAAGAAATTCTGCACATCAATTTGGTTGAGACCATAGGCAAGGGAAGCAAGCAATACGCTCAAAACGAGCATCCCAGCCCAATCGAAGGGACGGGTGGATTTTATTGAAGTGGCAGGCCGTAAGCGCCAGCTCATGATGATCACAATCAGCGCGATCGGCAGGTTGATGATGAATAACCATTCCCAGCCAGTTATCGTCAGGATGATTCCTCCCAGAATAGGACCAACGATAAAAGCGAGTCCAAAGACCGCACCGATCAATCCCAGCGCGCCACCGCGCTTTTCTGGTGGGAATGTATCGCCGATCACTGCACTGGCTACGGGGAAAATTCCGCCTGCGCCGAATCCTTGCAGCGCGCGTCCGAATAGTAAAACCGTGAACAGCTTTTGCGGCGAAAGCGCCACGAGCAAAGAACCCAGAGCAAACAGTGATACATCCAACACGTATATGGAACGGCGCCCAAAGATGTCCGATAGTTTTGCCATAAGCGGCGTGCTGATCAGATTGAAGAGTACGTAGATCGTGAACGTCCATGCCAGTACGCGATCGCCCACACCGAAGAAGGATTGGATCGCGGGTAGGGCAGGCGCTACAATGGCAATATCCAGTGCGCCCATCAGCACACCGAGGAAGAGTACTATTAATATCTGATTGCGAGTTTTGTCGGTCATTTGTATCTCCTTAAAATATATTCAACTTACCGAGCGGTCAGTAAGTTGAATATATCAAAGGGAACTAATGTTGTCAATGACTTTGGAATTAACATTTTGTTAGAGAATAAAATAAGGTTCTCAGCCCATCCAGATGGCGGATGATTTGGAACTGTATCAACAAGTCAGGGAAAACAATGCGGTTTTCTGTTAAACTTGATCTCAGGAGATGACCATGACTTCCTTCTTTGCTCTCTTACTCGGACTACAACTTTTTCAAGCTTATCTCAGCGATACGCTCGACTATCTCAGCCGCTACCTGCCTGCCGAAGGACTGGCGGTCTTTGCGTTGATCACCTTCGCGATCGTGTTGGTATTGGTGCGGTTGCCGCGCCGCGGTTCATTCATCATCGGCGGCATGGCGTTGATGCGACTTGCAGTGCAATTCAGCGACGCGCCACTGCGGTTGATCTTTGCCACACTCGGCTTGATCCTGTGGATGTGGTTTCTGGCTGGCTCGATGCAGCGGCTCGCCGTTTTGCCGCTGGCGGTTTTTGCCGATACCGCCTTGCGCGCTCCGCTCTGGTTTGACCAGTTGGCATTTCATCGCGAATGGTGGGCGATTCTTTTTTGTGGGATCGAAGTGGGTCTAACCTTTTACTTTCTCTATCTCGAGAAGCAGAATCCACCCGCAGTTGATTTTGCGCGGAGCGAACCGCAACTGAGCTTGCTCCTGTCATTCGTTGGGTTGGGCGCCATCCTGTTTCTTGTGATGCTCTTCCTGCCGAACTCCGCGCGGCTGGTCTCATCCATGCCTGTGTTGTGGGCGTATATTTTCATTGTAGTGCTGATGGCTGTGGGTGTGGGATTGCAGTTCGTGAAAATTCCCCGCCATTGGATTGTGACACTTGTTATTGGCGTCGTTCTCGTTGGCTCTTTACAAGCACTGACTATAGGAATGACTCCCGGTTGGTTGTGGTTTGCATTATCTGTGATCTGTACTTGGCTTTTGTGCGGAATAATTTTTTCGCAAAATCTTCCTGCCGAAAAAACGGGAACATGGCGCAGTGGACTTGTGATCTTTTTATCGTTTTTAGTTTTACTTGTTGTGTTCTTTCTGGTTGAACAGGAATCGGTTCATGTGATGATTCCCATTACTGGTGGGATGCTGGCAGTGGCAGCGGGATTCGCTTCCAGACAAGAATCCGCTACCCACATGGAAACAGGCGCGGGCGTGAGTCGAGCCGCGGGTTTCATCCTGCTGATGGGTTTGATCGGCATGGGAATTTGGTTCGCATCCAATCAATCACCCAAAGTAGATGGAACGCCGCTGACGCCAGTTTTTGTTAACGGACAGGAAGGCTACGCTTGTTATCGCATTCCTTCGATCGTGCGCGCGGGTGATGGCTCGTTGCTGGCGTTTGCTGAAGGACGGCGCGATAACTGCGGCGACTTCGGCGGCGTGATTAGAGTCGTGATGAAACGCAGTACCGACAATGGAAAAACATGGAGTGCGCTGACCGTAGTAGGTGAGAACGGCAACTTCTCTGCGGCAAGTCCATCGCCTGTGGTGGATGAGCAAACTGGCGCAGTGATTTCGGTCTTCAATAAAACTTCAGTCAGTGAATTTGATGCGGCGGCGGGCAAAGGAGTGCGTCAAGTTTTTATCACACGCAGTT
>JAPLGS010000158.1 GCA_026390015.1 Chloroflexota bacterium | reverse complement strand
GACCTGACCGTGGCCAGAGTGATTATCCAATGCGGCTAATAGATAATCCATCACATTTTGTATGGCGATCGGCTGTGTTTTATTCTTTAGCCAATTGGGGCCTGGAATAATGGGAAGCAGTTCCGTCATGAACCGGATCATTTCAAAGGAGATGCTTCCAGAGCCAGCGATAACGCCTGCCCGAAATTCAGTGACTGGAACTTTCCCCTGTCGTAAGGTTGCTCCCGTTTCGATGCGCGAGCGCATGTGCGGCGCGATGTGTTGTTCTTCATCTGCGAGGCCGCCGAGATAAATGATATGTTGTACTCCTGCGTCTTCCGCTGCACGCGCAAAATTTTGGGCGCCCTCCAATTCACGTTCAGTGTAACCGCGTCCGCTGGACATATTGTGAATCAGATAATACGCGGTCTGTACGCCCTCAAGCGCAGGCGCAAGCGTGGATGGATCCATCACATCGCCTACAGCCATTTCGAGTTGAGGAAACCACGTTCGAGACTTGAGTCGCTGCGGTTGACGGGCAAGCGCGCGGATCTGATATCCGCGATCCAACAATTGAGGGATCAATCTGCTGGCGATGTATCCGGTTGCGCCCGTGACGAGGATGAGAGGAGTCATTGATAGCAGAGTTTATCGCTCGATCTTGAACGGCGTTACATCAGGATCAACATGTTCATCAAACTCACGCGCGGCGAGATGCCCACTGAACACGGCTTGCGCGATGATGTTGGGCGCTTCGGCGTCGCCGATGATACGCAAGGATTTAAGTCGCCCGTCTGCGAGCGCGGGCTTGAGTTCATGATACAAAGCGTCGCTGGGAATTCTGTCTGTGACCATGAGGATGGCGTCACAGGCGAGAATCGACTCAGCGCTGGTAATGGTGTTCGTAACTGTGGCAGTTGTCGGGGTATGCGCTGCGATGACATGATTCGCAAGGAGAGTCACATTCAGCTTTTCCAAATTCTTGAGGATGCGATCCTGTTCAAGGGTGAATTGAGTCCAATAAGAAATTACCGGCGCAGGAGTCATCAATGTAACTTCGCACCCATTTTGCGCAAGCAGTTCCGCGAGGATGCCGCCCATGTAATAATGATCGTCGTCGTAGATCAGCACTTTACCCGACGGCAGATCGTTATTCATAAGATCATCGGGCGTGAAAATTTTTGCAGTGCCCGGCACGGGGCGCGCGTGATAACGTCCCATGCCATCACGGCGCCAGGTGGAACCCGTGGCGAGGATGACATGCGGCGCGCCTGCCTCGAGAATATCTTTTGCGGTCATCGGGCTGGATGGATAAAAATATATATTCGGGATTTTTTGAATTTGCGTCAGACGCCAATCAATCACGCGCCGCCACTCGTTGAGATTGGGCAGCGCTGATTCAAGCGCAACGCGGCCGCCCGCTTCGCGTTTTGCGTCGGTAAGAATGACGTGATAGCCGCGTTGACCGAGGGCGCGCGCGGCTTCAAGACCAGCAGGCCCCGCACCAACGATCAGAATTTCATCTTGTGATTTTTTCGGCGCGATGATCTCAGGATGCCAGCCGCGCCGCCATTCCTCGCCCATGGTCGGGTTTTGTGTACAGCGGATGGGAACGAAACGTGTATCACCCGTAACACAAATATTACATCCAATACACTCGCGGATATCTTCGGGACGGCCTTCTTTAATTTTATTCGGAAGGAATGGGTCGGCGATGCTTGGACGCGCCGCGCCGATCAGATCCATGATGCCGCGTTCAATGGCCGAGACCATAGAATCAGGGGACGTGTATCTACCAACGCCGACTACTGGTTTTGTGGTGAGTTTTTTTACAAAGGAAATATATTTTTCCTGATTGCCTTCTTTTTCAAAACGCGAAGTGGTGGAATCGTTTTTCCACGAGCTGACGTTCACATCCCATAGGTCGGGCAGTTCCGCAAGCATGGCGACAATATCGTGCGCTTCCCCGTCAAATTGCATTCCATCGGCACCGAGCAATTCATCCACGGCAAAACGGACTGCGACAGCGCAGGTATCACCGACAGCTTCTTTTGTATCCTCGATCAGTTCACGAAAAAATCTTGTGCGATTTTCAAGCGAGCCACCGTATTCATCCGAACGGTCATTGTCTTTTGAGAGGAGATGAAAAGCGAGAGTCATATTGTGCGCGGCGTAGCAATAGACGATATCGAATCCCGCCTTCCTGGCGCGGATGGCCGCGTTGCGATGCCACTTGCGAACCTGCTTGAGATCGTCCTTCGAAGCGGCGCGCGTTTGCCCGGGTTCATATCCGCTGCCACCCGTGATGCCCGATGAGCGCGGACCAAACGCAGAGGCACGTGAATATAAATTCGACGCATCGTGGCTGTTATAGGTTAATTCAATGCCGGCCAGCGCGCCGTGTTTGTGAACGGCTTCCGTCATCACCTGCCAGGCGGGAATATCGTTTTCGCTCCAGATGCGTCCCTCAAAGAACGGGGAAAGATCGCTGGTGTAATGGATCTCTGTTTCCTCGGTGCAGACCACGCCCCAGCCGCCCTCGGCTTTCATGCCGCGCATGGCGGCCATGCCTTGCATCATACGGTGACCGAATCCATTGCAATGCGGCACTTGATAGAATCGATTCGGCGCTCTGACAGGACCGATCTGGATGGGTTGAAAGAGAATGTCATAGCGGGAAGACATGAGTGATTTCCTGAATGCTTATTTACAACTTGTGAGTTCGGGGAAAAGCCTGGACGAAAACTCATCCATCAACGATTTTGAATCAACTGGAAAAACGATCATCAATTCCATCACGCGCGTATCGGTATCATTTAACGTCCAGTATTTGATCGCGTATTCGAAGCCTGCTTTCTGCGCTGTGAATTGATACAACCTCAACTTATTTGTTGATTTACATTCCGAGATAGCTTGATAGCTTTCGTAATTCGCAAAAATGGTATTCCAATTTTCACCGCTGAAATAAGCATCTATATCTGAATCCGTGTATCCACATTCGAAAATTAACGCTTCAGTAAAAGCCAGCGCATTGAGCGGGCCGTTCGACCATGTCACATAAACGCGATTGGTTTCAACGGTATAGCTTCTTACCCAGTCAATTCCGCTAAATATTTTACCTGTGTAAGTGAGCGCATGGTCAATATCAGCCTGGGTAGGCTCGCGGGAAATACAACCAGGCGTGACCACGGGCTGCCCTACAGACGGCAGACTGGGCGTGGCTAATACAGCGCCTGGTATTTCGCAGGCGGAAAGAAAGATGGCAGCTATCAGGAGGATGGAAAATTTTATTTTCATTGAGGCATTATTTCTATTCCACAATTTCCTTCACGCGCCCCACCTGCCCATCTTCCAAGCGGACTTTAATTCCATGCGGATGATTGGGTGATTTCGTCAGAATATCCCTGACGACACCTTTGGTTAATTTACCTGTACCTTGATCCTGTTTCAGGACGATCAAGACCGTGATGCCGGGTTTGATGTTCGAGCGGGTTTGTCCGTTCATTTTATTTCTCTTTTCATTCAATCAACAATTGCGGATCAATTTCAAGTAGAAAATGCACAATATCGGCATGACAGAGCGCGTTTAATTTGCAGCGTATTCGAATCTTTCTATAATAAAGTCGCTGCTTGCATCCAGTTTGTTCAAATAATCTTTTCTAAACCATCCGATTAATGCTTTGTCCGTTTCTGATTCTTTTTGGTCAATTTTTGCAAATACGTATAGGTTTAAAAATCTGGGGTCATTATATAATCCCTTAAGCGTTTTTTTATTGTTCCAAGACTGTCTTAATGTTCTCTCATTGTACTGCCAGCCCTCCGTAAATACTAATTCTGGGACCACAATATCAGGTTGTAATCGATAGAATGTTTCCTTCTCAAATGAAGCGTGATTTTTTACGCCGATTCTGTTTCCATTATTATGTGCCATTAATAAATTATTTAACCCCATCAAATCAATAACTTCGCCCGGATAAGTATATTTTATTCCTCCCGCAATAATAATACCGATGCTCGGCAAATCGGGTAAACCAACAAACATTTCCCGAATAAATTGCCCATCATCTCTTCCTTTCACCGCTATATCAAACTCCCCGGCAATATTAGACGATTCTTTAAAGGATATCCAGGCATGGGTTTGATACCAAACAAAACATGAAGTAATCAGCAGAATTCCACAGAAAATAAAAACATGCTGTAGCCATCGAGGCACGCTCGGATTAAAGTTTATCTGGACATAAAGCGGTATCACAGATTTTACAAAATAAATAAGACATAAAAGTAAAATTGGATGGATGTTTTGGTAGAAACGAAACGAACCAAAGTGGTCACCACCTGTAATCACTGGCGCTGCAAGGCCAATTCCCGCAATTATTGGCAAAAAAAGCAATCCATCTTTGTTAAGTTTTTTTTGTATAAACGCAAGGATTGTATGCATAAAAGCCAGGACAGCAGCCAGAACACATATTTGCACGATCAAACTTGAAAGAAAGTAATCCTTAAAATATAGGATGCCCTGAGTTAAGTTATAAGACAAAGAAGGAGAGACTTTTGCGTAAAAAGTGTTCGGTAGCGGGTATCCAAAATACTTAAGTCGAAAAACAGTAAGAGTAATAATTGCAACCGCGCATGCCGCAAGCAATGGTGCTATTTCTTTCACAGCTTGAACGATTCCGCCTGCCAGCACTCTCCGAGCAAGAAGGATAACGATGAATATCGTTATCCACAGGAATGATTCCGGCCTAGTCAGTAACAACAAAATTGAGAGTGGAATAAATACTGAATTGATCTTATATGGTATTACATTTTCTCCAACAACGAAAATCGTCGCCAAAAGGAGCAGGGTACTCCAAATGGCATTTTCCATTAATGCGATTGTGTTCCAGGCTATGTAAGCGGGCGCTGTGATGAGGAGAGTACAAAAAATGATCGGCCATATTAATTTTCTGTACTCACCATATTCCCTGCTGAAAAGAGTCGACTGCGCGTAAGATAAGATCACTGTTGCGCTAAACGCAATAATGGCAACATTCACAACAAGCAATGTTAACTCGGGTTTGGTCGACAACTTATAAACGAGAGCACATATTAAGACCCACAGGAACGAAGTAAACCCCTCAACTTTCTCGCCACCGACATTATAAACAAAACCATATCCATTTACAAAGTTTTTTGCGTAAACAAAATATATGTTCGCGTCGTCGACACCTGCAAGTGGACGGTCAAACATACTCCACACTATCCAAGTCGCAATACAAAAAGCAATAAAGACCACAAGATATTTAAGGACAAAGTTTTTCATAAATTCCTATTCCCGCACGCGACAATACATAAATAGGTTGGCCTATATTCAGTAAAGCAGCAACTCAGCGCGATATTCATATACTATAGGACATTCCAGATCACGATCTCAACCTTCCGAATCGAAAATTTCCTTCACGCGCCCCATCTTCCAAGCGGACTTTAATTCCATGCGGATAATTGGGCGATTTCGTGAGAATATCCCTGACGACACCTTTCGTTAACTTACCTGTGCCTTGATCCTGTTTCAGGACGATCAAGACCGTGATGCCGGGTTTGATGGTCGAGCGGGTTTGTCCGTTCATTAATTCCATGCCTTTATCAACCTGTCTACAACAAGTAATAATCCTGATTGGTTCGGAATAAGTTGAAGAATTAATATGGCTACATCCAAGGTGTATAAAATCGGGAGGACTGTCATCAATACAAAGGCAGTAGTTATATATCGATTTTCAAGCTGCAGGCGTGAGGATATTACCACTGCTCCTTTCATAAAGAAAACCAAAAACGCCAGTAATCCCGGATAGATAAAAACCGCCTTCATAACCGTGTAAATGCGATATTCAAATGCGTATAATATTATAAAGAGAATATGGCCGGCCAAAAGTAACGCAAACAAACCATATGAAGAATTATTTAGGAATAACAGGTTTCTGGATAGCACGCCTTTTATCGTCTCATAAATTTCCGTTATAAACCCGATAAGCATGATTGCTGTCGGCAGGAGAGCCAAGATAAATATTCCTCGATAAAGCCAGTACGGGGGTGAATCAGAATCAGCTATTCTCCATGAGGGAGGATAGTTTTCGAAATGAATGGAATTCGCGCTCCCATATAGACGTGTCCAAAGTGATGTACGATGTGAATCACTACTAACATCATCTGGCAAGTAGGTAATGGGCTCCTCGAGCAAATTCCATAGCTTAAAAGTAAGGAAACCATCCTGAATGGATAGGATGCCAGCATAAGGTGTATAAGTTTTCTTATAGAAGAAAGGATGCGGTTGCGGATCCATATTTAGCAGTAGAGGCGAACCATGGCGCTGAGAATTTTGAATATATTGAGCCAGTGGATTCAACAGAATCAGGCTAAGAACAAGGATGGGATATGTCGCTGCAAAAAGAAACCTTGCTACAAAAGTATTTTCCGACAGACTGGATCTCACAGAAAATGCAATTGAAATGGCAATCACGGTTACCCATCCATTAGTCTTGGTCGCCACTGCCAACGCGCTGAAAATGACCGCTAAAAGGAAATAAACATACATCCGTTTCGCCAAAACAAAATAAGCACAGAAAACAGATATCGAACTGAACAGAATTAAAAAAGTATCGTTGGTGACCTGCGAATTTATACCGATGAGTTGTGGGTTAAATGCCAGAAGTGCAAAACCAAGAATCTTTAGCCTTTCAGGAACACCTGATAGGTTACCAACAAATATCCATGCAACAATCAATATGGTAAGGCCCGCTAAAAAATTAATCAACTGCGCAACCACCTTTTGCGCATCCCCATCCTGGCCACTATCAAGGCGCAAAAAACTTAATATTTTCGCGATCGTGTAATGAAATAATTTTGGCTGGAAGCACTCCCAGCATTCCGTTTTATCTGGAAGGTTGTTATTTCTCATAATGTACCGTACAACAGGCATATGAGGATCGTTTGCCTCACGGTTATAAAGTGCAAGACCAAACCTAGGTAATATCGAACTGGCAAAAATAATGGCAAGTATAATATTAAATTTTTTATTAACGCTCATAACAACCCTTTCGCAAACGAGAGAAGTGCCTGCACGTCATTGAAATTCGTGACCATTCCAACGGAAATCCTCACCGCGCCGCTGGATTTGCCGTCAATACATTTTCGAAACTCATCAATCGACATTACGTCTTTATGGCCGGGGCGTGTGAAGCACACATCCAATTCCAGGCGCGAGATGCCGAGTGCGACTTCCCCTGCGCCCGGATTGCAGAAACATCCTGTGCGAAGTGAGATGTTGACCTTGTTAGCTTCGCTTTCGATAAAGCGATGGTCAAAAGCATTTCCATCCCTGTCATAGAAATTAACAGTTACCGCGCCGCCGCGGTCATCTGCACTTTTGACTGGACCAAACACGCGGACTAGCGGCTCGCCGCTGCTGTGTTTCATTTGAGTTAAGTTATCCAACAACCAGCCTGTCAATGTTTTGACACGCTCGTTGATGAGATCATAGCCAATGGATTCGATGTGCTTCAGCCCGATCTCAATCGCGGGGATGTTGAGATAATCAAGTGTGCCATCTTCAAAAGCGGCGGCGCCATCGGCGAGATAATATTTGTCACCCTGAACCGACGCGACAGTGATCGTTCCGCCCGCGAACCATGGACGATGTAATTTTGCCAGAGCAGATTTGCGCGCGATCAATGCGCCAAGTCCCGTGGGATAGCCGAATATTTTATAGAAAGAGATCGCAACGAAATCCGGGTTGACTTTTCCGAGATCGAGTTTATTCGTCGGCACATATGCGGCGGCATCGAGTAATACATCCCAACCGTGCGCATGGGCTTTTTCGATCCACTCCAGCGGATGTTTGACCGAGGAGAAATTTGATTGTGCTGGATATGCAAAAAGGTTGTGACCGCTCTTCGATGGCCGGGCCAACTCAAGGTCAAGCTGCGAAGCGTCGACGCGCATTTCTGGCAGCATAACCGGAATGTAAGTCACCTCCGCGCCGCGGGCGTGGGCGAATTCCCGAATCCCATTTACAGAATTGTGATTGTCAAATGTTAAAAGATAACGTCCATTTGAAAATGGATAGGACTCGCCGATCAGCTTCAACGCGCCGCTGGCATTGGATGTAAAGATGGCAAGATATTCATTTGGATCAGCGTTGAAAAAATTCAAGATGTGGTTGCGCGCACTTTCAACGAATTCGGTGGCGATGAGTGAAGTGGGGTTGGATGAATGCGGGTTACCAAAAACATGTTCATGCAGAAGTTGCTGATGCTTTTCAATTTGCGATTCAGCGTAGATGCCGCCGCCGGTGTAATCAAGATAAACATGTTCGCCGCGATCAAGGCGCGCATAATCTTTTTTGCGCAGATCATCGATGGATTCGGTTTTTGTGAAAGTTGGATATTGCTTGAGGAAAGTCTGAAATTCATTCATGGTCTTGGCAATCTCCAGATCGTTGAGGGAAATTTACACTTTCACCGGGTTGCTCAACTTCCCCAGCCCTTCGATTTCAACATCAACCACATCGCCATTCTTCAAAATACCCACGCCAGCCGGAGTACCTGTGAAAATAATATCGCCCGGCTCAAGCGTCATCACCGATGATATATAAGCGATCAAAATACTAACATTGAAAACCATATCACGCGTGGATGCCATCTGTCGCATTTGACCGTTGACGCGGCAAGTGACCACCGCATCAGACGCATCGAACTCTGTATCGATCCACGGGCCAAAGGAACAGAAGGTGTCGAAGCCTTTGGCGCGCGTCCACTGACCGTCGATGTTTTGCAGATCGCGCGCGGTGAGGTCATTGCCGATGGTGTAGCCGAAGATGAATTCCTTCGCCTGGTCGGGGGTGACGTTCCGTGCACGTTTGCTGATGACGATGACCAATTCCGCTTCATGCTCCACCTGATTCGATTGCGGCGGCAAAAGGATATTCTCGCCGTTCGAGATGATCGAAGAAGGCGGCTTCAAAAAAATAAGCGGTATTTTGGGGACTTCATTCCCAAGCTCTTTTGCGTGTTCAACATAATTACGTCCCACACAAACGATCTTGCTCGGCGCACACGGCGTGATCAGTTTTACATTCGCAACGGGTGTCTTTGCTTCACGGCGGCGATATTCACCGAAGACATCCCCTACAATTTCTCCGACCTTGTCATCGAGCAGCCAGCCATATTTCAGGCTGTCACCATCGGTTTGATAACGAACGATTTTCATGTCTCTCCTTATACAAAAGAAAATGCAGGGCAAACCAAGTTCACCCTGCATCTATTATACAAGCATTGACAATTTTAACGATTAACCGTCGGGGGCTTAGGCATTTGCGGAATGATCCAGTTGATAAGAGCCTGCGGCGAACGGGTTTGGATGTAGATCTTGCCGGGCCCGGTCAACTCTACCACGAGTCCTTCACCGCTGAATAACGTGGATTTAATTCCCCCGACAGTCTTCCGCTGTGCCTCGATCGTCGCATCAAATGCAACGATGTGAGTTGTATCCACTACATATTTTTCGCCCGCGCTGAGGGTCTTCTCGTAAATCGCGCCATACGATGAAACAAGCAGAGTGCCTGTGCCGCTGGCCTCCAGCATCGAAATGCCTTCCGCGGCTACAAATGCTTTCATACTGATTTTTGCGTTGAGTTCAATACTCGTTTCACAAGCCATATAAGAACCACTTTGCACCATAAGCTTATTGCCATTCATTTCGATCACAGCAATATCACCGGGCAATTCGGGGGCAAGCGTTATTTCGCCGCCTTCCGCAGGAGCCACAAAGAAGTTTTGAAAGAAAGATTCACCGCCCAGCACAGCACGTCCAAGCGACTTCAACAAACCGCCCTCGGCTTTGGTCTCAATGTTCATACCGCCAGACATGCTGACCATCGCGCCAGCTTCAGCGCGGATACGTTCATTGGGAGCGAGCTTGGCAACCGCCAGCGAGTAGGACGGACGATACATTACTTCAATATCCATGATTAATTCTCCTTTTTTTTCTCTCTTGAAAGTTGGCCATTATACCTTGAGCATGGTTATTTCACTTTGATCCACGCCCTCCAATAACTCACCGATGGATTTATGTAAAACAGGATGGGCCAATTCAGCCGCAAGCTCTGCGAGAGGCACGAGCACAAACGCACGCTCATGCAACCGCGGGTGCGGGATCACGAGCGGAGGCGTAATCATGATCACATCGTCAAAAAATAAAATATCGATGTCTATCAAGCGCGGACCATTCTGAAAATTTGAAACGCGTCCCAGCGCCGTTTCAAGCCGCTTCAAGTGACGCATCAAAGGTTCAGGTTCAAGATAAGTTTCCACCTTCACCACTTGATTCAGAAAAGCATCCTGTTCATGAAAACCCCAGGGCGGAGTTTCATAAACCGACGATTTTTTCCTTATCGTCATCTGCGGCGTGAGATTCAAGATCGCCGCCTTAAGATTTGCAAGGCGGTTTCCCATATTACTTCCAAACGCGAGGTATGCAATATGATTCATGGATATTTTCTAAAAATCGCTGGGATTGTGCCCATCAAAATGTTCAACAACATCCGCTGCGAGCCAGCCTTCGATATCCCCGTTTGCAAAAGCTGTTTCAGGAATTTCATTCACAAGCCGCACAAAGTTTTTTCGTTTGCTTTCAAATTGATCCAGAATTTCCGTCTCGGAAATATTTTTATACTTCGCGGTCAACTCCACATTGAACGCGTCCGTATCGTACTCCCCCCATTTAAAATTTGAATCATTTAAAATTCCAGTAATGATGCTTGTCCCTTCGTCCCACCAGCCGATGACATGCGCGAGCATATCATGGAAATTCTCAACGCCCTGTTTGCTCAGGAATTCTTTTTTCTTTTCGCTATCCAAAAGATTGAAATTCTCGACATACGTGCCCCATTCATTTTCCAATGTATCCAGCGTCAGGAAACGACTCAACGCGACCAGATGTTCGCGCGCATGGCTGATAAATATCCCGTTGACCCAGGTGCGCACGCGGCGATTCTCCCAGGCCGCATCATTCATCGCCTTTAGGTCTGTTACAGCTTTCTGACGTGTTTTCTCAAAATGAGCAAGGAACTCAGTCTCGTCCCAATTTTTATATTTCGCAACAGCTTCCGCATTGAACTTGTCGAAATCATATTTTTTGCGTTCATATTCACGTTCTTCCGCAATCGCGAGGATGATCGGCATGGCTTCCTCCCACCATGTCAAAATATGCGCGAGCATACCGCGGAATTGTTCATAGCCTTGCGCTTTCACTCTTTTGACTCCAACGTCAACAGGCCAGCGATTAAATCTTTTCACATAAGTTGCCCATTCGATCTCAAGAAAATCAATTGTGCGTTGTTTTAAATTGGACATGCGATTCTCCGTTTTATATGTGGTCTCGATACGCCAGCAAAAAACATGCGGGCTACTCGATCACCAGGTTATTTATTCAATCAATGATACAACATCCGCGTTCTTCAAAGCGTGATGCAGATTTGCGCTCTTCAGGATGATCGCCGTATTTCGCATTCCCGACCCGATGGAGATTTCATCTTCCTTCATCACGCTCGCATCGATCAACACTTTGAGCGGATTCAGCAATCCGAAAGGCCCTACCGTCCCGATACGATAACCCGTCACCGCGAAGACTTCATCCTCAGTTGCCATCGAGATGCGCGAACGTCGAAGATATTTCCGCAACAGCTTCCATGAGACTTGCGCAGGGCCAGCCACCAAAACCATCACGAATTCATCTTCAGCAATGCGGAACAAAATGCTGCGCACAACCTGTTCTGGATTTTGTCCGCGGTCACTCGCGGCCTGCTCAAAGGATGTGACCGGAGTCTCGTGGCGGAATATTTTATGTGGAACTCCGAGTTTTTCCAGGGCAACACTGACGGGGGGTGTATCCATTTATTTTGTCTTATCTTTGTAATCACATAATATATTGATCGGACATTTTGGGCAATTGGGTTTGCGCGCGCCGCAAATCTCTCTGCCTAAACGGATAATATTCAAATGCGCGCTGTAATAGGTTTCAGGTGGAAAAACTGATTCAAGATGTGGATGCGCCTGCTCGACCGTCATCTTCTCGGGGCGCAGACCCGTCCGCCCGCTGACACGATAGATGTGAGTGTCCACTGGAAAGGCGGGCATGTTCAATGAAAAACATAGAACGATCGCGGCTGTCTTCGGGCCGACGCCATTGAATTTCATCAGCCAGGTACGCGCTTCTTCGATGGGCAAATCCGCTAAAAATTCGAGATCGAGTGAACCGCGTTCTGCGGTAATGGCGCGCAATACCTGTTGAATGCGCGGTCCTTTTTGATTCGCGAGTCCGGCGGGTCGGATCGCGTTAACCACATCCTCCGTATTCGCATCACGCACTGATTCCCATGTCGGCAATTTTGCGCGCAGGGCATGAAAGCCGCGGTCGCGGTTGACATCATTTGTATTTTGCGAGAGGATGGTGGAAACCAGTTCATCAATGGCTGGCAGTGGATCACGCCAGATGGGTTCGCCAAAAGCCTGGAGCAATGCCGCATGTATCTTGAGCGCGCGTATCTTTAAAGTTTTCATGATCATTTATTTGTAAAGTTTCTGCATGGATCATCATACTTCGCGATTAGATTTCAGACTCCGCGAAACAGTGGAATAATCATGCAAGTTTGAATACTGGTTGTGATATACCCGTATTGATGCCCGCGTAATTCTTCAATATTTTCCTGGGGCCAAATTTTGCGAGCGCTTGCAATTGCGATTCATTCAGAGCTTTCAATTGGCGCAGAATTTCAAGGGTGACGGAGGGTCTAACGCGTGTGCTGGTTTCAAGGTTCTCATTCATTGCGGATTTATCGCCGTCTGTCACCTTGAATGCTATGCCTACGCCATTTTCACCACACACGCCGGGCATGAGACCTATGATCTGAAACCCTTCCGCGCCGCGTTTGGTGACGATGAGACCTTTGCCGATCTGCATGAGTTCGCAATCGAACTCGCCATAATTACTGATCATTTCGGGATGGGCCGTCATGGCAGATGTGATCTTTTTGCAGGCTGTCGCACGCGCTTCGCTGAGCGTGCGCGGATCGCACATACGCGCCATGCCAAGCGCGGCGTTCAGGAGTGGAATTGCAAAATTTGGTGCCGAGCAGCCGTCGATGCCAAGTTCGATTTTTTCTTTTTCAATTCCGCACATTTCAGAGAAGGCAGTCAGAATATCCTGTTGAATGGGATGATCGTGAGCGAGGTAGTTTTCAATCGGTAAACCGCGCATTTTTGCGTGTGCCAGCATGGCGGTGTGTTTGCCCGAACAGTTGTTAAAATTTGGCGTAGGTGTTATGCCTTTCTGGATGACCAATCGTAAATTGGATGCGTCGCCGGGCAGGTGAGGACCGCATTGCAAGTCGCTTTCTTGAATCTCGATTTTTGCCTGCATGGCTTTAACCACATCAAGATGCATTTGCGCAGTTTCGTGTGAAGCGCAGGCCAGTGCCAGTTCACTTTGAGTTAAGTTGAAATGCTCCACGCCGCCGCGTTCGACGAATGGCAGGGCTTGAAATGGTTTGGCTGAGGAACGCAAAAAGGCGACCCCGTCAGGATCGCCATAAGAATGTAAAAGTTTGCCTGTTGAATCGACAACCGCGATGGAACCGAAATGAGTTGATTCCACCACATTGCCGCGCGTTATTTCAAGGAGAGGTGCGTGCGCGGCCATTAATCCTCTTCGACTTGAGTGCTGGAACCGCGATCCTGACGCGCGTTGTAATGGAGCAGGCCATAGCGCAGACGCTGGGCAAATTGTTTTTGACGCGCTGCCGGGGCTTTGAACCATGCCAGTAGTGAAATGACCAGTTTCTCAGTCATAGCAGGGTTTGGCTTTTTTGTTGTTATCTTATCCAATTTATCATGCACGTGCTTTAGGAAATCATATTGAGATTTAATTGCAGCGGTGGTCATAATACCGCCGCGACTGCTGATGATCGTGTATCCTTTGAAAGGAGTATCAAGAAGGCTGTTTAAGGAAGTAAGCCAGGCTTTAAGATTCGCGCCTGCCAGGAAAGGGGGTTGATTTTTAAGGACCGCGTCG
The DNA here is from genome assembly GCA_026390015.1 of Chloroflexota bacterium. Classification (GTDB taxonomy): domain Bacteria; phylum Chloroflexota; class Anaerolineae; order Anaerolineales; family Villigracilaceae; genus Villigracilis. The sequence continues at coordinate 11,981 of JAPLGS010000158.1, read as the reverse complement.
CCAACGAAAACGATCTTTTCCTCGGGCAGGTGTACCCAAATGGAACCATCGGAGGGGCCGGCGTGATGTTCCAACATTACGGGTGAATCACTCCAATGCAAAGTCATTTGATCCAGGAATGATATTTCGGGCGGAGCCCAACGCATACTGCCAAGTCCGGGAATGGCTTCCCAATCTGCGCCTGTCTCTTCACCCTGGGCTTTGAATGTGTTGGGGCGTGTGCGAAATGCGTTTGCAGTTTTTTCATGCGCGATCACAGTGCAATCCATGGCGCGCGCGCCGAGGGTCCGATCTGGATGCGCGTCCAGATTAACAAGTACGCGTTCCATGCCTCCGCCGAGATTCATCAACGCGGCACGCCATGAGCGCGCGTCTTCGGGTGATGGCGGTGCGTCGATCTGAATTAATCCGCGCGGAGTGACGATCACTCCAAGTGTCACTCCGGGGAATTGATCTTCGATCTGGATGTTTCTTGTTATTTCCTGCATACTGCTCCTAAAAAAAGAAGGATTTTTGGGGATAGGCTATAAAGATTTTTTTGTATATCAAATTTAAATATTAATATGAAACGATCTTATTTTAATTTTCCTTCATTATCAATCTGCCAGTCTTGCGCCTTAGCTGGCCGGTGACCTTCTTTTGCGCAACGGGCAGGGTGAGCCAGAAAGTAGAGCCTTTTTCCAATTCGCTTTCCACCCAGATTTCTCCACCATGGCCAAGCACTGCGAGCCGGCAGAAGGCCAATCCCACGCCAAGCCCGCCGGGTCTATTCTTGCGGCGTAAGCGGGTGAATTTTTCAAAGATGCGTTCGCGGTCTGAAGCAGAAATGCCCATGCCGTTATCGCGTACCCAAAACGTGACAAAGACTCCATCTGTTTTTCCGCCAATCTCGATCTGCCCATCCGCTGGTGTGAATTTGATCGCGTTTTCCAATAAATTAATGAATACGCGATGGATCATATCCACATCTACCCAGATCAACGGGAGCACGGTATTTAGCTTGATCTCGATCGTTTGTCGCCGCGCGCTGGCGACTGGCTCCACGTCACGAAGAGCCTCGCGGATCAACGAGAGTGGGTCCACAGAAAATTGATCCACGATCTGATGGCCTGCTTCAAGCCGATTGATATCAAGCAGGGAATTTACCAGACGCTGGATGCGAGCGGTGGAGTTTTTGGCGATATTAAGCATCGTAGTAAGCGTGCCATCATTGGGCATGAGAGTGCCCATCATTTCAAGGCTTGAAACAATATTACCAAGCGGCGAGCGGATATCGTGATAGATCATGGCGATCATGTCATCACGCAAAGCATCCAATTCTTTTCGTTCAGTGATGTCGCGCAGGATCCATTGGATGGAGTCTGTCTCCTCAAATTCCACACGGCGCGCATGTACTGCTATCGGGATGGTACCGCCATCCAGTCGCAGCAAATTGGAATCGTAATTGCACTCATCATTTTGCTTGAGCGTTTCAAAGTTCAAGCCTGTGTTATTCCACTTAACTTCATGCAATTGATCAACGCTCATGGTATGCAGTTGTTCGTTGCTGTATCCGCTTATAGCCACCGCCTGACGGTTCGCTTCCAGAACCTTGCCTTCCCAATCAGTAATAATGATGGGGTCCACGCTGTCTTCGAATAGTTCACGATATCGCTGATGCGCCTTTTGCAGGCGATCCAAAAATTCCGCGTTCTGGATCGTTGTCCCCGCCAGGCTTCCCAAGCCGGTCATCACGACCAAAGCATCCATATCGAAAGCACCAGAGATCGGATTAATAGCTTCGAGCACGCCGATGACTTTGCCCTGTGATTGGATCGGAGCAATGGCGATGGCGCGCATTTCGATTCCCCCGAATCTGTCCACTTCACTATAACGAGTATCCTGTCTGACGGTGGGTACTACCAACCCGTGAGCATCACGCACTACCAACCCAGCTAATCCTTGTTTGTAGGGGATATGTCTACCAGGAATATTACCGGAGTTATGTCCCGCTGCCGCCTGGAACACCAGATCATTGTTTGTATTGTCAATTAAAGCCAGGGCTACGGTTTCAACTTGCAAAGCCTGCATGGTCTGATTAAGGATCCGCCGCCAAACATCAGGAATTTCCAGCGAAGTGTTGATCGCCGCGGCCCCTTCAGCCAGCGCAGACATAACGCGCGTAGTCCGCTGACTTTCAGTGTATAAACGCGCGTTCAGTACAGCCACACTTGCCTGATCGGCAATGGCCTGCATTAATTCCAAATGTTCTTCATTGAAAGCATTGGGGGTGGAGTGCACCAGTGTCAGCACTCCCACTAAACGATCACGAGCCATCAACGGCACACAGATCGCTGATTTCGCGCCGCTCTTATCCGCAGAATCGTCCGCGCGCCGCAGCCAGCGTTCATCTTTGCTGGTATCCGGTACAAGCGCAGGTTTGCAATGTTGAACCACCCATCCCGCCAGGCCGCGTTCCACGGTCTCACGTAACTGTTGCGTGGTATGGTCGTGGAATTGTTTACCAAACACGATGGTCGCATCTACGGGTTTGCCAAGATCATCCATCACCACGATGCTGCCGCGTTCTCCGCCCACATGTTGAAGGGCTGCAAAAAGCAATCGCTGCAGTACAGTGCGAAGATCCAACGCAGTGGCAACCTCGCGGCTGACATTGATCAATAATTCAAGTAGGGAGCGGGAGCGGTCTTCAGACATGAGTTTTATAAAGGAATAAATATATTTAATTGTAGTGGGTAAATCTCGGGTAGCCCCTAAATTATTCCACTCTATATTTTAGCGAAGTATAGCCCCTTTGGTACAATTACGCCATGCCTCTGGATCTATCTCGCATAAAAGCCCTGTGTTTTGACGTGGATGGCACACTCAGTGATACTGACAATCTTTATGCCAGTAAAGTTTCCCGCTTTTTGCCGCGCTTCCTGTTCAAAGATCCCGATCATAGTGCGCGCCGCTTTGTGATGTGGATCGAAGCGCCCGGCAATGTCTTGCTCAGTCTTGCAGATACGCTCGGCCTTGACGATGAAATGGTCGCGATTATCGAATGGCTGTCGCGCCGCCGCAAGCGATCCTCGAGGGAATTTCTGCTCGTTCCCGGCGTGGATGAAATGCTAAAACAATTACATGGCCGCTATCCAATGGCGGTCGTCAGCGCGCGTGATGAAAAAGGTACCATGGCATTTCTTGAACAGTTCGATCTTGTGAAATATTTTGATGCGAGCATTACGGGCCTGTCAGCAAAACATACCAAGCCATATCCCGATCCGATTTTATTGGCCGCGAAAATAATGAGTGTAGCTCCTGAACACTGTCTGATGATCGGCGATACTACTGTGGATGTACGCGCAGGAAAATCCGCTGGCGCTCAAGTTGTGGGAGTGCTTTGCGGATTTGGCGAAGAAGCAGAGCTAATAAAAATGGGAGCAGATCTGATATTGTCTGATACATCAAAATTGATCGACATACTAAAATAATCCAGAATCAAAACAGGAGTTGCGAGAACTCCTGTTTTTTTGAATCAATTATCAGGCAGCCTGCACTTGTGCGCCAGCCATCCATAATCCAAGTTGTTCGCGCGTGGTTTTCTTTGCGTCCACAATAGCTACGATCTGACCGCGATACATGACGGCGATGCGATCGGAGAGCGCCATGATCTCATCCAACTCTGCCGAGATGAGCAGGACCGCCACGCCGCGGTCGCGCATTTTGATAATCTCGCCGTGGATGTATTCGATCGAACCGACATCCAATCCGCGCGTGGGCTGATTCGCGATAACGAGTTTTACATTGCGGCTAAGTTCGCGCGCAACGATCACTTTTTGTTGATTGCCGCCGGAGAGTTTGCCGGCGTTTACAAATGGCGATGGCGTGCGCACATCGAATGCGCTGATGAGTCTCCGTGAATTTTCGTCGAGCGCTTTGGGTTGGATAACACCGCGCGAACTGAACGGCGCGTGGTAGTAATCACAAAGCGCCATATTATCTGCTACGCTGTAGGAGAGCACAAGTCCATGGCGCTGGCGATCTTCAGGAATGTGACCGAGGCCGGCTTCGGTGATTACGCGAGGCGATTTGCCGGTCAGGTCTTTTCCGTCAATTGTTACTTTTCCGCTGGTGGGAGAACGCAAGCCGGTCAGTGCTTCTGAAAGTTCAGTTTGTCCATTGCCTTGTACGCCTGCGATGCCAAGCACTTCGCCGCCACGCACTGTGAATGAAACATTGTGAACTGTTTCAAGATCACGCTGGTCGCGGACAGAAATCCCTTCCACTTTGAGAATTTCTTGTTCCGCTTCATGATCTTTCTTATCGACAGTCAGGATGACTTGACGGCCAACCATCATGTTTGCCAGTTGAGCTGAATCTGTTTCAGATGGATTGACCGTGTTGATGACTCGTCCCGCGCGCATGACCGTGATGCGGTCTGCAATAGCGAGAACTTCTTTCAATTTATGTGTGATAAAAATGATGGAGACGCCGCGCGCGGTCAGGTCACGCATGATGCGGAAGAGATCTTCAGCTTCCTGCGGAGTCAGCACTGCGGTCGGTTCATCCAGAATTACGATCTCCGCGTTGCGATACAAGGTCTTGACGATCTCAACGCGTTGTTGAATGCCCACGGGCAGTGGACCCACCAGGGCGTTCGGATCCACATCAAGTCCGTATTGTTTGGATATCTCAGTTATTTTCGCTGCGACAGTAGCACGGTCCAGTGAACCGTTTTTGACGGTCTCGTCGCCAAGCATGACATTTTCTGCGACAGTAAAAACGGGGATGAGCATGAAGTGTTGATGCACCATGCCGATGCCAAGCGCAATGGAATCTTTTGGAGAAAGGATTGTCGCAATTTTTCCGTTGACACTGATCTCGCCTTTATCAGGGTTGTGCAGCCCGTACAGCAGATTCATCAACGTGCTTTTGCCCGCACCATTCTCTCCGAGCAAAGCATGAATTTCACCTTTGCGCAGATCAAAGTTGACGTTGTCGTTGGCGAGTACACCGGGAAATTGTTTGGTGATTCCTTTTGCTTCAAGAACAATTTTCGATTCAGACATGGCGGTCTCCTATTTCTCGTATGGAACGCCATCTGCGGCGGGTGGAGTAGTTTTGCCGATGATACCGGTCAGGATGATCATGGTCAGGATGTATGGCGTGAGTCCCACGATATAAGATTCCTGAAGAAATGACCACGCTGGAGGAATGACATCGCGGTAGATCTGCATGTTGATCAACATTGCTTGAGATGCGCCAAATACCAGCGCGGCGGCCCATGCGCCGATGGGAGTCCAGTTACCGAAGATCATGGCGGCAAGGGAAATAAAGCCGCGCCCGTTCGTTAGCAAAGGCTCAAAGGATGGGACTGATTCGATGGTGAAATATGCGCCGGCAAGTCCGGCAAACATTCCGCCGATGATCACGTTGGCATAACGCATTTTGACAACATTGATACCGACCGTATCTGCCGCTTTGGGATGTTCTCCAACGGCGCGGGTGCGCAAGCCCCAGCGTGTATTGAATAAAATATAGTGAGAGAGAAATACCAACAGGATGGCGCTGATGGCAATTGGCTTTTGATCAAAGACGCGATTGATGGCTTGCACATTTTGCAAACAGGCCGCGGATGAACCGCAGATCGATGTGAATAATTCTGTAAGGGGGACATGGATTGTGGGCAGAACACCCGGTGAACCCGGCACACTGCCGCCAAAGACACTGCCTTTCCCAAAGAACAGCTGACGATTTAAGAAACCTGTGAGTCCAACTGCGAGGATGTTGATGACCGTTCCACCGATGATCTGATCCACTTTGAATGTGATCGAGAGCACTGCGTGAAGCAAAGACATCAATCCGCCGGTGAGTATTGCAAAGAACACACCGAGCGTGATGCTGACCGCGGGAGTAAACCCGAAGATGTGATACATGTAGATACCGCCCAGCCAGCCGAAGAATGCGGCAGTCAGCATCATGCCTTCAATACCGATGTTGACCACGCCTGCGCGTTCGCAGAATACACCGGAGAGCGCGCCCAATGTGAGCGGCGTGGCGACTGCGATGGTTGTCGCCAGCATACTGGTAATGATCAAGAGCGGCGGTTGTTTTACCTGTCCGATCATCACGACCACGCCGAAGAGAACAGTAATAATCAGAGCGATGAAGCTAAAACGTTTCCAGTCCATAGTTCTCTCCTAGCCTCCCCAGCCGCGGGTGAGCACAACACGTTCACCTTTGGATTTGATGCGATAAATGTACCGGATAATCGCGTCTGCCGCGACAAAGAGCAGGATCAACGCCTGTATCATGGAGATTAAATCCACTGGCAATTGCGTCAGGAATTGCATGCGCGTCGCGCCGTTGCGCATCGCAGCAAACAGAAAAGCCGCCAGCACAATTCCAAGCGGATGTGATTTTCCAAGCAGGGCGATTGCAATGGCATCATAACCATAACCGATCGAGAAGCCGAGTTCATGACGGTAATTCAAGCCGGTGACTTCAATGGACCCAGCCAAACCTGCCAATGCTCCTGAAAGCATCATGGTGAGAATAATTGTGCGCTTCACATTGATGCCCGCATATTGCGCCGCATCTGGATTCAGCCCTACGGTGCGTATCTCAAAACCGAGTGTGGTTTTGTTGAGTAGCCACCAGATTAAGAATGCAACGAGCAATGCAAGTACAAAACCCCAATGGATGCGAAGCCCATCGAAGATCTCTGGCATGCGGGCGCTTTCCGCGATGAGCGGAGTACGCGCGATCACATTCGTGGGACTTCTATCTTTCATGATGCCGTTCAGCAGGAATGAGGTTGTGTTCAACGCAATGTAGTTCATCATAATGGTATTGATGACTTCATGTCCGCCTGTGTAGGCTTTTAGTGCGCCTACGATACCCGCCCATATTCCGCCCGTCAACATGCCAACAAAAATGGCCAATGGCAGGTGAATATAAATTGGCAGATCAAAACCAAGCCACTCCGGCAGAGCATAACCGATCAAAGCTGAAAAAACAGCGCCGACCGCCAATTGTCCTTCCGCGCCGATGTTGAATAAGCCACCCTTAAACGCCAGTGCCACCGCCAGACCTGCGAAGATGTATGGAGTTGCCCATACAGCAGTTTCGCTTAATGCTTTCTTGGAACCAAACGCTCCCTGGAGTAATCCCTTATAGGCTAAAAAAGGATCTCCGCCTACTAGCTTGATGATAATTCCGCCAATAACTACCGCTGTCAGAATGGCAAGAAATGGAACCAAACTGGCATCTGAAATGGATTGCAGTAATCTTTTTATTGGCGAATTTGATTGTTTTTCTGATTGCATCTTCGCTCCATTTAAGTATGTGAATTATGGGGCGATTATATCAAACAAGTTCTTATTCCTTGTAAAAGCTGCAGGCAAAAAATATTAAAAAGAAAAAGGGAAAGAGGCTTATACCTCTTTCCCTTTTTTATTACGTACAAAACTAAAACTTACGGTTTGGCAGGAGCTACGCCAGTCTTAATGGAGCCGTCAAGCAAACCAGCGTTGATTTTTTCCATCTCAGTCTTGACTGTAGCAGGAACTTCGCTGTCAAGATCATGATACGGAGCATAACCACCGAGACCGGTGAAGTTGCCGGCTTTAATGGAACCATCCTTGGCGGCGGCGGCTAATTCAGCCACGCCGGGGGTGATGAGTTTCATCGCGCTGGTGAGCATGCGGGGAGCAGCTTCGGGCAGGGTCAGGAATTGGTCAGCATCCACGCCGATGGCATACTTGCCGGCCTGAGCCGCAGCGGTGATGGCGCCGTTACCGGTCAAACCACCGCAACCAAAGATCGCATCCGCACCCTGATCCATCATGGACTTGGCGGTCTGAGCGCCCCACTCGGGATCGGTGAAGGTTTTGTCGAAGCCCACATCGCTGTGGTATACAACGAACACTTCGGTGGTGGTCTTATTCAAGCCATCCGCATAAGCGGCTCCGGCTTTGTAGCCTTCACCATAGCGCCATACTGGAGGAACCACATCGGTACCGCAGACGGCGCCGAGCTTGTGGCTCTTGGTCTTCAGGGAAGTTCAAACCAGTCACATTCGCAGAATCGTCTGTAGTTTCTGGAGTATATTCCCAGGCTTGGAACTGATCTACGCCAATGAATTTGACATTAGGGTAGGTTACGCCGGCGGCGATGGTTGCTTCACCGAGACCAAAACCAACGGTCACGATCACATCATAACCAGCATCAGCAAATGTGCCGATGTTCTTGGCGTAATCCTTGGCATCAGAGGTCTCAATGAATTGAACCACATCAGCGACGCCATCGGTCTTGGATTTCTGAACGCCTTCCCAGGCAGACTGGTTGAAGTTCTTATCATTGACCTTGCCCACATCGGACACGAGGCCAACACAGAAGACTTCTGCTTTGGAGCAGTCTGCTTCGGTGGGCGCAGAAGCGCCACAAGCCGTGAGGACCATCGAAGCGACGATCACCAGAGCCATAACAAAGTAAAGCTTTTTCATTTTTTCTTCTCCTAGAAGAGTAAGGGGTTTAATGGCTTGCTATAGTTTGAGCATAGCCTTACGACTTTGCAAGTATAAATCCTTATTTTTTATTGTGCAAGCCTGAACAATGTCAGGGTTTTTCAATGGCGACACCCGTTTTGATTTCCCCGCTTAACAGCTGTCCAAGCAAAGTATCCAATTCCACAGTTAAACTTTCCGGGAATTTTTGATCAAGCGGCATGTACTTAATTTGACCTGATCGCACATCAGTGATATTTCCATCCCTCAACAAACGGATCATGTCCTGTATCTCGAAACTGGTACTGCCCAAAATAGAAGTTACTACACTTGAACCAGACACTCCTAAAACCGCAGCCTGATCACGCTCTGTGCCAATGGAGTTGACCTGTGCCTCAGCCGCCGCGCGCAACGCGCTTTGACCTGTGGCGCCGCCTGCCGCAAAGATCACATCTGCGCCGCGTTGAATTAGATTCTGTCCGCTGTCAAATCCCCAGGTTTCATCAATGAATAGTTTTTCACTGCTGCCATTTTCGTTATAGAGCACCTGCGCTTTAATATTTTTATCTATGTATTTCACACCCGCGCGGAAACCTTCGCAGTATCTCCACATCGAATCTATGCCGGAGGTTTCGCAGACCGCGCCGACGATTTGAGTTTTGGTGATGCGCGCCGCCAGTACTCCGGCTAAGAATCCCATTTGATCTTCAGCGAATGTTAGTGGAATAATATTCGGGCGTACTTCTTCAGCGGGCTGATTCAGGCCGATAAAAACAGTATCAGGATAACGGTCGGCAGAGCGAAGCGTTTCATCGCGCAGACCAACTCCGCTGGTGATGATCATGTCGAATCCCTTTTGCGCAAAGTAGATAATATTTTTTTCGTAATCGCGCGTATCCACGGTTTCAATATATTCAACGCGGTCGGCCAATCCATTTGCTTGGGCTTCTTCCAAACCCGTCCATGCGTTTTGATTCGCACCATGATCCTGAATGCCGAGTGTATCCGTCACCAGAGCCGCGCAGAAAACTTTTTCGCTAAAGCAATCTGGCGCTTGCACGCAAGCAGTGATGCTTGACAGCGTAAGCGCAAGAAGAAAAATTACTACAGACCTGACAGGTTTTATTTTTTTGACTTGCATGATTCGAGTATTCATTAAAACCTGTCAGGCCTTTTTATATAGTCGCTTCGCCGCGCTTCACGCCAAGCATCAACCATAATGCAATTAGCAGGAAGAGCGGACTGGTCAACATGATGGTGTTATAGCTGTTTCCTGTCATGGTGACGAGCAGGCCATTGAGATTGGGCCCAATAATGGCTGAGAATGTGGAGAAGAGATAGTACAACCCGGTGAAGGTTCCAACCCGCGCCAGGCTGGTCAAATCCACTACCATGGGCAGTGAGTTGATGTTGATCATTGCCCATGCAATGCCGGCTGGCATCAGCAATAAACTAATAATATGCACATTGCCGAGCAGTGGCAGTTTGGCAACTGGTGCGGCGAGTGTGGCGGCTGGCAGGATAAAAAGTCCGAAGATCAACAATGCCATGCCGATAATACCGCCAGAGATGGTAATGCGCCGTCCGATGCGGCTGCCCATGATACCGGCTGGCAATGCAAAGAGAACGAAGAATAAACCAAGATGCCCGGTTAAACGGCCGGCATCTCCATCAGACATGCCCACATATTTGGTGGCGTATAACGTGAGGAAGGCTTCGATGCCGGTGTATGCCAGAAACCAGAAGAAAATGGCGAACAGGATTCGCAATCCGCTTTTGTCATTATCGTTGATCAGTTCACGCAAGCTGGCGAACATGTCAGGCTGTTTCTCACTCTCTTCAAATTGTTTTGGTTCTTTGATAAAGATGAAAACCAGCAAAGCCGCTACGATTGTCAACCCGGAACCCATCCAAAACGGGAAGTTGACATTGATTTCATACAGTGTGCTCCCGACCAATGATGCGATGATCGTGCCTACGCCGCCCATCAAGTTGACGATGCCGTTGGCCTGCGAACGATACTGCGATGGGGTGATATCCGGCATTAGCGCCACAACCGGTGTGCGCCAGAAAGCCATGCTGAGCAGGAGCGTGCTGGTACATGCCACGAACAATGGCAGAACTGAAGCCAGGGGAATGAATCCAAAGGCCAGCGCGCCGATTGGAGCGCCGATCAAAATGAATGGCATGCGGCGTCCGATGGGAGTGCGCAGACGATCTGACCAAACCCCGACCGGCGGTTGAATGAAGAGCGCCGCGATATTATCGAGGGTCATAAAGAAGCCGATCAAGATCGGCGAGAGACCAAACTTGTTGGCAAGGAAGAGTGGGACGAAGACGTTGTACACCGTCCAGATCACGCTTACGCCAAAAAATCCAAAACCGAGCAGAAATATCTTTCCGTAGTTGAATTTTGTTGCCATGGTTTCCTCCGAGTGTGTGATTTGTCAAAGGTTGAAGGTTATTCAACTTTTGACTTTAGACTTTCGGCTTCAGCTTTTAAACCCTCAATAAAGTTTAAATCTTTTTTTGTTAAATCCGCTTTTTTTAGCATATCGGGTCTTTTGTTAAACGTGCGTAACAGCGATTGTTCGCGGCGCCACTTGTCTATTTTTGCGTGGTCGCCAGTCAGTAGAATGTCGGGAGTCTTCCAGCCGCGAAATTCGGGTGGACGTGTGTAATGCGGATATTCGAGCAAGCCTGTGGCGTGCGAGTCATCCTGCGCGCCGGTTGGGTCGCCAAGGACATCCGGCAGGAGTCTGGCGATGGCGTCAATGAGAATTAACGCGGGAAGTTCGCCGCCTGTCAACACATAATCTCCAATGGAGATTTCATCTGTCACGAGATGCTCGCGGATTCGTTCATCGATTCCCTCGTAGCGGCCGCAGATCAGAAAAATGCGCGTGTGTTGAGAAAGTTCCTGGGCGATACTTTGGTTGAAGACGCGTCCCTGCGGGGTGAGTAAAATGATCGGGATGTTTGAATCAGGTTCGGGCGAAGTGGGTTCGGTATTTAATCCCAATATTGTTTCTATGGCTTCGAAGACCGGGTCAGGTTTCATCACCATTCCACCGCCGCCGCCGTAGGGGGTGTCGTCGGTGGTGTGATGTTTGTCGTGTGTGTAGTCGCGGATGTTGTGCACGCGCACGTTGATCAGATCCCGTTCGCGGGCGCGTTTGATGATGCTGGTTTCAAGATAAGATGGGAAAACTTCTGGCAGGAGGGTAAAGACCTCAAATTGCATGGGTGGATTTTAACATAGAATTTTTTCTGCACCTTGTGATGTTAGAAGTAAATGAGAAATCGAAGCGCTTGCCTGACTGTGTTTTGAAAAAAATGGTAATATGATTACATGTATTTAAAAGGCAGTAAATGGAGTATGAACCGCCGTCGGACGCGGCCAAATTGGTTTCGCATTATTCTGCTGTCTTTGCTTGTGTTGGGCGGCTTGTATATGAATCGATACATTATTCCGAATCAGCCTCAGTATGG
>JAPLGS010000169.1 GCA_026390015.1 Chloroflexota bacterium | reverse complement strand
CGCTGGCGATAAAAGTTTCCACATTGGAAAACCCAATCGACTCAAATAGCTGGCGCAGATACTCCATCTTGACGTTGTGACCGCCCACGTTAATGGCGCGCAGGAATGCGATATATTTTGACATAGGTGGGATTATACATTTAAAAAACCTCAGGGTTCTAAAAGACGGTTAACGACAATTAGAATTACCCCCCAACGACAACTAGAAATGCCCACCTAAAGGGAGGCGGGAACGGCTACACTCTTCTGGAGAGGAGAGTCTAATGACCGCAACCGACGCCCAAGTGAGGCTACTGATGAAAGAACGCAGCAATGGAAAAACACAGAAACAAGCAGCCGTGAAAGCAAATATCGGCAGCTGCAAGACCGTGCGAAAGTATGAGCAATTGGATAAATTGCCAAGCGAGTTAAAACGAGGACGCGAATAACGAACGCGCGCGGATCCATTTGGAGCAGACTGGAGAGAAATAGAAAAGAAACTGGAGGAAGCATCGGAGTTGGAGGCGAAAACATTGTTCGAGTGGTTGTGCGAACGAGACGAGACGAATATTGAAATATGATCCCTCCAATATCTGGACATACAACAAAATGTCCAGCGCCTTCGATGGATACGGATTGGGCAGCCTCGGCGCGCATCAGGAAGAAGTAGGCAACGCCCATCAAGGCGAGGCTGAAGACCATCACGGCTTTGCGTCCGATCTTATCAGTGAGTGTGCCTGCCAAAAACGAAGCGAACAAGCCCGCGCCGGCGTTGATGGAAATTAGCAAAGCCACAGTGCTGAGCGGCAGATGTAGTTTTCCGCTGGCGTAGATGAGCAGGAAAGGCTAGATTCCGCCCGCCGTGCTGATGACGATGCCCGCGATCATCAGCCAGTATTGGCGTGGATATTGGTTGTAGAGGGATTTGATTTTGGAGAGCATGGGTGAGGGAGTAGGAAATTAAGGATTAAGCGGTTGGAGAGTGTAAAATAATATAATTCACCCTTGTTCGTTTACTTCGTGGGTTGACGGATTTTTTATAGAGTTTGATGCGTTCTTGTAACCAGAGAAGGATTTTGCTTATCATGCAGCTCCCGGGAAATTATGAGATGAGAATAAAATAATATCATGAATTTCCTTTACCGCTCCTATCCGGGCGGATAGAACGGGTTGGTAAGAGTATTCACTTCGGTCGCATCTTAAGTTTGAAATTACAAAGGAGACATATATGAGCGATGTGAACGAACGGAACAAGATGATCATTGAGGAATTTCGAGCAAATGAAGGCAAGGTTGGCGGAAATTTTGAAGGAAAAGAGCTGTTGCTTTTGCACACAAGGGGAGCAAAGAGCCAGCAGGAACGGATCAATCCGGTAGCTTGTATCAAGTATGGAGATCGGTTTGCGGTGATCGCGTCCAAGGGCGGAGCGCCAACTCATCCCGATTGGTATTACAACGTTATTGCCAATCCGCTGGTCACGATTGAAGTTGGGAAGGAAAAAATTCAAGCCTATGCGACGGATGCTGAAGAACCAGAGCGGACGCGCTTGTTTAATCAGATGGTTGAAGTAATGCCTGGTTTTGATGACTACCGTCGCAAGACCACGCGTGTCATCCCAGTCATTGTGCTAACGCCTGTGAAATAAAGTTTTGGTTGTATTTCACATTTTGGATTTACCAAAATAAAAAAACGATCTCGTTGATATTACATCCGAGATCGTTTTTTTTATTTGAGCCTACTTTGCTAATAATAGTGAGCCTTTTGACTAGGGTGGCTGATTGAAGCAGAATTCACGCTAATACCGAGATAATAATTTACTTCCCCCAAAAGATCTCTGCCCAATGAACGGGATGATCGGTAGCCGAAGCGGGAGGCAAAATATAAAAAGCATCCCGCACCTTCAAAGGTGTGGATAGAAAGATATGATCAATGCGATTATCACCTGACATGTCTGTGCCATCCGCGCCAATCTTTGATGGGTAGACGCTTGTCCATGCGTTGACATATACGCCAGCTATTTGTTGATACGCTTCTTCATAATCCCGCAAGTTGAAATCGCCGAGAGCGATAACGTCCGTCTTTCCATGGGAGCGGCCAATAAGGCTGTTGACAAAAATCAGCTTGGCAGTATCCGAGCCGTCGGGATGAACGTTGTAAATGGTAAACCGATGTCCGTTGACTTCGATCTCGGCTTCGGCCGTGCCGATCTCATCTGTATCACTGAACGTGAATACTGAACGGGTATTTTGAAGCGGGTACTTTGACAGGATCGCAGTCCCGAATGTACCCGTGACCGTGGTGGGGCCATAATATGAATAATATCCAAGCTGGCTTGCGTAATAGCGGACATAATCATTGTTGTTCAGAGAGATGCGCGCCGAGTCAGTTTCCTGCAAAGCAAGGATATCAGGCGAAACCTTTCGGATCAGCGCCAACTGACGGTCGGAGGATCGTTGTCCGAAACCATCATTGGCTTCCTGAATATTGTAGGTCATCACAACCAACGAGGTCTTGTTTGGATCAGTAGGCTGGGGATGAGCTGTGCGCAGAAGAGCCAATGTTGTGCCAAGAAAAATCAATCCAAGCAGAACAGCCCAGCCTTTGAGGGAAATTCCGTCGAGGCTGCCTATGGAAGTTGACTCGATCGGATGCTGACGCAAGGCGAGAAAAGTGATGCCGCCTGCGATCAGTAAAAACGGCAGATAAAATTGAGGCTCTTTGGGATTTCGCGTGGTACCCCCCAAATATGGGGGATACAATTAGTAAAAAGAATGCGGAGAAAGTAGAGTGACAAACCATCAGGGTCTCAAATCACGAAATCTGATTACATTTCCTTTGGATATTCCAGAAGTG
>JAPLGS010000138.1 GCA_026390015.1 Chloroflexota bacterium | reverse complement strand
TATCAATATATTCTGAAACTTTCGCCGGGCGTGCAAACCATCTTTATCCCGAGCGGCAATCAATTTATTTTGCCTTTACCAGATACGGCAACAGCACCAGTACCAGGACAGTAAAATAAATTCGCAAAAATAAATGAAATTGGTACAATAGTGACCAGTCGCCAGAAAAACTGGTGCTGGTCACTATTAATTTGGAGATAAAATGCCGACCCCACAAACTGGACGCGAAATCCGCCTGACGACACTTTCCGCCTGCGCGGGCTGAGCATCCAAATTAAGCGCCGATGCGCTGACGCAGGTTCTGCGTCCCCTAAAAAATATCTTTGATCCCGCGCACTATCCGGATTTGTTGGTGGGTCTCTCCACACCGGACGACGCGGCTGTTTGGCGTTTAAGCGAAGACAAAGCCATCGTGGTGACCACGGATTTTTTCACGCCGGTAGTTGATACTCCCTTTGAATACGGAGCCATCGCGGCCGCGAATAGCCTCTCAGATGTGTACGCAATGGGCGGACAACCTTTCCTCGCATTGAACATCGCCGCATTACCGGATGATCTGCCTTTGGAAATTTCCAGCGAGATCTTACGCGGCGGCGCTGAAAAAGCACGCCATGCTGGAGTTGTAATTGCCGGCGGGCATACGATCAAAGATAAGGAACCAAAATACGGCCTAGTGGTGATCGGATTTGTTGATCCGCACAAGATGATCAGCAAAAGCGGATTGAAGATTGGCGACGCGCTCATCCTCACAAAACCTCTCGGTGGCGGCGTGACAACGACCGCGCTCAAACAAGAGAAAGCTTCAGAACGACACATAAAAGAAGCCATTCAATGGATGTCACGCTTGAACAAAACTGCGGGGCAACTCGCAACAGAATTTGATCTACGCGGCGGGACGGATGTTACAGGCTTCGGTTTGCTCGGTCATGGCATGGAAATGGCGGATGCATCCAAAGTTATGTTATCCATTGAAAATTCAAAACTTCCCTTATTAAGCGGCGCACATGGTTACGCAAAAATGGGAATTTTCCCCGGCGGCGCATTTGACAATAAAAATCATCTTGGCAATAAAGTTCGTTTTGACGAAGATATAGCGGAGCCTGATCAAATGCTTCTATTCGACCCGCAAACCAGCGGCGGATTATTGCTCGGCGTTCCGCAGGAAAAACTTGAGGCGTTCAAAAAACGCGCCGACGAATTAAATCAACCCGCCTGGGTGATCGGTGAAGTCCACGCAGGAACGGGTATCGAGGTTCGGTCATAATGTTCCGCATCGGCGTATTGGAATTAGGGCTTACTTGTGGATTACTTTTTCTGGTACTCTTCATCCCGATCATTGTGTCACGTTTTTATGCACGCGTCGATAAGCGCTTGAAGAATATTGAAAACAAGATCGACAAAAAGAAGTTACAATAAGAAAAAGAGAAACCACTTACAAACATCATGTCTGAAATCCCCATAGAAACTAATTTTAGCGGCGGTCTGATCGCCATTGCCATTTTGCTGTTATTAAACGGCGTGCTCGCCATGGCAGAAACAGCCCTCTTGTCGGTAAGAAAATCCCGCCTGCAAAACCAATTCAACAAAGGGGATGTGAAAGCGGGCATCGTCCTCAAGTTGACAGAGAATCCCAATCAATTCCTATCTGTGATCCAGATCGGAATCACATCCATTGATCTGCTGATCGGCGCCCTGACAGCCGCAACGCTCGGAGTATGGATCAACATGGAACTAGATAGATTTCCAGTTCTTGCCCCATACAGCGGGATCATCAGTATTGTGATCGGCGTTCTACCGGTCACATATCTTTCGCTTGTGCTCGGAGAACTGGTTCCGAAACGACTGGCATTGCGTGACCCTGAAGGTGTTTCAGCAATGGTCGCTGGCTCCATGTCATTCTTTGCAAAGCTGTTCTCACCGTTTGTAAAACTTCTTAGTTTTTCGACTGAAGCGATCTTAAAACTGATGGGAGTCAAAGCAAGCGAAGAACCACCCGTCACGGAAGAAGAAATTCATCTATTGATCAACCAGGGAAAACAAGCCGGGGTCTTCGAAGAAGCAGAACAGGATATGGTCGAAGGAATTTTCAGCCTCGGCGATTCGCGCGTCTATTCATTGATGACACCACGCACCGATCTGGTCTGGCTGGATATCACAGACTCGATCGATGAGATCCGTCAAAAAATTGCGGAATGTCCATTTTCGCGTTTTCCTGTCAGACAGGATTCGCTTGAAACGATACTGGGTATTGTCAAATCACGCGACCTGTTGGTTGAAAGTTTATCAGGCAAGGAAATTGATCTAAACACCTTGCTCAAGCCCGCGTTTTTCATTCCTGAAACCATGTTCGCTTCACGCGCGCTGGAACTCTTCAAAGAAAAGAACACTGAATTACTTCTCGTTGTTGATGAGTTCGGCGGCTTGCAAGGCTTGCTTACGATCAACGATATTTTGGAGGAGATCGTCGGGGCGATGGAATTCGAAGAACCGCAAGCCACTCAAAGACAGGATGGTTCGTGGCTGCTCGACGGCATGTTGGAAGTGGATGAATTCAAGGAATTATTTGAATTCGCCACACTTCCGCATGAAGATGAATATGAAACATTAAGTGGATTCGTCATGACCTCCCTTGGGCGAGTGCCGCAAGCCGCAGACAACTTTGAGTGGAATGGCTTCCGATTTGAAGTGATGGATATGGATGGCCGCCGGGTTGATAAGGTGCTGGTCATTCTTCTTCCCAAGCTACAAACCAAATGACAAATTACCAATTCCCATCGCGCCGCTCGCCTGTGATGGGACGCAACGGCACAGTCGCGACATCACAACCATTAGCCACCGCGGCCGGGCTTTCGATTCTTGCAGCAGGCGGCAACGCGGCAGATGCGGCAGTTGCCACAGCCGCCGCGCTCAACGTCACTGAACCAACATCCACAGGCATCGGCGGGGATATGTTCGCGCTGTATTATGAGGCGCGCACAAAACAAGTCACTGCGTTGAACGGCTCAGGCCGCGCGCCCGCATTGCTTTCATTGGAGCGATTGCAAAAAGAAAACATCAAGGAACTCCCTCCCTATCATCCGTACACCATCACCGTTCCCGGTGCGTGCGCGGGCTGGTTCGATCTCATCGAAAAACATGGCACGCTCGCGATGAATCAAATCCTCGCGCCCGCCATCAACCTCGCGGAAAATGGATTTCCAGTTGCGCCCATGACCGCGCATTTTTGGGAACGCGGCGCAGGGCGTCAACTCGCATTCGCGCTGAACGGACATGAATTAACCATTGATGGACGCGCGCCAAAACCTGGTGAGATTTTTTCAAATAAAGGACTTGCGCGCACATTTCGCAAGATTGCCGAAGACGGCAAACATGCGTACTATGAAGGCGAGATCGCCGAGTCTATCGCGCAGGTGATTCAAGAATCAGGCGGATGCTTAACTACAGCAGACCTCGCCGCACATCATTCAACATGGGATGAACCCATCTCGGTAAATTATCGCGGCTATCGGATCTGGGAATGTCCGCCCAATGGGCAGGGACTCGCCGCACTGTTGGCATTGAATCTGCTCGAAGGCTTTGATCTCGCCTCGCTCGCGCCTCTCTCCACCAGACGCCTGCACCTGCAACTCGAAGCAATGCGCCTCGCCTTTGCAGATGCGCGCTGGTACGTTTCCGACCCAGCCTTCTCTTCCATCCCATTGAATGAACTGCTTTCCAAAGCCTATTCAGATGAGCGCAGAAAACTCATCAATTTGAAGAAGGCCACTTTGGATCAAAAACATGGCACACCTATAAAATCCTCTGGAACGGTCTATTTCTCAGTCGTGGATAAAGATGGCAACGCCTGTTCTTTCATCATCAGCAACTACATGGGATTTGGCACAGGCATCGTCCCTAAAGGTTGGGGATTTTCTCTTCAGAATCGCGGACATAATTTCAACCTCGAAGCGGATCATCCCAATTCTTTACAGCCAAACAAGCGCCCATACCACACCATCATCCCCGCCATGGCAACTCGCGAAGAAGACGGAAGTTTATATGCATCATACGGCGTGATGGGCGGATTTATGCAGCCACAGGGACATGTGCAAGTGGCCTGCGCCTTGATAGATGAGGGCATGGATTCGCAAACCGCTTTGGATATGCCACGCTTCTGCATCGAGCCAGCCGAAGATGGCGGATTTGCCAGCCTCGAAGAAGGCATCCCTGATAAAACCATCGCCGCACTCACCCGCCGCGGACACTTGACTCGAAAAATCTCAGGCTGGGAACGTGCCCTCTTTGGCCGGGGACAAGTCATCATCCGCGAAAGAGACGGGGTATTATCCGCCGGCTCCGATTCCCGCGCCGACGGCTGCGCGATGACGTTGTAAAACGTATTTTTGTTCAATGGTATAATTTTTTCTCGTATGAACCAAGAACCCATCTCCAGTAATAAAACGAAAGTCTGCCCCACTTGTGGAACGCGCCTGAGTGAGAGCGCCACGCGCTGCCTTGTGTGCGGCACAGAATTCAACGCCCAGTCCGGACCGAAAGCGGTTAAGAAGGTTCAAAAATCGGTACAGGCCAACCGCATGCCTGAGATTACCTTAAGCCTGCCCGCCGCAGTAGGGATTCTCGCGGTCGTGATCATTGTGGCAGCCGCGATTATGTTCTTCGTATTGCGCACTGGTGCAGGCGGAGGAAGCCCGCTCACTCCGTCCGAATCTCCGACACCCACAATAACACCCACGGCGAGTCAGCCCCCCACAGCAACACTTCCAGCAACTGATGTCCCGACCGCTACACCCATCCCGCCTCGTGATTACACAGTTTCAGACGGCGATGGTACCTGTTCGCAAATCGCATTTAACTTTGGCATTTCTGTTCAAAGCATTATCTTCGAAAATAATCTACCTTCCACTTGTCCGATCAGTGTAGGACAAAAACTCAAGATCCCGTATCCGACTCCTACCATTGCGCCGCCTGCGACCAGCACGGCCCTGCCTGTGGATGCGACCAAAAATGCCTGCGAGACTGTTCCGATCACCGTGCAGAATGGTGACACGCTCTCAAGCATTGCGGCAAATTACGCGGTCTCTATGGACGCGATCATGACATTCAATGGATTAACCACCACCAACGTTTTCGTGGGAAACTCATTGCTTATTCCGCTTTGTATGCGGGCGGCGACTCCGGGCCCAACACCCACAGCGACGATTCCGCCTCCATACCCCGCCTCGAACCTGCTACTGCCAGCAGACGGTGCGGCCTTCACCCTGGCAAATGACGTAGTGACTCTGCAATGGGCATCCGTTGGCGTGTTACGTAATGGCGAAGCGTATCAAGTGACAGTTGAAGATGTGACCGCCGATCAAACCCGCCGCCAGACTGACTATGTGGCCGATACCAAATACATCATCCCAACAGCCTTCCGCCCGAAGGATAATGTGGCGCACGTTCTGCGCTGGTGGATCACCCCGGTTCGTCAATCAGGCAGTGACGATCAAGGGCAACCAATTTGGGTGGCCTCTGGCGCAGTCAGCGAGAAACGAGTCTTTACATGGGTGGGAGTAGCTGTGGCAGGCACGCCGGTTCCGTAAAGATCAACTTCGGCAACAAATTATTTGTAAATCAGGTTGACAGTCACCCGCTTCTCATAAGTGACTGTCAACTTTTTTAACGAGAGTAGGCCATGGTCAAACAGTGATGCGACATTTGTAGCGTGTGGTGAAAGCAAGTTCAAGACAAGAAAACATATTTCAGAAAATCTCCAATAACCATATAATACAGATTACAATTAACCGTAAGCTTATTTGGTAGTAAGTTTTTCGCTATTTTTTTTGGAATACACTGGAGAAAAAAAATGAATTCAATGATCAAAACAATCTTAATGATTTTTGCAGTATTGCTCTTTCTCTCAGGAGGAATTTGGTTCCTGCAAGGGATCAACATCCTGCCCGGCAGTTTCATGACCGGCGACCCGCAATGGTCGATCAATGGCGGGATTGCCATGATCGTTGGAGCAGGTTTATTCTGGTTTGCGAAGCGCAAATAAGAATGACCGAAATATTCCACATCGGTGATCATGTAAAAGTTTATTTGGATTCAAAGTTTGGAATTAACGAAGGCTGGTACGAAGGCCGCCTCACCCGCATTGACCCGTATTCTGATCATCGCAGTTTCTATTGGGTAGAATTAAATATGGATGCGCAGTTGATCCTTGGCATCAAACAGATATCTGTGTTCAATTTAAAGAATATAAAAAACTGGAAATAAATACCTAGGAAACTTAAATGGTCATTCCACTGCTCGAAAAAGCCCTCGCTTCACGCAAACATTTATTTGACACGAGTCACGAATCCGCCTTTCGTTTTTTCAACGGATTCACCGAAGGCTACCCCGATCTCGCATTGGATATTTACGGGCAGACGCTTGTCATTCACAACTATGCTGATGATCCCAACCAAAATCAAACGCTCATTCAAGAAGTAACAGGATTTTTGCAAACCTCGCTAAATTGGCTACGCGCTGGAATTATAAAGACTCGCAACGGGTCAACTCTGGAAGAAAAACGCGGCAACCTTTTATTCGGGACAGAGATAGATCGAAAAATAAAAGAACATGAAGCCTGGTACGCCATTGATTTGACCCTCAACCGCGACGCGAGTCTTTATCTCGACACGCGAAACCTGCGCAAGTGGATCATCGAAAGCCTGAAAGACAAGACCGTTTTAAATACATTCGCTTATACAGGCAGTTTTGGAGTTGCCGCGCTCAAAGGCGGTGCCAGTCGTGTTGTGCAAATAGATTTAAATCGCGAATTTCTCAACCTCGCCAAAGCATCTTATTCGCTCAACGGCTTCCCGATCCAAAAAGGGAATTTCATCGCCAGAGATTTCTTCGAGCAGGTTGGGAATATGAAACGTCTGGATCAACGCTTCGATTGTGTCATCCTTGATCCTCCATTTTTTTCCGCAACAGCCAAAGGCAAAGTAGATCTGGAAAAAGAAAGCGCACGGCTGATCAACAAAGTCCGCCCGCTGATCCAGGATGGCGGATATTTGGTCGCCATTAACAATGCATTATTCGTCAGCGGAAAAGATTATATGCAAACGCTTGAGGTGATGTGTAAAGACGGATATTTGAAGATCAAAGAGCTGATCCCTGTGCCGGAAGATTTCATCGGCTACAACCCGATCGGCAACCCGATCGGCAAGCCGATCGGCAAGCCGATCACCGACCCCAGTCCATTCAACCACTCTACCAAGATCTCCATTTTGGAAGTGCGAAGAAAGAAAAACACAAAAGAAGACAATGACGTTTGAGAATCAAAATACAAGGCATATGGTATTGCCTTTAACTCATCATTACATGAAACGCTCAAAATAAATATATTCAAAATTATATCTTTACAGAAACGAGAAAATAAAATTGGAAAGCAAAGAACTGTATTTGAAAAGTAGTATTTTTGGATCATTACTTGGCATTGGATTTGGAACTCTCATCGGAGCTTTGACAGGGATTCTGAGCGCCGCCTGGAATGGCATATTATTCTGTGCCATCGCGGGATTCATCCTTGGCATACCGACAGGAATATTGACAGGCGCGATCGTCGCCTGGACATCCGGCCGTACTGGCGGAGTTAGCACTGGAGCTTACACCGGCATGGTTTTTGGAGCCCTTCTTGGCGGCCTGCTTGGTATTTTTATCCCTGATTCATTTCGAGCCGCTGTGGCCACCCTGCATATTCTTGTTTTGGACGTTATAACTCATGGAAGATTTGAAACTACGATTCTGCTCAGTTATTTGGTTTCGATCACGGCAACCATGGTCGGCGCGTGGATCGGAGGACGTAACCTCAAGCCGCGCGAGCTGACCAAGACTTCATAAAAAGATTTGAAAAAATAATAATATCCATTCAAGAATTGAACCATAACAAGGAGAACCTCATGGAATTCACACAACTTGGCCGCACGGGTCTTAATGTTTCGCGCTTATGCCTGGGGACAATGAACTTCGGTCCGCAGACAACAGAGGAAGATTCATTCGCCATAATGGATAAGGCGCTCGAACTCGGAATCAATTTCTTCGACACAGCCAATGTCTATGGCTGGAAGCTCGGCGAAGGGATCACAGAAAATATCGTCGGACGCTGGTTCGCTCAAGACGGAGGCCGACGCGAAAAGACGGTCATCGCCACGAAGGTTTTTGGTCGCATGGGCGAGTGGCCGAATCAGTCACGGCTGTCTGCGCTGCATATCCGCGAGGCATGCGAGGCGTCGCTCAAACGGATGCAGACAGATCACATTGACCTGTATCAGATGCACCACGTGGATCGCAATTCTCCGTGGGAGGAAATCTGGCAGGCGATGGAGGTACTTGTACAACAGGGAAAAGTTTTATATGTTGGCTCATCCAATTTTGCTGGATGGCAGATCGCGAAAGCACAGGATGCGGCGAAAGCCCGTCACTTTATGGGGCTGGTCTGCGAGCAGAGTTTATACAGTCTGAATGACCGCATGATCGAACTTGAAGTGATCCCTGCCAGCAAAGACTATGGGCTGGGACTCATCCCATGGAGCCCGCTCTCAGGCGGACTGCTCGGCGGCGTTCTGCAAAAGATAAAAGAAGGCAGGCGCGCATCTGACGACATGAAAAAGAAGATCGAGGAAAAACGTTCAAGCCTCAGCGCGTGGGAAAAATTCTGCAAAGATAGAGGCGAAGCCCCTGCGCATGTGGCGCTCGCATGGCTGCTGGCGAATCCTGTTGTAACAGCGCCCATTATCGGCCCGCGCACGATGGAACATTTGACAGGTACATTGCGCGCGTTGAAGATCAAACTCAACAAAGATGCGATGAAACAATTGGATGCGATCTGGCCCGGCCCTGGCGGGGAAGCGCCCGAAGCGTACGCCTGGTAAATTGTACGGGGCTATTACCTGAAATTCAGGTGGGCTCACAAAAAATTCGACAACAAATATTAAACTCAAAGTCCCTGAAAGCCTCACGACTCTCAGGGACTTTTGCCCTACACTACAATACTGACCAATCTTCCCTGCGCCACGATCACTTTCTTCGGATGTTTACCTTCCAAAAACTTCTGGACAATTTCACTCGCCAGCGCCGTGGACTTGATATCATCTTCCGTTGCTTCGGCTGAGACAGTGATCCTGTCACGCACCTTGGCATTGATCTGGACAGGCAATTCGATCGAGTCTTCTTTTGTGGCGGCTTCATCAACTTCAGGCCATTGTTGTGTGTGGATGGAATACGGCTTGCCCAGAACCGTCCACAGTTCTTCAGCGATGTGTGGTGTGACAGGCGCCATCATCTTCAAATATATTTCCTGTACTTCCTTCCACTCCGGAGTACCAACCGCGCCCGCTTCACGGGCCTTGTACATTTCGTTCATCAATTCCATCAGCGACGAAATGATCGTGTTGAACTCAAATTTCTCGAAGTCTCGAGTCACTTTGCGCAGAGTCTGGTGAACCTTTCGGCGAAGATTCTTTTTCGTTTCATCCGACGCACCTGGCGCGGTTGTCGGCGTAGATGGATCCGTGAACAGAGTCCACACGCGCCGTATCCAGCGCACTGATCCCTCAATACCTTGCGAGTCCCAGGGGGCACCTGTTTCCCACCGCGCAAAGAACATGATGTAGGCGCGGACACTATCCGCGCCATATTTATTCACCAGAAGATCAGGGGCGATCACATTGCCCTTGCTCTTCGACATTTTGTCGCCGTCCTCACCGAGTACCATGCCTTGATTGCGCAACTGCATCATCGGCTCGTGACCTTCGACAATACCCGCGTCACGCAGCGCTTTATGAAAAAAGCGCGTGTACAACAGATGCATGGTAGCGTGCTCGATGCCGCCCGTGTATGTGTCCACGGGCATCCAGTAATCATACTCGGCGGGGTCGAACGGACCCTGATCATATTTTGGTGAAAGATAACGCAGGTGATACCACGACGAACACATGAACGTATCCATCGTATCGGTTTCGCGGATCGCCGCTCCGCCGCAGACGGGGCAGGTTGTATTCTTCCAGGTTGGGTGCAGTTTCAACGGGCTTTCGCCAGTCGGGCGCCACTCCACATCCTCGGGCAGCAACACCGGTAGTTGATCGTCAGGCACGGGATTCCAGCCATGCACATCGCAATGGATCATGGGGATCGGCGCGCCCCAATAACGCTGGCGGCTGATCAACCAATCGCGATAGCGATAGTTGACAGACTCCTTGCCGATGCCTTGTTCCGTGATCCAATCCAACACCTTCGCGATACCTGGATTCTTTCTTCCTTTTTCTGCGCTGACATTTGTCCCGTTGAAAGGACCTGAGTTGACCATGACGCCCGCGCCAATAGATGCGGATTCAAGGATGGGCGATTCGCGAGTCGCCCCTACGGGCTGGATCACTTCGACGATGGGCAGTTCATACTTTTGAGCAAAAGCGAAATCGCGTTCATCGTGCGCGGGTACGGCCATGATCGCGCCTGTGCCATAGGACATCATCACATAGTCCGCGATCCAAATTGGAATGCGGACTTGATTAACGGGGTTGACGGCATACGCGCCCGTGAACACACCCGTCTTTTCCTTATCCACTGCGCCGCGTTGAATTTCAGTTTGACGCGCGGCTTGCGCTTTATATTCTTCGACTGCAGCTTTATTTTCAGGCGTGGTGATCTCATTCACCAGTGGGTGTTCAGGCGAGAAAACCATAAATGTCGCGCCCCATAATGTATCGGGACGTGTCGTAAATACAGTCACTGGTGACTGATTACTTTCCACAATGAACCGCACTTCCGCGCCTTCACTGCGATCGATCCAATTCGTTTGCAAAGTCTTAACTGTTTGCGGCCAATCAATACCCTCGAAGTTCAACAATTCATCAGCGTACTTGGTCGCTTTGAAGAACCACTGATCGAGATTCTTTTTGATGACAGGTGTTTGACAGCGTTCGCAATGACGGTCGTCGCCCCAGACCTGCTCACGCGCCAGAGTGGTATTGCAGTTCGGGCACCAATCCACAGCAGACATCTTGCGATAAGCCAGTCTCTGTTTGAACAATTGGATGAAGAACCATTCCGTCCACTTGTAATATTCAGGTGACGCAGAGACGGCTTCCCGCTCCCAATCAAACATCGCGCCCATGGTTTTCATCTGCGTGCGCATGCGTTCGATATTTTGGAATGTGCGTTTCATTGGGTGCACGCCATCTTTGATGGCGGCGTTTTCCGCAGGCAGACCGAACGCGTCAAAACCCATGGGGAACATTACGTTGTAGCCTTTCATGCGCATGTAACGGGCGCGCGCATCTGGAGGGATCATCGAAAACCAGTGACCGATATGCAAGTCACCGCTCGGGTAGGGCAGCATGGTCAACGCATAATGTTTCGGTTTGGATGTATCGATCACAGCCCGATACAATTTATCCGCTTCCCATTTTTTCTGCCATTTTGATTCGACTTCTTTGTGGTTGTAATAGATGTCTGTCATTCTTTCCTCATTAATTTCAACTTCAAGTTTGAAGGTTGATTAAACAAAAATTCCTTCATCCACAAACAGGGACGAAGGAACACTCCGCGGTACCACCCAAATTACGTTAGACAACTAACGTCACTTTGTTGCTATAACGGGCTTTCCCGTCGCTGACTACAATATTCACCAGCGAAGTCCTCTTGCGAGAAACAGGCGAGTTCGGTCTGAAGTGTCCCGTTGACACTGGTGTTGGGCTCTCACCTAGGCATTGCCCATTTCCCAACTCGCTGACGGGTTGACCTACTACTCCTGCCATGACTTTTAATTTATTTGTGGACCCAGAGGGATTCGAACCCTCGACCTTCTCAATGCCATTGAGACGCGCTCCCAACTGCGCTATGGGCCCATATTTCAATAATCAGTTGTTAAACGGTAACCAGTTATCAAGGATAGTGACTGATTACTGATCCCTGCCAAGTGGACCTGAGGGGATTCGAACCCCTGACCTCCTCAGTGCGATTGAGGCGCGCTCCCAACTGCGCTACAGGCCCAAACTCAAGGCGAACAGTATTCTACCTGAGGCATTTGGGAATGTCAATGCAAATTTGTAATTCATCGGGAAAGCACTCGAAGCCACTATGGTTGCCTTGATTCAAGTACTACTCACCGGCACTGAAGAAACGCGCCTCTCGACGCGTCTCTTCAGTTTTTATTTCTTTATCCCACATACTCACACCACGACTCATACTGCGGAAGTTTTCCGCGAATGGCTTCGTGATAAATATTTTGAATCTTCCTTGTAGTGGGGCCAGTCTTCCCATCGCCAATGGTGCGGAAATCAATTTCGCTCAGGCCAATACACTCGGCAGCGGTTCCGCACACGAAGACTTCATCCGCGATATAAAGCTGGTCACGTGAAATGGGTTGTTCAAGAATGCGATAGCCCAAATCCTGCGCGATCGTATGAATCGAATGACGTGTCACACCTTCCAACACAGGCGCAGTGGACGGCGTGATGATCTTGCCGTGACGCACCATGAAAAGATTCTCGCCTGTACATTCGGCTACATATCCCTGCGGATCGAGCATGATGGCTTCCTGAAATCCCAGCCGCTCGGATTCGGTCTTGGCAAGAAAACTATTTGCATAATTTCCAGAAATCTTAGCCTTGGTCATCAACACGTTCGGATGATGACGCGTGAACGATGAGATGTTGGCGCGAATGCCTTTTGCCATCGCTTCTTCGCCGAGGTAGTTGCCCCACTCCCATGCGGCAATTGCCAGCGACGGTTTGCCGTTGTCCACGTTCAAGTTCCAACCGCCGCCATCCAAATACAAAAGCGGACGAATGTAGCAGTCCTTGAATCCGTTGGCTCTGACAGTGTCTTTGATTGCCTTCACAACATCTTCCGTTGTCCACGGCAAAGTGCGGAAGCCAAAGACGCGCGCTGAATCAAGCAAACGTTCCGCGTGGTCAGTTAGGCGAAAGACAGCGGGACCCTTCGGCGTATCATATGCGCGAATGCCTTCGAACACAGCAGCGCCGTAATGAATGGCGGGGGTCAGCACGTGCATGGTCGCTTTTTCAAACGGCACAAGATCGCCGTTCATCCACACAAATTTCGATTCCATTCCCATGATAATTTCTCCTTACATCCTTTTTATAATTTTATCCGCCATCTGACGGGTAGTTAACTTTCCGCCAATGTCCGCAGTACGCGCGCCATTGGTAATCGTTTCTTCAACAGCTTTTTCGATGTCCGCTGCTTCGTCTGCCAGCTTTAATGAATAACGTAACAACATTGCGGATGAGAGGATCGTGCCGATCGGATTTGCGATTCCCTTGCCTGCGATATCTGGCGCAGACCCGTGGATCGGTTCGTACAAACCGACAGTTGATTCGCCCAAACTGGCAGAGGGCAGCATTCCCATTGACCCTGCCAAAACCGACGCCTCGTCTGTGAGAATATCACCGAACATGTTTTCAGTGACGATCACATCCATCCACGCAGGACCAGTGATCAACCGCATGGATGCGGTATCTACGAGCATATGATCGAGTTCCACGTCGGGATTCTCCGCGCCAACTTTGGTCGCGATCTGACGCCACAAGCGCGATGACTCTAACACGTTGGCTTTATCGACGGAAGTCACTTTTTTCTTGCGGCCTTTCGCCAGTTTGAAAGCCAGTTCCATTACACGTCGAATTTCATAATCATAATATTCAAGCGTGTCCACAGCACGCTCGCGGCCATCTTTGATGTCGCGTCCTTTGGGCCAGCCGAAGTATAGTCCACCAGTGAGCTCGCGCACGACAAGAATATCCACGCCCTGCAGTTTCTCAGGTTTAAGCGGTGACCATTCCATCAGCGCAGGATGAACTTTGACTGGACGCAAATTTGCAAAGACGCCAAGACCTTTTCGCAAGGCGAGCAGTCCGCGCTCGGGGCGGTCTTTCGCAGCGGGGTCATCCCATTTGGGACCGCCCACTGCGCCCAGCAAAACCGCGTCCGCTGATTGGCAATCGGCGAGAGTTTCATCAGTGAGTGATGAACCATATTTATCGATCGAACAACCGCCCATCAGGCGTTCCTTAAATTCGAAAGTGTGATTATATTTACTGGCAATGAAGTCCAGCACGCGCATGGCTTCTGCGACCACTTCAGGTCCGATGCCATCGCCGGAGAGGAGAGTGATTTTTGCTTTCAATGTATATTCCTTTTTTCGTCATTGCGAAGGCGTTCTTTGCCCGAAGCAATCTCCTACACGATGACAGAGATTGCTTCGTCGGGAAGAGCACCCTTCTCGCAAAGACGAGAATTTTAATTTAATGCGCCACCATCAGCCCGTATTCCACTGAATCAGCCAGCGCACGCCAACTTGCTTCGATAATATTCGTGCTCGCGCCGACAGTGCTCCAGCGGCTTGTGCTATTACGAGTGTCGATCAATACACGCGTGATGGCTTCGGTTCCGTGATCTGAATCAAGAATGCGGACTTTGTAATCGGAGAGATGGAATTTCGCGACTTGCGGATAATAACCAATCAGCGCTTTGCGCAAGGCATTGTCCATTGCGTTGACGGGGCCATTGCCTTCAGCGGCAGTGTGCAGCACCTCACCCTGCACGCGGACTTTGACCATGGCTTCAGCAAAAATTCCGCGCTTATCACGATGTTCAACATTGACGAAAAAGTCTATCAATTCAAACGGAGGTTTATAACCGTATTCCTGCCGCTTCAACATGATGGTGACCGAGGCTTCGGCAGCTTCAAATGAAAAGCCGCGCGCTTCGAGTTCCTTAACTTCATTGAGCACGCCGACGACTTCTTCGCCTTCCACTTCCACGCCGTGTTCTTCGGCTTTGCTGAGTAAGTTGCCGCGGCCTGAGAGGTCAGAGACCACCACGCGCATTTTGTTGCCGACGAGTTCTGGTTCAATGTGTTGATAGGATTGCGCGCTGCGTCTCATCGCGGCGACATGCACTCCGCCTTTATGCGCGAATGCAGATTTACCCACGAAAGGCAAATGTTCATCGGGCGTGATGTTGGCAACCTCCGCGACAAAATGCGAAAGATCATATAACTTGCGGATGTTTCCTTTTGGTAAACATTCATATCCCATCTTGAGTTCGAGATCAGCCATGATGGAAATAAGATTGGCATTTCCGCAGCGTTCGCCGACGCCGTTGATCGTGCCTTGCACTTGCATTGCGCCTTCGCGCACCGCTGTCAACGAGTTGACGACGGCACATTCGCCGTCGTTATGGGTATGGATTCCAAATGGGGTTTTTATGACCAGCTTGAGTTCACGGAGGATGCGTTCCACTTCCCAGGGCAATGTACCGCCGTTGGTATCACATAAGATTACAGTTTCCGCTCCACCGCGAATCGCGGCCTGCAGAGTTTCCAACGCATAAGATGAATCCGCTTTATAGCCGTCAAAGAAATGTTCGGCATCATAAATGACACGCTTATTATTGGATTTGAGATACGCGACAGATTGTTCAATGATACGAAGATTATCTTCGGGCGTGGTTTGCAAAACTTCCTTTACGTGCAGAGTCCAGGTTTTGCCAAAGATGGTGCAAACTGGCGTATTGGAATCGAGCAGAGCTTTGATGTTGGCATCACCTTCGGGGCCGCCTTTCACGCGGCAGGTGGAGCCGAACGCCGCGATAAGCGCGTTCTTCCATTGCATGTCGCGCGCGCGCTCAAAGAATTCAACATCCTTCGGATTCGAGCCAGGCCAACCGCCTTCTATGAAAGCCACACCGAAATCATCGAGATGCTGCGCCACGCGGACTTTGTCGTTGGCTGAAAGCGTGAAGCCTTCAGACTGCGTACCATCGCGGAGAGTTGTATCGTAGATTTGTATTTTTGTCATGGTTTCTCTTTTTTGACAATGGATGATTGGCCGTAGACCGTGAGTG
The DNA here is from genome assembly GCA_026390015.1 of Chloroflexota bacterium. Taxonomy (GTDB): domain Bacteria; phylum Chloroflexota; class Anaerolineae; order Anaerolineales; family Villigracilaceae; genus Villigracilis. The sequence continues at coordinate 67,244 of JAPLGS010000138.1, read as the reverse complement.
CACCATCCATGGTCTGTGGTCTACGGTCTATTTTCAAAGGCAAAAATTTCTTTTTCAAATCCGAGGATGTAGCCAAGCTCATCCACGCCATTGAGCAAACAGGTTTTGTTGAACGGGTCGATCGGGAAATTCACTGTGCCATTCGGCAGGATAAGAGTCTGCGACGCAAGATCAACTGTGACTTCGGCATTCGGAATTTCTTCGACGAGGTCAAATAACATTTTGTGAGTCGCTTCGTCCACGATGATCGGGATGAGTCCATTCTTGAGAGAGTTATTGCGGAAGATATCTGCGAAGGATGTGGAAATGACGGCTTTGAAGCCGAAACCAGTTAGCGCCCAGGGAGCGTGCTCGCGGCTCGAACCGCAGCCGAAGTTGTCACCAGCCAATAGAATTTGTGCACCCTGTGAGTTGGGCTGGTTGAGGATGAAGTCTGCTTTGGGAGAACCGTCAGCGTTATAACGCCAGTCGGCAAAGAGATTGTCGCCCATGCCCTTTTTGTCGGTCGCTTTGAGAAAGCGTGCGGGGATGATCTGATCCGTGTCAATGTCGTTGACAGGCAGAGGGAGTACGCGGGAAGTTAATGTTGTGAATTGAGCCATAAGTTTTCCTTCTTTAAAAATTAGTTTATACTTATTTTCATCTCTTACATTTTCGTCCAAGGAGTGGACAATGGCGATCGTGTATCAAAACGATACTGCGGGAAAAATCTGTGCAAATCCTGATTGCGGGTGGAAACCTTTGACTGAGTTTCATCGACGCAGATTGCTAGGTATATCTGTCGGCGATGGCTACAAAGCTCGTTGTAAAGATTGTTTAAACGCTCAAGATCGAGCCAAATGGGCTTCTGACCCTGAAACACATCGCCAAAAGCAACGCGATCGTGTTGCAAAAAAACAAGATCATATTCGCGAACTAAAACGTGCCCATCAAAAAGCACATCCTGAGAAATATGAGGAAGCGCTTCGTAAATATCGTGAAACGCACCGTGAGAATATAAACGCCAAAGCACGAGAACGTCGCCAAACGGACTTGGAACACTATCGCGAAATCGGTCGAAAGTCTCGTGACAAATACGCCGAGGAGCGCAATGCCTATCAACGAGAGTACGGAAAAGAAAATCGCGACAAATTAACATTATTCACAAATATTCGCCGCGCAAGAAAATTGGCAGCAGAAGGCTCTCACACAGATAAGGAATGGCAATCCTTGAAAGCATTCTATGATTACAAATGCCTATGCTGTGGAAAACGAGAACCTGAAATTCGGTTAACTCGCGACCATGTTATTCCTTTAACCAAGGGTGGCACAGATTCAATTGATAATGTTCAACCGTTATGTGCTCGTTGTAACAGTAAAAAGAACAACAAGCAAATTGACTATCTTTAAAGTTATTCTAAGATAGTGCGAGGGTCAGTTACTACACCATTTATCGCCGTGGCAGCAGCAGTAACTGGACTAACTAAGAAAGTACGCGAACCTTTTCCCTGACGGCCTTCAAAATTGCGATTGCTTGTAGAGACTGCGTATTGTCCAGAAGGAACGAAGTCCCCGTTCATGCTAATGCATAACGAGCAGCCTGCTTCACGCCATTCTGCGCCAGCTTCTTTAAATATCTTATCGAGGCCTTCCTGCTCTGCCTGCTTTTTCACATCTTGCGAACCGGGGACAATCATAAGACGAAGTCCTTCAGCAACTTTATTTCCTTTGAGCATTGCAGCGGCGATTCGCAAGTCAGAGATACGTGAGTTGGTACAACTACCGATGAAAACCACATCCACTTTTTTGCCGAGCAGGGATTGACCAGCTTCAAGTCCCATGTAGATCAATGCTTTTTCGAAGGCGGCTTTTTGGGAAGGTTCAGTATATGATTCTATAGTGGGCACTCGATCCGTGATCTTCATACCCATGCCGGGATTTGTGCCGTAGGTGATCATCGGCTCAAGTTCGGAGGCTTCAAGTGTGATGGACTTGTCATAGGTTGCGCCTTCGTCACTCGGTAATGTTTTCCAGTACGCAACAGCCTTGTCCCAATCCGCGCCTTTGGGGGATGCTTCGCGGCCTTTGAGATATTCAAAGGTCACTTCATCGGGAGCGATCATACCCGCGCGCGCGCCGCCTTCAATAGACATGTTGCAGATGGTCATGCGCTGTTCCATTGTCAAGCCGCGGATGGCTTCGCCTGTGAATTCAAAGACGTGCCCCGTCCCCCCGCCGACGCCGATCCGGGCGATCAAGGCGAGAATAATATCCTTGGCGGAAACGCCTTGTGACAATGTCCCATTCACGCGGACTTCGTAAGTCTTTGGTTTATTTTGAAGCAAACATTGAGTCGCGAGAACATGCTCCACTTCAGAGGTGCCGATGCCGAAAGCCAGCGCACCGAACGCGCCGTGTGTGGCGGTGTGACTGTCGCCGCAGACGATGGTCATGCCGGGTTGGGTGCGTCCAAGTTCAGGTCCGATGACATGCACAATCCCGCGGTGCGGACTGGTCATGCCGTGCAGTGTGATTCCAAATTCAGCGGCGTTGGTTTCCATCTGCTTGATCTGCGCGGCGGCCATTGCATCGGCGATGGGCACATCGATGGGAGTCGTCGGGATGGAATGATCCATGGTAGCGAGAGTTTTTTCAGGACGGCGAACTTTCAGTCCGCGCTGACGCAGGCCCGTGAAGGCTTGCGGAGATGTGACTTCATGCACGAGATGCAAGTCAATGTAAAGGACTGCGGGGGATTCATGCTGTTCTGCAACAACGTGCGATTCCCAAATTTTGTCAAAGAGAGTTTTAGGCATATTTTGATTTACGAATTACGATGAGTAAGATTCGCTATCAGCGGAATCATTTGCCGCTTGAGTAGAAGCGGGCTCGGGCGTGGAAAAGAATCCGCTTGTGTCCCAGCCAGAGGGAATGGTCTGCGGTTCGGGGAACGGGTTGTATGCCGAGGAGTAGACAATGTCCTGATCTTCGTCTTGAGTGGTCATGGTAATTTCTCCTTTTTTTAGCTACACCGTTGGTTGAGTAGGGCGAAGATTTTCTCGCCCGTATCGAAACCAACAGATTACAAAAATTTTTTTATAATGGTAGTTTTCTCATTCACTGGTGGTTTCGATACGCTGCTTCGCAGCTACTCAACCACCGGGTTTTATGGCTATCCAAGCATGACGCCAAAATCATTATGCACGGGCTGCACGCCTTCAGTTTTAGCGATGATCAATTTATTGAGCGCGTTGATATACGCCTTTGCGCTGGCGACGATGATATCCATATCCGCGCCGTGACCGCCATAGACGCGCGCATATTCGAGTTCACTTTGCGCGTCCATTTTTGTGTCACCGCTGCCATCGCTTTGAATGCGGACAGTCACTTCGCCGAGCGCGTCAATGCCTGCGGTGATGGCGTGAATATTGAACTCGAGAAGTTTGCACGGCGTTTTGACAATGGCGTCGATGGCTTTGTATGTCGCGTCGACGGGGCCGGTGCCCATCGAAGCGAAGTTGTAAACGGTGCGGTCAGGTCCGCGCAAACGGACGGTGGCAGTCGGCATGCCGAGCGTGCCGCATGAAACTTGCAAGCCTTCGAGATAATACACATCACGCGGACGATAGAATTCGTCGGCGATCACGGCTTCGAGATCGGCATCTGTGATAACCTTCTTGCGGTCGGCTAATTCTTTGAAACGCACAAATGCTTTATCGAGTTCGGCTTCGTCGAGCGAATGTCCCATAACGGCGAGACGCGCGCGCAATGCGGCGCGGCCAGAATGTTTACCCATCACCAATGTAGTTTGATTGACGCCGACATCTTCGGGGCGCATGATCTCATACGTAGCCTGATGTTTGAGCATTCCATCCTGATGAATGCCCGCTTCATGCGCAAATGCGTTCGCGCCAACAATGGCTTTGTTCGGCTGAACAACAATACCCGTATAATTGCTGACCAATTTACTGACGCGCGAAAGCTGCTGCGTTTCGATTCCAGTTTCAAGATTGAAAATCGGATGGCGGGTCTTGAGCGTCATCACAACTTCTTCGAGCGATGTATTGCCCGCGCGTTCGCCAATGCCGTTGATGGTCACTTCAGCCTGACGCGCGCCAGCCTGAATTCCAGCGAGAGCATTCGCGGTTGCCATACCAAGATCATCATGGCAATGCACAGAAACGGTAATGCCATCGTGCATGCCGGGCGTGTGCCTGATAACACCATCGATCAATTTAAAATATTCATCGGGCGTGGTGTAGCCAACCGTGTCGGGAATGTTGAGCGTTGTCGCGCCAGACTTGATCGCTTCGCCCAAAACAACATATAAAAACTCAGGGTCAGAGCGCCCCGCATCTTCGGGGCTGAATTCAACATCCGCGCATAAGGTCCGCGCATACGCGACCATCTCTGAAACTCGGTTTACCACTTCTTCGGGATCCATCTTGAGTTTGTGCTTCATGTGGATCGGCGAAGTGGCGAGGAATGTATGAATGCGCGGCTTCTGCGCATCTTTGACAGCCTCCCAGGCTTTATCGATATCGGATTTATTTGCGCGCGCCAGGCCTGTGATGGTGGGGACTTTCGCATCAGGCTCCGCTTTGGGCGGGTTGCCCACTTCGATAGCAATTCGTCTGACAGCTTCCAGATCGTCCGGTGAGGCAGCAGGGAATCCAGCTTGGATAATGTCCACACCCATGCGCGCCAGCGAGCGGGCAACTTCCAGTTTTTCAGCGGAAGTCATCGTCGCGCCCGGTGACTGTTCGCCATCTCTTAATGTAGTGTCGAATATCTTTACATAATTATTTGGCATAAGAATCTCCTTTCGGAGTAAACAGGAAACCAAGTAGACAAGTAAATATGTTTACCTGTTTCCGTGTTTACTTATTTACTTCTTCCCCCAGTTTTCCGGTCTCAACGAACGTACCGCCGCGCCAGCCTGCCACATTTCAGAATCATGGAAGGCGGCTAATTCTTCTTCCAACTTTTCGCGATAATCATCGCGGCTGTTGGCTTCAAGTGTAATGCGGGCTTCGTTGCCAGTGACCACGGATTCATAGAGCGCGTCAAACACAGGCGCAACCGCATCGCGAAAACGCGGATGCCAATCTAATGCGCCGCGTTGAGCGGTGGTGGAGCAATTGGCATACATGAAATCCATGCCGTTCTCGCCGACGAGACGAATCAGGGATTGTGTCAACTCTTCAACAGTTTCGTTGAAGGCTTCGGAGGGAGAATGCCCGTGCTTGCGGAGAACGTTGTACTGCGCCTCCATCACGCCAGAGAGTGCACCAATGAGAACACCGCGCTCACCGGTCAAGTCGCTATAAACTTCATTCTTGAAAGTTGTTGGAAATAAATATCCCGCGCCGATAGCGATGCCCAAAGCAATGGCGCGTTCATTTGCGCGGCCGGTGTGATCCTGATGAACTGCGTAACTTGCGTTGATTCCGCTGCCCGCTAAAAAGTTGCGGCGGACACTTGTGCCCGAACCTTTCGGCGCGACGAGAGCCACATCCACATGCGGAGGAGGGATAACGCCCGTATCATCTTTGAATGTGACGGAGAAGCCATGTGAGAAATACAACATATCGCCTTCGTTCAAACATTCAACGATCTTCGGCCACAGTGAGCGCTGACCTGCGTCTGAGAGCAAGTACTGAATGACAGTTCCTTTTTCCGCGGCTTCTTCAACATTAAATAAAGTTTTGCCGGGCACCCAGCCATCAGCAATAGCTTTGTTCCAATTTTTCGTTCCTTCGCGTTGACCAACGATCACGTTGATGCCATTGTCGCGCATGTTCATCGCCTGCGCGGGTCCCTGCACGCCGTAGCCAACAACAGCCACGACTTCATTCTTCAAGACTTCACGCGCCTTGTCGAGTGAAAATTCCTCGCGAGTTACCACATCTTCCACTGTGCCACCAAAATTTATTTTTGCCATGATTTCTGATCTCCTGTTTTTGATTTATGTAAATATGTAAACACGTGGACAAGTACACAAGTCTGCGTAGAGCGTGTCTACCTGTGTACTTTTTTCCTGATTACTTCCTCACGGCGCCATTTCCGGCATTTCTTCATATTCATTCTCGTATCTGTTTCCAACCGCGCCTTGCTGCACACGCCGGACTCCATCATTGACTCCGCGCGTCATGGAGACTTGACCCGTGCGTACCATTTCAACGATGCCGGTCGGGCGCAGAAGTTCGATCATGCCTTCGATCTTATCTTCGGTGCCGGTGATCTCAACGATCACGGAATCAGCCGCCACATCCACGATGCGGGCGCGGAAGATTTCAGCGAGGCTGTTGACTTCGGCGCGTTTCTCGGGGCCGACCATCACCTTGATCAGAGCCAGGTCACGGGTCACCGAAGGTTGATGCGTGACATCCTGCACATCAATTACGTTGACCAGTTTGTAGAGATTCGCTTCGATCTTGTGCGCGTCATAATCCCCGTTGGGACAATCCACCACGACGGTCATGCGCGAGATTTCAGGTTTCTCAGTGCGTCCAACAGCCAGCGACTCGATGTTGAAATTGCGGCGGCGAAATAATGAAGCCACGCGATTCAAAACGCCAGGTTTGTTTTCTACTAATGCAATGAATGTATATAACATTTGATTCTCCAAATTCGTTGATTAGGGATCAGGTAATTAGGAATTCACCGCCCAATCCCTAATTCCTAATTACCTGATTCTTTTAACGGCCTCTGTAACATATGATCCAATGCCGCGCCTGCGGGAACCATCGGATAGACCGCATCTTCCTGCTCCACGCGGAACTCGATCACGGTCGGGCCTGTGATGCTGCGTGCCCACGCGATGGCTTCATCCACTTCTTCGCGTTTGGTGACTCGTCTTGCAGGGACTCCGTGCGCTTCGGCAAGTTTCACAAAATCAGGCGAGAGCATATTGACAGCAGAGTAACGCTTCTCAAAGAAGAATTCCTGCCACTGACGCACCATGCCGAGGAAGCTGTTGTTCATGATCGCGACTTTCACATTCGCCTGCTCTTGCACAGCAGTGGTCAATTCCGCGGCGGTCATTTGAAAACCACCGTCGCCGGCGATTGCCCAAATCTCCTGGTCCTTGTGTGCGAACCACGCGCCGATCGCGGATGGCAGACCGAATCCCATCGTGCCCGCGCCGCCAGAGGTGAGCCAGCGATTCGGTTTATCTAACGTGTAATATTGCGCCGTCCACATTTGATGCTGACCAACGTCTGTGGTCATGATCGCGCCGCCGCCGGTCGCCTTCCAAATAGCGGAGATCAAGTGCGGCACATATAATTTGCCATCATCAGGCCAGTTCTTAATATCGCGCGTATCCGCTTCGGTTTTCCAACCGCTGATCTCTTTTAACCATTCATCGTGATCGTATTCATCCACCATCGGAACAAGATCGGTCAATATCGTTTTCAGATCCCCGACCAATGGGACATCCACGGCTACATTCTTGTGGACTTCGGATGGGTCAATTTCAATATGAATTTTCTTTGCGCGTGGAGCGTAGGTTTTCAAGGTTCCAGTCACGCGGTCATCGAAGCGCATACCAAAAGCAAGGATGAGATCGGAGTTTTGGATCGCCATGTTGGCATGGACTTCGCCGTGCATACCCATCATGCCGAGACTTAGATCATGCGAAGCAGGGAACCCGCCGAGACCGAGCAATGTGCTTGCCACGGGTGTTTGAGTCTTCACCGCAAAGTTCATCAAAATTTCTTCGGCTTTGGAAGCCAGCACGCCATGCCCGCATAAGATGATCGGGCGCTGCGCCTTTTCAATTAGTTTCACCGCATGGTCGAGTAAATCTTTTTGTGCATGTGCAACTGGTTTATAGCCGGCAAGTTTAACTTCTTCGGGATATATAAACTCACACTGCTCCACCTGCGCGTTCTTGCAGATGTCGATCAACACCGGGCCGGGGCGTCCGCTGCGGGCGATATAAAATGCTTCGCGCACAACTTCTGCAATTTCATCGGCGCGTGTTACGAGGTAATTATGTTTGGTGATCGGCAGGGTAATACCGGTCACATCCACTTCCTGAAACGCGTCACCGCCGATCAGGTGCGCGGCTACCTGCCCGGTGATAAAAACTACCGGCACAGAATCCATCATCGCCGTGGCAATGCCGGTGACGAGATTGGTCGCGCCGGGGCCGGATGTGCCCATTGCCATTCCAACTTTTCCTGAAGCGCGCGCATATCCATCCGCCATGTGCGCGCCGCCCTGCTCATGACGCACCAACACATGATGGATCGGATAACTTAACATCGCATCATAGATCGGCATGTTCGCCCCGCCCGGATACCCGAAGACCACTTCCACGCCTTCGCGCACCACACATTCCCACATTATTTCAGCACCTGTTTTTTTCATTTGCTCTCCTTGATGTAGACCATTGACCATTGACCGTAGACCGTAAGGCCTGTCGTCTATAGTCCACCGTCTATGGATAATATCGCGCCTGTATCTGCGCTTGTTACAAAATATGAATATCGCTTTAACCATTTGGATGTGGTCGTGGATTTGAACGGAGGCAGCGCATCGAGCCGACTCTGAATTTCTGCGTCGCTCAACTTGACGTTGAGACTGCGTGCCATCAAATCAATTTGGACGATGTCCCCGGCTTTGAGCGCCGCAATCGGCCCACCCGCAGCAGCTTCCGGCGAGACGTGACCGATACACGCGCCGCGAGTCCCTCCGCTGAAACGGCCATCAGTGATGAGCGCAACCTTATCGCCGAGTCCCTGCCCCATGATCGCGGACGTGGGCGATAACATTTCCTGCATACCGGGTCCGCCTTTGGGTCCTTCATAACGCACTACAACGCAATCACCCGCTTTGACTTTGCCCGCCAAAATTCCAGCCATCGCTTCATCCTGTGATTCAAAGATGACTGCCGGGCCTTCAAATTTCATCATGGATTCGCTGACGCCGCCGACTTTCACGACAGAACCTTTCGGCGCGAGGTTGCCAAATAAAATAGACAAGCCGCCGCGTTTGGAATACGCATTCTCGTATTTATGAATTACTTCTTCGTCTTTGATCTCACAGCCTTTGATCGATTCCCCCAAAGTCTTGCCGGTGACCGTCATGCGGTCAAAATGTAACATGCCAGTCCCCCGTTGGACTTCGTTCAAGATGGCAGGGATGCCGCCTGCGCGATGAACATCTTCCATGTGCCATTTGCCGGCGGGACTCACCTTGCAAATATGCGGCACCTTGTCTGCGACTGAGTTGATTCGTTCCAGTGGATAATTCACGTTCGCTTCGTTGGCTAATGCCAACGTGTGCAGCACCGTGTTCGACGAGCCGCCCATTGCCATGTCCAGCGCGAATGCGTCATCGATCGCATCGGCGGTGACAATATCTCTCGGCTTGATGTCGCGGTCGATCAGAGTCATAATTTGCGCGGCGGCTTGTTTCGCCAATGCTTCACGTTCAGGAGTCTTCGCCAGTGCCGATCCGTTATAAGGCAGGGCGAGACCGAGCACTTCCATCAGACAGTTCATGGAGTTGGCGGTGAACATGCCAGAGCACGAACCGCAGGAAGGACAGGCAAATTTTTCCAAAATGGATAAACGCTTCTCGTCGATCTTCCCCGCTGAAAATGCCCCGACGCCTTCGAAGACAGAGATCAAGTCAATGGTTTCGCCGTCAGGAGTGACGCCTGCTTTCATGGCGCCGCCAGAAACAAAAATGGTGGGGATGTTGACGCGCATGGCGGCCAGTAACATGCCCGGCACTATTTTGTCGCAGTTGGGAATGCAGACCATGGCGTCGAATCTATGAGCTTCGATCATGGTCTCGACGCAGTCAGCAATTAGTTCACGCGAAGGCAGCGAGTACTTCATCCCCATGTGACCCATCGCGATGCCGTCATCCACGCCGATGGTGTTGAACTCGAACGGCACCCCGCCCGCCGCACGGACAGCGTCCTTAACCAGTTTGCCGAAATCCTGCAAATGCACATGCCCGGGGACGATATCCACATAAGAATTAACAATGGCAACAAAGGGTTTCTTGAAATCATCATCCTGCAAACCTGTGGCGCGTAACAATGCGCGATGCGGCGCTTTCTCATAACCTTTTTTTACTGTGTCTGAACGCATGCTGCTCCTTTTGAGTTCAGACCTGACAGGTCTTTGAAGAGCTGTCAGGTCTTTTGAATTTAATAAAAAAAGAGCCGCCCGTGGTTAGGGCGGCTCTTCGCACTTACTCAGTGATTTACTTTACTCTCACCGCTGCCATCCTAACCGAAAATTGATCCTTTATAATAAGGACCGCAAGGACGACTACAATAATCGAGAGGCTGAACAATGATATATTCATGGGCGTGTGATTTCGCACGATTATAGGCGGATTTGAAAATCCGTCAAGGGGCAAATCAAGATTTGATCTGATTACCAAAACTTAAATTGACTGAGTCCCAAGCCTGCCAGCTGTAAGGGAATCCCTGCGAGGCGTGACAGAAAAAAAATAAAACCCCAAAACAACGAATTGACAAAAGGTACATACCAAAGTACTAGGAAAACTCCCCATGAAAGCATCCCGCGCATTGAATTGAGCCTTACAAGAATATCAATGGAAAGATACGGCTCAATCGCGCCAAAGCCATCAAAGGGCGGCAGGGGAATCAAGTTGAGTACCACCGCTGAAACTTGAAGCAAACCAAGGAAGGCGACGCCGGGCCAAATTCCAGTGGCGGTGACCGGCCCAAAGCGCAAGATCAAGCCGAGGATTAAAGCAAGAATCGCGTTGGAAAATGGTCCCACGAGCGAGACAGCTGTCTCCCATTTTTTGTCACGCAATCTCCATCTCTCAATGTATACTGCGCCGCCGGGCAGGCCAATCCCGCCCATCAAAAGGAAGATCATGGGAATCAGCAATGAGTAAACGGGGTGTGTGTATTTAAGCGGATTGAAGGTGAGATAACCTTTGTCTTTCACGGTGGTGTCGCCGCCGTAATAGGCAACGAGCGCGTGCGAAAATTCATGCAGGCAAAGCGAGAAGACCCAACCGACGATCACGATCACAAAAGTGAGCAGGTTCATTTTTCATATCCTTTGGGATGCGACTTGTGCCACTCCCAGGCGCTGGAAAGGATCGCCTGCATGTTGGTATGCTGCGGCTGCCAGCCTAATTCATCCATGATTCTTTTTGGAGATGCGACTAGACGCGCTGAATCTCCGGGTCTGCGCGGCGCTTCAATCGTGGGTATAGCGTGACTTGTAACCTGTCTCGCCGTCTCGATCACTTCTCTCACTGAGAAACCATTTCCGCTGCCGAGGTTGTAGATCATTTTGTCGCGAGATTCAAGCGCGCCCAAAGCCAGCAAATGCGCAGAGACCAGATCCGCAATGTGGATGTAGTCACGAATGCAAGTTCCATCGGGTGTGGGATAGTCAGTTCCATAAATGGTCGCGGATTCAGCCTGCCCTAACGCGATCTGCAAGACGCGCGGAATCAAATGTGACTCAGGCTGATGGGCTTCGCCACGACCGGGCAACGCTCCGGAGGCGTTGAAGTAGCGCAGGGCGGCGAAATGCAATCCGTGAATACTGCGATACCATTCGAGCGCCTGTTCGGTCATCAGTTTTGTGTGACCGTACACATTCGTCGGGTTGATGCGCGATTCTTCGGTCAACGGTTCTTCGCTGGATTGATAGACAGCGGCCGTGGATGAAAAGACCATGCGCTTGACACCGGTCTGCACGGCAGTTTCCATCAAATGCAGGGAGTTCACAAAATTATTACGAAAGAATTTCCCCGGGTCTTTCATGCTTTCACCGGCTTCGATGAATGCTGCGAAATGCATGATGGCGTCAAACTTGTTGATTGTCAGCGCCTCAGCCAGCGAATGAGTATCATCGAGATTGGCGTGAATAAATTTTGCATCCGCGGGCACCGCCGCGCGATGACCTGTGACAAGCGAATCATAAACCGTAACGGTATGCCCGGCATTGATCAGCGCTTCAGCGGTAGCGGAACCAATATATCCCGCGCCGCCTGTAACCAGAATGTTCATGTGATCTCCTGAAAAAAATGTAGGGAAATTATATCGTATCGTTTTCACGTGGTTAGAAGTCTCGTGATTTCGGCGCAAGACTCGCGTCGGGAGATTTGGCACTCCTAAATTATTCTCATCATTCCCCTGTGGGATTATCCATCCAGCGTTGTGCGTACCAGCGCAGATAATCTTCCACATGATTGCCCCAATAATCTTCAGTGTGTGCGCCGCGGTAAAAATGAAATTCATGGATAAAATTATTGCTGGTCAGTTTTTCTTCAAAGGGGATAATGCTTGATAGCTCAGCATCCACGTCACCGACATCCAGCCACAATTGCGGACGATCATTTTCCGGCAAGGCTTTGATCATTCTATCAAGATAAGGGCCATCCTTCACAAAGATGGCCGGCGAGTGCAAACCAAGAGCGCCAAATAATTCGGGGTGAGCAAATCCCAGTTCAACAGTCCAGCCGCCGCCGCGTGAGAGACCGCCGAGTGAACGGTGGTCGCGGTCTGCGAGCGTGCGATAGTTCGCATCCACATAGGGGATGAGAGCATTGATAAGGCGGTTACCAAAACCCGAGCCTGCCTCCAAATTCCAGTAACGGTCATCAGGGAAGACGATTAAAAATGGGACAACCTCTCCAGCAAGAATGAGCTGATCTGCGATCTGCGGCACACCGAGGCGCACCCATTGATCGTCGGTATAAGTCTGACCGTGTAGTAAATATAGAACGGGAAAACGAAGGTCGGCGGAGTTTTCATAACAAGGAGGCAGATAAATAAGAAATTCCTGCGGAGGTTTTGTGGTCTCGACCACATCTTTCTGAACACGGCCAGATTCATCCTGACAAGTGAATGGAGTGGATGTAGCGCTAGCCGGCAGTGGACTTGGAGTAATAGTGACTGGAACGGCGCTCGGGGGAAAAGTCACCGTCACTGTGGGGGTTGGCGCAAGGACTGTTTGAGTGGGAATCTTTTCAGTTGGTGAAGAGCAAGCCGAAAGTCCGATGAGAAAGGAAATACAAGTTGCGATGATATTTGCTGACCGGGTGTTCATCCTTCGCATTATACTCGGCCAATCCATTTCATCGGGGCGTGGCGTAGCGCGAAGACGGAGATAGCGCGTGTGAGCTGCAAAAGTAAATATTCGGGGCGTGGCGCAGTCCGGCTAGCGCGCTTGCTTTGGGAGCAAGAGGTCGGAGGTTCGAATATCAGGCCACCCATATGTAGACAGTACCACCATATTCGTCAAATCCTCGGCGAATATGGTGGTGTTTTTATGTCTGGAAAAAATGTTGATCATTTTAAAGCGCTTGCCTCCCTTACTTTACAGGAGGCATATTATGACTTCATCCTGAGCAGGCAGGCATCACGATGTTCGCCTGCAACACTTGAATTCTACAAATACACTTCGGGGAAATTCATTAGCTGGCTCGAAAACCAGGGAATAAACTCACCACTCCATGTTTCTGTAAGACATGTCCGTGAATATATTGCCTTGCAGATCAGCCATGAAAAATCAGACAATACTGTCCATGACATTGCAAGAGACATAAAAACTTTATTACGCTTCTGGCACAACGAGAAATATATAGATACGCCTGTGACTTTCTCCATGCCAAAAGTGGAAAAGAAACGCCTTCCCTGTTTGTCTGCGGAAGAGTTGGAAACAGTTTTTAAAGCGTGTTCCACTCCACGTGAAAAGGCTATGATTTTATTATTAGCAGACAGCGGTTTACGACGTGCCGAAGCTGTTGCCCTGAATTGGGGCGATGTGGATATGAGCAGCGGACTTGTAACTGTGAAACGCGGAAAGGGTGGTAAGCCGAGATCGTCCGTCGTTGGAGCTATGACGCGGCGCATATTACTCTCCTATCGCAGAACGCTTACAAACACATCAGAAAACGCCCCCTTATTTCAATCAAGAGAAGGAGCACGTTTTACCGGCTCGGGCTTCCGTCTTGTATTCACGAGGCTTTCCAAAAAGACTGGTATTCCGTTCTCCCCACACGCCATGAGGCGCACATTCGTTATCCTATCATTGAGAGGCAATATGGATGTTCTTCACCTACAGGCCATACTTGGTCATTCAAGCCTGGATATGGTGCAGCACTACGCCCAGTTGATGGATGAGGATCTGATCCGTGAACACAGGGCTCATTCCCCTGTGGACAATCTTCGCCACCGATAACTGATTGGGACTATTTGATATTTCGGTCGCTTCGATAACCTTCCATACCATATCAAGTTGACCTCATAATGAAGAAGGGAGAACCTTTGAATATTTTTTGGTTTGTCATAATATTTAGTCTTAACGTGCCGGGAGAGGAAGAAGATGAGGAAGCATATGACGAGAGCCTGGATGAATTTGAATGGTGGCCTTTCTGATGTCAGAAACCGCCCTGCACTAAAAGTGATCGAACAGTTCGATCTGTTCGCGGCATTGTAATCACGATCATGCAATGAGATATGAAAAACGGAGTAAATAATGGATAATATTGAGTACACAGAACAAAATGAAATGGAAGTCTGGGAAAATTATCAGCAAAAATACGAGCGTCAATTCCCAACACCGGAAAGACCCGTTGCACGGCTTATGAGTACGATTGGCTGGCAGTTCACCTTGATCCTGATCCAATCCATTGGAGCAATAACACTAGCCTCGCTCAGAACAGCTTCGATGTTCTTTGCTGCCGCAGCTGGCTCAGATACCCTGCTGAAGTATGGTGAAGCGATATCCGCCGTCATTACGGTGGAAGTGGGTATTGTTGTATTCGCGGCGATCCGAGCAGAGCAGGAAAACAGCAAACATACTGACGATGAACAAAAGGCGACGATCAAAGTCTCCCTGACACGTTTATGGTGGGGTGAAGGACTGGCGCTGGTCATCTCTGTGATGGCCGGACTTGGCGTGTCGTTCAACGGCTTTGGTATAAAAGTCCCTTTTTTTCTTTGGGCACTCTCCATCGCAATCGGCGCTGGCGCGTCCATCATTGCCGCTGTGTCGGGAGACATCCTTGGAGCCATGCTGGCGCGTTTCGGGAATATCCGAGACAAAATGAACCGTGACTACACTGCAGAACTCGCAGATTGGCGAGATAACCTAACTGCATCCTGGGAGAAATCCCCTGAGCGGGAGATTGCCAGAAACAACATTACAGCCACGCGTAATCAACTTCGTGCCGGCCGCGCCTTTAGTTCGCCGGTTCGTTCGGTTCGCCAACGAACCGGAGCGAACCCAACTAACCAACTGAGTATCAGTCCTGTGGCTCAGAAAATTTTCGCTTACTTGCAGGAAAACTCCAACGGCACTATTCCGGGGTGCAAGCAAGTCCAGGATGCTCTTGGCGTTTCCAGAGGGTATGCATCAGAACAGATCAGGGTCTGGAAGGATACCCATCCAGAATTTCCATATAAGTGATAAATGATAAGATTGACGAGGCTATTGATCAGAGCTTGGATTATTGAAAATACTACTTGTAATATGCATCAAAATCTCGTATAGTTTCAATAAATTCAGGAGATAAACAATGGAACACAATCCACGCTCATTCAAACTGCTTTCAATCGTACTTCTTATTCTGCCCGCGCTAGCCTGTCAGACGATCACAAAGGCGATCATGCCCAATCCTGCGCCGCCCAATCCTTTAGCAAACAGCGGTGAAGTCAGCTTATCCATGGATTGGCTTGTTTCAACAGAGGAACTCAGCCCAATCTCAACAGATATCGGGATTGTGGAATGGAAGTCAATTCAGGATACTCCTGGCGAGAATAGGGTCTGCCGCTCCTTCCAGGGAGTGAGTTGGAGCGCAACTCCAAACGAAGGAATGAATTGCATTTTCAAAGCTACTTCGGGAATTTCGTTTGATGGTGTGATCAAATCCATGTTCAGTGATGGACAATTTGTTAAAGGTGAGCAGGCTGTCAACTCAACATTATCTATGGATGGAGAATTCGCCATCTATGCCGGCAATTTTCCAAACGGTCACGCGGTCTTCGATCTGGTATTGTTGAAAGATAACCTAATCTATTGGTCAAGCGTCACACTCGGGCTGCCTGTTGGAGAAACCCCGGAAGGCATATATAAAAGTGCCCCGGGGGTTATTGATGCTTTTCTGGCAAACGTAGTTAAGATAAATTTAGAGAAAAGAAAATAGAAATCAATTCCTGGCGCGGGTATGCAAGTATTTCGGTCAGGGAAACTGGCGGCGATTGTTCTGAAAGCGGGCATAAAGTTCAAGTATGCCCGTTTCTATACTAACATCCTTATACGTGGGGCATGGAGTAGGAAGTTGGCAAGCATTTTAACGCTTACCCTGAAGTGATCGGAATTTGACGATCACAAATAAAGTCCGACAACAGAAACTCCAATGTGGCTTAAAATATCAGCATGCATTTTGAGTTTGAAATTCAAGGAGTATTCCATGGATCCGATTACGACTGCTGTTCACAATGGGAAGTTTTGCAGCAATGTATTCTGAAACAGCTATCCAGTCTCCGACGCCAGAGACCTTGACATAAAAATCTTCGGCGTGGACTTTACCAGCGTTCCCAGTTCAAGAAAGCCCATTACCTGTGCCCAATGCCGGCTGGATGAAGACGGCTTATCTCTGGAAACTTCTTTTCCCATCAGATCATTCGATGAATTCGAAAACTTCCTCTTGCAGCCAGGTCTCTGGGTGGCGGGGTTTGACTTCCCCTTCGGACAACCGCGAAAGCTGATTGAAAATATGGGTTGGCCGCAGACATGGGAGGGATATGTCAGTCACTTATCTCCCCTGACAAAAAAGGACTTTGACGCATTACTAAAAACATATCGCGATGCGCGACCCAGCGGAGACAAACAGCATCTGCGCCGTACAGATGAAATAGCGAAATCCAAAAGTCCAATGATGATGTATGGCGTCCCGGTAGGAAAAATGTTTTTGGAGGGCTCGAGAAGGCTTCTTGATGCAGGCATAAGTGTTCATCCTTGCCGGGAGAGAAATGATCCGCGTGTGGTCGTTGAAGCCTATCCTGCGTTAGTGGCGCGGCGCTGGATTGAAAATCGCAGCTACAAGAATGATGAGAAAAAGAAGCAGACGCCGGCGCTACGATCTGCCCGTGAAGAGATTGTCCGTAGATTGCTTTCAAAAGACACACAATTGTTTTTCGGGTTTGATATTCACTTCTGTAGTGATATCGCCAAAGATTTCATCGGTGATGGTACCGGAGATCAATTAGATGCACTTTTATGCGCCATCCAAGCCGGCTGGGCATATTCCCAGCGAGAACATAATTACGGCATCCCAACAGATTGTGATCGATTGGAAGGGTGGAAGTAGATCCCGAAATTCACTCGTTTTGTAAGTGGAAACGTGAAATCCTAAAACCACTTTCCGACGCCAGAAACTCTGGCAGTTTTGCAACCCAGAACAGATACACTCCAAAAGCGGATAAAATAAACCTCTATGGAAACCGCTTCCCTTCACCTTGTGATCCGCTTTTCTGATACCATGTTTGAAGTCGGTGACGTGATTGCGCTCCACAACCAAATAGTGGATGAGCATGGCGCAGTTTGGTTTGGCAAATTAGGCGGAACACTTTCTCTCTCGCGCATTGAGATGTTGAATAAACAAATCGCGCAAAAGATCCCGACTTATATTTATCTGGTGAAAGGAAATCGCAAGAAATCGACCCCATACAAGGCTGGGATCGTGGCGGTTTCAAGGGACTTCCCCAAGAAGGAAAAGGCGTTCATTCCGCCTTATTATGCGGAGAAGAAGTTGCTGAAATTTATGAATGCCTGGGTTAAGATCGGGCATATCGAGCAGGTGGAAATGGCGGACTTGAAAAACCTAAAAACGATCAATTCAATTTTCCCGCTCGAAGAAACGCTCACCCGCAGTCAATCGGGATATTTTTTGGTTCACGAAAGCAAGTCTATATTCTAAATTGGGGGATGAAATGCTTACTGTACACGAACAGACAGTTGTAAACAATAATGAGCACTGGGTGGATGGTGGATATATCTTTGTCCAGCGCTTATTGATGGAACACTTCGCAGAAATGTACAAGGAGTAACCAATTCATCTTATGTTTACCATTCCCCGTCCACGTAAATCCTTTACCACCCATATCCACTGTCTTGAGTGTGGACATACCTTCCGCCGCGAGCTTCCACGCATTTACATTCACATGCCTGACTTCGACAGGAAAATAAGAGAAAAGCAGGCTGGCGGGCGCAGTCCCTTTGTGATCCCCCAGCACATCTCTTGCCCGCAATGCAACAGCATGGATGAATACGAACTCGCACCACAGACCGTCTCCATGCTGACACTTACCATCATCGCTAGCTCCATGGCGGGAGGTCTGGCGCAGGGACATCCCATCCAACTCATATCGTTCGGTTTGCACGATGGTACGATCATGCACCCGCTCGACGGACTGGATTATTATCGCGAGAAGCTCGAACGCGCGCCCGCTGACCTTGCTGTCCGCATGAGATATGCAAATATCATGCGCTCCATCGGCTGGCTGGATGAAGCTAAAGAGCAATACAAGATAATTCTGACTGCTGACCCAAATCAATTGGAAGCCATGCTGGGATTAGCATCCCTGTACGTTACCAGTAAACATCTCCGTGAGGCAAAGAAAATGCTCAGGGATTTGCAGGAGCGCGCTCCCCATAGCAGACATCCCCAATGGCAGGAATACGAGGCGCAGACGCGCGCCTATTTGGAGGGCGTTTACCCGTTGGAAGACCTGACGCCTGATAGCCTACTTTTACATAGCTCCGTCAAAACCAAGCTATCGAAACGCTTGCCGCACAGCAAGAGCAAGCATGCATAACTCCTCGCACTTCATCCTTCATAATTCATCCTTAGGAACTCCTCATGCCCATCAAAAAATCTGAACTCAACTCTTCCCTCTGGCAGTCATGTGACGAATTGCGCATCAAGATGGATGCTTCGCAGTATAAGTATTGAGTACTGGTATTGCTCATCATCAAATACATCAATGACATATAATGCAGGGATTGGAGACAACAATTACATGACCACGAACATCACTGAAATTGAGAATAGGCTTTGGGGTGCAGCGGACCAGTTATGGGCGAATAGCGGATTGGCTCCGCGTGAGTTTTCGCGCCCGGTGCTGGGGTTGTTGTTCCTGAGGTATGTGGAAGCGAAGTTCGTGGCGACGGAGCGGGAGTTGCTGGCGCAGAAGAATGAAGGGGCACGGAGCAAGATCGGCAAGTTGAATTTTCAGGCGGCGGGGGCGTTGTGGCTGCCAGAGCAGGCTCGCTTTTCGTATCTGTTGCAGTTGGCGGAGGGAGAGGATACGGGTAGGCACGTGAATGAGGCGATGAGACAGATCGAGGCGGAGAATGAGGCGCTGAAAGACGTCCTGCCGAAGATCTATCAACGGGTCGGCAATTCCGTTTTGGTGGAACTGCTCAAGTTGTTCAATTCCATCCCGCTGGATATTGAGGGCGATGCGTTCGGGAAGATCTACGAGTATTTTCTGGGCAAGTTTTCGATGACGGAGGGTCAGAAGGGCGGCGAGTTTTATACGCCCACTTCGCTGGTCAATTTGATCGCGGAGGTGATCGAGCCGTTCCATGGGCTGTTGTATGATCCTGCTTGCGGGGGCGGCGGGATGTTCGTGCAGAGCGCGGGATTTTTGGAGAGACGCAAGAAGGAGCCGCAGCGCGAGTTGAGCATTTTCGGCATGGAGAAGGTGGAGGATACGGTGCGCATGTGCCGCATGAACCTTGCCATCCACGGCCTGGAAGGCGATGTGGTGATGGGCAATTCGTATTACGATGACCCGCACAAGGCGGCGGGCAGGTTCGATTTTGTGATGGCGAACCCGCCGTTCAATGTGAGCGCGGTGGATAAGGAAAAGCTCAAGGATGATAAGGTGCGTTTTCCGTTCGGCATGCCGCGTAACGATAACGCCAATTATCTTTGGATCCAGTTGTTTTACAGCAGTCTCAATGCGCGCGGTCGCGCGGGTTTCGTGATGGCGAATTCCGCCAGCGATGCGCGCCAGTCGGAGCAGGATATTCGTCGTGAGTTGATCGAGGCGGGCGTGGTGGATGTGATGATCGCCATCAGCAGTAATTTCTTTTATACGTGACTTTGCCGTGTACGTTGTGGTTCCTTGATAATGCGAAAAAAGATTTAACCACGAAGGTCACAAAGAGCACGAAGGAAAAAGGCATAAGATCGAAGGATACTGTTTTGTTTATCGATGCACGGAATATTTATAAGCAGGTTGACCGCGCGCATCGTGAATTTTCGGAAGTGCAAATCGGATTGATCGCCGCTCTGACGAGACTGTATCGCGGCGAGGAGTTGAACGGTTTTAACTTCAACTCTTCAGACTACCCCCAGCTTGCTCCTGCTCAAATTGACATTCTCCACTCTGCGATGAAAACCCGCACCTATGCCGACGTGGCAGGACTATGCAAAGTAGCCACCAGCGACGAGATCATCGCGCAGGGCTACAGCCTGAACCCTGGACGGTACGTGGGCGTGACAGAGAAGGACAACGGCTCAGATGTGGAATTCGCCGTGCAACTCGAAGAACTCAACGAAGAACTCGAAGCCTTGAATGTGCAGGCGCATGAGTTGGAAGAACGTATTGCCGTGAATGTTACTGATCTCTTGAAAGAATGAAGATGTCTCATCAAAACTGGACAAAAGTACCGATAAAAGAATTGTATTCTGGCTTTTGGGATGGCCCCCATGCTACTCCGAAAGAAGCAGATAGCGGCCCTATTTACCTTGGTATAAAAAACATCACAGAAGATGGTCATCTCGATTTTTCCGATATTCGGCATATTGCAGAAGAAGATTTTCCAAAATGGATTAAACGAACTGAACCAAAACCTGGCGATATTGTTTTTTCATATGAAGCGACCTTAAACCGATACGCAATTATTCCTGAAGGATTTCGTGGTTGTTTAGGTCGGCGTTTGGCATTAATAAGAACAAATCCAGAAGCAGTCGAAACTAGATTTCTTTATTATTATTTCTTTGGAGAAGAATGGCGGAAGACTGTTTCTAAATGGAAGATTTCTGGTGCGACTGTTGATCGACTTCCCATCATCAATTTTCCTGAATTTGAAGTTCATATTCCCCCTCTTCCCATCCAGCGCAAAATCGCGGACGTGCTCTCCGCCTACGATGACCTGATCGAAGTCAACGCGCGACGTATCCGTGTGCTGGAAGCCATGGCGCAGTCCGTGTATCGCGAGTGGTTTGGGAACGTGGATGCTAAGTCCCTGCCAAGAGGGTGGGAGATGGTTAGAGTAAAAAGTGTTATCGAACGATTACCGAAAGGAACAGTCTACGAACAAGATGATGTAGCAGAAAAAGGTGAAGTGATTGTTATTGACCAATCTCGTGCAGAATTTCTGGGCTTTCACAACAATGCGCCTGACTTTGATGCCACACCTGAAAACCCAATCGCGATATTCGGGGATCACACTTGCAAAATGCAATTATTAGTTAGACCTTTTTCCATTGGACCAAATGTTGTTCCCTTTACGTCAACAAAAGGATACCCAATTCATTATGTGTTCAGTTTGGTAAATGGATTAGTCGAGACTAAAGATTACAAAAGACATTGGAACGACCTTGTTGATAAAGATATTGCATTGCCGCCTGTAAAGTTAGCAAATCAATATGCTGAAAAAATTCAACCAATACTTGCTCAACAAGACTTATTGATGAAAGTTAATCGCCACCTGCGGCGGACGCGCGACCTGCTGTTGCCGCGTTTGGTCAGCGGGGAGGTTGGGGTGGAAGGGTTGTGAAACGGGCGAGGGAATTGTGGGAAATAAAATGATATTTGCCGTATAATTCGAAAATTAATTCCCAAGTTCTTCTACTGATCCGCATGGGAGGCAGCAATGAACGCTCAAGGAACAAAATCAAACGGTGGCGAACAAGACTTCAACGAGTTTTGGAATAATTTTCAGCCGTTTCCTTTTAAATGGGCAAATCGTTTTATCAATCAATCACGATATTTGCTTTTGACGGTAGCCATTGTTTATCTGCTACTTGCCTTTATGACCTTCTTCCCCGCCATCGGTGGACTTAAAACCATGGTCTTAATAAGTTTCCCATCTTTCAACATCATTTTTATTGGGTGGATAGCTGTAATCATGCTCACTGTACGATGGCGACACAAAATCCCTGTTATCTTTCAATGGCTTTGGGAGAATGAGCGTCTCGGAGCGAAGAATGCTGAATTGAAAAACGAATACAAACTATTTCTTCAGGAATATCAGTCAGAACTCCTGTCAAAAAAGAATTCGTTATTTATCAGTGTCTCTCTGGTCATTTTGTTTTTCGTGCTGGCAGTCGCATTAAAAGTGCCGCAATTTTTATATTTTGTGTTTTCTCCAATAGGTGGTTCCTTATTCTTTGTAATCCTGTTGATCGCGTTGTTCTGGATCTTTTTGATAGGTCTTGTAGGCTGGCTGATCGTTAGTACCAGCATATATATTGGAAAATTAACACAACGGTTTTCAATTCAAATACAACCCAGCCATCCTGATGGATGCGGTGGACTAAAACCTCTTGGAGATTTCTGTTTCTCTGCGGTCACACCTCTGATCGTCGGCGGGCTCTTTCTGACACTGATCCCTGTCTTGCGGCTGGATGATCTGGATTTGGTGATGACTTTGGCATCAACCTTTGCGCTGTTTCTTGTAGCAGCTCCACTCACCCTACTCACCATCTATTTGGCGTTCTGGAATATTCACAGCAGCATGGTAGAGCACAAGATGATGTATGCAGATCAAATCGCAGGGCAAATCATATTTTTGGAAAAAGAAATTTTTCTTAACACGAGTGAAGCTGGCGAACTTGCAAAAGCCAAAACCGCCAAGGAAAAACTTGAAATATTACAATCTCTTCATCCTGATAAAGTCTCCTACCCAGTGTGGCCCTTCAAAGTCACAAGCACTGCCCTGTTGGTTTTTTCGCCTCAAATACTTCAAACGCTGATAGGTATTGTCACAACCGTTTATTCGGTATTCTTCAAGTAATTGAAGGGTTATGAAATGGGCGAGGGGGTGTTGGTCTGCGTGTGGGAGGCGGGGGTAATTTGGGTTTGAAAAAGATTAATCTTTTTTTGCACAAAAATTCCCCCATAAAATAATAGCAGTATTGACTATACAGCTTTAGAATATCACCCATTAAGTCTGTCAGAACCTGGTAGGAGCACCATGTCTATTCACTCACCGCTAAAAGATGGGCTATATATTCGTCCGATCCGCCCCGACAGGTATTGGATCCGCCTCTTTATAAAGAATTATCCATATGTCGTTGGCATATTAATTTCTGTCGTCATAGCCAGTTCATTGATCGTTGTAGACAAAATATTGGCGTTAATCGTATTGACGGGATATTGGGCCTATATTTATTTGAGAACTCGTTATCGTGAGAATAAGAAATGGGGTTCTGGTTATTCTCAAATCGTTTTCCAGATCCTGCGTGTATTTGGACTGGTGGCTTGCGTAACAATACTTCTTTATTATGTATACAACCGAACATCTTATTTGAATATTATTCAGGATGACACTCTGTGGCTGTTATATTTTCCCGCCATTTCCGTCACCAGTCAGCGCGGCTCACGTGCTGTATTTTTCACAGTGTTGGGTATTGTTATTGGATGTCTTTTTTTGGTTCACCCTGTTGAAAGCATGACGGTTCTTGTTCCCACAAAATGGGCCATCACTCTGGAATTTTTTATTAAGAGTTCGTGGCTTGTATTCCTTTCCTTCACATCCTACATCATGACGCGTTATATGAGCGATGCTGTTGCAGACTTGAACCTGATCATCAAGGTTCAAAACAGAATGAGGGAATTGGAGGGATCATTGCTCAGATCCAAGGTTGACTTGAATGAGAACGACTACCTTGAAAAGGCAGTTGAGGTGATCAAGGATGATATTTTCTACGATCATGTCAATATATTTCGTTTGGATAAATACGGTAAAGAGTTGGTTTGTATCGCCGGCGCTTGCGATAAAGGTAAAGGGCTGGCCCGCTCAGGTTATAGTGTGGATGTTATTAGTAAGGAGAGCATTATTGGTCATGTTGTCAATATACAAAAATCATACGTCTCAAATGATGTAGTAAATGATCCCCACTACATGCCGCACGAAGCCTTTTTAGATACCCAGGCTGAGTTGGTCGTGCCGATCAAAGTCCGCAACCGTCTTTATGGCGTGCTGGATATACAAGTTCGCCAATCAGATTATTTTCTTGACCAGGAAATAAAAGCGATAGAAATTCTTGCAAATCATATTGGATGGGTGATCGACAATTCAGAACAATTCGGCCACATTAGCTGGATCAATAGAATTGTAGAAACGATTGCGGCTCCGATCTTTACTCAAAGCCATTTGGATGAAACCCTTCAGGAAATCGCTGACAGCGCAGCCGAAGAACTAGATGTCGATCTCGTATTCCTTTATTCTTATGATCCCGGCATGAAGGATAAAGTCTCAGGACCCATTTATTCCGGCTTGCTTTTGCGTCCTGAGTTGATGGATTTCGCATCCGTTGACCCGGAAAACGTAGTGTTCCGTTTATTAGCAAATGGGAATAGCATTTACCTTCACGAAGATTTGGAAACACTCGATCTCGATGCATCCTCATTATTCAAGCCTTCGCCAACCCATGTGATTACTGGAAAACCGACTTTCATTAAACGGGAAAAAATAAAATCGAATGTTATTATCCGATTGCTAAATACCGGGCAATGTGTTGGAATTCTCTTTTTGAACTTTCGCAAAGCGCGTACATTCTCGGAGTTGGAGAAAAAACGTTATTTTTCCTTTGCACATTTGGCGGCGCTTGCAATACAAAAAATGCAACTCCAGCAGCATGTCATTCAAAAAGAAAAGAATGAAATGTCGAACCTGATCCATGATGTCTTGATAGGCGATACGCTAGGCCTTTTTAAAATATTAAAATCGATTGAATTACCGCCTGAAAAGGCTACTGGTGATAAACTGCGAAAGAAGCTCGATCTTGCCATAAACGCTACTGAGAACCTCCATAATGATATTCGATGGATCAATCGATTGCTGCAAGAAAGCTCATCAGATGATCTAATGTTGGAGCTTGATAAATTATTTACATTATTCCAGCAAGTATTCAATGTGGAGACTGAAACCAAATGGACAGGCGATACCCGCCTGATCTCCCCGATACTTGCCAGGGAATTATTTATCGTTATCAAAGAGGCTTTAACCAACGCTGTTCGTCATGGCAGGGCGAAAAATGTAGGCGTTGTCGGAGTGATCAAATCAAATAGTTTGAATGCCACCGTCGTTGATGATGGCGTTGGATTTAACCCAAAACAAGTGAAACGTATGAACGGTCTGCTTAGCATGAAATATCGCGTTGAAGAAATGGGCGGATCATTTAAGTTGGTCAGTAACCCGGGGAAGGGAACAAAGATCGTCATCAGTGTACCTTTTCATAATTCAACCGAGGTGATGAATGGCTAGAAATATAAAAAAGCTTCAAACAAAAAAAGATAAAATTACTGTAGCAATTCTTGAGGACAATGCAACTCTGGTGAAGGGGATGATGGCTGAACTGGAGAAGCCAGATATTATCGTAACCGTTGTTGGCGATAATATTGAAAAATTTCTTGAGGAATTGAAATCCAGCCAGCCATCTATCGCAATCGTTGATCTGCGTATTTGGAAGGATTTGGATGCCGGGTTTGTGGCAATTACAAAGAGCAGAGAATTGTCTCCATCAACCCGGTTTATTATTTATACAGCTTACGATCTGATAGAGAAATTCCACAAAGGTATTGTTTTGGGAGTAAAAGCCTTTGTGAGCAAGAATATCTATGAGAAACCCCTGGATGAAGTCGTTAGGATTGTCCATGATGGCGGAACATATTATGGTGACTTATTGCCAGAGTATCTTGGTAAATTAAACGAGAGCTCAATTCAACTTGAGTTCGAAAAGGGGAAAAGATCATCAGCTAAAGAAGGACTTTCAAAAAGAGAAATTGAAATCCTTGATTATCTAGATAAAGGCAAGACAAATGAAGAGACCGCTAAAGAGATTTTTGTCTCAGTAAATACTGTCAAGGCACATACAAAAAATATACGAGAAAAGTTGGGGGTAAAGACAACGACCGAGGCGATCCGGGTTTACCGGCTGCGAACAAAAAGTAATGATCCCGCGAAGGAATAAATTACTCACAAGATATATTCAAACCATTAATCCGATAAACCTAGGAGATTAATAGGGTGACATTTTATGTCACCCTATTTTTTTATTTCCAAAAGAATATCCAAATAAAGCGGGGAAAGCTAAGATGATGTCAGTTCAGTCATGCATGCAGTAAGTTGAACTTCCGCAGCGTCTGATCAACGCCAGCCACTATAGCCAAATACATGAGCATAAGGAGAGTGTGACATGAGAATTGGAACAACAGTAATCCTGATCGTGGTCATCTTTATTTCCTTTGGTTATGTTTTGTCAGATGACCAGAAAAATATCCAGAAGATAAAGGAAATTTCTGGAGAAGCCGAAAAAATGAAATCGCAACTTGTTCAGGCAAATCAACAAGTGAATTCCTGCCAGGAAACTGTCCAATCTAACCAGCAAACAATTTCCCAGCAGGGAAACGAAATAACAGCGCTCAACGACAAGATTTCCGCCAAGGAAAACGAGATCGGCTCCTTACAAACTGTGATTTCACAGCAAACGAACAAGATAACTGAGCTTGAAGGCACTTTGGCAAAATTACAGGACTTCAAAGCGCAAGGCGAGCAAACCACAGAGACAACATCAAACAGTAACCCGATCATCGCAGCTGTTATTGTGATTACACAGGTCGTGTTGGCGATAGTCCAAAAGAAGCAGAAAATTCAAACCGATCTTCAAATTCCATTTTCCCGCCAGCAAGATAATAGCCAATATGTTCGGCTAACCGCCGACGAGCTTGAAAACATAGTCAGTATGCGCCGGACAAGAAATCAATAGTCAATTTTCCAGGTCATGAAAATACTCCGCAGGTTATTTACAACCTGCGGAGCCCTGTTTCAAAGTTACCGATTTGTCCCTCAAAACCCTGTCAGGAAAAATTGAAGAGAATTATTATTATACGCACGTGGTAAGATATAAAATATAATCGAGGGTTTATACTTTGATCCAATGAAGTCATTTAGTGAAGACGCCCTAATTGAACAACCCGCCATCGCCCTATTGGGAAATTTAGGCTGGCAAACCATCAACTGTTACGAAGAAACCTTCGGAAGTGATGGTTTATTAGGGCGCGAAACCTCCGCCGAGGTTGTTTTGGTCTCGCGTCTTCGCCCCGCGCTCGTAAAACTCAATCCCACACTCCCCTCCCAGCCCATTGAACTTGCCATTGACGAACTTACCCGTGAGCGTGTGTCCTCGGGTATGGTCTACGCCAACCAGGAGATCTATAAACTGCTCAAGGATGGCGTCAAGGTTCTATACCGTGACGATGATGGCGTGGAACGCGGTGAAACCGTCCGCGTGCTGGATTGGGAGCATCCGCTCGAGAACGATTTCCTGCTCGCCTCCCAATTCTGGATCTCGGGCGAGATGCACAAACGCCGCGCCGACCTGATCGGCTTTGTCAACGGCATTCCGCTCTTGTTCATTGAACTCAAAGCCTCGCACAAAAATGTGGAGGATGCCTTCCAGCAGAACCTGCGCGACTATAAGGATACGGTCCCGCATCTCTTCTGGTATAACGGCCTGCTCCTGCTTTCGAATGGCAGTGTCTCACGCCTCGGCTCCATCACCTCCAAATGGGAGCATTTCTCCGAGTGGAAGAAGATCAACGCCGAGGAGGAGGAAGGCGTCATTTCGCTGGAGACCATGCTCAGGGGCGTCTGTGAACCGTCCCGTTTGCTGGACATGGTCGAGAGCTTTACACTGTTCCAGCAAGGCAAAGGCGGACTACAAAAGATCATCGCTAAAAATCATCAATTCCTTGGCGTCAACAATTCCTTTGAAGCCGTGCAAAGGATACGCGAAAATGCAGGCAAGCTCGGCGTCTTCTGGCATACACAGGGCAGCGGCAAATCTTTTTCGATGGTCTTCTTTGCGCAAAAAGTCCTGCGCAAACTCCAGGGCAACTGGACATTCGTGGTTGTCACCGACCGCTCTGAACTGGACAAACAAATTTATAAGAATTTCGCCGATGTCGGCGCAGTCACCGAACCGCCCAATAATGTGCAGGCCGGGAGCGGTGAGCATCTGAAGCAATTGCTCACTGAAGATCATCGTTACGTCTTTACCCTCATTCACAAGTTCTACACTGAAAACGGGGAAACCTATCCCGCGCTCACGCAACGCAACGACATTATCGTGATGACCGATGAAGCGCATCGCAGTCAATACGATGTGCTGGCGCTCAACATGCGCAACGCGTTACCCAAGGCGGCTTTCATCGGCTTCACAGGCACACCGCTCATGGGCGGCGAAGAACGCACCAAACAGGTCTTTGGTGATTACGTCAGTATCTACAACTTCCGTCAATCCGTGGAGGATGGTGCCACTGTTCCGCTTTATTACGAGAACCGCATCCCCGAACTACAATTGATCAATAAAGAACTGAACCTGGATATGGAACGCTTGCTCGAAGACGCGGAGTTGGATGAGGCACAGGAACATAAGCTCGAAAGGGAATTCTCACGCGAGTATCACCTCATCACCCGTGGTGACAGGCTTGAAAAGATCGCCGAAGATATTGTCGTGCATTTCATGGGACGCGGCTTTCACGGCAAGGCAATGGTGGTCGCTGTGGATAAAGCCACGGCCATCCGCATGTATGACAAGGTGAAAAAATACTGGAACATTCATCTCGTAGCGCTTCAAGCTGAATTGGAAACCTGCGATCCGCTTGAACGCCCTGAACTGGAAGAAAAGATCGAATACATGCAAGGCACGGATATGGCGGTGGTCATCTCGCAGGGCCAAAATGAAATTGACGACATGCGCCAAAAGGGATTGGATATTCGTCAGCACCGCAAGCGCATGGTTGACGAAGACCTGGATACAAAATTCAAGGATGACAAGGACCCACTCCGCATTGCCTTTGTCTGCGCTATGTGGATGACAGGCTTCGATGTACCCTCCTGTTCAACGATCTATCTCGACAAGCCAATGCGCAACCACACTCTCATGCAGACAATCGCGCGTGCGAACCGCGTCTTCGGCGAAAAGATCAACGGCTTGATCGTGGATTACATCGGCATCTTCCGTGACCTGCAAAAGGCACTGGCGATCTACGGCTCTGCGGTCGGCGGTGAAGCTGGCAAAGGTGAAATGCCTGTTGAGGTCAAGGCCGCGCTGGTGAATGAACTCCGTCAGGCCATCAGCACGACAAAGGAATTCCTTGCCCAGCATCATGTCAAATTAGGCGATATCCAATCCGCTGAGGGCTTCCTGCGCGTCCGCTTGCTGGATGAAGCCGTGAAGGCCATCGTGCCTTTGGAAGATGCGGCTGACGCGTTACTGGTCAACGATAAAACCAAACAGCAGTACCTATCTCTGGCAAACAAGGTAGAGCTGCTGTTCCAAGCCATCCTACCAGATGTCCATGCCAACGAATTTGGAGTGGATCGCAAAGCCCTCGTGATTATTGCCGACAAGATCCGCTCACTAACCCCGTCGGCTGATATATCTGTCGTGATGGGTCAAGTGGATGGATTGCTCGATAAGTCCATTGCCCGCAAGGGATACAAGATCCGTGAGACGAAGATCGTGAACTTGAGTGATATTGATTTCGAAAAACTCAAGCAGCAATTCGAGAAGAGCCGAAAGAATATCGAGATCGAAAAGTTGCGCGGACAGATCAACAACAAACTAGCCTACATGCTGCAAATGAATAAATCCAGAATGGATTTCTATGCGCAGTTCCAAAAGTTGATCGAGGAATATAATAACGGCGCCAAAAACGCCGACGCATTTTTTGCCCAATTGGTCACCTTTGCCCAAAGCCTGAACGAGGAAGATAAGCGCGGCGTTTCTGAGAACCTCAATGAAGAGGAATTAGCCATCTTTGATATCCTAACCAAACCGAATATCAAATTGTCTCGCCGGGAGAAGGATAAGGTAAAGGAAGTAGCTAAGGATCTGTTGAATACCTTGAAAACTGAAAAACTTGTATTGGACTGGCGCAAGAGGCAGCAAACCCGCGCCGCGATCCAGGTCACTATTGAAGAGATCCTCGAAAACCTTCCACCTGCTTATGGCAATGATGTCTACAAGGAAAAATGCAACGTGGTCTACCAGCATGTTTACGATGCATATTACGGACCTGATAAAAGTATCTATTCCGGTTGAGTGTCTGGCGCCAGAGAGTAAGAACGGGAGTGTGCTTTTCCAAGTTGTTGAGGAACATTAGGTTATTGGGAGGCTATAAATGAGTGACGATTACGATGATTATTATGAAGACCAATACTACGACGACGCTCAACAATACGAGGAAGAACAAGCCCGAGCCCGAGCTGAAGAACTAGCTGAAAAGGAAGCCGATGATAATTTCCTTATCTTTGGCATCGTCAGCGGTTTTTTTGATTGGTTGTTCAAATAGTATCCGACGTCAGACACTAAGGGGAAAACATGGATACTGAGCAAGTCTGGAATGAGATCAAGAATATGAAGGGACTGGTCTTGCGTACCCTGGATCGTCACAACCCATTTGAGATCATTGCTTTTACGGAAAGCACTGTGATCATCATACCTAAATCTACCGGGAAGGAATGCCCATTGTGTGGAGAATGCCTACCGTCATCTCAAAGTTACTGGCCGGCTCACGCTGGACGAACTGGAAAGTGAATTCACTCCGCGCAATCCAGTCTATACCGCTGCAATTTTGGCGAAGATCCCCGGGGTTCAATACAAATTAAAGCCCATTCGACTTTCAATCTCAAGGTAAATAAAAGGAAGGTTACTTATGTCAGATAAAGCTGATCAGATCACCGAACGTTTATATCAAGCGCTTCAATTTACTTTCAAGCTCCATGGCCGCGATGCAAGAAAAGCGAGTAGTGTGCCCTATATGGCGCATTTGCTGGAAGTTTGCGCCTTGGCCCAACAGGATGGAGGGGACGAAGATGAGGCGATCGCAGCCTTACTGCACGATGCGCTTGAAGATAAACCCGATGAAACCAGCCGGGAAGAGATAGGCCAATTGTTCGGGGAAAAGGTACTCAAGATCGTTGAGTTATCCACTGATACTCCCGCTGAGTATAGGGGTGGCGTCAAGCCACTCTGGCGTGAGCGCAAGGAAAACTATCTTGCTCATATCCGTACATCCAAACCTGAACTGCTGCGCGTCACACTGGCGGATAAGGTTGATAATGCGCGGGCGATCTATAGCGACCATCAACGTTTGGGCGAGGATCTCTGGAAGCGTTTTAATGCCGGCAGGGAAGACCAGATTTGGTATTACGAAAGTGCTGTTGGCGCATTCAAAACGGCAGGCGTGCATGGGCCATTACTAGAGGAGTTGGAACGTCTGGTAAGCCAAATACGTGTAAATTCAAATAGCTCTTCGTAATGAGTATCAACCCTGTCGGTACCTGACTTGGTTGATATTGCAAGGAGAACTAATTCGTCAGTCTCCGGCGCCAGACACTAACAATGGCAAAAATGGTTGGGCTTGAATTGACACAAAGGGCAGCATCACTGTCTCCATGGCTCGGTCCAGCAGCTTTTTGTAAATGTTGACATCGATTGTTTTGGGATCAAGGGTTTGTTCCAAGTCCCATGCGTATACACCTGGCACGCCAAGTATATAAATAAACATCACGGTTTGTCCTGGCCTTAGGAACTTCCCGACCTCTTCCAGTTGTTTGGCGGCTGTGGCCGCTGGAGAGGGAACGCGATACTCGTTCACAGGCCGGCTGAGTGTCTGGCGCACGATCAGCTTTTCAAGTGGGATACGCTGATGTCGCAGATCATAAAGTTTGCCATCGATCAGGGATTGGATCTTTGGCAGGTATTCAAAGATATGTTCAACGTCAGGGGATCGAGCCAGAATTTCCAACACTTCATTTTGAATTTCAGAAATGAACTTGGGCGTATCGTGCCGCCTGAGTTCAATGCCGCGACACTTGACTTCGCCGCTTTGAAACACGCCAAAATAACGATTTGCCACAGGCACATTTTTGTTTAGCCGAGATGGCAGGAAAGAGATCCAGCGGTAGATGCCATCCAGCGCAATTGGCAGGCCGGTGCGATTTAGTATTTCATCCAGCAATGGTTGGAGATCTTGTACCTTGTTTGATCCTTTTTTCTGAACCCACAATCCATCCACGTACATGTGCAGGACAGTAAATCCCATATCTTCAGCCGCTTCCTTGGCTCTCAGCAGCGCCTCCCTCCCGTAGGCCGTGACAGCCTCATGCGCCTCGATCTTTCCAAAGCGCGCATTCTTATATCCGAGATAACCGAAGCAGGTCACAAGCAACCATTTGTGAGCTGCTGATCGAGCCTTGTAACTCTTGTAGCGCATATCCCATTTGGACATGGTGAGTAACTGCATCTTGATCGCGATCCGTTTCCTGAGCAATGGCTCCAGTGTCTTGGGAATAAGACCCTGCTCGGTTGATGTTGCCGGCAGATCGGTGTTCTGGTCGCGTATGCCGGGCAGGATCGTCTCAGGTGAAATATTGAAACGCGCCATGACGCTTGGATACATCGAAATGAAATCGATCTCAGCCACATCTTTGTGCAGGCCGATGGTCGGTTGAAAGACCAGCCCGCCCATATCTGCGTGGATCAAGTCCATGATCGATTTGGTATGTTCGGCTTGCTGCTTGTGCCAGGGAACCAACACTCCTTCCTTGAGCGCTGTGACGATCTGCATGGAGGATATGCCTGTCCCTGGCGATACCCGCGCCACGGTCTGCACAGGCAGTCCGGTCACCCGCGCCAATTCCCAAACCCCTTCCAATCCGTAGTCGTGATACATCACGGCATTGTGGATGTCGATGTGCCAGCGGCCCGCCAGAAGAACCTGCTTACCTCGATGGATGACTTGTCCATAAGCGTAGTATGTCCGCGCTTCCCGGTGCTTGATGGACTGATCTGGATCGCGGTTGAGGGGCAGGTCAATTCCGGTCTCCTTGGACATCTGAAGGAGTTTTGGTAACAGCCAGGTATCACCCCATGCCGTGAGCAGAAGGTCAGGATCATGGCGAATAAAGATTGCTCGTAATCCAATCATGAATGCGCGGGCAGGTTCCAGGTCTAGTGAGAAATGAGCCTTTGGCGTCTGGATAAATACTTTGGTTGGCGCGGCATGGAACGGATCACATTCAGGCTCGAGGCCGAGAATGGTCAGTGGCGGTAGTGGCAGGTCAATTTCCCACGGAGATTGGGTGGAGCGAATATCTGTAACGTGTCCTGACGGATCGATCTTGATCTCGCAGTCGGCCAGTGGAAATACTCCATACCGCGCAATGTATCGCAAGGATATCGGGATGTCGGCGTTGTAATAGATGAGATCTGGGAATTCCTGGGATGTCCGATTGAAGAGTGGAGTTAAATCTGATGGATAAGTCAGTTCCACAGCCAGGACAGGAATACTTCCAGCAAAAAGATCGCGTCTCTCTTCACGGGATAGTTTTGGATTTTCAGGTTGCTGTTGCAGCCACTTCCAAAGCCTCCGCAATTGTTCTGCCGGCCCTGCTGCATAAAAGGCGATCGGAAAGTCATGGGACAGCGCGTGGCGTTTCCCATCTTCTCCCAGTATCCATATCGTCAAGCCTTGCTCGTTTGGCAGGATGTCCAGTAACCATCCGTGAAGCTCATTACTCATTGCCAATGCGGCTTGCCGCCATATGTTGTTTCAACTTCATCACTTCCTTGTGCTCCTCAAGCAGCATACAAAGCAGGAGCGTCTCAAATGGCAGCGCGTGGGAAGCATATACAGTGGCGGCAAGATGCTGGCGTGCCAATGCAAATAGATCATCCAACACGATCTGATCGCTCCTGCGCAGGGCGCGCCGAAACCTGGCGAAGGATGCTTCTTCTTGTAGAAATTCCTGCGTGATGGAAGGAAGTGTGCGTCCCATTAGAAAAGAGCCATCTGAGAGATTACGGGATATGGAATTTCGAGTTCAAAAATATGATCAGCCCTTGCAAGAAGACGCTCAAAAAGAAATACTCGATCGGGATGCGGCTTCATCGTGATGACCACCGGACCCGTCAACCGCAGTCGATCAAGCTGAACCAGGCAACGATCCAAAAGCCTATCGGCTTCTTTTAGTTGGACATTTTCATCATAGAAGGTTGCGAACATATCCAGGATGATGTAGGGCTGCTGAAGGGACGGGGAGTTCTCCAACAACGTCAGCATCTGGTAACAGGTGAACGCCCGCCGCACGAAAATACGGTTGGCCGCTTCTTCAATGTTGTGCGTTCTCCTTCGCAGCATGCGGATCGTTTGATACGCTGCGAAGCGGTTACCTCCATCGAGAATAGTCACCGCGCCGCGCAATGCCAGTTCTGCCGTGAGGACGGTGATCTGTTCGCGTGTCTCATGCGATGAGGTGATAAGGATCAACTTGCCGGTGTGTAAGATGGGAAGTATGTTCATGTCAACAAGATACAGGTGTTTTCTTAAAAAGAAAACTCACCAATGGTGAGGTAACAGGTCTAGGATACGGCTAGGTTTTAGAAGGGATGCACATTTAGCGGTATAGGTACGCACGCTGCCTACCCCTTGTCCCTCCAGTAATCCTTCCATTCACTCCAATCCCAGTCGGAGAGCAGTTGCTGTAATTGGGATCGGCTTTTTATTCCATATTTCTCGTAAATGTGATGTGTGTGGAATTTCACTGTTTGCGGCACGACATTCATCTTAGCTGCTGCTTGACGATTGGTATACCCCAGGCAAATCAACGCAGCCACCTCCCTCTCGCGTGCCGTCAGAGTTTCCCATTTCAGGTAAAGCTCGTCCGTGGAGTAGAGTTGTTTGAGACCAGCGGCCAGGAGTTCAGTGGCAAAATCATCTTCAGGGCGGCCTCGTTGTTGTGCGAGTGTGACCAATGTAGTGTGGACACTATCACTGATCTGGAAGGTCCGAGGGCGGGCGTTAGGACGTCGGTCTATCAGGCTAAGCAAGCGTTTCCAGATAGACATGATGAGACTATTCTACAGAACATTTGTTCTAGCGTCAAGGCGCGGAAACCAACTGTTCCATATCGGACAGGAACTCGTAATCATTGTTGTCAATCGCCATCCATGATTTGCTTCAAATTATGATCTGACAAACTCCATCCCGCTTCGGCAGCCGGCAATCTTCGTGTTCACAGGTATCCGTTATCTGAGGTGATCCTGGCTTCCTTTGATTTTTTCCTACCGACTACGATGGAGGTAGAGCAATTCTGCCGAGAAGGGTGAGATATGGGTAGTCGGTTTTGAAAAAATATTTGCTATTTTGGCGCTCAGTATTTTGAACGTGGCCGCTTCTTTTATATCCCCTCTCCATCGTAGTTACACTGGTGTCGTTAGCAAACGATAGTTTCTGATGTCAGAGACCTCGCCACTCATTTCTCCTTCTCCAACATTACCATATATGGGACTGTGCTTGAGTAAAGGATATAACTGAGCAGTTCCATCATTCACAGTGTGCCTTACTGAGACGGCAAGGTTCTGACGAAAGTGCTTTCACCTCTCGGCCTGTTCTTGAAATTGACCTACTCCAAGTCTCTTTATAGACAACGAAGGATTTCGTAGATTTATTAGAATACTCCGAGAATATAGCATATGGATGTTACCGAGAGGAGTTAGTCCAGAGGATGTTAAATTCTTTCCAAATAGCCTCTCTGGAAGGGAGGTTCAATGAACCATATGCCGTCAGGCATCCTTAGGGGTCTTCTCAGGAGCGGGAATTTAGCCGAGAGGAGTAGTGTGTAGGGTCTGCACGATGGAGTTTTCGTTTCTGTGAACCAATTTCCCCGATTTCCGAACCATTATTGTGGTTTTCTACCCTTGATCTTGAATTACCTCCATCCCGTGGCTATAGCGAGGCTTGTATTCGTAGTAGAAAATCCTCTATAAAAAAGGATCGTTCTATTGACCTTGTTCGGATTACACGCTAGTACTGGAGAACGTACTACGAAGAGCAGCCCGCTATCGCGGGCGGAGGTTGGCTTGTTTTCCACTGCTTCCACGCTCAAGAAGAGCTATAGAGTATGACAGTAATTACTACTACTGCCAATCTGAAAAAAAATGGCAGAACGATTACCTATTGACGTATTGTCTGTTATAATTCCGATATCGGAATACGGAGGCAAGCAATGATTACATGGATGGATGTTCGAGCCAAAATACCACCCACAAAATTAGCTAGCAAGACGTGGATTTCGGACCAAAAAAACTTGATGAAGGTTGTCGACTGGGCCGAACTAGCCGGCCTAGAACCCGCTGACGCCAGCCACGCTTCACTCTCCAATCTTCGTACAATCATTAAGGCTGCTAAGAAGGCAGTGGCGTTGGAAGACAGCGAGCATCTTGCTAAACTATTTCAACTTGCCGCAAAATTACCAACTGGGGATTTACGTTTGAAGATCGGCAGCAAGCAACGGGATGTTATCAAATATGAGGTCTCAAAAGTTAACGGCAAACCTCAGTACAGAATAACTTTTAGCGCCGAACAGTTCAGCAGAATACGTCAAAGCACGAAACAGTATTTTCTGTATCAAAAATCAATCGCCGAGAGGAAATAATTTGAAAAGTAAAATATCTGAAAACGAAATACTACTGGCACTTTGGAAATACGACAGTAGGGAAGATGCATTAGCAAGGTTCTTAAGCTGCAACATAAAAGCGATCCCCTTAATTTATGGTGGATATGAACGGATGGATGGTAACCTCCTTGATCTTGTGAGCCAACATCCAGCCGATATGGTAAAAATAGCAAAGCACAAAAAATTTAATGTTGGTGTCGAACTCGGTCCTCAATCAGGCAACTTATTTATTATCAATTTTTTTTCGAAAGCTGATTACACCGACTTTTCTAGGTCTTCCCACGGGCTTGACAAGTGGGTATCAACAGAAGGGTCAAATTATCACGTTTGGCTTTATCTTGAAGATGGGACAGCACAAGGTATCCAAACATCAACATATGCAATTCAAACTCAGGGAATTATTCTTGCTCCCCCATCTTCGAGCCCAGATGGAGATATTTGCTCCTGGATAAAGCGCAAGGGTATGCATCCTCCAATTGTGAACCACGAAGAAATAAAAATAATATTTCCGCAATTAATAATTCAAACCAAACACATCAGTCAAACTCAGGACCTTCGGATATTTATCAAAAATGAATTAATTCGCCAACTCATTATTTCAGCGTTGAGTATGAGCTGGCCCGGGCAGGGTGGATTAAGTTTGCTGAAGGTCATAATAGCATGCTTCCGTAGAGCAGATCTCGAACAGATAAATGACTTCAGAGCCGCTCTCAGTGAAATATCGCTTTTGGCATCGATGAGCAAGAAAACCGCACGGAAAGTCTTGAAAGAATTAGTGAGAATGGGTGTTTTATTTTATGTGAAAACAAATTCCTTTAGCGACCATTATGGAATTAATCTCAAATTTTTTGAGGCGAATATGGTATCCAGCGAAATTGCAAATATGGTTTTGCCAATACTGAACCATGATTTG
Organism: Chloroflexota bacterium; assembly: GCA_026390015.1. Lineage (GTDB taxonomy): Bacteria > Chloroflexota > Anaerolineae > Anaerolineales > Villigracilaceae > Villigracilis. Next base: position 29,552 of record JAPLGS010000138.1, on the reverse strand, counting down.
TTTAGTCGGACGGCTCTAAATCCATCTTCGGCACAAATATTGTGCTCGTTATTATTAAGACCACGGAGGACACTGAAGGATATTAGTGATGAAACCGGAAGAGGTTATTCCACAGTCAAGAAGAGTATTCAAATTATGGAAAAAGAAGGGCTTGTCGAAAAGAAAAATGGGGTTTGGATTGTCCTGCCATGCGATAAGAAAAAACTCGATGGACTTGCCAAGTCTTATGGCGTTGATGGAAAGTATCAAAAAAAGAAGGCCAAGTACAGATTGGCGACAAGAAGGTTTGTCGCATTCCGAACACGAAAAGCGCTATACAACCTCAGTTAACAAAGCTTCATAAGCTTTCTTTCAGACAACCAAAATTTGATAACTGTGGATTGGAAGTGAAACATACCAGTTCACAGTTATCTTTTTTCTGAAAGTTTGCTCATCGAGCAACAAACCTATCATTTAAGACCTGCTATATCTTTATTGTGTTGTGCCTCTCCGACATCGGAGACGAATATTTGTGTTCGCGCAACATTAATAAAGAGGAGACGTGCTAGGAGATGGTACTTCCCCATTCACTAATGCCCCTCTTGATCGCGTAAGTATTGGTGGCGAGGAGACTACTACTTTCTCCTCTCGGCCGGCGGTTCACAAAACTCCATTGTGGTCGATAGCCTGATCTGACGTCTTAATATTAATTATTTGACGACAAGCTGCCTCGCCACTCAAAGGATCTGGGAGAACTGGTATGACTTCTTTGTGGCGCTCCAATGCTTTGCTCAACAAGGCATCCCTGGAGTGGTTCGGTCAGTTTTCATTCTCGGTGGCGGGGTGCAAAGCTCCAGCGTCCGTGTCCTCAAGCATCCCCTCCACTCCAACGTGGGAGATGGGACGTTCAAATTATCATATCTGCGCTTGTCGGAGAGTGTTAATAAAACTCTCTGTTGTCGGAGACATAATGGGCAAGCCAAGAAAACAGTCATACGCAATAAGCAAGACGTAAAGGATTTCCTCGCCACATCATAAATTTCTGTTGTCGGAGATAGGAGAAAGGAGATGCCCTACATTGAAACAAGCTGGGTACAGGTAGGAGAACTGGGATTAGCGTTTGTGGTCATGATACTGTGCGCCTTCCTCGTCATGGTGGTTATCAAGAACTCAGCCGTCCGCGAGAGTAAGTACATCGAAATGATCACGAAGTTCGCGCCACTGATGGAAAGCATTTCGAACTCCATGGACGTATTCAAAATAAGCATGGAGAGTATCAATCATCGGTTGGAGAACATTGAAAGTGCTCAACTCGCTATGACCCAGAGAGAAAAATTGAAAGTACGACAACCACGAAAGGCTGTGGGGAAATAAAAACAGGTGCCTCCCTCTCGGCACTTGTTTTTATTTGAACGAAAGAGTAAATCCATCCGGGAAGAGCGTCTCTTTTGGAGACCGCCACGGCCCAAAATGCGGACTAAGACTGGCGGTGTTTCTTACGTTCCATCCAAAACAAAAGTTTGGATACCCCCCTCATAGGGAAAGGAATATGCAACCACACAATTGCGCCCGTTGTTCTTTGCGCGATACAAAGCCTCGTCTGCATTTCTAAGCAACCCGTCAAAACCTGACATCTCAGCATTGAAGATCTCGACGCCAATACTAACGGTCAGGATCAATGCCTGGGCTGAACTATCAAAAGATGCTTTGGCTATGGACAAGCGTATCCGTTCAGACAATAGGACTGCATCTTCCAACGTAGTATTCGGCATTAGTACGGCGAATTCCTCGCCGCCCATGCGTCCAAGGATGTCAATTTCACGCAGACTGGATCTCATAATCTCCGCAACGTGTTGAAGTGCCAGATCCCCGGCTTCGTGGCCATAGGTATCATTTACTTTTTTGAAATGGTCAATATCCAGCATCAGGAGCGTCAGGGGCTGATGGCTTCTACTGGCGCGTTTACACTCTTCATCGCTGCGCTGCATAAAATAACGACGGTTGTACAGTTTTGTCTGGAAATCGGTCATAGCCATTTCTTCTAATTGCAACTCTGCATGCTTGCGCTGGGTGATATCAGTGTGGGTACCGAACATCAATAGTGGTTTGTCGTCGTCAGTGCGGGTGATGACGCGACCGCGGCCATGGATCCAAACCCAGTGACCATCCTTGTGCTTCATTCGAAATTCAAAGTCATAATATGGCAGTTCGCCCGCTAAGTGCCTTTGCACCAATTCATCGGATCGGTTCAGGTCATCGGGGTGGATTAATTTTTCAAAAGTGTTGATGCTAATAGGCTCCAGCTCCTCGAGTGTGTATCCGAGCAACTGCGCCTCAAATTCATTGATGACAGCTTCTCCAGTTTGGACGTTCCATTCCCAGGCGCCAATGTGAGCGCCCTCGATGATGTTCTCCACCCGTAATTTTGCTTCTTCTAATTGCAACTCTGCATGCTTGCTCTGAGTGATATCAGTGTGGGTACCGAACATCAATAGAGGTTTGCCGTCGTCAGTGCGGGTGATGAAGCGACCGCGGTCATGGATCCAAACCCAGTGACCATCCTTGTGTTTCATACGGACTTCAACGTCATAGTATGGCAGTTCGCCCGCGAAATGCCTCTGCAACAATTCATCGGATCGGTTCAGGTCATCGGGGTGGCAAAATTTCTCCCAAGTCTTGATGCTAATAGGCTCCAGTTCCTCGAGTGTGTATCCGATCATCTGCGCCCACAATTTATTAAAGACGACTTCTCCAGTCTGGACATTCCATTCCCAGGTACCGACGCGAGCACCCTCGATGATGCTCTCCAGCCGCCAGCGCTGAATGTGGAGCGCTTCCTCAGCTAGCTTAGCCTCGGTGGCATCCTGAGCGGTACCTGAAATATAAATCGGTTTGCCATCATCAGCATAAATGACTTCGCCTGAGATTGCCGAAATATGACGAATGGTTTTATCTGGCATGATGATGCGGTACCTGAAAGATTTTTTTTCCGCGATGGACGGAACATTGGAAGGAAGAACAATATACAGGTCGTCGGGATGGACAACCTTTGCAATAACGTCACCGAGCCTTCCACTATATGAATTTTTATCGACCCCAAAGAGACGGTACATTTCATCCGACCAGGTCACTTCAGTCGTTCTTAGATCCCATCTCCAACTTCCGATCTTGGCAATGGTTTGAGCTGCCTTTAAGTCCGCTTCTGATCGATAATATTTTTGCTCGTTCGCACGTAAAGCTTCTTCAGCCTGCTTGCGATCGGTAATGTCATGGATGATGGAAAAGAGGATCGTCCTATTCTCCATGGTCAGGGGTGATGAATGAACTTCCACTTCACGAATTTTTCCGTTTGCCAAACGATGCTGGAAATTGAAATAGTTGTTATGCTCGCCCAGCGCGCCATCCATTTCAATTTGAATTTCTTCCTTCGTCAAAGTGTTTATATCGCTCATATTCATCGTGCTCAAGGCGGATACGGGATACCCATAGAAGTTTTCCGCCGCAATATTAGCATCCAAAATATGTCCCGTTGCGGCTTCAATGAGCAGCATCACTGCGGCGTGGTTTTCGAACATATTCCGGAATTTCGCTTCACTTGCCCGTAAAATTTCTTCGGCTAGCTTGTGCTCTTCGGCCAGCTTGCGCTCGTTGATATCCACCATTATTATGCGGCATTCCTGACCGTCTACGAAGCTGGTCGCTTCGAGCTGTACCCAGAACCATTCATTGTCATTATTCAATAAGCTCAGCTCACAGGTCCCATAGCCACTCCCATAGTAAAGTTTATTAAAGAATACTTCAAAGGCGTCCAGAGATCTGTGCGAGATTAATTGCGCCAGCTGCCGATCGATCAGCCGGCTGCGTGGCTTCCCCAGTATGGTCGCGCCAGCCAGATTGATCTTGCTGATCGTGCCACTCCGCGTCAGTGTCAGGTAACCCACAGGCGCTAAGTCATACAGGTCGGAATATTGACGATACGCCTCTTCCGCCTGTGCCTTAGCCTCGATCAGTTGTTCATTTTGCATCTCCAACTCGATCTTGTGAACTTGCAATTCATGGATGAGGCGCAGGGCATCTGGGTTCGTTGCAGTAACCTCAGTGACATTTTCCTCCCTACGTTCGCTGAGTTTTTCTTCGGCCGCCTTACGCAATTCAGTCTGATTGCGAACTTCAAAGGTTTCTGTAATCTCTTTGCGGCGAAGGATGGAATTTACCCGCCCGAGTAACTCATCTGTGCTAAACGGTTTTGTGATGTAGTCATCAGCCCCATTTTTCAGGCTGGTCACCTTGACCTTTTCATCTGTTCGGGCAGTCAGGAAGATGAAGGGAATGTTAACAGTGGAACTGTGTTCGGAAAGAATTCGCAAAACCTCTGAGCCGTCAGGGGGGGGCATCATCATGTCTGAAATTATCAGGTCTGGAGAGCTCTCCAATGCCAGTTGAATTCCATCAGTTCCATTGGTGGCTGTTATAACCTCATAACCTCCACGTTTAAGAATTTCAGAAACCCCCATTAGGAGACTACGATCATCGTCTATAACAAGTATCCGTGATGAAATACTCATGACTTTATCCACCTTTTGTTCAAAAAACGGTTTGAATATTATTTATATATTTTGTAAGACAGCGTAATTCTTCTGATGCCTCATTCATTATATACCTAATAAACTTTAGTAACTCCGCAATGAGTGGCGCATGACCATTGTTAAGAAACTGTAGGGCGAGGTAGCATAGCCGGGGGTGGGTGTAAATGAAGGAATAAATTAGTCCGTGATCTGGCTCTAATGAAAGCAGCGAGGGCCAAGCCTTAGCAAATACGAATTTTGGCTGCAGCATTACCTACATGCCACATAAGGCGGAGACAAATGTGTAGGTTGGTAAAGTAAAGATATACCGAGAAGATAATGAGCCACAGGATAAGCAGTGGTATCCAGATCTTCGGTTGGACGAACCAGATGATGAACCTCATCGCCTGTTGTTCTTCTTGTCTACTTCGCTTACCTGAGCAAAAACGTGTTCGCGGAACGTGTTGTACTGGCGCCTACGTTTGCGCCACAGTGCTGAAAATCGGTCTGTGTCGACCGCAATGCAAAATTTGCCAGCCCTACGGTCTTGCACGCACCATTCCATGCTGTCCCTGGCGCGCCAATCTGAAAGATCGTCACTGAGGTTGGATATGAACTTCTTTAGTTGTTCGTACCTATCCACTGCCTTTGCAAGTCCGTTGCTTTTTCTGCGGTCATGAAATGTGTTGAGCATCTCTGCCACTTGATCCACGTCGGCTACGATCCAGTTTCCTCCGTCGATCGTTTTGTGATGAGCTTCGCAGAGCTTCATTCCTGAGAACCTGCTGGAAATTCCGATTGCTTCGTTTTTGCATTCATACCATTCGCATTCCATAGTTATCTCCAATAAGATTACTTCGCCGCCGTTTTCAAAGAGCCTAAGACAATTTATCCGCACGGCGAAGTTTTTAGATTTGTGTGATCGCCGGTATCAACCTCGCGTCTGTGTGCACAAGACCCTGGAGTTTGAACTCCTGGTTTCCCATTTTAGTGAATGCAGTCAGGAACGCAATTTCAGTAATTCTTTCGTGGTCGGATGGCGCGTGCTTGCGTGCGTAGCTCATCAGGGCAGGCATGTCATCTTTCACGACAGCCTCCAGGCCACGGTTGGCGATGGCTTCGTCCATATCGCCACTCCGACCTGCAAGACCTATGCCGACAGGCGTTATGGTCACGAAGGCACGGGGCTTGATGATGTTCAGGCGATCCTCGTCGAGCTTCATGAACTCCGACATCGGAGAGGTGGGCCACCACATTCTTTTGTACTGGCCGAACATGTTGAAATCAGTCACCCAGTTGATCATGGTCTGTCCGCGAATGAATGAGTTGGCGCCATAGAAGCGAATGTGGATGCGGGCTATATCCATCATGCTTTACCGCGCCTCTCTGATATTTCATCAACATGTTCTTTGATCCATTCCAACAAATCTATACTTCCGTCGATACCGAGATCTGGCGACGGAGTTACGACGGGCCTTACCGTGGAAAGCAGTGTTGTCTCGAACAGTTCAAGTACCATTTTCAAAAGAATTATGGATGCTTTCAAATCTTGTTCGTATTCGAGCTTTTCGATGCTGGTAAATTCTAGTGTTTTGGTCATTTCAACTCTCCGTTACTGCATCCAACCATCCCCAAAATGGTGCTGCATTCCATCGCCACCCGCTGACCTATTTCCACGCTGTAGTAGATGGAGACTGGAACTTCGTAGGAGTAGACTTCGGCGCCGTCACGAATGACGAGGCTCCACCTTTCGCCTCGACCGCCTGTGACGACGATTGGCTTGCCATCCACCGAGCCAACTCCAGTGTTGAGAGTGGATGGAGAATACATCTTATCAATCACCACGCCAGTGACAGTCACTGGACCGCCTGTTGAAAGACCCCACAATACCAAGCCGACAATCAGCGTGAACACCAAAACAGTAAAAAGTTCATCGCCTCGGTCGTCCCATAATTCTTGTAACTTACTTAACATATTGCCTCCATAAAATTCGTCGCTCACCTACTCGAGTTCAGCCAGTACTGCTCCTTGGAACAGCGCGTTTGAAACGGTGAAGGGTTGATGACTGGGCACGACGATTGTTAGATTGGTCCCCGCCGCTGCTACGGCCCGTTACCTTAAGAGGACAGGGTTATCAGTCACCACGGCGGGGATTTAGGCAGATCGTCGATTTTCTTCGATATTGGTTAGCGCGTATCTGCTTTCTTGTTCTGCTCCCGCCATAAACAGATGGCGATGATCGCATAATTTGCGAGGTCTATCAGGGTGTCTTCAACGCTTTCGTTGACCTGGTCATTCGCTGGGTTCTTGATGACATTCGCCAGCCGAATGAACTTGTCGCTCATTCGGATCAGGCAGCCCTTGAAGGATGACACTCCAAACGTCTCCGCCATGCGGAAGTTGGCCCACGGGTCAGAGTTTCCGACGCCAGAGTAACCTGCGTTCTTGGCCTCATGGTCTTTTGCATACTGTCGAGCAGGTCGATGAACTCCTGACTAGCCATTGGCTTCTCCGTTTTGTTGCATTGCCAATATGCATAGTGATCCCCAGACTTCCGGCTCCAGAACGATGGTTTGCCACGTCGGGCCACGTTGTGTCTTCAGGGTGACCGTGCTACCTTCGACCAGGGCGTAAACGCCATCGCCAATATAGACGTAGGGAGCGCGGGGAGGTTCTTCAAAGTAAGTGGTCATACTTCCACCGCCAGTTTCATTCCCTTTTCGATATAGACAGCCCAGGACTTACGGTCCCACCAGGCTGGTTCGTTGACCACGCCAAGCTTCGATTTCATCTGCGCCACGTCAAGAAAGTTCACATTCTTCTCGGCAAGATACTTCATCAGGAACGCAGTGGAGTAAGCATTGCCGTTGTACTGCTCATCTCCCTTGTAGTCGCGGATGAAATCATGGATGCGATCTGGAGCTCCACGCCACATTCCCTCTGTATCCCAGATGGTCTGTCCAGCAGCAGCGTTGTTGTTGTAACGGCTCCACTCGATCCGCATACCGCGTGTGTTCTTCGCATCTTTGACGATAGTCATGATGGCGTTGAGGTTGGACTTGAGACGCTCCAACTCTGTTGTCGGAATGGTAGTTCGAACACGAGCCTTGCCACTCTGCATTCCGTCTTCGAGATGGAAAATCCATAAGACATTACAATGGAGCTTCAAAGCCGCCATCCGCAGAACGCGCATGGTGTCGGCCTTGTTCTTATGGATGTTGTCGAGGTTGAACTTCTCGCCCTTGGCCTTGGCGGCCGCTTCTTGGAGACGACCCTGGGACTGGACATCATCGAGGATGGCGGTACCGCTGTCATAGACGACCGTACCAAATCCATGGTCAGTCTTCGATAATCTGCTCATCTCGGCAGTGATCTTCAGTACATCGCTTTCGCGGATGGAGATAAAATCAAAGTTCGTGCCCATACCAAGAAAGCGAAGGAGGCAACATAAGCCGAGAGGCAAACGATCAACATGGTTTATAAGGAGGAGCACAGAACGAAGGAGTATGGATAAAAAACTTATTTCTAACGACATATGCTGAATTCCGAACTCCATGTTTTCATTAGCAACAAGAATAAACAGAGAACGTACGCATCATAAATTCGCACCATTTTCTATTGTCAATTATCGTCTTTCAGCGTAGAATTGCACCTCTTACTCTTCCAGGAGAGTTTCTACATGAGTGGCAATTTTCCCTCGTAATCGGGGCGTGGCGCAGTCCGGCTAGCGCGCTTGCTTTGGGAGCAAGAGGTCGGAGGTTCGAATCCTCTCGCCCCGACAGAATGTTTACTTACCAAGCCACAGAGACACGGAGTCACGGAGTTAATTTCTCTGTCGCCCGTGTCTTCGTGATTTAATCCTGTATGTGCTAAAATTGCCTGAGAGGAAAGCCAATGAACAAAAAAATTGATGGTGTCATCGAAGCCGTCCGATATAAAAATGGACAGATCACAATGGTACGTGCTTATCAACGGCGCGGAGCTACATTTTCGGATCGCGTATTAGTAGACCGTAAAACACTTTTGGAACGCCTGCAAAAAGGCGAACAATATGTAACTGGCGCGCGTGAAGAATTACGCGCCAGCACATTTACGCTTGGCAAACCTGTATTGATCTTAAAACAAGATAACCGTGAGTTGCTCTCTACAAGCAAGAATGCGACCCGCGATGAGCTAGAGAAAGTCCCTTCTTTCTAATTAAAAGTGAAATAAATGAAGATCATTGATAAAACCCCCTATCAGGATGCCGCAGGCAATATCAGCATTTCCGGTCGCGCTCAGGGAACGCTGAAATACGGGTTGAAGTGGTTCTCCGAGTTGGAATCCCAAAAAGTAGTGATCGCTCAATTGGATCGCACGCTTGAAAAAGGTTTTGTGCTGATTCGTAACTTCACCCTGCCAAATATCGAAGTTGTGATTCCGATCATTTTGATCGGCCCGGGCGGGATCTCAGTGATCCATGTCACACCTTTAAAAGGACAGTTTGAAGCAAAGGGCGATCAATGGAATAATATTAATTACGGGCTCTCACAACCTGCCAATGTCAATTTGATCGATATTGTTATAAAACGCGCGCGCGCTCTCCAAAAGTATTTGGCCGCACAAAAGATCAACCTGCCCACACCCGTTGAACCAGTCCTGATCGCAAGCGATCCCGGGGCGCATATTGATTCCTTGCGACCTGCGGTACGCGTGGTAATGAGTGATGCGATCAAGCAATTTGCCGGCTCACTGGCACAGGCAAACCCCGTCTGGCGCCCAGAATCCATCTATGATCTTGCAGACCGCATTGTCGAACCGCGTAAATTAGAGGAACCCAAACCTGCCGCATCAGCCCCGCCGCCTGTCCGCAAGACTGATCCTCAGCCTGTATCACGCGCAAAAGCAATTTTCGATGCATCTGATTCGGCACAGACATTCAACCCCAGTGAGTTTGACTTCGCGTTCGAGGAAGGAGATCCTCCATTTGCGCCTGAACCTGCCCTTCAAAACGTGCGTGAAACCAACCCTTCCATCCAACAACTTCCAAAAGCTGCTTCAACCAAAGGTAAATTCCTAGGCTTATCCAATAGACAAGCCATTTTGTTGGCTGGCATGTTCATCATCGAATGTTGTGTCATCGCTGGATTTGGAATTGTGATCTACTTAAATATGTAATTTACCTTGGCATCTATATTTTTATCCATTGTTATTCCTGCTCATAACGAAGAGAAACGTCTGCCCCGCACGCTGGGGCAGATTTTTAAGTTTCTTAAAGATCAAACCTATGCTTCCGAGGTTATTATTGTTGAAAACGGAAGTTCAGATCGCACACTGGAACTGGCGCGTGAATTCATAGCACAACACTCAAACCTAATTGTGGTCCATGAAGATCAACGCGGAAAAGGAAACGCCGTGCGGCGCGGCATGTTGGAAGCCTGTGGAGAATACCGTTTTATTTGCGATGCCGACCTTTCCATGCCGATCGAAGAACTGCAAAAATTCACTCCCCCTGTTCTCAATGATTTTGATATTGCAATTGGGTCGCGGGAAGCAAACGGGGCGATCCGTTATAACGAACCGCTATATCGTCATTGGGGCGGACGCGCCATCAACCTTGCCATTCGCTCATTGATCCTGCCAGGCTTGAACGATACCCAATGCGGTTTCAAATGTTTTCGCGCCGATGTCACTGAAGATCTCTTTCGTCAACAAACCCTCATGGGATGGTCATTCGATATCGAACTCCTTTACCTCGCTCGTCGAAAGCATTTGCGAATCAAGGAAATTCCCATCCAGTGGTATTTTGATCCTGACAGCAAAGTGAGCGCCGTACGAGATGCCTTGCGAATGATCGGCGATATCTTCCGCATCCACATCAACTCGCTCCGCGGCCGATATGATCTCACCCCCTGATCTCTCCTACGAATACAATCTCTGGCCTTCCTGCAAACACATCGCCGGATTGGATGAGGCAGGGCGAGGCGCGCTGGCCGGACCAGTCTGCGTCGGGGCGATCATCCTGCCAGATAACGATCCACACCTCGTCCAAACTTTGAGAGGGGTCCGTGACTCCAAACAGTTGACTCCCCGCAAACGCCACCAACTCGCACCGCTCATCAAAGAAACTGTTCATTCATGGGGCATCGGCTTTTCTTCCGCAGATGAAATTGATCAATATGGAATAGTCCCGGCCACACGTCTCGCCGCGGGCCGCGCATTGGAAATGCTCCATTGCTTCCCAGATTTTTTACTAACCGATTTCCGACTCGAACTCCCCGAATTGGATATTCCCCAAGCCGCGCTCGTCAAAGGCGACCAACGCTCTTTGAGCATCGCCGCCGCCTCCATCCTCGCCAAAACCGCACGCGATGATTTCATGTGCGAACTTGATTCAAAATATCCCGGGTACAATTTCTCCCGTCACAAAGGATATGGAACATTATTTCACCGCGAGAAAATAACAAGTTTAGGATTCTCCCCCATTCACCGAAAAACTTTCAGAATAAAAAAAAATGAACGTTAGTTATGCGTACTTTATATTTACTTTCTCAGCATGCCGCCAAATTTCCCCTCCGACTTAGCTGAACGCCACGCATAATAACCCAAACCAGCGCCGCCCAATAAAAGCAAGCCGCCAAAGATCCCGATAACGGGAGATTTTCCCGGGGTCTCAGTTTGCTGCGCGGCAGGGTCGACGACCACATCTTTCGACTGCGCTCCAAACCCCACCTCCGCACGGTCACCGGCATGTACAACGAGAGAATAATCCAAATTCACTGTTGCGTTGTAATTATCTGGAACACCCATCGTAATGTTGTAACTACCTTCGGGAACATCGGAAAAACAAATTCCCTGATATGCCGCAGCGTCTGCGGGAATGACCGTATCCTGCAGGGCGGAATATTCACCGTTGATCTCTGTCACACTGACTGCACCGCCGGCGATCGCAGGCTCTGTCACTTCGCGAATGGCATTGCCGTTTGAATCTTCAAAGAGCAAAATACAAATTTCGGTCGTGCCTGTAAAAGGCGTGGGAGAGGCCGTAGGCGGCGCAAGCGTGGGAGAGGGTCCGGCTGTTGGAGTGCCCGCAACGGAGATAATCCCAACCAACAATTCCTGTCCCTCAACAAGTGTGCAGTTCTCATCCAGTTTTGAATTCAACTGACGAAGCTGCTCAACCGAAATACTATTCAAAACCGCCACCCGTATACAACTATCACCGGGCTGCACGATATAAATAATACGGCCATCTGCGCCGGGAGTGGGGGTTGCGGGCTGCTGTTGAAAATTAGGTGCAGCGCCGGCTGGAAGCCATACTCCTACCAACAGCAAACACGTCACAATAAACAAAATAAAAAATCGTTTGGAATTCATTATTGAAATTATATCAGGATTCAATCATAGTCTCATTTTACAGATAACACCTGCCAGTTATAATAGAGAAGGATTATTTAGATCAACTACCTTCGGAGAAATCATGTTGCAGTTTGCACTTCGCCGCATTACTATTTTTCCCATAATTTTATTATTGGCGAATTTTATTGGTTTCGCATTTGCCTTTTCAACCGCTCCTTTCGTAACGGCCAGCGATCCATATTCACTCGGCACGAACAAACTGCCCCCTGTTTTACCTGCCTACTTCGATTATTTACATAATATTTTCAAAGGCGATTTTGGCAGAACATTTACAGGAGAACCAGTATTAGTCAATATTTCGCGATTCGGTGGAGCAAGCGCCGGACTGATCGGGATCGCCATGACCATTAGCATTGTTCTTGGTATCGCACTCGGGCGTCTGGCTGTACGCCGCTCCAAAAACGGGGTTGCAGCATGGCTAACCTTGATCTCAACCATTGGGCTCGCCTTACCGAGTTTTTACATTGCCATTCTTTTGATCGCACTTTTCATTGGCATTATGCTTTACGCAATGTCAACTGCAACTCTGCTGATCCCATTCCAAGGGTTTGGCTGGGATGCGCATTTCATTCTGCCTGTGTTGGCACTGGTTATCCAGCCAACCGTCAAGATTGCGCAAGTAACTGCCGTACTACTTTCGGAAGAAATGGAAAAGCAATACGTGGTTGCGGCCTTGAGTTTCGGCCATACGTTTCAAAAAATAAAAGGAAAATTCGCCTTCCGAAGCATTCTAGCACCGGTCGTGTTGACGATCGCCGCATCCCTACGGATCATGATAGCTGAACTGATCATTATCGAACGTTTATTCAACTGGCCCGGCATGGGTAAATTAATCTCATCAATATTAAGCAAAAATTCACTTTCTGGTGACCTGCTGGCGCCGCCAATGATCGCTGCCATCCTAACCATGCTAGTTGGCATCTTCCTGCTGGTCGACTTTATCGCCACATTTCTCAGCCGAATGATCGACCCGCGTCTGCGCACTGATTCGGAAATAAAAATAAAGGGCATATCAGCATGACCAGGAATTCCACGATAAGATCATTCAGCGGTCAGCAATCGCAACTAAAAAAAATAAACTGGCCTTTGTTGATCGGCTCAATATTTGTTGTTTTTATGATATTTCTTGCCACCTTCGGCCCTTCCTTCGCGCCACAAAACCCGATGAAGGAAAACTACGCCCTCAAAGTGGAAGGGAAGATCCGAACACCGCCCTACCCAGCATTTGCTATTCCAGGCTATCCACTTGGCACTGACCGCTACGGGCGTGACTTGTTGAGCCGCATCCTGTGGGCAGTCAGGCCAACCATGATCATGGTTATCACAGTTGCAGGAGTCAGGCTTCTTTTAGGATTGATTCTTGGTATGACCATCGGCTGGTCGGAAGGAGGAAAAGGCAGATTCCTTGAATCCCTCCTTTCAACAGCGATATCAATTCCAATTTTGATTTCCGCACTGATCGGCATTTTCATGATCGGTATCGACCATGGATTATGGGCGTTTATCTTCGGGCTGGGACTAACCGGCTGGGCAGAAACAGCCCGCCTGGTGAGCGAACAAACTAGAATGATCAAGACTCAAACCTTCATTGAAGCTGCGCGCGCACTCGGCGCATCCGACCGTCGCATCTTGTATTCCCACATTCTGCGCCAGCTCATGTCTCTTTTATGGATGCTGCTTGCTTTTGAGATCAGTAGCACATTGCTCGTTTCTGCAGAATTGGGATTCCTTGGTTATTATATCGGCGGCGGCATTTGGGTGGAAATTTCAGATTTTAATGCAGTAAATGTTGAAGGCCTGCCCGAACTCGGGCAAATGATTTCCTCTTCCCTGGTAAAGATAACCGATCCTTCCACTATGATTGTCGTCGGAAGCGTGATCTTCATTGGAGTACTGGGATTCAACCTGTTAGGCGCAGGCTTACGCCTGCGTATGAGTCAGGAAGTGCTGCGCGGAAAACGTCACTCTAGATTTTTATCCGAAGCAATTGAAGAATGGCTCGAAGAGCATCTGCTCCGTCCCTTCTTATTTTGGATCGAATCACACAGTAGCACACTTGTAACAGCTGCTGTAATTCTGACGATTCTCCTCGGCTCATGGCTGGCCATGAACTCGTTATATATAAAACCGCTAGCAGCTTCAGAAACCACAATTGTAACCAGCGGGACTCAACCGTTATGGGCTTCCGACCGGCATGATGGAAACGGAACGATGTGGGTTCCACTCAGTTTGGACTCTGATCCGAAGAGTATTTGGAATGTACCATTGGCTGGCGGGGCAGTTGGCAAACCATCAGTCAATGCAGATGGCACGATCTTTGTTTCCTCAAAAGAAAAATCATTAATATCAATTGGCTCAGATGGCACAATAATTTGGAAAGCACCGCTGGATGAGATCGCGGTCGGAGCGCCTGCGTTGGATTCTAATGGCCGTATCATTGTCGCAGATGTGAAAGGATATGTAACCTCGTTCGACGAAAACGGGATTCGCCTCTGGCGTACGCGTGCTTCAACTGGAAGAGAGGCGACCTCGGGTCCGCTGGTGGACGCAAAAGGCAATATTTATCTAACAGCGGTGGACACAGTCGTCGCACTGTCTCCCGATGGCAAATCACTCTGGAGAACTGTCGCCGCAGACACATATCTCGAAGAACCGCCCCGGCTCAGCCCCGATCAAAGTTTGATCTTCCTCAAAAACAGCGCCATTCAGATAGACAGCGGTGAGCTCAAAACAATTTCGATCGCAAATACTCAGGAAATCCTTTTCACAGACCCCTCTTTTTTCAGTGGGGCAAACGGACAAAATTATTACAGACTTGGCCACGAAATTATTGGCTGGCACCTTGACGGTGCTGACCTAAAGATCGACTCGCGCCAGACATGGATTCATGATGGCACTGTCCTATTGCTACCCTATGATCAAGGTGTGACGAAGGATGGCCTAACCTGGTTTTACTACACCATGCAATTTGGAGAAACGCGCATGATCTGGCTGGATGCGCAAAGCCGGGTCATTGGGAATTACTCATTTCAAAACCCCTCTCCAAAAGTGATTGCCATTGGCCAAAAGGGCGAGGCCTATTTGTGTGGCTCCACAACTGTGCGGGTGAATTGCATAAACATTGCTCCCGGCGCAGACACTCCCACCTGGGACATTTCAATTGAATCGCCGACCGCGCTACTTGGCGGCGCGATAATACCCGGACGACTGTATCTTCTACTCACAGATGGACTATACGCTCTTGAATCACTGGAGAAATAAAAATGGACACTCTTATAAAGAACGGAACGCTCGTAACAGCCTTTGAATCTTTTCAAGGGGATATTTTGATCGAGGATGAAAAGATTGCCCGCATCGGACTTAATCTCGAGGCTGACTCTGCATACCTGGTGGATGCTACTGGAAAGATGATCATGCCCGGCGGTGTTGATCCGCATACCCATTTTGACCTGCCCATGTTTGGCACTGTCTCATCGGATGACCATTACACCGGCCACAAAGCCGCGGCATTCGGTGGAACGACGAGCGTGATGGATTTCATTGTACAGGAGCCCCAAGGTTTTAAACACTCCGTAAACTTGTGGATGGAGAAAGCCGCGAAAGCCGCAATCGATTATTCCTTCCACATGAACCTGACTCATTTCGATGATAAGGTCGCGAAGGAAATTCCATCATTGGTTGAGATGGGAATCACAACGCTGAAAGTCTTTACTGCTTACAATGGAAAACTGCGCCTCGATGATGGCGGAATTTTCAAAGCCATGCGAATCGCAAAAGAGAATGGAATGCTCGTCATGGCGCATTGCGAAAACGGTGACGTGATCGACACACTGATCGCGGATGCGCTGTCAGCGGGGCACACTTCACCCGAATGGCACGCATTGACCAGACCCAGTTGGGGCGCAGTCGAATCCACTTTGCGAGTGGCAGGCATGGCCGCAGAATCCGATGCGACAGTTTACATCGTGCATATGAATACGGGCGGCGAAGTGGATATGCTCAAATACGCGCGCGAGCGCGGAGTCAAAGCGATGGGCGAGACTTGTCCGCAATATTTATTCTTCACGATAGATCACCTGCGTCGTACGGACGGGTCAAAGTGGATCTGCTCGCCCCCAATGCGAACTGAGCAAGACAACACGCGTTTATGGGAAGGACTGCATGACGGCATAATGCAAACTATCGGCACGGATCATTGCGCGTTTTATTATGACGGTACAAAGCCGATCATGTATGAAGGCAAAGAGATTGCAATTTCAGGAAAAGAATTAGGAAAAAACGATTTCACAAAAATCCCGAACGGCCTGCCGGGCGTTCAAGACCGAATGCCGATCATGTGGACATACGGCGTGCGGGCGGGACACATAACAGCAAATCAATTCGTTGCCTATAATTGCACGAACCCTGCCAAAATATTCGGATTGCATCCGCGCAAGGGCACACTCACCCCCGGCGCTGATGCGGACATTGTCATCTGGGATCCAGAAAAGAAGGTGAAATATGGCGTGGCGCAGTCGCATCATCGCACAGATTACAACTTGTATGAAGGCTGGGACTTGATAGGCTACCCTGAAAAAGTTTTCCTGCGCGGAAAATTGATCGTGGATGGTGAACAATGGCTTGGCAAATCTGGTGACGGGAAGTTTTTGAAACGCGGAGAAGGTGAAGTTCTTTAATGACAGGTAAACATGCCAGTTAAAAAACCAATCATCCATTGCGACGCACTGGTTGTCCACTGCATGGATTATCGCCTGCAAAAATTTCTGCAACCGTGGATCACTGTCCGCTTTGGATATGACAACTTCGATATCATCGCGCTGGCAGGCGGCGTACATGATTACGAGGTGATCTTGAAATATGTTCAACTCGCGGTTCAGATCCACAGCATTGAAACGGTGTGTCTCATCAACCATGAAGACTGCCGTGCCTATGGACGCGACGGGACATACAAACGTCACAAACATGATCTAGCGGATGCGCAAACAAAAATCAAAGCGTTGTTCCCCAACCTGAAAGTTGAAACCTACTATCTACACCTGGATGGAATGTTCGAACCGATTTCCTGAAAGGGAATCGAAATCCCGAAGGGATGACTTATTCGAGTGGATACAATGAAAAATATTTTTCTTAAATGGTTCATGACAACTAACACATTGCTGATCAGAATTAGCAATGGACGGATCGGCAGCAAACTCGGCACACAAACCATCCTGATCTTAAACACCGTTGGGCGTAAATCGGGTCAGCCGCATTTGATTCCAATTGCCTATTTCTTCCACGAAGGGAATTATTTTATCGTCGCCTCCAATTGGGGAAAAGAGAAGAATGCAGATTGGTATTTGAATTTACTAAAAAATCCGCGCACAACGCTACAGCTAAATGGAGAGACAATTCAAGCCGAAGCCCACGACGCAGAAGGAGACGAGTACACCCAGCTGTGGAAATTCGCCACCGAGCGGCATCCGCCTTATTTGCGCTATCAAAAAATAACGACACGCCATATTCCGATCGTTGTGTTTCAAGCAAAATAAGAACTCGCAAGTCCGATAGACTTGCGAGTTCTTATTTTGCCTTTACCAATAAATTGCTAAACCAATAAAAACCGGGGACACTTCATTCTAATGGTGACTTGGTCCTGTAGGTTCTGAATCCTTGCCATCCTTGACGCCATCTCCATCACTGTCTGCTTTCTTCGGGTTCGTACCATGTTCCACTTCACTCCCATCGGAGATACCATCATGGTCTGAATCGCTGGATTTGCATTTTGTCCCAGATGAAAATTCAGCTCTGTTGCTCAGGCCATCGTGATCCTTATCGTCTGCCCCATCCAGAATGCCGTTCTTGTCGCTGTCGGCCACCTTTGGATTTGTGCCACAAGCACGTTCCTGCGAATTGGTCAATCCGTCATGATCAGGGTCATTGCCGCCAGCTGACAAAGTTTGACCCTGCGTCTTGTTGGCAGAAGCCGCGAAAACTGTGGCTGGAGTAAGGGCACCAATAGTCAGCACCCAGATCGTAAATATCGTAACAAAGAGTACCAAACGATTTTTTGTTTTCATTAGTTTTTCTCCTTTTTTTACCTTAATTGTTATATAAGTATAGTCGCTGATCAATTGAAAAAGTTACTGGCTTACCGGATTGCAATGGAAGGGCAAGGAATCGACCATCTGCAAAATCTGTTCGCAAACAAAATCATCAGTGATAAAATATCAACATTAACAAAGGACGCCTTGGGGGAGCATTGAGCCTTTGAAAAAATTAATTGCCTGGAGAAAAAAACATGCCACGTCGTTCACTTGCCCGTCTCTATAAAGACGAGTTCTCAGGATATTCGTTTGCAAAGGTTCAACAGGATCTTCTTGCAGGTCTGACCGTTGCCGCGGTCGCATTACCGCTTGCCCTTGCATTCGGTGTCGCATCAGGAGCAACCGCCGCAGCTGGCTTGGTCACAGCCATTCTCGCAGGCATCATCATGGGACTACTCGGCGGCGCGCCTTATCAGATCTCAGGTCCCACTGGCGCGATGTCTGCGGTATTGATCGTGCTGGTCTCCAGATATGGCCTCGAAGGGATTTGGATTGCAGGCCTGCTTTCAGGTGCGATCCTATTTATCGTCGGCCTGATGCGCCTTGGCCGTTTCATCGCATTCATCCCCGCGCCCGTCATCAGTGGTTTTACCTCGGGCATCGCGCTCATCATCTTTATCGGCCAGATCGATAATTTCCTCGGCATTAAAACCCCAGGCACAGAAACCGCTGCGCAAAAATTATTCGGCTATTTTTCCAATGGATTATCACCAAACTGGCAAACCATGCTCATCGGATTGATCGTAGTTGGGAGCATGCTGTTGTGGCCAGCGAAATGGAACGCGCGCTTCCCCGCTTCACTGCTGGGGATCATCCTCGCGACGCTTCTCACTTACCTGTTGAATTGGTCGGTCCCAATAATTGGAACTATCCCCCGCACATTGTTCCTCGCTGACCGTCTGGATTTTTCTCACATCCCATTCAGCAATTTATCCGACTTCATAGCCCCCACTTTAACGATCACTGCATTAGGCGCTGTCGAATCATTATTATGCGGAGCGGTAGGTTCCAATATGACCGGTATAAGATTACAGGCTAATCAGGAACTCGTCGCGCAGGGCATTGGCAACATCATCATCCCTTTTTTTGGCGGGGTTCCAGCCACGGCGGCAATTGCGCGTACCAGCGTAGGAATCAAATCAGGCGGACAGACCCGCCTGGTCAGCATCATCCACGCCGTAGGAATTCTGCTTTCCATGTTCCTGCTGACCCCCTTTATGGAACGAATTCCACTTGCGGCGCTGGCTGGCGTCTTGATGGTCACTGCAGTGCGCATGAACGAATGGGATGCGATCAAGTTCATGTTTGGCAACCGCTTTAAAACCGATATGATCGCCTTCACCATTACAATGCTCGCGACCATTGTGTTAGACCTAACGCAAGCCATCCTGCTCGGCACTTTTCTGGCGGGAGCAGTTTTCCTGAACAAGATTGCCAGCATTGACATCAACGTGCAGGAAGTGGATATAGAACGCTTGAAACAAAGGGGAATTGAAACGCAAGGAAAATGCGGGCACGTGCGGGTGGCATTTCTTACCGGGCCGCTTTTCTTCGCGGCGACAGGTCAATTCAACGAAGCATTTGCAAATCTGGGAGATACCCACGCTTTAATTCTGTCGATGCGTGGTGTGTCCTTGATCGATACCGCGGGACTCGAATCCATTCACCGCCTGTATGAGCGGTTACACAAACAGGGCGGCACGCTCATGTTTGCAGGTGTTCATGAAAACGCGCGCAACATGATGGAACGCGGCGGTCTCGTAAAAACTATCGGCGAGGAAAATTTTTTCTGGTCCAGCGACCAGGCCATCGTAGAAGCTGAGAAGCGGGGATGTAAGTTCTGTGAATAAAATCAATTTCCAATTAGTTCTTTCACCCTCGGAAAATCTTTGTAAACTCCACGATAACTCTCAGGCAAATTCGACGCAATCTGACACATGATCTCGTCAGTCGCTTCACGCATAGCCTGCTCCCGTCCCTTCCCTTTGGGAATTTCAATGGTAAACAAATCCCCGGCTACTGCTTTGATCTTAGTACGACGAAACCGTTTGAGGTTTGAAATAATGCCGCGATCTTCCGTGCCAGTGAGCGCAACAGGCAAGACTGGATAACCGCTTTTGCTTGCCAAAAATGCCACTCCCATTTTGCCTTCCTGCAGCGCTTCCGTTTTCGAACGCGTTCCTTCAGGAGCGATGACCATTAAACCGCCTCTTTGCATCCTCGCCAAAATTTCGCGCATCGCGGCGAAATCTGCTTCAAAACGATTCAACCAGATCGCATCCACAGCGCGGCCAATCGCGCCAAACAGCAGGTGATCTTTATACTTTTCTGCAACAGCCATAATAATATCGTCACGGCCGATCGCATATATCAAGACAGCCGTGTCCAAACGTCCGAGATGATTAGCGGCGAGGATCACATTGCCCTGTGGAATTTTTTCCATGCCGACCACTTCCACATCGGCGATGATGTTCATAAAAAAACGTACAATGGAACGTATGGTTTTATACTTCATATTTTTTTGTCACTCAATAATTCCTTCAATCTCGGATGCTCTGCGTAATAACCGCGATTCTTCTCTGGCAGCATCACCGCAATTCGACACATGATCTCGTCGGTAAATTCCTGCAGGGTTTCTTCTCGCCTATCTTTTGGAAACGATGGCAGGCCAAACGCCTCGCCCGCAGTAATCAAAATATCTGATCTACGGAACCGCTTGAGGTTTTCAAAAATTACGCGATCCTCTGTTCCACTGATCGCTACGGGCACGATCTGCCATCCCATCTTTGAAGCCAAATAAGCAACACCTGGTTTGCCCTGCGCCATTTTCTCATCGCGGGCGCGCGTGCCTTCTGGGGCAATTACCAAAGTTTGACCTTCCTCCATACGTTTCATCATTTCACGCATGGATTTAAGATCGGGGTTAAAACGATCAATAAAAATTAAGTTGAGTTGCCTGCCCAGCCATTTAAGGATCGGGATCTCTCCCCATTTTTCAGCAACTGGAATAAAGAGATTCCAATTATCCAACGCATAAAAAGCCATGGGCGTATCTAAAAAGCCCAGATGATTTACAGCGATCACGAACCCACCTTTTTCAGGCAGGTGTTCATAACCCTTCGCCTCTATTTTTGTAATAATCTTTAGTACCGTGTGAATCAACCAGCGTAGAAATTTCTTCA
Organism: Chloroflexota bacterium; assembly: GCA_026390015.1. GTDB lineage: Bacteria > Chloroflexota > Anaerolineae > Anaerolineales > Villigracilaceae > Villigracilis. Next base: position 8,342 of record JAPLGS010000138.1, on the reverse strand, counting down.
TGGATTAATTTTACACGGTTTTAGCGCCAATTGTATAAATCACAAATACCCCGGATAAAAAAAGCCCCGCTTTCACGGGGGCTTGGATAACCATGTACAGTTCTTTATCGCTGGGGTTGATTTGGATTATTTTCCTGACCGGAATTTTTATGCATTCCATAGGTATTGAACATTTTTAAAAATATATCATAGTCCGAAGGAGTCATATTCACGATCTGAAAACCAACATTATATGTGTTTGGGTCAAATTGATCGAGCTGGCACCATACCGCACGCGCAGAAAAAGACATGTAACTCTTGGTAGAGATCTGATCAGTCTGGTCAATTCGAAGTCGAAAATCCACCTTAAGTGGAATGGGTTTTTGACAATCCAACTTAAAACCATTCGTACTGATATCTGAAAGATGCCCAATCAGCTTGCCAGTCGCATCGTCCATAACCCGCATATAGTAAGAAAAATTTCGGCGCGATAATTTTCGTCGTTCCGACACCATGACAACCTCCCGAAAAACCAGACAATTTATACTACATAGGTAGCTTTGTTTAGTATATAGCAAGTTCGTTCAAGAATCAAGACTTTTTAATTCTCATTTTGTAATATATGTGTCAAGATCGTTGCGCCCGAGCCGCCGATATTTTGCGCCATGCCGATCTTCGCGCCTTCCACCTGCGTTTGCCCGCACTCGCCGCGTAATTGCTGGACGACTTCTACAAGCTGATACATACCCGTCGCGCCGACTGGATGGCCGCGGGCTTTTAATCCGCCGCGAGTACAGACGGGCACACGGCCCTGAATGCTGATCTCGTTATCGAGAGCGAGTCTAACGCCCTGGCCTCTTTCTGCAAATCCGCTGGCTTCGAGGGAAAGCGCGGCCATGATGGAAAAGGCATCATGCAATTCAAAGACATCAATATCGTTTGGCGTTATGCCTGCCATTTCATAAGCGCGTTTTGACGAAGAATAGGCGGCTTGCAAAAATAACGGGTCTTTACGTGAATGAACAGCGATCGTATCTGTTGCCGCGCCGGAAGCTGCCACTATAATTCGCGGCATTCGCTGCACTTTCTCTGCAGGAACAATGACCATCGCCGCCGCCCCATCGCCAATCGGAGATGCGTCTAATAAATTGATCGGCGTTGCAACCATCGAGGATTTTTCAAATTTTTCGACTGATATTTTTTCATGCAAACGCGCGTAAGGATTGTGCATTGCATTCGCATGAGCGTTGATGGAAAATGGCGCAAAGTCTTCGTGCTTCCAACCAAATTCATGCATGTAACGCCGCATGACCAACGCGTTGATCCCCACAAAAGAAACGCCTTGATCCACTTCGTAGTCTGCGTCGGCGGCGGTGGCTAGTGTGGCAGTAACATCGCGGCCCGCTTTGTCTGTCATTTTTTCGACGCCCACCACCAGCGCCGACTCTATGTCGCCGGAGGCAACCGCCATCAGCGCGGCGCGAAACGCAGCTGCGCCTGATGCGCAAGCGGCTTCTATTTTTACGGCTTCCTGTTTCCACAGCCCGATCCAATCGGCAAAAAAAGTTCCCAGTTGATTCTGCCCATTTACCAGCGGCGAGAGCATATTACCCACAAAAAGAGAATCAACTTTTTCGAGGCCTGCATCCTGCATGGCAGCAAAGGCGGCATCGCCTCCGATCTCGCGCAAAGATTTTTCCCAATGCTCGCCAATTTTTATTTGACCAATTCCAAGGATTGCAATTTTTCTCATATTCTAAATTCTACCGCATTGCGCTATCAGGAACTATCTAAAATGAACAGGGGATTTGAATATTTTTAGCAACCACCAGATTACAAAACTAATAGGAATTTTTAATGTAAGAAGTCTTTTATTGTTGTATGATGAAAGCAGGAAATAAAAAGGAGGTTGCGATAAGAAATAGTTTCTAAAATTAGCAATAAGGGAAAGATCAAATTCCCTGGTCTGATTTGAACGTACTTTCCAAAATCAGATATTCCTAAAAAAATTAGTGTTGTAAAAGGAGGTTGCGATAGATATACCACCTGACGCACATAAAAATGGGAAGGCCGAAACGCATTGACCTGGTCCAAGCCCAAGCTTGAGCACCAGACGTTCCCCAAACGATATGAAGGTTGCTGAGTCGTTCCTTTCCTAATATAGTGAACTTTTGACGGATGAGTTAACCCCCATCCGTCTTTTTATATAAAGGCGCAAAAGGTTCTTAAAACTTTTTGGGCCTTTGTTTAATTAATGGAGCGCTTTCCGCATCTGCTCAAGGCCTTGCTCAAGCAGCTTGCGCGAAGTCCCAAAATTCAAACGGATATGGCCTTCCCCGCTCTCGCCGAATATCTTCCCTTCGCTCGCGGCAACTTTTGCATTTTTCAGGAAGAATTCATACGGCGAACCGACTATTTTAGTTTGTGTGAAATCTAGCCAGCCGAGATAGGTTGCAGCGGGTATTGTCAAACGGACTTGAGGCATGTACTCCGTGACATATTCCACAAGAAAATCGCGGTTGTCTGTCAGATAGCGGAGAAGTTCTTTCAGCCAGCCATCACATGCACCAGAGAAAGCAGACTGCGCTGCAATTAATCCCAGGCTGCCGACATGCATCCGCAGATGATTGACTTCTTTTTCGAAGCGCTCGCGCAAGTCTTTGTCTGTGATAATTGCAAATCCGCAGAACAAACCTGCAACATTGAATGTCTTGGATGGTGAGATCAGGGTGATCGTGTGCTTTGCGATCTCAGCAGACAGCTTTGCCAGCGGGCTGAATTTATTATCACCCATCATCAGCTCAGAATGAATTTCATCTGAAACGATCAAGACATTGTTCCTGATACAGAGTTCCGCCATTTTCAACAAATCTTTGCGCGAGAAAATAATCCCGAGCGGATTATGCGGATTGCACAACAGGAACATTCCTGCTTTCTTAACCTGCTTTTCGAAAATATCCCAGTCAATTTCGTAGCTCAGAATATTTCCATTGACATGTTTTATAAGCGGCGCCTCAAGCAGAGGGATGCCGATGTTGTTTTTCACTTCATGGAATTCATTATAGACTGGTGTTTGCACAAGCACTCCTTTTTTTGGCGTACAAGCAATGCGCACTGCAACGCTGAAACCACTGACTATCCCCGTTACCGCCACAACCGCTTCAGGCTTGACCTTCCAACGGTATAGCTTATCCATGCGCGAAGCGGCAGTTTCCTGCAAGACTCTCGACGGCATCTCATATCCCAGCACGCCATGATCGACTGCTTTATGAAGCGCTCGCAAGATCGGCTTTGGCGCGGGGAATTCCATATCCGCAACCCACATTGGCAGCACATCTTTTGGATAAAATTGCCACTTGATCGAATTGCTATTGCTGCGACGATTCGGTATTTCGTTGAAGTTTGTCATGAGTTTTCCTTTTATTTTTTATAGGCGATGATCATTCCATCACGTACTGGCGCAAGCGAGACGATCCAATCATTATCCGCGGTAATTAAGGCGAGACTAATTTTAGAGCTCTACTTTCCATCCACTTCGATAAAAACAGGAAAGGCCATTTATCATAAGCCTTTCCTGTTTTTAGGTATATTAATAGAACTTCAAATTATGGCGCTGTTGGAACAGGCCGCCAGGCTGGATTGAAATCAAGGTTGGGGTCGGTGGTAACACGGGTGGGGTTTTGCCCTGAAATGGGCATGTAGAAAATATCATTATTTTCACCAGATTCTCCGCCTTCATAAGCAAGAAGTAAACCATCGGAAGAAAAATGCACATTCTCTATGGTAATTAGGTTAAATTGTAAACGTGTGCCTTGTTCAACAGAATGATCGACGGCGGAAATACTCATCACATACGGCGAACAGGTCTTGGTAGCACAGCGCTGATTGAACAGAATCAGCTGGCCGTCTGGTGACCATGCTGGAAGATAATCATTATATTCCAATCCGCTTCGAACGATCTGCTTTAATCCAGTGCCATCCGCATTCATCAGCCAAATCTGAAAGACGCCAAATCGTTTAACTACATATACGATCTGAGAGCCATCCGGCGACCAGGCCGGTTGACGAGACTCAACACGGTCAGCGCCCTTCGTTACCCGTTTAACAGCGGAAAAATCGTTCACGTCCACGATATAAATTTCCATTTGTCCGCTGCGGATTGAAGTAAATGCAATGGAATTTCCATCGGGTGACCAGGCTGGTTCAAAATCTCCACCGGGAGCTGTATCAATTGCCGTCAGGCCAGTACCATCAACATTGATAATATATAAACTGGCTTTGTAATAAATATCATCCATCCCCTTGCATGGAGATATAAAAACCATTTTAGCGCCATCAGGAGACCAGGAAGACTGGCAAGCCCCATCGGGCATATTCGTGATTTGAACCGCGCTGTCACTGGCAAGATCGGCGATATAGATCTGTGGAATCCCCGAACGGCTGGATGCATACGCGATCTGTCCAGATCCACCAGCTGGAAGAATAACGGGGGCAATCGGACTTGCCAAAGGGGTGGCTGTTTCCGACGGGCTGGCAACTAAAGTGGAGGTTGCAGATGGAACCGCTGTCTTCGTCGGGATAATTGTTGCAGTAGGTTTAATCGCAGTTTGAGTAGGAGTTGACGTGAAGGTTACTGTCAGCGTTTTTGTCGGCAGTGCTGATGGCGTGATGGAAGGCGTGGCTGTACTGGCGGGGGCAAGGAAGGGGATCATGCCGCGTAAGTTTGCAGGTAATATACCAGGAGCAAAAAAAGGGACGCTGGCCAGGAGTAGGAGCAACAAAATAAATGTAAAACGGAGCAAGGCAAAGCGGCGTTTACGTTCACGTTCTTTTTGTTTTTTTAATGGAGAAACAAAAGGAAGGTTTTCTTTTTCAGTGGACGGCACGAAAGGAATGGGCGTTTTTATCTCTACCGATGCGACAGATTCGATTATTTCCTTTTGCGGGAAAGAATCAGGAGGAGGCGCAACTGTATAGTTGCCGTTTATTTGTTGTGTTTTAGATTTTGCGCCAAGTAGTGCCTTTTTAAAATCCTCGGCATCCTGGAAGCGATCACTCGGGTCAACTGCCATCGCTTTTTCAATTGCGGCAGCCAAACGGCGCGATACTTTTGTATTACGCTTGCGAAGCGGAGTTAATTGCGCATTATCCATGGCTCGCGCCAAACCATCTTCCGGGATGACGCCGCTCAAAGCAGCGTACAAAGTTGCGCCCAACGAATAAATATCAGTTCGCGGGTCTGTGCGCGCAGTGCCATATTGTTCAGGTGGAGAATAGCCGGGCGTCATCGCACGAGCGCCGGTCGTAGTAGCCTGAGTTGCGTTTTGATACACCTTGGCCAATCCAAAGTCAACCAAAAAGATGTGACCATCCGGCGTGATTTTCACATTGCCTGGTTTAATATCGCGATGCAAAATAGGGGGCTTGCGCGTGTGTAAATAAGCAAGAGCATCACACATTGCCGCGCCAATATGCACAGCATCTTCCTCGCCAAGCATACCAAGCCGTTCCATACGGAAACGCAGATCCTCGCCATCAATAAAATCCATAACAAGGTATTGTCCCTGATCTCCCAATACTATATGATCAGAAACACGCGGCAGGTTTGGATGACGAAGATTAGCCAAGATTACCGCCTCAAGGCGGAACTGGCGTGAATATTCATCTGTGGTAAAAAGATTTTCCTTTAATGCAATCACTACACCAAGATTTTCATCTACAGCGCGGTATACCGATCCCATGCCACCCTGACCGAGAATTTCAACAATACGGTAACGATTATGAAGAAGGGTATTTTTCTCAAGCGTCATCTAAGATACCTTTTGATCAAGCAATAATAGTTGCGATTATATCAGATTGAAGTAACAGTAATACCGCATAAATGGTGAGGAACGGCCATATTTCAGTCTAATATCTCGACTTTTGCACCTTAAAAACCAATACTCCAGACAGCCAATTTTTACATGAATAGGCTATCAATTCGCTGGGCTGGGACAATACCTAATCTGTCCGCATTCTTTAGAAATGCAGAACAACAACTACTTGCGAATTGGATGTTGTCTAACAGTTCGCTCAGGTCGGGCAGACAGCACGCAAGAGCGGTGCCATCAGTTCGCGCAATTTATGACCTTGCAATAATCCAGCCTGAATAAACAAAGCCAATTTCCATAGGCTTTGCGCTTGGGTAACCCGTTGCCAGAAAGCTACGCTGCCATCAAGTTCAATCTTGAGTTCACGTTGAAGTTTATTTCGGAAGGCGTGGTCATGTTGGGCGGCGCGCAGTAAACTATAGACTACGGCAACCAAGGCGATATGTCGTTCAATCGCCGTGAAGTTCCGCAGTTGATACTGATCCAGCCCCTCGTCCTTGCCTTCCTCGTGATAGACTTCCACGGGCCAGCGATGGCGATAGATACGGGTAATCCCAGGCGCTTGCCAGACCAAGCGGTTGGAGATCAAGCAGATGGGGTTGTCCGATAGATCAGCCTGGCGATGATTAATAACCAGACGCTGTTTTCCAAAGTTGTGGATGCGGTGAGTGGCACAATAACTATAGTACTGCTCCTTGGTGCCTTTATACTTAATCGTGATGCGTTTGAAGACCGGCGGCTTGCCGTGTTGGATTGCATCCAAATGTTCTTGTTTCAAGTGCGCCGCAAATGTCGATAATTTTTCTTGACCTCTTTTCAAGACAACTTGATGATCTTCAGCCAGTGCGCCCACGTAACTCATTTGAAGCTCTTTGTCGAGAAAATGACAAAAGGCAGGTTGGGTATACCAACTGTCGAAAGCCACGGGCGGTTTTAGGTTGGGATGCTCTTGCTTCCATTCTTGAAGCAGGTTCTCGGCGATACGCAGTTTACTGTCATACAACTCTGCTATGCCTGATGATTTCTTCTGATGACGACGCCATAATCCAAGCAGATATTGTCGCCATTGATGCGCAGCCGTTTCTTTCAGCGCTCTTTTGCTTTCCTTGATTTTGATTCCGGCTGACAAGAGTCCCTGCTCCAGTTTGTCCAGATCAACCGGTTGCCACAACTGAAAGTATGCCGGATAATCTGTCTCATCGTCGCTATAGTGCAAGGTCACCAGATTGTGCGCCCAGGTGTAATTTTGCTCAACGTGATCAAACAGATAGGCGATCTTTTCAAAGTATTGACCGTAATGTTTCAGAAGTGTATCGTCCACGCTGAGAACCCCGTTCTGTTTTATTTCCGTCCCTGGCAAACTTGCTAGCAGGCTGAGCCGTTTCTGGTTCAGCGTTTTCAGATCGAAGGGACTCTCAGTCAACAAGCGATTGAGGCTGCTCTGGTTACGGCTCTCGTTCACGAATAGTCGGTTAATGCCTTCAATGGTTTTATTCTCTGAAACAATCAATCCGCTCACATAGCGCTGAAATTCAACGTAAGCTTGTTCAGAAAAAACATCTTCAAAGAAAGGCGCATAGTGTTGTACCAACTCAGGAAATTCTACCAAGGGTAACATGTTGTACCTCCAGAATTTGAATTTTCTAAATTGTACAACTTCTTGTACCACTTTTTCCTTGGTTGTTAGAGTATTTGGTTGTTAAGGTGCTGCAAAAGTCGAGTTATATCATTGCATTTTTCCATGGATGTATGCCAGAAGGAGCGAATTCTACATCTTATAACAAACCCGATTCACTCCACCTGCAAAGTTGATCCTGCCAAAACGAGAGAATCTATCTTTTATATTTCAGTACCAGCACCCAAATATCATTCTCTCCTTTGAAAGAAAGCCTGATAGTTTCTGAGAGCCGCACAGGATAAAATTAGGTTTATGGAAAGGAACTAATCAAATGGAAATCCCAAGACACTGGCGACTCAAGAAACAACGGTACGGACTGATAGGCGAAGTATGCCCGCACTGCGATCACAAAATTTTCCCACCCCGCGACGTATGTCCCAACTGCGGCGACGAGGCGAAAGAACAATTTGCTTTCAGCGGCAAAGGTGAAGTTTATTCCTACACCACCGTTTATGAAGCCCCAGCAGGTTTTGATGCAAACGCTCCATATACCGTGGCAATTGTAAAGCTGGAAGAAGGTCCCATGCTCACAGCGCAATTGACAGACATAGGTAATCAACCCGTTGAAATTGGCATGCCCGTAGAAATGGTCACCCGCAAAATGCGCAATGATGGTGACGAGCGGGGGTTGATCGTATACGGGTATAAATTTCGCAGACGGCAAGATGCGCCACAAATTACCGCCTAGAATAAGATCAAATGTAACACCTTATAGCTTATTGACGTTCATAAAAATCGGTTAATATAGGGTTTATGATATGGAAACCGAAAAAGCTAACGAGAGAGCAAATGGCGGAAAGGCGCAAAGAAGGGGT
>JAPLGS010000107.1 GCA_026390015.1 Chloroflexota bacterium | reverse complement strand
AATTCAAGTGGCGGGCGAGCGAATCTTCATACCTGCCACTGTCGTCATCAACATCGAACATGAACGCGATGACTCATCCGAGGAAGTGGAATTCCAGCTGAAGTGGGCGCTTGATAAATAATCGCGCCGAATAAGAGTTTTTTATTATTTACGAAGGATTAAAGCAACCGCCTTGGCAAAGGCTGGAGATTTTGTTCAAGTCTACATTTCCCGCTACTTGTGTTTGCGAAATCGTTTTCTTCTGTAAACGCAGATTACAGGAATCTATGAGCGCGATGCAGAGATCGAAACAGATCAATGAATATGATTTACTTCCCAATTTTGGATCGCGGTGAAGACGCCATCCGCAATGCGCGCGGGACGTTCCGCGATACCTTCAATTTGCGCGTTGTGAATGCGTGGATCAATTTCAATGATTTTTGTTTTTGGAGGTACGGGTACTCCATCGTGTGTCAATCCGCGCAAGATGCCTGTGAGTGGTGCGAGAAGCGTAGTTGAATCTACGCGCGCAATTTCCTGCCCTTGTGTGACAGAATCGCCGATTTGAAATGAAGTGTGGAATGTGCCGGCGACAGGAGCATAGACGTATCGATCCCGCGCATGCCCATCAATTTTAAGCGGATCACCCCGCAATAGACTCGTCGCACCATGCTCAATGATTTGCCCAAGCGCTTCGCCCCGACTGGTTTCAATCGCAATGTCAGTGGTTTCACCCGCGAAAAAATTCGGACCGAGACCAATGGTAAGTTCAGCCAATTCGAGCTGGACTTCGGGTTGCAGATGCTTTCGCATGCGCGCATCCACCAAAATAGCGGGATGGAGCGTATTCAGCAGCCCGTGGAAATCCTTTATAAAAACAGGTATGCAGTCATCTGATACCAATGCGTCCCGCAAAAGATACGATCTTTTTATTAATCGCGCTTCAATGCCATCTAATGAAGCGTGCCCATCGAAGACAGCATCAGTAAAGGACATTCTGCGGCGTGTTGTGGCGGGGCGCGGCATTTCATGAATGACCACGGAATACCCTGCTTTAAAAAGACGATGAGCGACTGCCGAGCCAACATCGTTTGAACCACGAACAAGGATTCGTAAACTAGATTTGGTTCGATTCATTTTATAAAATTAAACCAGTAAGTTCCAACTGCAATGGTAAGCACGATCCCCAATGCACGCCGAACGCCAGCGCTCGAAAATTTGATCACGCCTACCTGACTGCCGATCAATGCGCCAAGCAAGCCAATCACAAACAGGGGAATGCCAAATTCGCCAAGCGCAAATGTGCCGTTGGAGAAACGTCCGATCAAACCGCTGATCGAATTGATGGCGATGAATCCACCCGCAGATGCGGCGGCTTGTTTTGAGTCGCCCCACTGCATGAGGATGATCAGCGGCGAGAGGAAAATTCCGCCGCCGATGCCGATCATGCCGGAGAGCAGGCCAATCCCCGCGCCGCTGAGCAAAGCCGCCCACAGCGGAATCGGGCGAGCTATCCAGTTAAGTTTTTCAGTCAACGTTGGAATTAAAATCATGCGGAGCGCGAGATAGGTCAGAACGACATAAAGCAATGTGGTATAAGCCTGCTCGGAAATTTTGAGCGTCGCGCCAATGTATGCGGCGGGAATGGATGTGATCAAAAACGGAAGCAGTAAACGCGGACGAAAATGCCCGGCGCGCGCATAGCTTGTAAAAGAAATGGATGACACAAAAATATTCAAAACCAGCGCCGTGCTGGACATGATATTTGCGGGAATGCCGAAGAAGTTCATGGCCACAAGATAACCCGACGCGCCGCCAAATCCGGCGCTGGAATACACCACCGCGATAACGAATACCAGTAAGTAAAGGAAAAGATTATTCAACCGTATCCAACTCCATTTCATGGGATGGGATGCAGACCGGCGTATGATAATACGAATCCCCAGCGCAGGCGCGGCAGAGGGTGAGACCGTTTTGTTTCACTTCACGCTCGTTCATGATCTCTTCGCCGCACACGTCACAATCAACTCGGATGCCTGGATGGGAAACAATGTCTTCGATGGAAGCGGTGAGCTGGATTTCGGTGATGGTAAACATTTCTTCATCACGCATGGTTTGATAAGCCTGCATTTGCGCGAAGTAGTGACGCGTTTCATCGAGCGCATATAAATACGCGCGCCGGCGAATATCCAACACAGGCGCAATACGCAGCGCGCGCCCTGTGTTCACGTCTACGAATACTGCCGCAGTTTTTCCGTAATCTTCCACTCGCAAAGTACGATGACCGATTATGCAATTAGTAGCGGCGGAGAGTCCATCAGCAAAACAGCCGTCTGTTTCGGTGATGATGAGTAGTTGTTTTTTATCAGGAGGTTTTTCAAGGCCAAGGGCGTTCATGCCGGCCAATCCCAGCCGCACGCCGAGTATCTGGCGCGGACATAAGTGTGAGTGGTTACGTGAAGAGATATCTAGGAAATGTTGGATGTTCATAGTAGTTCTCCAAAACAAAAAAGCGGTCTCAGTGAAAAGAGACAGCCTCATATAAAGCTTGAGTAATGCCTCCTTTCCAAATTCGGGGGGGGATAGAGCGTTTCTGCTTTATCCGTGGATCACAGTTGTGATCGGCCTGTTGCCATGCTGTGAAGTTTAGGCGGTCAGGCTTCGGAGAGATGATTTACTATATCGTATTTTTTATTATACAGATAGTGTCAAGTGTCTCTGATCGTTTTTCTTATTTTCAGCCAATGAAAAAAATTATATAACGGAGAAAGTTAGACAGTTTTATGCGATCTGTCAGGAAGCCTTCAGCATAATCAGTGATGTTCAACAGCGAAAAGCATGACACAATTCACATTCGGAATTTAGAATATGAAATATAATACATTCATGGAGCTGAATATGAAAAATAATCCCCTTCAATCTATTGTTTGCCTGCTTGAATCCATTTCGTCTTTGGCGCGGCTTGAACTTCTTTTGTTGATTGGCGCAGGCGAGGCTTGTGTTTGCCATCTCGAGACACAACTTGGCTATCGTCAGGCTTATATCTCACAGCACCTGATGGCATTGCGGCAGGCGGGCTTACTGGATTCACGTCGCGAAGGAAAATATATTTTTTATCGGCTGGCAAAGCCCGAGGTTTTGTCGCTCATCCAACAAGTGGCGCAAATGATTGGTGTGGATCTGCCCCACATACAAACGGTGACTCCCGAACAACAGTGCGGCTGCCCCACGTGCACACCGAGCTCCGATCTTGTTTCTCTCAATCATATCTAATGGACACACAACTAAGGAATTCACATGCTAACTATTAAAGTTCTCGGTTCAGGCTGCGCCAATTGCAAAAAACTAGAAGCGCTTACTCGCCAGACTATTGACCAGATGGGTATCCACGCGGATGTCATCAAAGTAACTGAATATCCCGATATCATGGCATACAACATTATGTCCACCCCTGGTTTGGTCGTCAATGAAAAAGTTGTTTCAACGGGACGCATCCCATCAACTGCTGAGATCACAACCTGGCTGACTAATGCGCTTGAAACCGCATAGCCAATTTTATTTTTAGATATGGAACAATCATGACCAACATGCGCCTCCGCTGCTGTAGCTGACTTTCGCAGAGTGCGCGATGCTATCAAAAAAGAAATCGCCAAACTGTTCAAGCAGGTTGGATAACATTTTGAAAGTGGAGGTTTTTTATGTCTGAAGTTGCCGCAACGCAAAGCCTGAGCAAAAAACTTTCGTTCCTCGACCGCTACCTGACGCTCTGGATTTTCATGGCGATGGCGGCGGGCGTGGGAATCGGATTCTTGTTCCCCGAAGGAGTCAAAAGTTTCAATAGGGCGGTCTCGGTCGGGACAACCAACATCCCGATTGCGATCGGGCTGATCTTGATGATGTATCCGCCTTTTACCAAAGTGAAGTATGAAGAATTAGGCGACGTCTTCCGCAATAAAAAAATACTGGCGCTCTCGCTTATCCAGAACTGGATCATTGGTCCCATTTTGATGTTCGTACTCGCCATAGTTTTTCTGCGCGGCTACCCCGACTACATCGCAGGGCTGATCATGATCGGTCTGGCGCGTTGTATCGCGATGGTGATCGTGTGGAACGAACTGGCGCACGGCGACACTGAATACGCCGCAGGGCTGGTGGCATTCAACAGCGTCTTTCAAGTGTTATTCTACAGTGTCTACGCTTACGTTTTTCTGACGGTTTTGCCGACCTGGTTTGGCTTGACTGGCGTTACGGTGAATATCACGATGGGACAGATCGCCGAGAGCGTCTTCATTTACCTCGGCATTCCATTTCTGGCGGGTTTCCTGACCCGCTTCGTACTGGTGCGGATGAAGGGCAAGCAGTGGTACCAAAAAGAATTCATTCCCAGAGTCAGCCCGCTGACTCTGATCGCCCTGCTGTTCACGATCGTGGTGATGTTCTCGCTGAAAGGGAATCTCATCGTCCAGATCCCGCTCGACGTGGTGCGGATTGCCATCCCACTCTTGATCTATTTCGTAGTGATGTTCCTCGTCTCATTTTGGATGGGGAATCGTCTGGGCGCGAATTATGCGCAGACCACCACACTTTCATTCACAGCCGCCAGCAACAATTTTGAACTGGCGATCGCGGTAGCTGTGGCGGTCTTCGGCATCAACAGCGGAGCGGCGTTCGCGGCAGTGATCGGTCCGCTGGTGGAAGTGCCAGTGATGATCGGTCTGGTGAATGTGGCGTTCTTCTTCCAGAAAAAATATTATGGTGGAGCGGTTTTCTCCAACCCGTCAATGGCGGCGGCGGAAATTTGTCCACCCGATCAGAAATTGGTGAAATGAAACGTAGCGCGGCTTGAAACTCACGCAATAAAGATCAAGGAGATTTTATAAATGCAAACTCAACTTACCCAACAAGAAAAAACTCCCTTCTCGAGCGCCGATCTGCGCGCCTGGGGATTGGTTGCGCTGGCCTCTGTGATCTGGTTCACGCTCTACAATGTGATTCAACCCATTGCGAATTGGATCGCTTACAGATTACTTTCGCTTCCACAGACTTCTCATTTGGGCGAGTCATTGGCATTCTTTTTCTATGATGTTCCCAAGATCATCCTGCTCCTGGGCGGCATGATCTTCTTGATCACAATGTTGCGCTCATTTTTCAGCGCCGAGCAAACCCGCGCCTGGCTAGGCGGTAAGCGTGAAGGCGTAGGCAATGTGATGGCGGCGGCACTGGGTATCATCACTCCCTTCTGTTCATGCTCAGCGGTCCCGCTCTTTATTGGTTTTGTTGAATCAGGCATTCCGCTTGGGGTAACATTTTCATTCCTGATTTCAGCCCCCGTGGTCAATGAAGTTGCATTGGTAATGTTATTCGGATTATTTGGCTGGAAAGTGGCTGGGCTATATCTCATCTCTGGCTTGACAATTGCCATTGTGGCTGGAGTGATTATTGGCAGACTCAAACTCGAACGCTATGTGGAAGATTTCGTCTGGCAGATAAAAGTCGGTAAAGGCGTAAACTTACCCGAGCAACCATCCTGGGCTCAGCGTTTTCAAGTCGCCTGGGATAGCACAAAAGAAATTGTTGGCAAGGTATGGTTATATGTAATAGTCGGGATTGCCATCGGCGCAGGGATTCATGGCTACGTTCCTGAAAGCGCGTTGGCAGGCATTCTTGGCAAGCAAGCCTGGTGGAGCGTTCCTGCGGCAGTGGTTTTGGGTGTGCCACTTTACTCGAATGCGGCAGGTATCATCCCCATTGTCAGCACGTTGATGGAAAAGGGTGCGGCACTTGGCACAGTATTAGCATTCATGATGGCGGTGGTTGGGTTGAGTCTGCCGGAGATCATTATTCTGCGCCGCGTGCTGAAGCCGCAATTGATCGCCGTTTTTGTTGGCACAGTGGCGATGGCCATCATCATCACTGGATATTTATTCAATTTTGTAATGTAAGAGATTCACAGGCTAATAATTAAAGTTCTGTCCACTCAGCAAAGAAACGGCAAATGTCTTTGCGTTCTCGAGCTTTAGCTATAGTTGTATTTCCCTTGCTGGTTACTTCCTTCTACCACTTGGAAATACGAGGAAAACGAAATAAGTAATTCAAATCGATAATCAAGGCGTCGGCATTACCGAAACTGTATTTGTGCCGATACGGCCTTCTTCGCAAACCAGAGCAATGCCACCGCCAGAGAGCGGACGTATGGAATCTTCTACAGTAAATAAAATACTCCCATTTACCCAGGCTTGGATTTGATTGCCCTGAACCTCCACTCTCATTTTATATGGCGTACCGAATTGCCAGACAAAAGTTTGTTCAGCCAGCACAATTTCCCCATCCAAACGCTTGATGAGTTTGATCGTTTTCTGATCAGAAAGTAGCAGAGCATAATAACGTTCCTGTCCCTGCACACGCGCCGCCAAGCCAAAGGTCTTGACCAGGTGAGGTGTGATCTCTGCTTGCACACTGTAATCGATCCATTCGCGGGTGCCGCTGATGACCAGGCCGCATCCACGATTCTGGATGACGCGGAAGGCTTCACCAAATTCATCTTCAAAATAATCCGCCGCATTGACCCACTGTCGTTTCCACATCCTGCCAGATCCAACAGGTCTGTGAAAAATGACATTGGGTGTGCCATCCCATGAAAGAGAGTCGAGATGGATCATACCTTGCACAGGTTCATCCGATGAAATTGAAATTCCAACATGAACAATCGGTTCACCACCAAGATCGGGCATCTGCCATGTGAGATGAGATGTTTTGTCGGGACTCAGATTCATGACGGGTCCATACGTCGTGATGAGTTGGTCGGCTTCGCCATAGCTTTGGATGACAAGCCCAACTTTGATCGGCGTTAAGTTGGCGCTGTTGGAAAGTAAAGTAGCGCGGACAGTTTGCCCGGGATATAAAGTGGGTGAAGCGAGCAGGCTGTAGCCCGGCATGTCAATCGCTTCAGGGGGGATAAAGGTTGGGGTCCACAGAGCAGACTTCCCGTTGGAATTGAGGCTGTAGTGAATGGTCAGAACACGTTGATCGGGTTGAGTCGGATGCGGGGTGTTGTCTAATACCAGATTGTCATCTTGTAGCTGAAAGCCTTGCACGGAACCAGGTAATGAAAAATGGAAGCGCGCGCCGTTCTTTGGAGGTGTCCATTTCTCGTCGCGCATAGCATAGGCAGACTCGAGAATAAAATCAGTTTCGTGAACTGCATCGCTGATGGCGCGACCACCATCAGCGGTAGGGAGATAAAGTCGATCGGCTATGGGGCCGCGCCAATCGGGATCGCCATCAAAAGCGGATAGCCCTTTGCGCACACCAAGAATGCACCCGACATTGGCGGCGTTGCAATCAGTATCCCAACCACAAGTGTTGACAATAGTTTGGGATTTGCTGAAATCACCCTGACTGTAAAGCAAGCTGAGAATCACAAGTCCGTGATTTGGAATGATGTGACAGTTGCCGCCATATTTATCGTAGCCATAGTGTGCGGCAAGTTTGGTGCGAGCTTCATGCCAATCGTTTGGGTTTGCAGTGTGCCAGGCGCGCAGATCAGCGATGAGACGATAGGTGACGGAATCATGAGGAATGAAAGCGACTGCAGTATCAATGAGTTTATCGAGATCATATTCGACGAAGGCTTGAGCAACCAACGCGGCGATGACCTGCGCGCCGTAGATAGCCTCACCATCGTGGCTGACACTGGCGGCGCGCCGAGCAAAATCAACAGCCAGCGCGGGATCACCCGGAGCGATCAAACCCCAGCCATCAATAAAGATCTGCGCGCCGATCTGTTCAGCAACGACTTTGCTATTCAACGCCATCGAACCGGAATGCGGCGCGAGAATGCCATCTTTGAGCCGCAAGTAGGCGGTGTGTTCGGTGGAGTTGCCAAGTCCGCCCCACCACAGGATGGTACGGTTTTCAATAATGTAGTTGAGCCAGGTCTGGCCGATCTGCGCCGGAGTGAGATCAAGCGAGTTGTTGTAATCAGACAGGGCACGTAAAAAAGTAAATGTGCCAGAGGTATCGTCATCAGTGACAACCAGCAGATGATTGCGCAAGGGCAGGTCATGGCGATCGTTGACGTAATACTTGATCTCGCCAAAGCTCGCCATAATTTGGTCGTAGCTCCAGCCTTCGAAGGGGCGCCCTAAATAGACGCCAATCATTTTGCCGAGAACACCGGCGTAGACACGTTCGTAATAGTCAGCGGGGAAGGTCATGTGGTTTGTTCCTTGGATGTTTATCGGATGATTAATTTTAACCGGTTAACAAGCATTGTAACTAATGGGCACTATCGGAAATTATTTTGGGACATAGATGAACGCAGATTTTCTCTTTTCTTATCAGCGAAATCAGCGTTCATCTGCGTCCAGGCAGTGACTTTGACTTATTACCGACAAAGCCTAATGATTTGTCTCGTCATCTTTTCTGCTTGCTTCATCCGCCCGGATTTGAGTTTAGACCAGAAATTTCCGCCTAAAATCCAAAAAAATCAGACAGATGAATCAACTAGCCAGCACAGGTCTTGACATTTTACAGGGGAGTCTGTAAAATGTGTTTGTTAGTACAGTGAATTTACAAAGTATCGCCGGGTTGAAAAGATAAAGTTTGTGCATAGGAATATGTTAGGAATTTGAGGTTTTCAAGGATTTGCCATCAGCCATGAAAAAAGCAACTCATCAACAAACTAAGCAACACAACCGTGATCTGGTACTGCAGACGATCTTTGCAAACAGTTCGATCAGCCGTGCAGAAGTGGCACGTGTGACAAGTCTTACGCGGACAACGGTGTCAGATATTGTAAATGGATTGCTCACAGAAGGTTTGGTGGAGGAAGTTGGGCGCGGAGAATCGATTGGCGGGAAATCTCCGATCTTATTAAGCATCGTGGCAGACTCGCGCTATTTGATTGGCTTAAATCTTGCTCAGGATAAATTTATTGGCGCAGTTGTCAATTTGAGAGGGGAGATCAAGGAAATTGTGGAAGCACCTGTGCATGACGATAATGGCGAGAATGCACTTCAACTTGTTTACCAGATACTCGATCAGCTTACCCGTAAAAAATTAAAGCCGATTGTTGGTATTGGCGTCGGCACGCCAGGTCTCGTCAATACGCGCGAAGGAATTGTGGTTAACGCTGTTAATTTGGAATGGCAGGATCTTCCGCTTAGCAAATTACTTGAAAAGAAATACAAACTTCCTGTTTTAGTTTTAAATGATAGTCAGGCAGCCGCGATCGGTGAATATGTGTATGGCGGTGGCCATGAACCTGATGAGAATTTGATCGTTGTTAATGTCATACATGGGATTGGCGCGGGTATCTTGATCAATGGGCATTTATTCCAGGGGGATGGCGGCGGCGCGGGGGAAATTGGACATGTGGTTGTGCAGGAAAATGGCGAGCTATGCCGCTGCGGCAAACGCGGTTGCCTGGAAACCATCGCCAGTGCGCGAGCTGTGGTTCAGCAAATGAAAATGGACTCGCTCGATGATGTCATTTCATCTTTTCAAAATGGCAATGCAAAAGCAATAAGCGTGATCGGGAAGGCGGGGAATTATCTCGGCGCATCGCTTGCGAATTTGATCGGCACACTCAATATTCAAAAAATAGTTCTCACAGGCGACATGACTCGCTTCGGAAAAAAGTGGCTGGACGCCGTCAGCACATCCATGCAAACAAGCGCATT
Organism: Chloroflexota bacterium; assembly: GCA_026390015.1. Taxonomy (GTDB): domain Bacteria; phylum Chloroflexota; class Anaerolineae; order Anaerolineales; family Villigracilaceae; genus Villigracilis. The sequence goes on along the minus strand of JAPLGS010000107.1, from coordinate 175,090 downwards.
TTCACGCTTGACGGAAGGTACAAAACTGGAGATCGGCAAATTGGATTACCGCGCCTGCATTCTCGGCGCTTCCGCATTTCTGTTGCTTCATGATTATTCCCTTTTGTTCAATGAGGAAAATTAATGTCATTGCAATTAATCCCCCCCCGCATACAACCTCCGCTGGATGAAAATTTTAGCCCAGCGATTTTGGCAAATCAAAACTTTCAGCGTGAAGTTGAATCTGTTGGTGTGCGGCTGGTGCTCGGTCTCGAAAGAAGCGGCGGCGAAGTCTCAAGATTTGAGACCAAGGTCTATCCCGAAGGTCATCCAAACTTTGAATCTAATTTTCAATACATCGAACGCATCGTCAAGTTTTTACTTTGGCAGCGCGGTGGTCATGCACTTTATGTCGGCGGTCCAATCCGAATTACTGAATATTTGAGAAAAATTTATTCTGCAAGTGGCGCAAGAAGTTTTGACTACAATTTCATGGGTGAACAGGTGTACGAGAAGAAATTTTCCGTCATCGCTTGTGATGAGGATGAAGTGCCCGCTTCACATGAGACGGGGAAATTGCTCGGCCGTAATTTGAAGGGTCATCGCATTGGGTTTGACCTCGGCGCATCAGACAGAAAAGTCAGCGCTGTTATAGATGGAACTCCTGTCTACAGCGAAGAAGTAGTTTGGGAGCCGCGTAAACATACTGATCCAGAATATCACTACCGTGAAGTGATGACTGCGCTGAAAACGGCAGCGAGCAAAATGCCGCGCGTAGATGCGATTGGTGGAAGCTCTGCAGGTATTTATATTGATAACCGACCAATGGTGGCTTCGTTGTTCCGTGGAATTCCACAGGCGCAATTCGGTAAAATAAAAAATATGTTTCTACGCATCCGAAAAGAAATAGGCGTACCGCTGGAAGTAATTAATGATGGAGACGTGACCGCGTTGGCAGGCTCAATGTCTATTGAAGATAATGCCATTTTAGGCATTGCCCTTGGCTCAAGTGAAGCCGCTGGCTACGTTAATTCCGAAGGACATATCATGGGTTGGCTGAACGAACTGGCTTTTGCACCGATTGATTACAGCCCGAATGCGCCTGATGAAGAATGGTCTGGTGATAAAGGATGTGGCGCGAATTATTTTTCACAGCAATGTGTTTTCCGCCTTGCGCTGAAAGCAGTGATTGAAATCCCTGCGGATGTGACCGATGCCGAGAAATTGAAAATTGTGCAGGAAAAATTGGAAGCAGGGCATGAAGGCGCTTTGAATATCTGGAAAAGTATGGGCATTTATCTTGGATATGGCATTGCTCATTATGCAGATTTCTACGACATCAAACACGTTCTGATCCTTGGTCGCTGTACATCCGGCCGTGGTGGCGACTTATTACTTGAAGGCGCGCATAAAGTGTTTGAAACAGAATTTCCTGAATTAATGAAAAAGATCGAATTGCATTTGCCCGATGAAAAAGTACGCCGTGTAGGTCAATCTGTTGCCGCTGCGAGTTTACCCGTTTTGTAATAGGAAGAATTATGAAATTTTATTTGGATACAGCCGAAGTTTTTATACCCGATAATGAGCCTGTCGAAAAGGCGCTTTCACGCACAACACATTTATGTTTTGCCGCGCATCAGGATGATATTGAGATCATGGCCGCACAGCCGATCCTTGAATGTTTTCAGCAAAAGGATAAATGGTTTACAGGTGTTGTCGTAACTGATGGACGTGGTTCTCCACGTGACGACCTGTATAAAGATTACAGTGATGATGATATGCGCCTTGTCAGATTTAAGGAACAGCGCAAGGCGGCTTTTGTGGGCGAGTTTGCGGCACAGGTTATGTTGGATCTTCCCAGCAAGATCGTTAAGGATGCTTCGCGAGAAGAATCTGTTGAAGATATGCTCAAAGTTTTACACGTCACCAAGCCGCAGTTTGTTTACACCCACAATCTCGCCGATAAACACGACACGCACGTCGGAGTCGCTCTCAGGGTGATTGAAGCTCTCCGAAGACTGGACCAATCCGAACGTCCCGCAAAACTCTTTGGGTGTGAAGTCTGGCGTGCATTGGATTGGATGATCGATTCCGATAAGGTGTTGATGAATGTTTCCGAGCATGAAAATCTGCAACTGGCGTTATTAGGTGTGTTTGATTCGCAGATCGTCGGCGGGAAACGCTACGATCTTGCTTCAATGGGCAGACGCCGCGCGAACGCGACTTACTTTGAATCGCATGGTGTGGATGCCACGACCGGGCTGTCTTACGCGATGGATATGACTTCTTTGATAAATGACACTTCAAAAGATCCTGTTGTTTTTGCAGATGAGTTTATTCAACGCTTCGAGCAGGATGTGAATGAACGTATTCGCAGGCTGAGTTAGAAATTTAATCCAAAAGCATTTGAGAGAAAGGAGGCTGATAAACCACATATATTTCACTGTCAAATCATGCGTGTAAACTTTTCAATAACAATACTCAAGGAGAAGAAATAATGAAGAAACTGTTTGCTATGTTTTCAATATTAGTACTCGCCAGCATGCTGCTCGCGGCTTGCGGTTCCCCCGCTCCCGCTGCGACAGAAGCCCCTGCTGCCACCGTAGCGCCCGTCGCTACCGAAGCCCCTGTTGCTACTGAAGCACCTGCTGCTGAACAAATTACCCTGACCCTGGGCTCGTGGCGTGTGGATGATGTTGCTGCGTGGGAAATAATCAATGCCGCTTTCAACGCAGAATATCCCAATATCACTGTTAAATTTGACCCGACCAATCCTCCTGATTACAATGCGACGCTTCGCACTCAACTCGAAACTGGTACTGGTCCCGATCTGTACTTTGTTCGTTCATTTGCCACTGGCCGCGAACTCTTTGACGCGGGCTACGTTGCTTCCTTGAAGGATCTTCCTGGTATTAGCGACGCCTTCACCGAGGCCTCCCGTTCTCCATGGGCGACTGATTCTGGCGAACCTTATGCTGTGCCGATCATTGCTGTTTCACACGGTATTTACTACAATAAAGATATCTTCGCCGCCAATGGTATTGAAATCCCCAAGACTTGGGAAGACCTCATGGCTGCCGCGAAGAAACTTCAGGATGCTGGTATCACTCCTTTCGCCAACGGCACTAAGGATGCATGGGATATCAACGAAGTTGTGATGATGCAATTTATCCCCAGCAACATTGGCGGTTATGAAGGCCGCTTGGCATACCTGAACGGCGAACGCTGTTTCAACAGTGAAGAAATGGTTTCATCCTTCCAGCAGATCAAGGATATGCAGCCTTTCCTGCCGACAGGCTTTGAAGCTACCAGCTACTATGACTCCGCCCAATTGTTCTCGCAGGGTCAGGCGGCTATGATGCTTGATGGTTCCTGGAGCATCGGCGGTTTTGAAAAAGATGCCACCGATTTCAAATGGGGCGTCTTCTATCCGCCCGCTCTCGCAGGCAAGGATCAGTATGTGACCTTCCATATTGACGCCGCGATTGGCGCCAATGCAGCTTCTCCCAACCTCGAAGCTGCCAAGACTTTCCTTGCCTGGCTTGAGACCGGCAAGTTTGCTGAATTGCTCGGCAACAACCTGCCCGGTTTCTTCCCGCTGACCAAGGATGTCCCCACTTTGAGTGACCCGATTGCGGCTGATTTCATGGCTTTCAATGGTAAAGCCAAAGGAGTAGATATCCGTTTTGTTTGGGAAAAACTCCTATCTGCACCTTCTGGCAGTGTGGATGGCTACACATCCCTGAACAACAATGTGATTTCAGTGTTGAAGAATGAGAAGACCCCGAAGGAAGCTGCTGATAGCTTCCAGGCTGATTTGGCTGGATGGTACGGCCCCGCCAAGACTTGCAAGCCTTAGTTTTTATATAATGTGTTATGGCAGGGGTGGGTAACCGTCCCTGCCAACAACCCGAGGAGAGATAATGAGCCAGATGATTTCTTCAGGAAAAAGAAATGCGGGATTATTTAACAACGAAAATCGCCGAAAAATAACCTGGATGCTTTTCCTGCTTCCTGCACTGATCATTTACCTGACCTTTATGGCAGGCCCGCTTTTTGACTCATTGAGACTAAGCTTATATACGGGGGAAGGATACAATCCGACAAAATTTGTTGGCTTGACAAATTATATCGATCTATTTACAAACCCGCTCTGGCGGGGAAAATTTTTTGGTGCTGTTCTCCATACCTGTATATTTTTTGCGATCCATATGATTGTGCAGAATAGTTTGGGGTTATTATTTGCAAATTTGCTAGCATCTGACTTTAAAGGGCGGGATGTATATCGCACTATTATTTTTGCCCCAGCCACCCTGTCTGTGCTGGTGACCGGTTTCCTATGGACATTAATTCTTAATCCACAGTGGGGCGCAGTCAATAAAATACTGATTGCCATGGATTTAAAATCGCTGGCCCTTCCTTGGCTTGGAAGAAAAGAATTGGCGCTGCCCATTATCGCTTTGGTATCCAGTTGGCAGTGGGTGGGCATGCCGACGGTAATGTTCCTGGCGGGCTTAATGGGAATTTCAGAGGAATTGCTTGAAGCCGCCCGAATAGACGGCGCATCCGAATGGGCGATTTTTTGGAAGATCAAGTTTCCATTATTGAAGCCCGTGGTCGGCATTGTTGCCATCCTGACCTTTGTGGATAATTTCAATGCATTCGATGTGATCTATGCCATGGCTGGCGCAAAAGGTGAACCTGCATATTCCGCTGACTTGCTGGCCACTCTTTTCTATCGCACAGGTATCGCTGGGGAGCATCCTGTCGGCATTCCCAATATGGGCATGGGAGCGGCCATTGCCACCATGACCTTTATTATTTTAATGGCAGGTGTTCTGCTCTGGTTGTATCTGTCGCGCCGTCAATCCCCAGATGAATCGTGAGTTGGGAGAAAATCTTATGCGTCGAATAAAATTGAGTCAAATCCTTACTTATTTTCTCCTGACGATCTGGTCTGTGATCGTGTTGTTTCCGATCTGGACCTTGCTTGTCAACTCAGTCAAACCGCAAAAAGAGATCTTTCGCGATCCATTTGGTTTTCCAAAGAATTTCACATTGGATGGATATAAAGCCGCATGGAGTACAGGCCGTTTTGACTTGTACTTTACCAACACATTAATTGTTACTATCATATCTCTAACCCTTATTTTGTTGGTGGGCTCGATGGCAGCATATGCTCTTGCCAAATGGAAATCAAAGGCGTCTAATTTTCTATATGTCTTTTTCATCGCTGGTTTGATGATTCCAATCCGCCTTGGGACGATTGACCTGGTACGACTCATTAAAACACTTAATTTGCAGGATACCATCTGGAGTTTGATCCCAGTTTATGTCGCAATGGGGATGCCGATCGCAACTTTTGTGCTGACCGCTTTTATCAAGGAACTTCCCAACGAGATGTTTGATGCGGCAAAAGTGGATGGCGCCTCGGAATGGCAAATATATAGTTCAATCGTGCTTCCTTTAATGCGTCCCGCCCTCGCCACCGTTGCGATCTTCAACATGATCAAGATCTGGAATGATTTCTGGTTTCCTCTGGTCTTTATTCGCTCTGAAGAATCTCGGACGGTTGCGTTGGGAGTCTCATTGTTGTTTGGTCAATATCGAACGGATTGGACGCGGGCGCTTGCAGTACTTTCGATGGCTGCCATTCCGCTTTTGATACTCTATGTGTTACTTTCGCGCGAATTTATTAAAGGGTTAACCGCTGGTGCTGTAAAAGGATAAACGTTATGAATGGACGCGAACGTATTGGGCTCGCCATGCAGCATAAAGAACCAGATCGTGTGCCTGTGATGTGCCAATTGGCGCTTGGACATTATTTTTTGAATACAGGAATTGCGCCGCATGAGATCTGGTTTACCAGCGAGGGGTTTGCCGAAGCATTGGTTATGATGCAGAAGCGCTATCAATTTGACGGGATTTTGATTAACCTGCCAGGGCGTCCGCGCAATGTGTTAAGTGAAATTAAAAAAGTTGAGAGAATAAAAAAAGGTGAATTGGTCACATGGCGTAACGGACATGTGACCATCATTCCGTGGGATGACAATGGGCAATATGTTTATTCTGCACGGCCTGAATTACAGCAACGCGCAGACTTAACAATGCTTGACCCTGATCATTTGGAAATGATCAATCAATACCCTGGCTATGTTTGGGGTACTTATCATATTCCCTGGCTGGCAGACAAGAATGATCTTGGGCCAATGAATGAAGTACCCGATTATTTTTTGGATACGATTGACTTAGTGCGAGCAAAGACCAATGGCGAGATTTCTGTTCATGGTGAAGTGTTCTCGCCATTTACGCACTATCTGGAATTGATCGGTTATCAAAATGCGATCATCGGATTGGTAAAAAACAAGGAAAAGGTCAAGGCGTTGCTGGAAAGATTCGCAGACGCATCCATTGCCTGGGCGGTTGCGCAAGCTAAAAGGGGAGTCGATGCGGTGCTGATCTCATCCGCATTTGCGGGCGGCGGGTTTATGTCTCCGAAAATGTACGCCGAGTATGTTCTTCCTTATGAGCGCCGTGTAGTGGATGCTGTTAAAGAATTTAGCATTCCTGTGTATACACATACTTGCGGAAAAATCGGCGACAGGCTTGAATTGATGGAACAAACTGGTACGATGGGAATTGACACCCTCGATCCTCATCCGCTTGGAAATGTGGCATTGGTGGATGCGAAAAACGGCGTTGGCAAAAGACTTTTTCTAAAGGGGAATATGAATTCGGTTTCGATCCTTGAATACACTACAAAAGCAGAAGTAGTTGCTGAAGCGACTGAACGCATTCAAATAGGCATGCCAGGCGGCGGATATATTCTTAGTTCGGCTTGTTCCATTGCGCCGCGTGTGGAGCCGTGGAAAATAGAACTATTGACACCACTCGCGAAGGAAATTGGATGTTATTAGGACTCTTGCATAAGCTGGAAAGGTGCCATAAAGCCCTGTGCCGGCTGCTTGCTCATCCGCCCGGATTTGAGTTTAGACCAGAAATTTCATCGGATGGATAACCTTTGTGTAGCCAGCGCAAGGAACTAACCCATCATGATCTTTGGACGATACTGCAGCGCCTCCGCCAAATGCGTGGACTGGATCTCATCACTCCCCGCTAAATCAGCAATCGTACGAGACAATTTCAGAATGCGATGATATGCGCGCGCCGATAGTTGAAGTTGACTCATGGCCGAGCGCATCAAACTCTGACCTTCAGCCTGCAGTTGACAGAATTGCCGTACCTCCCCGATCCGCATATCCGCGTTGCAGACGATATCAGTAGCTTTGCCATTTGCAAATCTTTTATTTTGAATATCTCTTGCGGTTTGCACACGATTACGAATCGACTCGGATGTTTCACTTATTTTATTCCCACTTAACTTTTCATAATCTACACGCGGCACTTCGATATGAATGTCTATGCGGTCGAGCAGTGGACCTGAGATTCGTTTTTGATATTTTGATATTTAGTTACTGTTGAATGTGCGCAGGTGCAGGGCTTGAGCGAGTCTCCGTAGAATCCGCAGGGGCGGGGATTCATCGCCGCGATCAATTGAAAATTTGCTGAAAAAGTTTATGAGCCTTTTGCGCGACTGATGGTGACAACTTTATCTTCCATCGGCTGGCGCATGACTTCGAGGACGCGTGTTCCGAATTCGGGGAATTCATCTAAAAATAAAACGCCGCGGTGCGCGAGCGAGATCTCACCGGGCTTGGGGATATTCCCGCCACCGACGAGGCCTGCGTGTGAAATGGTGTGATGCGGCGAACGAAATGGATGATGACGAATTAACGGTGTACCTGCGGGGAGTTGATCTGCAACAGAATAAATTCGCGTCACATCCAATGATTCCTCGAGGCTCATTACTGGCAGAATGCCGGGCAACGCGCGCGCCAATAAAGTTTTACCAGCGCCGGGACTTCCCACCATCAAAACATTATGTCCGCCGGCCGTGGCGACTTCGAGTGCGCGTTTGACGTGTTCCTGTCCCTTTAGTTCGCTGAAGTCTGTTGGCGTGAATAACGGCTCAAGCGAATCTGTCGAGGCGATGTAAGGATCAATTAAACGGCGGCCAGATAAATGGTCGAAGAGATCCGCAAGTGTTTTGACCGGGAAAATCTCAAGGTCTGGCATTAAAGCCGCTTCGGGCGCATCCACTTCAGGGACGAACATCCGCTTGAATCCATTGGCGCGTGCAGTGGTGGCCATCGGCAAAACGCCGCGCGCGTGACGCACAACGCCATCGAGCGAAAGTTCGCCGATGACAATTGTGTTTTCAACTTTGTCGGGCGGAAGAAAACCCGCGAGCACGATCACGCCGAGCGCGATGGGAAGATCATACGAAGGACCTTCTTTGCGGACGCTGGCAGGCGCGAGGTTGACAACGATGCGGTGACGGGGGAAATGCAAGCCCGCGTTCTTGACGGCTGTTTGCACACGCTCACGGCTTTCTTGAACGGCGGCGTCTGGCAAACCAACAATCGTCATGCCGGGCAGGCCATTGGTGTAATCTACTTCCACCTCAATGACGACGCCTTCAAGACCAACCACAGCGCAGGAAAATATTCGAGCAAGCATGAGATGTAGTGTAGACCAGAGGAAAAGAAATGTCAACAAAAAAGTTATAATCTGACGAATGGAAAATGAAAAACAAAGTTTCTGGACTCGCGATAGCAGTATTCTGCTCGGCGGATTCTTCGTCACCATTTTTCTCATCATCTACATTTGGTGGCCGCTTGCTGAAGAATATCTGGCCTATGTCGATTGGAACGGCGCGTGGTGGCTGTACATGGATTGGCTGCTGCTCGGTGTTTTTCTATTTATGTCCATTACGATCGTGGCACGCGCGAATCTCAAAACGGATGTGTTGATCGTTTTCGTTGGTGTCTGCGGCGGACTGGCAATTGAGTCGTGGGGCACGCAAACGAATCTCTGGCATTACTACACTGCCGAACGTCCGCCGCTATGGATCATCCCCGCGTGGCCTATTGCGAGTCTTTCGATTGATCGCATCTCAAGATTTCTCAACTGGACTATTGAACAAGTAATCAAACGAACCAAATCTACTGTTGACTATTCACTGTTCACTACTCTCTACTGGTTAATCTTCGCATCTTTCTTAATCTTGATGCTGGTTTTTGTTTCCCCGACATTCGACAAATCCTATACATGGCTTTCGCTGGCGTTGTGTATTCTATTAATCATCACACCCACAGATCATCGTTTCGCCCTGCTGACATTCATCGCAGGCGCGGGACTTGGCTACTTCCTTGAGTTGTGGGGGACAACCCGCGAGTGCTGGATGTATTACACAAATGAAGCGCCGCCTTTCTTCGCAGTGTTGGCACATGGCATGGCGGCTGTCGCATTTTGGCGGGCGGGGTTGTTGGTGAGGATGATATGGGAAAGATGGGAATCAACCGGAAGTTATCCGTGAACAGTTATCAATGAAATACACGAAAAGTGGGAAGGCCACGTTTATTTGGCGGAAAGTTGTATAATTTATCACGAAGGAGAAAATCCTATGACACTTTATCTGCGCCTTGCGTGGCGAAATGTTTGGCGGCACAAACGCCGCACGATCATCATCGTTCTTGCCATGTCTATGACACTGGCATTAATGATGTTCTACGATGGTTTAATGAACGGTTTTACCGATGCGATCTACGGCAATGCTGTAAAGGTGTTGGGAGGCAATATTCAAGTTCATGCCGAAGGCTATCGTGCGCAGGCGAATTCAAACCCGCTTTTTCCGTTGGCTGATCCGCAAGCCGTGATTAAAGCGGCGGAATCGAATCCGCTGACATTGGCTGCCACACAACGCATCAGCACTGGCGGACTGGTCACCAGCCGTGAGGGCGCATTTGCGGTAGGTATTACCGGCATCGAACCTGAAAAAGAGATGAAGGTTAATATCATCGGTCAGAATGTCAAAGAGGGGCGCAACCTTGCCAGTGATGATCTGGATAATATTCTGATCGGCAAAGGCCTCGCCGATGCGATGGGTGTGAAAGTGGGGGATCGAGTCACTTTGGTTGGACGTTCACAGCATGAGCAAATGCGTCAGCGCACGATGACAGTCATCGGCATCTTCGATCTCGGCATGGCCGACATCGAGAAGCAGACCGTTTACATTTCGCTCGGCGAAGCGCAAGTGCTTTACGATGTATCGAGTTGCACCGAGGTGTCGATCTTCCTTCAAAGGCTTGGTCAGGAAAGTTCCGTAATCGAAGGAATGAAACCCGGATTACCTGGTTATGAGATTGAATCGTTTCAGGCAAATTATCCAGACCTTGCTTCCGCGATCAATACTAAAGGCGGTGTGATGGATGTCTTCAGTGTGATCATCATCGCCATTGCGGGCGTTGGAATCCTCAACCTTTTGCTGATGGCGATATATGAACGAACACGCGAGATCGGTGTGTTGGGCGCGATGGGACTCAAGCCGAATCAAATTTCCTTGTTGTTCATTCTTGAGGGAATCATGATCGGGCTGGTCGGTGTTGTGGTGGGAATTGTCTTTGGGCTGGCGCTCAACGGATATTTGATATCAGTCGGGCTCGATTTTGGCAGCATGTCCACAGCCACGAGTTATATGGCGTTGATACAGGGCCGCGTTTATCCCACTTGGGGCGTTGAGAAATTACTCATGCGCGCTTCAACAATCGCGATCATCTCCGCGTTGGCTGCGCTCATTCCTGCCTTTGAAGCCGGGCGGCGCGAACCTGCCGAAGCCCTGCATTTTGTTTGAGGTATATCATGATCCAAATACTTAAAATGGCTTTCCGCGATCTTGGGCGTAACCGCAGGCGTTCCTTTTTCTCTGCATTGGCGGTGGGCGCCGGGCTTGCTTTGCTGATTCTGATGGCATCTGTTATCGAAGGTGAGATGGGCAGTGCGATCGAGTCTGCAATCAAACTTCAAAGCGGGCACATCCAGATCCGCGCGGTTACTTATAATGAAAACAAATCCAGCCTCAAATGGGTGGATCTGATCGAAAACCCAGAGCAGATCGCAGGTCAAATTGGCGCGCTGAATCAGGTCAAAGCCGTAACGCCTCGCCTGTATGCAAGCGGATTCCTATCATCAGGGACTCAATCCGCAGGCGCGAGAATTACAGGGATTGATCCATTGTCACCCGCAAGTGATCCATACCGCGAAGGAGTCGTCAGTGGAAATTTCATCAGCCCCGATGATCGTGAGGCAGTGTTGATCGGCAAACCGATGGCGGATAAATTGAATTTGAAAGTAGGTGACAATGTCAGCCTTTCACTCAACACCTCGGATGGTAATGTGCAAGATCAAACTTTTACGGTAAAGGGAATCTACTCAACCAACACATATGGCTTCGACAGCGCAACTGTTTTCCTGCCGCTCGTAAAAGCGCAAGCGATCACACAGACGGAAAATCATGCCAGTACAATTTTTATTCTGCTCAAAGATACCGCGCTGACCGATAGTGTTTTGCCTGCGCTCCATGTCTCTTCGAATCTGGAAATCAAAACATGGAAAGACTTGAATGCCTTGTTCGTTGATTATGAGGCAATGGCGCAAAGTTACATCTCGATCTTTTACTTGATCATCCTGGCGATCTCTGCCTCGGTCATCATTAATACGCTGATCATGTCGGTCTATGAGCGCACACGCGAGATTGGAATCTTGTCCGCGATTGGCATGAGGGGCAACCGCATCATGATGTTGTTTCTCGCTGAATCATCCATGCTGGCAGTTGGTGGTGTGATCATGGGATTGATCATTGGGGTGTTGGCAACCCTATATTTCAACGTCAACGGATTCTACATCGGCAACATGGGTCTGAGCGGCATTTTGATCACCGATACGATCTACGCCAAATTGACCACGGATAACCTTATCAACCTGACCATCATGACCTTTGTGGTCACGTTGTTGTCTGGGTTTTACCCGGCAGTGATGGCGTCGCGTATGCAACCGGTCGCCGCCCTGCGCGCTGAAAAATAGGAGTACAAAATGGAAGTCGTAAAAATTGAAAACGTTACTCGTGTATATCAAATTGGAAAATTGGAAACGCGTGCTTTGCAAGGCGTTGATCTGTCTATTGAAAGCGGAGAGTTTACTTCGTTGGTCGGACCTTCCGGTTCCGGCAAGACAACACTGCTTCAAATGATCGGCTGTCTTGACCAGCCAACTTCGGGGCATGTGATCGTCAATGGCAAGGATGTCACCAAGCTTAACCGTAATCAGCGCGCCGACATGCGCCGCGAAAATATTGGTTTCATATTTCAATTCTTTGCACTTATCCCAACCTTGAGCGCATATGAGAATATCGAAATGCCGCTTCTGCTGAATCGTCAAGGCACAGCTGAGCGCAAAGAGCGTGTGATGGAATTGCTCAAGGCGGTAGATCTAACCGACCGTGCAAATAATCGTCCAGACCAACTCTCCGGCGGACAACAACAGCGCGTCGCGATTGCCCGCGCCTTGGCTCCCAGGCCAGCTTTGATCCTCGCTGATGAACCCACCGCCAACCTTGATACTGAAAACGGCAGACAGGTGATGGATATTATGCAGAAGCTGAATAAAGATACGGGCGTCACCTTTGTGTTCGCCACACATGATCCGCGTGTAATTAATTATGCGAGACGAGTCGTCACATTGCAGGATGGTTTGATAGAAAAAGAAAGCAAACCCGTTAAAAAATAAAGTTTGGAGATTAAAGTTTATGACTAAAGTTTTTTCGATAGTAATTAGCATTTTGGCGCTTACAGTAGCCGCCTGCGGATCATCAGCCGCGCCAACCGCAATACCAACAATATCGCTTGATCAGAATATACCTTCATCAAATCCACGGCCAAGTGGCGGAGATGTAGTTTCTGCTTCAGCGGTTGTCGTTCCACTGAGCGAAGCGCGACTTTCCTTTCCATCCGTTGGACGTGTAACCTCGGTCAACATAGAGGTTGGGGATAAAGTCGAAGCAGGGCAGATCCTTGTCGTATTGGATACATCAATTCTGGAAGCAAAAGTTAAAGAGGCTGAAGCCAATCTGACGTATTCAGAGATTGAACTCAAATATTTGATTCGTCTTTCGGGTTGCCGGGTGGGTTGTGCGCCTACTCAGAAACATATTGAAGTCGTGGAAAACGATATCGCCCGCGCCCAGGCTTTGGTTGATTCAGCAAAAGCAACCTTGAATGCGCAATCGAATCTGACCGCGCCGTTTGCTGGAACGGTTGTCTCTGTAAACATTTCCCCCTCTGAAACAGTAACGCCCGGCGAGGTTGTACTCGTGCTCGGTGACCTGAGCAGATATCGCATTGAAACAACAGATTTGAGCGAACGTAATATACCCAAAGTAAAAATTGGGCAGTCTGTCAATGTATTTATTGATGCTTTGGGTCAGGTTTACAAATGCAAGGTTGCGGATGTTTCGCGCATTTCCTCCACCCTTGGTGGGGATGTAGTCTACAAAGCGACAGTTGATTTTGATCAACAGCCTGAGGGCTTACTCTGGGGCATGAGCGCAGATGTTGAAATCCTCGTCGAAAATTAACGGGGAGATAAAAATGAAAAGATTGATCTGGCTAACTTTATTCACCATCATCCTGACAGCTTGTGGTGGAAATCCAACTCTTGCTGCGGTCTCTCCGGCTATAACCGCTGTTGCAGAAACCGTTGTGGTCTCCGACCCTAACATTGTGATCGCCTCTGCGAAGGTTCTACCCGTTCAAGTTTCTCAATTGGGATTTACCATCTCAGCGCTTGTTAAAGAAATCCCCGTCAGTGAAGGCGAGCAGATAAAAGCAGGGCAGTCGCTCATTGTTTTAGATACGCCTGACCTGGAGTTTGCGGTAACTGCTGCCGAACAGGATTACGCTTCAAAAAGCCTCGCTGCCGAATTGCAAAATGCAGATAAGGTTAAATATGTTAATCCCAACACCGGCGCTGTAAAATGGTATAGCCTTCCAAGGGAAGTGTATCTGAAAGCACTGTCTAAAGCAGACCAGGCAAAAGCCGTACTGGATTCCGCCGCTGCCAACCTTTCGCAGAATACCCTGCTCGCTCCTTTCGACGGAATGGTAGCTTCCATAGATGTGATTCCCGGCGAATTTGTTCAAGCTGACCAGGCTGTCATCACTTTGGCAACCTTGAATAATATGAAAATAGAAACTACCGATCTTGGCGAGCGTGATATTGCCCGCGTGAAAATTGGTCAAGCTGTAAATGTTTATATCGAAGCATTGGATGTGACCGTCGCTGGTCAAGTGATTCGCATCTCTCCCATTTCTAAAACTGTTGGCGGGGATGTGGTTTATCCAGTCACCATTGAATTGAATGAACAACCCGTTGGATTGTTATGGGGTATGACCGTTGAAGTGGAAATAAAAACCACTCCGTGACGGATCGAAGAAGTACAATTGGCACGTTGGAGAATCCCAACGCGCTTTTTTATACATGCATTTTTGAATTTGGTTAATCTGCGAATTTCCATCAAAAGGAGTTTTCCATGACCATCATCACTGTCATCGGTGCAGGCAGCGCATCGTTTGGCGAAAATACACTCTCTGCCATTCTTCGTTCAAAAAAATTAAAAGGTTCCGCCTTACGATTGGTGGATCGCAACACGCAAAGCCTTGACATTGTGTACCGCCTTGCGAATCGATTGAACAAGGAATGGGATTCGAATTTCAACATCAGCGCACATGCAAATCATAAAGATGCGCTTGTTGGCGCAAATTTTGTTGTCTCTGCAATAGAAGTGGGTCCGCGCGAAGAACTATGGAAATCAGATTATGACATCACATTAAAATATGGCGTGCATCAACCGTATGCAGAGAACGGCGGTCCCGGCGGATTTATTCACACAGCCCGTAACATCATGCCGCTCATGGAAATTGTGCATGACATGGAACAGGCTTGCCCCGATGCATGGTTCATTAATTTCACAAACCCAATGGTACGTATTTGTGACGCGGTCAATCGCCATAGCAAGATTAAAGTGGTTGGTTTGTGTCATCAAATTTACACGGGCTACGACATGGTTGGGGTGGCGCTTGCGAAAGATCTTGGCATCCAAGTGCCTGACGGTCTTGAAGGCATGCACGCGGATGTATTACAGCATCCGCTTCAACAGATGGTAATTCATCAGACCGTTCCGCTGATTGATATCCGTGCGGCGGGCACAAATCATTTTTCGTGGATCATTTCCGTTCACGATAAACGCACTGGCGAGGATCTCTATCCACTTTTGAAAAAACGATTTTTCGAATTGGATGAAAAATTTGAACCGCTGACGCGCCGCATCTTTCATGACTTTGGCCTGTTCCCGATTCCCGGAGATACTCACCTCTGTGAATATCTCCCGTGGATGAGCGATCCGGTCACCAAACCATGGGAAAGATTCAATATTCGCCTATATGATTGGCAAATGATGGCCGGTTTGCGAGATTTTAGCTTGGACCGCTTGAATGAAATGGCGAATGGCAGTACATCCATTGAAAGCCTGCTGGATACAGATTCTGAAGGCGCCCTGGAGATCATCGAAAATATTTCCTGTGCAGGCAATCATTATCATCTCGCGGCAAACCTGCCCAACACGGGACAGATTTCCAACCTGCCATTAAATACAATTGTTGAGACACCCGTCATGGTCGACGGCGCGGGTATTCATCCGGTGCATGTTGGCGCATTGCCTGAACCTGTCGCTGAATTGTGTCGTCGGGAATTAATAACCGCGCAATTGGGTGTTGATGCGGCAGTGGAAGGAAACCATGAAAAAGCATTGCAATGTTTATTACTTGATCCCATCATACGTGATCTTGATTCAGCAAAACTTATTCTTGATGAATACTTGATGACGTATAGAGAACATGTACCACAATTTTGGAAGTCATAGATCATTAAATTAATATAAAGCGGAATAAATACAGGCAGTGCAGGACGTCGTCTTGCACTGCTTTTCTTAAATACCTTAATAACCTTAAAGAAATAATACAACAAAGCAAATAAAAGACCTTGAATATATTAAGAAAACTGTATGCTTAAAACCCTTTACATAAATCAATAGTTAGATACAATGGATATAAATTAATAAATAAATAAATATGATTCGATGAAATTGATATATATTTACTGATCTAAAAAATCAAATCAACAATTAGTTGATAACAAAAAAGGAAAAATATGTATATCTGTGTATTAACAAGCGTTCCAGACGAAAACGATATTCCTTATAATCCATCACCTTACATGAATGGATATCGCTGGAAGCAGCATCTTGTGGGCCCGAAAAATGTTGAAAGACAAATTCTTGATCTTATGGGTGAAGGTGTTGACGTCTTCATCAACTTGTGTGATGGAACTGCCGATGATGCGCTTTCAGGTATTGCGCTCGTACACGCGCTCGAGAAGTTTAATGTCGCTTTTTCCGGGGCCGATTCAAAATTCTTTGATCCCACCCGTGACGAAATGAAGAATGCGGCCCGGCGCGTTTCCGTTCCCACGCCAAATTGGATGTTCGTAAATCGCGTTGAAGATGCCGAGAAAGTTGCAAAGCGTTTGAGTTTCCCGATGCTGGTGAAACCCCCGCATGGGTATGCCAGTGTAGGTATTCGCCGCAACTCGCGCGTTGAAACCGTCGATCAGTTGCGTGAACAATTGCAAGTTGAAATTAATGAGTTCGGTCGCGCGTTGATCGAAGAGTTCATAGAAGGGCGAGAGTTCACCTGCCTGATCGCAGAGAATCCTGATGACTCCAGGAAGGCATTTACATTTACGCCGGTGGAATTTATTTTTCCAAGCGGCGAATCCTTTAAGCATTATGATATGAAGTGGATTGAATACGAAAAGATGTCTGTCGCTGTGGTAAATGATCCGAAGATCGAAAAAGTTTTACGCGAGCAGACCATGCGTGTTTTCAGGGAATTGGGCGGCAATGGGTATGCCCGCTGCGATTATCGCATGGACGCTGAGGGTGTGATCCACATGCTCGAGATCAATCCCAACTGTGGAATTTTTTATCCACCTCACGAACCAGGTTCGGCAGATTTCTCCCTGCTCAATGATCCGACCAACCATACCAAATTCATGAAGTTGATGATTCGGAATGCTCAAAATCGACAGACTCGCATTGCGGCCGAAAAGATCATCAAGCGTCAGACCCGCAAGCGCGCGATTGAAGTTGAACAGATGGCATACAGCTAATATAAAAATGGACACGCAAAACGTGTCCATTTTTTTTGTTCTGATTGCGCTGATATTGTATTAGCTTTCCACAACGCTTGCTCCCTCGTTTGCCTTGCAAACATATATACTCGCTTCCAAACCCGACTTCTGCCTGTATGCGCTAGAAACAGATTTTGTGAACTCTTGAGCGTTTTCTTTGCTAACTAATGCCACAGCGCAACCACCAAAGCCTGCGCCCGTCATACGTGCACCTAAACAACTTTCCTGTTCCCGCGCGCAGGTGACCATGATATTGAGCGCCTCATTTGTCACTTCAAAATCATCGCGCAGGCTTTCGTGACTGGCATTAAATAATTCTCCCAGCCGTTTTATGTTTCCCGCTTTCATGACTTCAACCGCTTCCAACACGCGCGCGTTTTCTGTAATGATGTGCCTGGCGCGTTTTAATACAACAGCGCTAATATTTTTTGCTTTGATGGTTTCTCTTTCAAACTCTTGCACGCTCACATCTCTTAACGCTTTCACTCCAAACCAGCGCGCTGCTTCTTCGCATTGATTACGTCTCTCGTTATAGGCTGAATCCACCAATCCGCGTCTTGTGGATGTGTCTAATATTATGATAGATATGCCTGCAGGCAAAGGTGCATGTTGATGTTCGAGTGAACGGCAATCTAAAAATAAAGCATATCCTTCCCTGCAAGCCGCGCTCGCCATTTGATCCATGATGCCGCAGTTGACACCGACCCATTCATTCTCTGCTTTTTGTGCGAGTCTTGCCATCTTCGGCGCATCCCATGCAAAGGCTGAGGCTGCTGCAAAAGCGCGCGCCGTTGCAAGTTCCACCGCCGCAGAGGATGATAAGCCTGCTCCGCGTGGCACATCCCCGGTCATGACTGCGTCGAAGCCGCGTAATTGATAACCCGCATTTCGTAATTCATATGCAACCCCTTTGATATATTCGGCCCAACCTTCACTCTTCGTGAGGTCACTTAAATCGAATGCAGAATCAGTTTCAAGGTCCAAAGAGCGGATGTGGATGTGCGAATCCGCCCGGGGAGTGAGTGCTATCCAAACAGCCCGGTCAATTGCCATCGGCAGGACAAATCCATCGTTATAATCTGTGTGCTCACCAATCAGGTTTACACGTCCTGGCGCCCGAACGATAAATTCAGGTTTGGAGTTAAAATAGGTTGCAAAAGATCGCTTGAGTGTTTTATTATCCATATCCGCTTTTATACCATAACAGAGGTTGTGTGACCGATCTTGAGTTGCTTGAAAAATATGAGCCTGTGCTTCGTTTCGCAAAAAGCGAACGCTTTTTTCCGATGGCGGTCGAGCCGTATTTGGAACAATGTTCGATCTTTCCAAGTGGGCCGCATGGAGCGGCGGAATCATTTGCACATTTGAACGAGCCTTTGATTAAACGAATCGGCAGGCTGAAAAGCGAGCAGTATTTTCTGCGTTTCGTTAACAAACCGCTCAATGATTCAGATGCGTGGGTGTGGTGGGGTGTGCTTTCCGTGATAGGCATCGTGGCGGCGTGGAGTGCTGCAGGCTTGGCGGGTGTGGAAACTGCCATTCCATTTTCACTGCTCACAGCTTTGATCATCTTTATGCTTGCATCTCCAATTCGATTGCGAATTATCCCGGCTGCGTTGGCCGCCATATTCTTTGTTGTACTCGAGATCGCGCCGATCTGGTTTTTTATTCATCCCAGAGAATTTTTAAGCCTGACCGTGGAATACCTTATTTTGCTTCCGATCTATTTGATCATCCTTTTTTATTTTTCCGTTCGCACTATGAAATTTATTCTTGAGCGTATCATCCCTGAAGGTCCTGGAATGATCATGGATATGCTTTCACAAGCTACTGAAAAGATCGCTCAGGAAGCATATTTGCAATACATTAAAATTTTAAAAGAAGAACCCGCACCTGTGTATTATGGTCGTATATTATATGAGATGGATGAACAAAAAAATAAATGGACAATCCTGCAATATCATTTCTTTTATGCGTTCAACGACTGGCGTCTGGCGGTGAATGGCATCAATCATCACGAAGGAGATTGGGAGATGGTGGCTGTCTATCTTAAGAACGATTTGCCATACTCTGTTTTGTTCTCTCAACATGGCGCGGGCAGCATCGAAAAATGGCAGACAGTTATCAAGGCAGTGAATAAGCAGGGGATTCTCACGCTGCATCCTGTTGTCTATGTTGCGCTTGGATCGCATGCAAATTATAGCAAACCTGAAGTGATCCGCTCACCGAGTATGTATAAACCAGGCAGATTACAACGCCTGCTTTTCTGGACCGATGGCCTGATCCATTATCTATTTTTATTGTTCAACCAGAATCAAAAAGCCCGCCAGATCGCGTTGCAGGAAATTTCCATAAAACACACAGCTTTTCTTGCCGAGGATGCATTTATTAATTTGCGCGATGAAGTGGACCATTATGTGATCAGCCTGCCCATGGAGCTGGCTTCAGGAGATGGTTTTCGTTTGGGATTTCAAGGAGATACTTTGCGCGAAAGGATTTTGAGATCAAGTAGTTATCTCAAACGTACCCTTTCTGATCGTGAGACAATGTACCCAAATGTTAAAGAATGGCAGCGCGTGCTATTGAATTCTGAGCCTGATTGGGTACAATATAAAGGATTGTGGGGGGTGAAGAGCATGCTGAATGATGAATCAGGTCCGCCTGGCCCAAAATGGGACAAACCAAAGAAAGACCAGGCTGGCGTGCAGGAACGGATACGTTGGAGCAGGCCGCTAGCTTGGCTTGCAGAGTTGGAAAAAAAGATCAGGTAAGAAATCACTAATAGTATCAAGGAGAAAATCATGTCCATACCACAAGTTCTCGAAGTCGCAGTTGGTCTTATCGTTGTGTATTACGTACTAGGTTCCATTGTTTCGACGATCACTCAATGGATCAATGAAGTGTTAGAGTCGCGTGGTAAAGCGTTGGAGCAATATTTGGTTAAACTTGTTGGCGAGCATAAAGAAAATAAATACCTCAATGATCTCGTCAATCTCCCTCAACTGCAGGCGCTGCGTCCGATCAGATATAAGGGTTTTTTTAGTATTTTTTCTTCCGCCACTGAACCAAAAAAACTGGAAAAAATTCCCGTGTCAACTTTGGTCGATGCATATTTTGATATTGTTGGATTAACCTCTAAAAAAGAAATTGATTTATTACAGTTGGCTGAGTTGATAGACAAGCTTCCCGATTCAGAAGGAAAAAAAGCTTTCATCAATTGGATCAATCAGGGTGTAACCAACATCGCTGATCTTCGAACACGAACTACCACTTATTTTAACGGGATGATGGAACAGGCTGCGGCCACTTTCCGCGCCCGCGCTCGAAGTTTTGTCATCATGCTTTCCATCGGCATAACCGTTTTGTTTGGCACAGACAGCATTCAACTTGCCAAAGCGTTATGGATGAATGTCGAGTTGCGCGCTATCGCTGCTGCTCAGGCAAATGCTGTTGTTGCAAGGGAAGGTGCAAATGTAGATCTGACTGAGCTTATAAAAAGTCTCGGCGCATTTTCAATTAAGATCGGCTGGTGGCAGACACAACAATTTCCCCCAAATTCTGATTGGGGAGCTTGGGCTCTGTTCATATTATTAAAAGTGGCAGGGTTGGGTATTACAGCTATTGCAGTTTCACAGGGAGCTTCTTTTTGGTATGACCTGTTGAAGAAGATCGTATCTCCAACGAAGGGCGCAGGGGGAAGTAGCACTTCTTCAAGCAGTGAAGCAAAAGGATAATAAAAAAAATCCGAGGTGATGAGCCTCGGATTTTTTTTATTTGGCAGACCACCTTGCATAAACTGCTTGTGACAGTAATCTGTTGGCGCTGGTTTCCCTTGTGACCAGTTCGCCGCTATCCATATTCCCCGTAAAATTTTTCATCATCTCATCAAGAGCTTGCGCCACATGAATAGCGGATGCGCGTACTGCGTATAAGGTTGCGATCACAAAAAGCGGTTCGTCACTTAAGCACGCGCGGCAGATCTCGAATAAATTTGGCAGAGATTTGTAAACTTCCCATACTTCACCTTTGGGACCGCGCCCAAACTTGGGCGGGTCAAGAATGATGCCATCGTATTTCATTCCACGCTTTTCTTCGCGCTGCATATATTTAATCGCATCCTCTACGATCCAGCGGATGGGTTTATCGCCCAAGCCTGATAAGGTTTGATTTTCACGCGCCCAACTGACGGATTTTTTGGAGGCGTCTACATGAGTCACTTGTGCGCCTGCTGCCGCCGCCGCGAGGGATGCCAGGCCTGTGTAACCAAATAGGTTGAGCACTCTAACGGGGCGAGTCTCTTTTTGGACGAGACCAGCCATAAAGTCCCAGTGCGAAGCGACCTCAGGAAAGACTCCAAGATGTCGGCCGGGCGTTGTCATCACTGAAAATGTCAACTCGTTTAAATGGGGTAGCGGATATTTCATTTCCCATTTATCGGGTAACTTCTTTTTTTCGAGCCAGTGCCCGCCGCTTTCTTCGGGGGTTGGTTGAAAAACCGCGTGGACATTATTCCATTCTGATGAAGGCAGCGCGCGCGACCACATGGCTTGTGATTCAGGCCGCGCAAAAATATATTTACCGAAGCGTTCAAGTTTTAGACCATCACCTGAATCTAGTAATTCATAATCTTGCCAGTTTGCGGCTTCGAGAAGTGTGAAGGTAGGGGATTGACTCATTTGCGGCGCCTTTAAGACAATGAAATGACTAGATAAATTCCTTGATTAAAATCCAGAAAGCTGTATAATGTGGTAAGAAATGGTAAGAAGTGGTAGACAGGCGCCGATTTGTCGGCGTCTGATTGTATTAAAAGGATAATTAGCACATATGTTCTTGAGTCAGTTCCAACACAATCTCGATGATAAAGGGCGCTTGATGATACCAGCGCGCTTCCGTGAGTTGTTGGAAGGCGGCGCTTACATTACGCAGGGCTTTGATAAATGCCTAATGGTGATGACAGCAACTTATTTCGGACAGGTTTATAAGAGCATTGAAGTTATGAGCCTGGCTGATCCGACTGCACGTTTACTGCGCCGTTTGATATTTTCCAATGCCTATCCAGTTGTGGCGGATAGAGTCGGGCGAATTCTTGTCCCACAAAATCTGCGCACTTTTCTGGGTATCGAGAATGGCGAATTGATCGTGGCAGGCCAGGGCGAATACTTTGAAGTTTGGACGCCTGCTTTGTGGGCTGAGCAAATGGCTCAACTTCAAGATACAGAAGCCAACAATTCACGCTTCGCCGCGCTGGATCTTTCAAAAACAAATTCTGCTTCATAACAAATTTTAGCTTGTTATGAACACTCACAAACCTGTACTTTACAAAGAGATTATACACGCACTGCAACCCAAACGCGGCGCTTGTTATATAGATGGCACTCTGGGCGCGGGCGGTCACGCTCGCGGGATCTTGGAGGCCTGCTCGCCAGATGGGCAATTGCTGGGTCTTGATGTTGACCCGCAGGCGCTGACGCTTTCTCGTGAGAACTTGGCTCCTTACGAAGGGCGCACACATCTCGTGCAGGCCTCCTACATCACCATCACAAAACAATTGGCCGCCTTGCAATGGGATTTTGTGGACGGGATCGTGCTGGACCTCGGCGCGTCATCCATGCAGTTCGATAATGCTGAACGTGGATTTTCATTCATGCAGGTTGGGCCGCTCGATATGCGTTTTGGCTCGAACGCATTTCAAAGCGCAGACGATATCGTCAACACTTATGATGAAAGCGACCTCGCAGACTTGATCTTTCGCTATGGCGAAGACCGCGACTCAAGAAAGATCGCGAAAGCCATCGTGATGAATAGACCGCTTCGCACTACCCGTGAGCTGGTCGCTGTGATCGAGAAAGCATCTCCCCGACGAGGAGATCGCATACACCCAGCCACACAAACTTTTCAAGCTTTGCGGATCGCCGTCAACGAGGAATTGGCTTCAGTGGAGAGCGTGCTTCCGCAAGCCGTAGCAGCTTTGAGGTCAGGTGGCAGGTGCGCGGTGATCTCATTCCACTCGCTGGAAGATCGCATCGTCAAGGATTATTTTCGTGAACAAAGCAAGGAACTCGTCAATCCGCCTTACGAAAGAATTTACGAAGTGGAACGCAATGCAGTTGTGAAGTTGATCAATAAAAAACCGATCGTACCCTCAGATGAAGAAGTAAAAGGCAACTCGAGAGCGCGCAGTGCAAAACTTAGAATTGTAGAAAAACTATGAACATACAAAACGTAAACCATCTTGTCCAAGCTTATAAAGTCGCTCCCTGGCGCGTGCAGCGCCAGTGGATTGTCAACTTGTTGCTTGCAGTGCTTGCGACTGCAATGGTGGCCACTCTTTATTTGGATGTCACCTCGAAGGCTGCCCTCGCTGGGCGCGAGATCCAAAACCTGACTGCTCTTATCACTGAGAGCCAGCAGAGGAGTGGTGACTTGCAAACCCAACTTGCTTCATTGACATCTGCAAGTGTTATGGAACAGCGCGCGCTTGATCTTGGTTTTCGTCCTGTCAAATCTGAGGAAGTGGAATATCTGATCGTACCAGGCTATTTTGCTCCTGAACCTGGTGTTCTGTCTTCCGCGTCAATTCCGCAATTGAGCGCGTTGAGCATTCCCCCGGAATATAACGAATCGTTATTTGACTGGATGGATGAAAAGATCGTGTCTTCTTCGCGAGGCCGGTAATGAGACAACAATATGCACTCCGTACACAGTTGGTGATGGCCGTGATGGGATTTATCGCGTTTGCCATTATTTTTCAGATTGTGCGTCTTCAAAACAGTTATGTAACCCCGCAAATAAAGGCGAACGAGCTGAACGGTCAAACTGAACTGCATACGATCTTCCCTGATCGCGGCGAAATTTACGATCGGAATGGACACCTCCTGGCTGGTAATAAAACTGTTTTTGAGATCGGTGTGGATCTAACCTCGGTTAAATATCCTGAAATAATTGCTTCCGCTGTCAGCTTGGAACTTGGTATCGATTACTCGAAAATATTGAGTGATATTCATAATCCGGCTGAGGGCGTCTCTTATGTGGTTATCGCGGATTTTGTCGATCTGAACAAAGGGGAGCGGCTTAAGGAATTAAAGAAAAAAATGAAGCTGGATGTCAAGAATGGTAGCGTTGGTGACTTGACAGGCCTGAACTTCAAAGCCCATCCTCAACGCAGTTATCCGGAAATTTCATTAGCATCGAATATTATCGGCTTTGTCAATCGCGAGGGGCGCGGTTATTTTGGCATTGAGGAAAAATATAATGATTTGCTGGCAGGGAATCCTGTGCAGGTGCTTGTCCCCATTGACCCGAACAAGGCCGCTGAAATTACGCACGTCCCGAACGGGACAACGCTTATCCTTACCATTAACCGTGATCTGCAGGCTGCAGCTGAAAAAATATTGGATGATGCGCTCGAAACTTATGGCGCCAAAGGCGGCACGATCGTCATCATGGATCCGCAGACTGGCGAATTGCTTACGATTGCCTCTACTCCGCGCATGGATTTGAATCAATTTTGGGAGTATGGCACGATCTACAACAACGCGAGTGATTTCAATCTGGCCATCTCAACACCTTATGAACCTGGTTCAGTTCTCAAGATACTCACCATGGCCGCCGCATTGGATAGCGGTATTGTGACCCCCGGTACAACTTATTTAGATACCGGTTCCATCCTTGTCGGCGGCGCCTGGATCCATAATTGGGATGGGAAAGCTTGGGGTCGGCAGGATATGACCGGTTGTTTGCAGCACTCGCTCAATGTTTGCATGGCAACGCTCTCCACTCAAATGGAAGCAACACGTTTTTATAGTTATATGAGCAATTTTGGTTTAGGCCATCTCACAGGCGTGGATCTGTCCGGGGAAGCCGCAGGCAGACTCAAAACTCCGGGCGATTCGGACTGGTATCCTGTTGACCTGGGTACGAACGCTTTTGGTCAGGGGGTGGCCGTCACGCCTCTTCAGATCATGACAGCAGTATCATCAGTCGCCAACCATGGGCGGAGCGTCATGCCGCGTACACTCTACGCGATGGTGCGCGATGAGCGTCAATACAATACGACAACGCAAATTGTTGGTTCGCCCATCTCTGAGGCAACCGCTGACACCCTTTCTGAGATGCTAGCCAATTCACTCGAATTTGAAGGATCGGCCGCGCTCGTCCCTGGTTATCGTCTCGCTGGAAAGACCGGCACTGCGGAAATCCCGGTCAATGGATTCTACGATAGCACGAAAACCAATGCGTCGTTTCTAGGCTGGGGGCCGGTCGATGATCCAAAATTTATGATTTATGTTTGGCTTAAAGAACCTTCCTCATCGATATGGGGCTCTGAAACTGCTGCGCCTGTCTTCGCCCAAATAGCCGAGAAAACAATCGTCCTTTTGGATATTCCTCCCGATAACATTCGGAACAAACTCGTCCAGAAATAACATGCTCATACTTGCAGATGCTCTCGAAGCCATTACCCGCAACGCCGTTCGTATTGTGAACGCGACGGCGCTCATCACTGAGGCGGCTATCGATTCGCGTCTGATAATTCCCGGCTCACTTTTTGTCGCGATCCCCGGCGAAAAAGCGGATGGGCATGATTTTATTGCAGAAGCATTTGCCAGGGGGGCGTCTTTTGCTTTAATTCAGAAGGAGATGCCCGCATCTTTTCGAACCCTTGATCTGCGTGACGGTTTGTCAGTTGATCCGGCCTTTGACTTTAGCCCGCCTCTCTGCCTGCGCGTGGATAACTCGATTGCCGCTTTACAGCAGATCGCTCGTTTCTGGCGCCGCAAACTGAACCTGCGTGTGATCGGTGTGACTGGCAGCGTTGGCAAATCCACTACCAAAGAGATGATCGCGGAAGTGCTTGGCACGCGTTACCGCACGCTCAAAAGTCCTGGCAATTTAAATAATGAAATTGGACTGCCCCTCACGATCTTAAAACTTGGCCCCGGCTACGAACGTGCTGTTTTGGAAATGGGGTTTTATCTGCCTGGGGAAATCAAATTCCTTTGCGATATTGCACAGCCCCAGATCGGTGTTGTGACCAATGTTGGCACCGTCCACGCTGAGCGTGCAGGTTCACAGGAAGCCATTGCCCGTGGAAAAAGCGAATTGATCCAGTCTCTCCCCTCTGATGGAGTTGCCATCCTCAACTTTGATGATCCATGGGTCCGCAAAATGGAAGAGAAGACAAAAGCGCGCGTTTTCTTTTACGGTCTTTCACCAGAAGCTGATCTATGGGCTGACCAGATCGAAGGTCTTGGATTAAATGGAATTCGCTTCCGCCTGCATTACAAAGGCGAAATCATTCATGCCCACGTCCCTTTGATTGGACGACATTCCGTCCATACAGCATTGCGCGCCGCCGCCGTGGGACTCAATGATGGCCTAAAATGGCAGGAGATCTTTGAAGGTTTTTCGCAGGGACTTGCTCAGTTGCGCCTCGTAGCAGTGCGGACGAAGACCGGCGCGCTGGTCCTTGATGATACATACAACGCCTCGCCGGAATCCATGCTGGCCGCGCTCAATTTACTTGATGAAATGGACGGACGCAAGCTCGCGGTATTGGGAGATATGCTTGAGTTGGGACCCTATGAAAGACAGGGACACGAGATGGTCGGTATGCGGACAGCACAAGTAGCAAAAGCGCTGCTCACCCTTGGTCCGCGTGCGCATATGATCGCTGATGCGGCTCGTCGTGCCGGCATGAAATCTGCCAATATTTTGGAGTTTGAAGAAGCCGCGCCGATCGTAGAGTGGTTAAACAAACACCTCACACCGAACGATGCGGTTTTGATTAAAGGCTCACACGGCTTGCGCATGGATCGCATCACCGCTGCCTTGGAGGCGCAATCGTGAAACAGATTGCCCTCTCTCTCAGCCTGGCCGGCCTCGCCTTTATTATGACTGCCATTTGGGGTGGACCTTTGCTGCGCATTTTGCGTTACTACAAGATCGGCAAGATCATCCGCGTGGAAGAGCCTGATATCCATCGTGTGAAAATGGGAACCCCCACCATGGGTGGGATCATGTTCATCTTTCCGGTTTTATTCTTGAGCGGTTTATTAAATGCCGTGGTTTTAATCGGTGTCAGTGCCAGCTCAAGCGGAGTCGGGCGCTCAGTCCTGGTTCCAATGATAGCCATGATCTGCTATGCCATTCTTGGAGCGGTAGACGATTGGGAAGGGATTCATGGCAAACGCAAAGGGGAAGGCATGCGTGCACGCACAAAATTTGGTATTCAAGTGATCCTCGCGCTTGTGATCGCTTATGTTTTGAAATACCATATGGATGTACCAGATCTATATGTTCCCGGCTTATATTTTGAACTTGAACTCGGCTGGTGGTACGTGCCGATTGCGGCATTCATCATTGTGGCTGAATCGAATGCGATTAACTTTACAGACGGGCTTGACGGTCTGGCCGGACTGATCGCCGCTACTGCTTTTGCGGCTTTTGGCGGAATTGCCATTATGCAGGAACAGGTTTACCTTGCCCGTTTTTGTTTTATTCTGGTTGGGGCATTGTTTGGCTTTTTATGGTTCAACGTTCATCCCGCTGAATTGATCATGGGCGATACAGGCTCTCTTTCTCTTGGCGCAGTACTCGCAATCGTTTCTTTGATGACAGGTCAATGGTTGATGTTGCTGGTCATCGGCATCATTCCGCTCAGCGAAATGTTGAGTGTGGTGATTCAGATCGGCTATTTCAAGTGGACAAAAGGCAAACGCTTTTTTAAAATGGCGCCCATCCATTTGCATTTTGAATTGCTCGGCTGGAGCGAAACACAAGTGGTACAGCGCTTTTGGCTCATCGGGCTGATGGCCGCCTTGATCGGTATTGGATTATCACAGGTATAAAAATAAGTAATTGGTAACCCGTAAATTACCAATTTCCAATTATTGAATTATGACCAACTGGACCAACACTCACGTTCTGATTTTAGGAGCTGCCCGCCAAGGAATTGCCCTTGCTCGCTGGCTCTCCCGTCACGATTCACACGTGACCTTGAGCGACGCGCGCTCTGCGGATGAACTTGCTTTCGCTCAAACATCTCTCGCGGATACCAATGTAACTTGGGCAGTGGGCGGGCATCCGCTGGAATTATTGAATAACACGGATGTGCTTTGTCTTTCCGGCGGCATCCCATTGACATTGCCCATCGTGCAGGAAGCCATCACACGCGGTATTTCACTTTCGAACGACACGCAAATTTTCATGGAAGTTGCTCCGTGTAAAACAATTGGCATTACCGGCTCCGCAGGCAAAACAACCACCACGACATTGGTCGGCGAAATGGCGAGATTAGATCGTAGACCGCTGACCGATAACCGTCCACGCTCTTATATTGGCGGCAACATCGGTGACCCGCTCATCAATCATGTCGATGACATGACATCCGACGATATCGCGATCCTTGAGATCTCATCCTTTCAACTGGACCAAATGACCATCTCGCCGAATATCGCCGCGATATTGAACATCACACCGAATCATCTGGACCGTCATGGCACGATGGAAGCCTACACAAATGCCAAGGCGCGTATTTTGGAATTTCAAACTGAGAAAGATACCGCCATCCTTAACCATGATGACAAAGGCGCGTGGAATTTATGCAATCAGGCAAAAGGCAAACTACTGACATTTAGCCTGCAAGATTTGGCTGAAGGTTTCAGCGGCGCATATCTGCATGATGGATTATTAAACCTGCGAGATGACCACGCCTATTTGCCTTTGATCTTGCGCGAGAAGATCCACTTGCGCGGCGACCATAATGTGGCGAACGTGCTCGCGGCGTTCACCATTGGTCACGCGGCTGGATTCAAACTCGATGACATGCTCGAAGCCGCGGAGGAATTTCGCGGAGTGCCGCATCGGCTTGAACTTGTGCGTGAACTGCATGGCGTGCGTTGGTACAACGACTCGATCGCAACAGCGCCTGAGCGAAGCATGGCCGCCATTCACGCGTTCGATGAACCGATCGTATTATTACTTGGCGGCCGCGATAAAAAACTTCCCTGGGAAGATCTCGCAAAATTGATCCAGCAACGAGTGGATCATGTTGTGGTTTTTGGCGAAGCGGCAGACCTGATCCAGAAAGCTGTAGCCACTATCGATGTAGAGAAAAGCGTTGATCTTCATCGTGTAAATGACCTTAAGCAAGCGGTACTCAAAGCCGCGGAAATCGCCTCGGCCGGCGATGTCGTTCTATTTTCGCCGGGCGGCACAAGTTATGATGCGTTCAAAGATTTCGCGGAGAGAGGAGAACTTTTTATAAAATGGATACAGGAACTGTAATAAACGAACGGCCTCGTTCACAGAATAACCAACCCAGGTTTACGGGTGGTTTCGATATGCCATTGCTTGTGTGTGTTGTGGCATTGATCGTATTTGGACTGATCATGCTTTACTCAGCTTCATGGGATTTTTCGTTTCGTGAGTATGATAACGAAATGCGTATGTTCTCTCGCCAGGTGACTTGGCTGGGACTCGGATTGGCCGCCGCCATCTTCCTCGCGTTTTTTGATTACCATTATTGGCGCAAACTTGCTCTGCCTGCGATGCTTGTCACTATTTCCCTGTTGGCTGCGGTTTTGTCGATGACTGCGCTCTTGGGTTCGAGGCGTTGGTTTTTTGATGGTTCGGGGCAGCCGTCTGAATTCGCGAAACTGGTTTTGATCATTTATCTTAGCGTCTGGTTGTATTCGAAAAAACAATTCCTGCAGGATGTTTCACTTGGACTGATTCCGTTGGGTATCATCCTCGGTATTGTCGGCGGTTTGATCGGCCTGCAACCCGATTTTAGCGCTGCCGCAACCGTCTTGCTGCTTGGCGGCTTGCTCTTCTTTCTCGCGGGCGGTGATCTGAAGCAAATTGGCAAACTACTGTTGATCGCTCTGGTTGTCGCTTTATTGGTCTTTGCTTTCAGCCTAACTGGGCGCGAGCGTGTGGATGATTTTCTGGCGGGCATCAAAAACCCGCTTCAAGCCTCCTACCATGTACAACGTTCATTTGAAGCAATCGTCAACGGCGGCTGGTTTGGCATTGGGCTGGGGAAATCACGATCCAAATTCATTAATTTACCCGTAGCGGCAACCGACAGCGTGTTCGCGGTGGTTGTGGAAGAACTTGGCTTGTTTGGTTCTATTGGATTACTTTTCTTATATGGTTTTCTCGTCTGGCGCGGTTTGGTAATCGCGCGGCGCGCGCCTGATATGCTCGGCACGCTCCTCGCTTCCGGTCTTGTGATGTGGATCGCTTCTGAAGCATTGATCAACATTGCGGTGATGGTGGGTCTTATGCCGTTTGCCGGTAACGCATTACCTTTCATTAGTTCGGGCGGTTCAAACCTTGTATCAACACTGGCCGCGCTCGGTATTCTCTTTAATATTTCCCGCCAAACTGGCGAAGGCACGATCACAGATGAAGAATGGAGGTCTTATAGTGCGGTTGCTAATTTGCGCTGGTGGGACGGGCGGCGGGGTGTATCCCGCGCTCGCCGTTCACAGCGCGCTAATCGGACAACATCCAAACGTTGAAACCCTGTGGGTGGGCGGTGAAGGCGGAATGGAGGAGGAACTCGTGAATCGTGCGGGCATCTCTTATCGTTCCATACCTGCGGCAGGTGTGCATGGAGTTGGCTTGCGCGCACTGCCTGGTAACATCACGAAGCTTGCGCATGGTGTTACGGCTTCGCGCCGCATTTTGCGCGAGTTCAAGCCCGATGTACTCTTCTTCACTGGCGGCTTCATTGCCGCGCCCATGGCTCTCGCTGGTAGAAACATTCCAACCGTATTATTTGTGCCTGATATTGAGCCGGGCCTCGCACTCAAATTTCTATCCCGTTTCGCAGATGTTGTCACTGTGAGCGCATCTGAGTCGAAAAGATATTTCCCACGCCCGCAGAGACTCATCCTCACAGGCTACCCGCTTCGCGCCGACCTCTCGAACTGGTCCCGTGAAAAAGCGACTCAACACTTTGGGCTGGATGCCGCGCTGCCTACCCTGCTCGTTACCGGCGGAAGCAAAGGCGCGCGCTCTATCAACATGGCGGTACTCAAACACTTGAATGACTTACTCGATCTCGCGCAGGTGATTCATATCACAGGTTCCCTCGATTGGCCTGTCATTGAAAAAGCCGCGCAGGCATTACCGGCGCACTTACAGCCGCGTTATCATGCCATGCCTTATTCGCATGAAATGGGGGCGGCCCTTGCAGCCGCAGATCTGGTTATCTCGCGCGCGGGCGCATCGTCACTGGGAGAATATCCCTTCTTCAGCCTGCCAGCCATCCTGGTGCCGTATCCTTATGCATGGCGCTATCAAAAAGTGAACGCAGATTTCCTTGCACAAAGGAAAGCAGCTGTCGTCTTGCGCGATGAGTCGTTGGAAGATAAACTCCTTTCCACGATAAATAATTTATTATTAAATAGGTATCAACTTGAAGCCATGCGCGCCGCGATGAAAAAAATATCACATCCAAACGCGGCGGGCATGATCGCCAGCCAGTTGGTTGAACTGGCAGGAGAGCAACCTTTATGATGAGCATTGTTTATATTTTCTGGATGTACGTTCTTCTTTTCGCTGTGATCGGTGCCATGCGCGGTTGGGCAAAGGAATTACTGGTTGCCTTTAGTGTCATCACTGCTTTGGCGGTCAATTTATTGCTAGAAAAATACATTCCGCTTGTACGTGATCTACCTAGGAATGGCAGTTCAGTTTTTTGGATCAAATCACTGGTACTCATTGCGCTGGTCTATTTTGGGTATCAAACAGTTGCATCCATTCCACGCCTTTCATCGAAAGCTGCGCGTGAGCGTTTACAAGATTCACTCTTCGGCGCGGTGCTAGGCGGCATTAATGGCTATCTCGTTTCAGGTACCATTCTGTTTTATAACCATATGGCAGAATATCCTTATAAAACCATTATCAGTCCTGCGACGGATCCAGTAATTGTTCAGGCTGTTGATTTAATGATGAGATATATGCCTCCGCGTTTGCTGGGCGAGCCTGGTATTTATTTTGCAGTCATTATCGTTTTGATCTTTATCATTGTGGTGTATATCTAGGATTAATTTGGAGTGTGGCCGCTCAATTGACGTTTTGCCCTGATCTTAGTCGGGGGCGGGCTCACACACTCCAGAAGAAAACAACTATGACACGAGTTCACTTTATTGGCATTGGTGGTTCAGGGCTTTCTGCCATCGCGCGTCTGCTTAAAGAAAGCGGATATGTCGTGACAGGTTCAGACCGCGAACTTTCACAGTTCGCAGTGGATCTGCAAAATGATGGAGTCAGTGTTTATATAGGACACCATCCTCGCAATATTGTGGGATCGGATATGGTGATCCGTTCCTCTGCGATATTAGATAACAACCCCGAGGTTGTCGCCGCGAAGCAATCAGGTATCCCTGTCTATAAACGCGCAGACTTCCTCGGTCAATTAATGGCCGAGAAGACAGGCATCGCAGTCGCTGGCACACACGGTAAAACTACAACCACCGCCATGATCGCATGGATGTTGTACGCGATGGGCCGCGACCCATCCTTTATTGTGGGCGGTCTGTTGAATAATCTAAAGGTTAACGCGCACGCCGGAAAAGGCAGCCCCTTTGTCATTGAAGCCGATGAATACGACCGCATGTTCCTCGGACTCAAGCCGCGTATCGAAGTGGTGACCAATCTGGAACACGATCATCCCGATTGCTACCCAACGTATGCGGATATGTACTCCGCCTTTCAAAGTTTTGTGGAATTGCTTCCCTCCGATGGCACGTTCATCGCATGTTCTGATGATGAAGGGTCCATGACTTTGCTTAGTCACGCACGTCGCAAAGGGCTGAATGTGGTCTCCTACAGCCTTCAGAGTGAGATGACGATTAACAGTCCACAATGGATGCAGGCGCGAGCACTAAAACCCAATCAGCGCGGCGGGTTTGATTTTTCCGCCATGACGAACGTGGGTGCATCGGCGGCGTCTGTTCTGCATGTCTCCTTGCAAGTGCCGGGTGAATACAATATTCGTAATGCCCTCGCGGCCTTATCAGTTGCGGCTACGTTGGGACTCTCCCTTCAAAAAGCAGCGGATGCTTTGAGCGAATTTACCGGCACAGGCCGCCGCTTCGAAGTACGTGGTGAGCGTAAAGGCGTGATCGTGATTGATGATTATGCCCATCATCCCACGGAGATCCGCGCAACGCTCTCGGGTGCGAAGGCTCGTTATCCGGGTCGCCGTATTTGGGCGGTCTGGCAGCCTCATACTTATTCGCGCACACAAATTTTGTTCTTCGAATTCTCACGCGCCTTTAATGACGCCAACGAGGTGCTGGTCACAGAAATTTATGCCTCGCGTGAAGCTAAACAGGATTTTTCCTCCGCTGAAGTTGTGAGTGCCATGCCGCATGCGTCAGCGCACTATAGCGGTTCTCTTGAAGATACAACGAAGCATCTTCTTAAAAATCTTCATTCAGGCGACGTTTTGCTTGTACTATCTGCGGGCGATGCCAACCAGATCAGCACGGAAATTTTAAAGAGGTTGTGAGGTGGCTCATGTTTAATGAAGAAACAAAAAAACCGTCTCCGTTGGATGTGATCGCGCTCCCGCCTTTAAAAATGGTTCTGGTGCATGCCAAAGATAAACGTGTGAATAAGGCAGATCTGCGCTCCGCCATTAGGAAAGTTTCGTCTGCCCCAGTCCGTCAGGATGAAAAGATCGAAGTGCAATCGCTGATAAAGATCATTGATAAATTTACAAAGGAATTGTATAACGAGAAACCTATGAATTCTCCCGCCAGACCTGTGGATGTGCTACGCCTTTATTTTGCCGATGCAGTGCAGGAAAATATTCCCCTTGCGCCGTATACATCTGCGCGAATTGGCGGGACGGCCGACGTTTTGGTTATGGTCAAAAGTACCAATGAATTAATGGGTGTAATGAAGGTTATCCTGGAACAGGGCCTGTCGTATACTATTTTAGGCGGAGGCTCGAATGTTCTGGTCAGTGATAAAGGTGTGCGTGGAGTGGTGGTTTTGAATCGGGCAAAGGAAGTGCGCTTCGAAAGCGGCACCCAACCCACCGTCTGGTGTGAATCGGGAGTCATCTTTAGTAATCTCGCCAATCGCTGTGCATCCAGGGGATTGGCAGGCCTGGAGTGGGCTGCGACAGTGCCTGGCACGATCGGCGGTGCGGTTTATGGAAATGCCGGCGCGTTCGATGGTGATATGTCCAAAAATTTAATTTGGGCTGATGTGCTGACGAAGAATGGCCTTGAAAGATATACAGGGGAGCAGATGAAATACGCATATCGTACAAGTATTTTGAAAAGCAGAGATGAAACTGCAATAGTGATATCGGCTATGTTGAGATTAAAAAATGCGGCCCAGGAAGAAGTGTCTGCTAAAATCAATGAATTCAGCGAACGTCGAAAGGCCAAGCAGCCACCTGGGGCGAGTATGGGCTCCATGTTCAAAAACCCCACAGGCGATCATGCCGGCCGTTTGATCGAAGCCGCGGGACTGAAAGGCACCCGCATCGGCAACGCTGAGATCAGCACGCAGCACGGAAATTTCTTTATAAATCATAATGAGACCAGGGCTGAAGATGTTCGAGCTTTGATCCGTTTGGCACAGCAGGCCGTGGTTGAAAAATTTAATATTAAATTGGAATTGGAAGTGGAGCTTATCGGAGAATGGAACGAGTGAAGAAACTTCGTATTGCAGTTTTATTCGGAGGAAGATCCGGCGAACATGATGTTTCGTTGATGTCTGCGCGTTCCGTGCTCGCGGTACTTGCACCTGAAAAATACGAAGTCACTCAGGTTGGCATTACGCTTGATGGTGAATGGCTGAATGGCGAAAACACGCTCGATGCTTTTGCGCAGGGTAATTTTAGAGAGTTGAATCGCGTCGTTCTTCCGAGTGAGCCTTCACATTCTGCCCTCTATATTTTACAGACAAGTGGTTCCGCTGAGACCATTGAAAAGCTGGCTGATATTGATGTGTTCTTTCCAGTCCTGCATGGACCGTTTGGCGAGGACGGAACGATCCAGGGTCTGCTTGAGTTGGCAGATGTCGCTTATGTTGGGGCGGGAGTGGCTGGCTCGTCAATTGGCATGGATAAAGGTATTTTCAAGGATGTGATGCGCGCAAATGAAATTCCCATCGTGGATTCACTTCTTGTTCTACGTAGTGATGTTGAGAACGATATCAACACGGTGATCGCGCAGGCTGAAAAATTAGGCGCGTATCCGTTGTTTGCGAAACCTGCCAACCTCGGTTCTTCTGTCGGCATCAGCAAATGCAATTCGCGTTCCGACCTTGGTGAAGGATTAATGGAAGCCGCGCGTTATGATCGCCGGGTTGTCATTGAGCGCGGCGTTGGAAATGTTCGCGAGATCGAAGTAAGTGTGCTGGGTAATGAAGACCCGCGAACCTCTGTCTGCGGTGAAGTGCTACCAAGCCGGGAGTTTTATTCCTATGAATCAAAATATGTGGATGGCACATCTGGGCTTATCATCCCCGCACAATTGCCAGTGGAAGTGAGTGACAGAATCCGCGAATATGCCGTGCGTGCCTATAAAGCCATTGACTGCGCTGGAATGGCACGCGCCGACTTCTTCCTTGATAATGAAACAAACCAAATTTACTTAAATGAATTAAACACACTACCGGGCTTTACATCTATCAGCATGTATCCAAAATTATGGCAGGCCAGCGGCTTGAGCTATGCCCAACTTGTGGATCGCTTGATCGAACTTGCGCTTGAGCGCAAGACACAGCGCGACCACACCGAGCATCGGAGGTTGGTATGAGCCCAAAAAGTGATCTTTCCCGCGCCGAGAACGCACGTCAGCGCCGCGCACAACGCACTGTCAGAGGATTGCAGGAAACAAAGAAACGCGTCATGCGATCGTCCACTCCCCTGGTAACCTCACGCATTTCGACAAAACCTGTCGTAGTCGTGCCGAAGCATGGGAAGAACCGACGCAGCTTTAATAGCGCATTTGGTTTGGCTGAAGTTCGATTACACAAACCAGGATTTTCCTTATTGTCTGTGCGTGGAGGTTGGCGCCAAACTTCTGCGTTGATCGCGATTTTGATAGGTTTCATTATTTATTTTGCACTCACGCTTCCCTACTTCCATGTTTCGAGCGCCACCGTGGTGGGAAACGTCCGATTAAGCAGCGAAGAAATAAATGCGGTGCTGGCAGTGACGGGTCAATCTATTTTTACAATTCAACCTGAAGAGGCAAAGGCCCGCCTGCTTATGAACTATCATGAATTGGCTTCAGCGCAAGTAGAGGCCCATTTGCCGAACCATGTAAACGTGATAGTCAGTGAGCGGCAACCCGTCATTTTGTGGCAACAGGATGGTGGTTATACCTGGATCGACTCTACGGGTGTGGCATTTCGTCCGCGCGGATTGGTGGCCGGACTTATTTTCGTCAACGGTCTGGGCGCGCCTTCTGCCATTATTGCCTCCACTGTTGACCCTCTCAACCCGACACCTTTCATTCAAAAGGAAACTGTTGACCCTCTCAACCCGACGCCTTTCATTCAAAAGGAATTGGTGGATGCGATCATCGTTCTTGCGCCAAACGTGCCTAAGGACTCTGCCATGATCTTTGACCCAAACTATGGGCTTGGCTGGAAAGACAACCGCGGCTGGAATGCGTTCTTTGGCACAAGCGGAATGCAAGACATGCGCCTGAAAGCGGTGGTGTATCAGGCAGTAGTTAATGATCTTCTTGAACGTGGCAAGACTCCTGCGTTTATCAGCGTGGCGTATCCTGAAGCGCCCTTTTACAGAATGACTGATGACAAATCGTCACAGACAGAAAACAGCGGACAATAAAAAAATGGATGAGATCGTAATTGGAATTGACATAGGTACAACAAAAATTTGCACCCTGGTTGGGCGGGTGGAAGATGAAAAGTCCATTCGTATTCTTGGCGTGGGCATTGAACCTTCAGACGGAATCCGCAAAGGTATTATTGTCGATCTTCCTGCTGCCTCGCAAGCAATTAAACGATCGGTGGAAAAAGCTGAGGGTACAGCTGGCCTAGAGATCACAACCGGGCTGGTCAGTCTCGCAGGGGCGCATGTGTCCTCTGTCAACAGCCGCGGCGCGACCGGCATCCCCGGCGGGATCATTGCCGCGGAGGATGTTGCGCGCGCGCTTGAGCAGGCTCAGGCGGTTGCCATCCCGCATGACCGAGAGATCGTGCATATCATTCAGCGCGGCATGACAGTGGATGGCCAGGAAGGCGTGCGGACTCCAATTGGTATGCACGGCTATAAACTGGAAGTGGAAACTCACATTATCACAGCCGCCGCAGCGACGGTGGATAATCTTCGTCAATGTGTTGGCGCGGCAGGCGTTGAAATTCAGCAATTTGTTTTGAATCCGCTTGCTTCTGCGGAAGTGGTTCTAACCGAAAATGAACGCCAAATGGGAGTTGCCGTTTGTGATATTGGCGGCGGAACAACGGATCTTGCGATCTATGTCAACGGCGATGTCTGGCACACCATGGTTCTCGCGGTGGGCGGTAACCACATCACGCAGGATATCGCACACGGTTTGCGTCTGCCACTTTCACAGGCAGAGGAAGTGAAAAAACAACAGGGTTTTGCCACGCGATCCGGAGTTGGCATCGAGGAATATTTCTCCATCCGCCCGTTCGGTGAGGATCATGATGTAAAAATAAATCGACAGGATCTTGCTCATATCATCGAAGCCCGCATCGAAGAAACTTTTGGTTTGATCATGCAGGAAGTAAAACGCTCCGGGTATGATGGCCTGCTTCCTGCGGGTATGGTATTAACGGGCGGCACTTCTGCATTGCCCGGTATTAAACGTATTGCAAGTGAAGTATTGGGAATGCCTGTGCGCACCGCGCAACCGGAGAATCTGACGGGTCTTGTGGAAAAACTTTCCTCTCCCGCATATTCGACCAGTGTCGGATTATTGCGCTGGGCAGCTACGATGACAGAACATGATGTGGTACTTTCAAGCGGCTATAACAAACGCCGCCGATCAAAAGGAGAAAAAAATATGGATTTTAACGCAATAAAAAATTGGATGAAACGATTGTTGCCTTAGCATAACGGAGCGTGGACTTTAATCCACGGTTCGATGCGATGAATAAACCATCTACTTAATACCCAAACAAAATAGCGTAAAATAGGTACTTTTTACCCTTTTAAAATTCGTCAATCTCGTTTAAGATAGGGCATATCCTTTGCCAGGAGAAACACATGGACTCAAATAAAAGAAATACGCAATCAGAATCCTTCGCCCGCATCAAAGTGATCGGCGTTGGTGGTGCCGGCCAGAATGCCGTCAATCGTATGATGGAAGAAGGCATTCAAGGCGTTGAATTTATCGCTTGTAATACTGATGCGCAGGCGCTGACGCTTTCGCGCGCGCCCATTCGTGTGCGCCTGGGTGACAAGCTCACACGCGGACTTGGCGCAGGTGGCGATCCTGAGGTTGGCCGCAAAGCCGCTGAAGAATCATCTGACGAACTTTATAACGTACTCAAAGGTGCCGATATGGTTTTCGTCACTGCGGGTATGGGCGGCGGTACCGGTACAG
This sequence comes from Chloroflexota bacterium, assembly GCA_026390015.1. Lineage (GTDB taxonomy): Bacteria > Chloroflexota > Anaerolineae > Anaerolineales > Villigracilaceae > Villigracilis. The sequence continues at coordinate 136,325 of JAPLGS010000107.1, read as the reverse complement.
GCGCGGCCCCGATCGTTGCGCAGGTCGCCAAGGAAAGTGGCGCGCTCACTATTGGAGTGGTCACACGTCCATTCACCTTTGAAGGCGGCAAACGTTTCCAGTCAGCAGAAGCAGGCGTGCTAAAAATGAAGGAACACGCGCACACGCTCATCTCCATTCCTAATGATCGTCTGCTCCAACTTGCAGAAAAAAAATCCAGCCTGCAGGTTGCCTTTCGAATGGCGGACGAAGTTCTGCATCAAGGTATTCAAGGCATCTCTGAACTCATCACCATTCCAGGTTTGATCAATCTCGACTTCGCCGATGTGCGCGCCATTATGTCTGAAGGCGGCGCGGCGCTGATGGCAGTTGGTATCGGCACTGGTGAGGATCGCGCGAAGAACGCGGCAGAACAAGCTATTTCAAGCCAACTGCTTGACATCACCATTGACGGCGCACGCGGCGTGCTCTTCAACGTCACCGGCGGCCCAAACATGACTCTCTTCGAGGTCAATCAAGCCGCGGCGATTATCCGCGAAACCGCGCATCCGGATGTCAATATGATCTTCGGTGCTGTCATCGACCCTGAAATGGGTGACGAAATTCGCTGTACCGTCATCGCCACAGGGTTTGAACGGACTGGGGTTCCGCGCCGGGTACTGGAACGCCCTTTGCGTAACGAGAAGCCCCTTTCCGCTTCCAACACACCTTTCGCTCGCTCAAACGAATCTGTCAACGTTGGCTTCGACTACAGATCATCGGCTGATTCAAAATCCGCTTCACAACCGTCCATTCACAGCGACGATCTGGACGTCCCGACCTTCCTGAGAAATAGAAAATAAATTTTTATTGCCAAAGACCCTAAAGGTTCGCTCTGCGAAAACCTTTAGGGTCTTTTTGATTCCTCGTCACCGCAAGTCGCTGTGATCGATCGCTGAAAGAACAGCACCTCGCAGTCACACCAGTTATGGGTTAAAATATATTCAATGAAAGCCAAACTTCCACACCCTGAGCATTATTCATTTTTACAACATCGCAGGCAAGTGACGCGCCAGATCATTTTGCCGGTTGTTATTTCTGCATTGTTGATGCTGGGGTTGATCGTGTTGATCAGTTTGGTCACCTTCAAATCAGCAGGTGACGTGAGCCGGTGGGCGGCTGTCTCCACGATCTGGATCATCATTCCCATTCTACTGACAGGCCTGATCATCCTTGCACTTCTGATCGGGCTTATTTATTTGATGGCGCGCGCGTTGAACGCCCTGCCGCACTACACCGGCCTCGCGCAGGATTATGTTTACATCGCCCAATCTTATATTATGCGCGGCGCAGAAATGGTTGTAAAACCTGTCATCGCACTGGATGGTTTCATTGAAAATATCAAAGCGTTTTTTGAAAGGATCACCACCCCATGAATAATCGAAATACCATTTTATTTGGTGCATTGATCGGCGCGGTCACTGGTGTGATCGCCGCTGTGCTCCTTACCCGCCGCGCTGAAAAGAACGAACGCGAAACCGCCATCACCACCGGCGAAAGCCTCAAACTGGGTGTGCTGGTCTTCGGTTTATTGCGGGCGATCGCTTCCCTTGGCGACGATTAAATAAACTCCACTTTATAGAATAGACCGAGGACTCACACTCCTCGGTAATTTTTTTTTTATGGACACGATTTCCAAACTAACATTTCGCCGTTTCATTCTCGGTCAGCAGGGACTTTGGCCGGGCCGCCGTTTCAAAGGAACACTCGGCGCCGAATCCGCTTTGCGACAGATGGAGGGGCTTCAACTTGACCCGCTGACCATGGTGGCGCGCAGTCAGGATATTGCCATGCATGGGCGCGTATTGAATTACAAGCCAGCGCATTTATATAAAATGGCGTATCAACAGCGCAAAGCTTTTGATTATGGCGGTTTGTTGTTCATGTATCCGATGAACGAATTTCCCTACTGGCGTTTGCATATGAAACATCGTCAACAGCAGGGCATAAATTATGAATCATTCAAGCACCCTCCCGCTGATCTGGTTAAGTTTGTACTGAACGAATTACGTGAACGCGGTCCGCTTGGCAACCGTGATTTTGAAGGCACAAAAGTAAAAGCATGGAGTTATCGCGGACGCAAGGAAGCATCCATCGCGTTGTTTTATCTGTGGCTGACCGGTGAGGTGATGATCACCAACCGCAAAGGCTTTGATCGAATCTATGATCTGCGGGAACGTGTCCTGCCGAGTGAATTTGATTTTGCAGTAACAGATTCTGAATCCGAGGATTATTTCAGCCGCAAGTCCATTGCGTTTCTTGGCATGGCGCGTGAAAACACATGGCGCACCACCTTTGGTGATTATCTTCATCGGAAGGTGACTCATGCTGAAGCGAAGGAACGCGTTGAGAGACTCATCGAGCAAGGCAGCGTCTCACGGGTGCGCGTGGAAGACTCAAAGGATAACTATTTATACTTGAATAGCGACCAGCCCCTTCTGTCTGAATTGGAAGCGGATCGTATTCCAAAAAAATGGAGACCGCTGGGAACATCCACAGAAGAGGAAATCACATTCCTTGCACCGTTGGAAATTGTCAGCGCACGAGGACGTGCCAAAAAAGTTTTTGATTTTGAATATTTGTGGGAAGTTTATAAGCCTGCGCATTTACGCCGCTGGGGATATTACACCCTGCCGATCTTATATGGCGATGATCTCGTTGCGCGGCTTGACCCGAAACTGGACCGCAAAACGAACACGCTCCACATTTTAGGTTTTTGGTTTGAAGATGACGCGCCGAAAGATGAACTGTTCGCGAGTGCGCTCGCCAAGGGATTACGTCGTTTTGCGGATATGATCGGCGCGATCAAATTTGACCTGAGCGGAATCAAACCAGTGAAGCTGCGTTCGTACTTGAAGAAGAAATTGAAATAAGATCTGGTGTAATTTTCCCCGTTGCTAATGCTACCCCTTCACACAAACCAATCCCTTCAAGTAGGCGCCCTCTGGAAAGTGCAAGCTGACCGGGTGATCGCTGCCCTGCGATAAATGCTCGATGATCCTGGCATCCACGCCCGCATCCAATGCGGCGGATGCGACTATTTTTTGAAAGAGCGCCGCGTCAATTCCACCTGAACATGAATAAGTGAACAACACCCCGCCGTGACGCAATAACTTGAAGGCAAGCAGGTTGATATCTTTATACGCGCGCGATGCTTTTTCAGCATGAGCTGCAGTCGGCGCGAACTTTGGCGGATCGAGAATGATCATATCGAAGGAACGGTTCTCGTCACGGAATTTTCTCAGGAGTTGGAAGACATCGCCCTCGATGGAAGTGTGACGGTCTGCGGGGACGCGGTTGAGCGCGATATTTTCTTCAAGCAGCGCGAGCGCATCGGCAGATGAATCAACAGATAGAACTGATTTTGCTCCGTTGGCTAATGCGTGGATGGAAAATCCGCCAGTGTAACAAAAGCAATTCAATACATCCCGGCCTTTTGAAAATTCGCCCACGCGCTGACGGTTCGCGCATTGGTCGAGATAAAAGCCTGTTTTGTGGCCATGTTGAATATCCACGTTGAATTTGAGGTTGTATTCGGTAATTTGTAATTGGGGATCGGTACTTGTGCCGCGTAAAACGCCAGTGATGGGTTTGAGTCCTTCCAGTTCGCGCACGTCAACATCGGAGCGTTCATAGATATTCTGAATACCTGTTTCTTCAACCAAAACATCGGCAATGATTTCCTTCCAAAAATCCGAGCCCGCGGTGGTGGATTGAAGAACAAACATGTCTTTGTATTGATCCACAACAAAGCCTGGCATCCCATCGGATTCCGCATGCAACAAGCGGTACGCATTCGTGTGATTTTCAACCCTGGACATTTTACGCAATTCAATTGCTGTTTGAATCTTCCTGCGGAAAAAATCCTTGTCAACAGACTCATCTTCAAACGTCCACACACGTGCGCGGATCTGCGAGATGGGGGAGTAGGATGCTCGGGCGAGAAACTTTCCCTCGGACGAGAGCAGGTCAACGGTTGCGCCCGGGACGATTTCCATATCCACAGATCTGATCGCGCTGGCAAAAATCCACGGATGGCGGCGCAGTAAACTTTTTTCGCGCCCAGCATTTAGAATTATTTTCATATTATTCACCGGGGAAGGGTTTAATGATTTCCATCCAGTTATCGGGGTTTGAGAAGGGCTGGAATCCAAATTGTTGGTAGAGGCTGTGCGCGTCGCGTGTGATGAGAGTCCAGCGGCGCAGGCCGAGCAGGTCGGGGTGCGCTAGAATGGTTTCAATCAGCCACTTGCCGAGACCCTGCGCGCGATAATTTTCGTGAATGAATACATCGCAGAGATATGCGAAGATGGCGTAATCACTGACAACACGTGCGATGCCGATCTGTTTCGCGCCTTTATAAACCCCGAAGACAAGCGAGTTGGCGAGTGCGCTTTCGGTTCGTTCACGCGGACGGCCTTTGGTCCAATAGGCGCGGGTGAAGAAATCGCAGATGACGTCGATATCAAGGCGCGCAGGATCGGTGCTTATGGTGAATTGATCGCGATGAGTTTCAATTATTTTGGTCATGCGGCGAGTCTATCACATCATGGTATCATCTTTGCCATTCACATGATCGCGGAAGATTGCATTATAAAAGAACGCTGCTCGCGGCATTTGCATCGCGGCCAGTGCAGATATGATATAAAAACTATTGGAGAATTATGCTGCTTAAACCTGTTAGATGGAAAACTTTTCCGCGTGAATTTTTGCGGATACAAGCCGGCTTTTTATTGTTTGGGCTCGCGATCACATTGATGATCCGTGGTAATTTGGGTACGAGTGCGTGGGCGGTGTTGGAAGTGGCGTTGGCGCCAAAACTTCACATCTCGATCGGGACGATGACTGTGCTGATGGGTTTTATTGTGCTGATCGGCGCGCTGTTGATGCGCGAACAATTAGGCTGGGGCACGCTGGCAAATATTTTGTCCATTGGGCCGTGGGAGGATTTCTGGCTCGCTATCATTCCGTCCATTAAAGAAAATTTGATTCTGCAAATTGGTATGTTGTTACTGGCGATATTTTTGATGGGACTTGCAAGCGCCATTTATATTGGCGTGGATGCGGGCGCCGGTCCGCGTGACAGCATGATGCTCGCGATCAAGCGCACAACGGGGATCAGTATTCGCGCAGCGCGCGCCATTATCGAAGTGACGGTTGTTACGATTGGCTGGCTGTTAGGCGGGCCAGCCGGTATTGGAACTCTGATCTTCGCGTTGTTCGTGGGTCCCTCGGTGCAGTTTGGATTCAGGTTATTTAATGTCCATCCGCATGGGCCGGAGGCGTTGATTCCGCTGGCGCCTGAAGATTAAATATTTGGAGTATGGGCTTTAGTCTGCATGCAGACTGAAGCCTGCGCTCCACTAAAAAAATAAAGAGGTGACAATGATCGAAATGGAAACTACATACTCGGAACCAAAAAACCGTTCCGTTAGCGCGTTGATCTTGTTTTTATTTTGCGCGCTGCCCCTGCCGCTCTGCCTGTTGATTTATCATTTTGTAGTATGGTCAACGGAACAAAGCGCGATTACATCATTGAGTATAAAAAACCTCGCGTGGGCTGGGATGATCGGTCTGGCGGTGCAAGCCATTATGATGACGGGCCTCTTCGCTGTGTTATGGCGCTTCACGAAGGATGATCGATTCAAGCCTGTCTATGCGGGGCTGAGCGGCGCGGCAATGATGGCGTTCCCGGCCTTGCTTTTGCGTTTGATCGGCCCGAATAATGACCAGCTTGGTTCGATAGCTCAGGCTCTTATTTGTTTAATGGGTACGGGCGTGGTGATGTTGATCCGCAGGGGCAGAAATAAAATTGAATGGCAGCCCGCCAGATTGCCGTTTGGATTGGTCATTGCTGGCATCGGATTTTTGCCGTTCGTAATTTATGGATCGTTTGGTTCATTCGGTGATGCGTTCCTGAGTTTAATGGCGAGCATGGCGTTCGGTCTACTCGCTGCCACGTTGATCGAATCCACGACGGACAATTTATTATTGGACGGCGTCGGTATCGGCGCGGTTCTGGCTCTGCTGGGTTCAGCCATTGGCTATGACGGTTCGCAATTGCTGTTGCTCGCAATTCTGCCATCGTTTGCATTTGCCATTTCTGCGGTCATGCCATCCAAATTTGCGGCTGGCGCAGCGGCATCCATGCTGGCGTTTGCGGGATTGGCGCTCTTCGACCCAACTGAGTTAACAATTGTCCTAGGTGATATCGCAGGAATTGCTTTAAAAACATCGGGCATCGTGATCGTGATCGGGGTTGTTGCAAGCGTCATAGCGCTGATCCTGCGATTCGTAACGAGAGCTGGTTCAGGTCAAAGAACGCAGCGCGCTGTGGGTTGGGCGGGAGTTGGCGTCACGTGGCTCGTGGTCATCGCAGTCTTCATTATGTTTGGCAATCCTGGAAATTATGGCGACCGTCTCTTCGTCATCATGAAAGATCAGGCTGATATTTCAGATGTTGCGAAGATCAAAGACCGCGATGAAAGATTGAACGCGGCCTTTGACCAATTAACGAAAATTTCAAACACAACCCAATCTGACCTGCGGATTTTCTTTGATAGAACCGGCGTAGAGTACACGCCGTATTATTTGGAGAACGCGCTGGAAGTGCGCGGCGGAACTCTGGTGCGGCTGTATTTGATGACCCGCCCCGAAGTGGAGCGTGTTATTCCAAGCCCGCGCCTGCGTGCTGTTCCTGATGATGCTCCTGCGCCTGGAAATATTTCCGAAGTGGACGGCAGTGTGCAATGGAATATATCCATGATCGGCGCCGACAAAGTGTGGGATGAATTCAACGTGCGCGGCGAAGGGATCGTGGTGGGGCAATCTGATTCAGGCGTGGACGGGAATCATCCCGCCATCCGTAAACAATATCGTGGATTTAATAAAGGCGATGATTACAACTGGTTCGATCCGTGGGATGGTACAACTTCGCCGAATGATGAAGTTGGGCATGGCACGCATACCATGGGCACGATCCTAGGCGCGAACGGAATTGGTGTTGCGCCAAAAGCGCAATGGATCGGCTGTGTGAATTTGGATAGAAATCTCGCCAACCCTGCGCTTTATTTGGATTGTATGCAATTCATGTTCGCGCCGTTCCCGCATGGCGGTGATCCTTTTAAGGATGGTGACCCAAGCCAGGCCGCGCATGTTTTGAATAACTCATGGGGTTGCCCAACACTTGAAGGATGCGACCCGAACGCATTGTTATACGCGGCAAAAAATTTAAGGGACGCTGGCATCTTTGTGGTCGTATCCACTGGAAATGACGGCCCAAATTGTGAAACAATTGAATCTCCGCTGTCTTTATATGACTCGGTATTCTCTGTCGGGGCAATTGACCAGTTTGGAAACATGGCAGATTTCAGCAGCCGTGGCCCTGTCGTAGCGGACGGCTCTGGCCGAGTCAAACCCGATATTGTCGCGCCTGGTGTGAATATTCTTTCATCAACACCGGAAGGGACCTACGCGGAATTTAGCGGCACTTCCATGGCGGGCCCGCATATCGTAGGTGTGGTGGCGTTGATCTGGTCAGCGCAGCCCAACTTGATCGGCGATATAGACGCGACTGAAAAACTCATTGAAGATACCGCTCAGCCTTACAATGGCGCCATCCCAGATCCATGCGGCAGCGGCGGCAAATCGAGCAATGTCTATGGGTTTGGTGTTGTGGATGTTTATAAAGCTGTGAAGCAGGCTTTGATCAATAAATAAAATTTGGAGGTGAAAATTATGAAACGTTGGCTCAAGTTCTCACTCAGTGTTCTCGTTGGAACTCTTCTGCTCGCTTTCGGTGCGTTGCTGTGGAAGACCCATACCGAAGCGCACAATCTTATCAACGCGCCGATGATCACGCGCGACCTGCCTGATAAAACTCCCACAGAGTACAACCTGTCTTTTGAAGATGTAACTGTTACAAATCCAGATGGGCAAAAACTGGTGGGCTGGTTCATCCCTTCACAGAATGGCGCCGTTATCATCATGCAGCATGGATATAAATCAACACGTTCTGAGTTGCTTAATGAAGCTGAAATGATGTACCGCCATGGATATGGCGTGCTTCTTTCCACCGTTCGCGCGCATGATTATAGCGAAGGCCAACTGATCACCTTCGGCATGTATGAAATTGATGATATGGAAGCCTGGTATCAATATCTGCTCACGCGCAATGATATTGATCCAGAAAAGATCGGCATCATTGGCAATTCCTATGGCGGTATGCTGGCCATTCAATTCGCGGCGCAGAACAAAAATATAAAAGCGCTGGTTGCAAATTCTGCCTTCTCTTCATTGAGCGACACAGTGGCAACTAGTGTCCAGCACTTTACTGGTTTGCCAGAATTTCCCTTTGTACCCCTTATTGCGTTTTGGGCGGAACGTGAGACTGGCTTCAAAAAGGAGGATATTGATGCAACCAAGTGGATCGCGGATATCAGCCCGCGGCCCGTCTTCCTGATGCAGGGTGGCGCGGATACGGTCATCTCTATTACCAGTGGGCAGCGTCTCTACGATGCGGCTGGCGAGCCAAAAGAATTATGGTTCGAGCCTGCTCTCGGTCATGTGGAATTTGATACCGAACGCGCCGCAGAATATGAGACGCGAGTTGTGGCATTTTTCGATCAGTTTTTATTGGGGAAATAAATATGCCAAAGGTCCAACGCCCAAAACTTCCCAAGGGCTATGTGGATAGTCCCATTTCTGAAGTTCCCTGGGAGTATGTTGAAAAGCGGTTGACCGAATCCATTAATTATTGGTTATGCTCGGTTTATCCGGATGGACGCCCGCATGTCGTCCCGCGTTGGGGCGCGTTTATGGATGGCAAACTTTATTATGACGGCAGTCCCGAAACACGTCACGCCCGCAATCTTGAGAAGAATTCAAATGTGACTTTGCATCTCGAAAGTGGGAATGATGTCGTCATCATGGATGGGACATCCCAACCCGCATCAAAACTTACCCTTGAGCTGGCTAAGCGCCTATCGGAAGTTTACTGCACCAAATACGCGTCCGACGGATATGCCCCGAAACCAGATCAATGGGACGCAGGCGGGCTGTATGTTTTCACTCCGCGCCAATGCCTCGCATGGACAAAATTCTTCGAGAATCCAACGAAGTTTGTATTTGAAAAATAGACAGGCGGCTTTATCTTCTTTAATGTATTGTCTACGAATTTGCCGCCGCTGCGCAAATTTATCTGCGCAGCGGCGGCAAGGTCAACCGCATTCCAGCTTTGCGGATGATTAAAAGAGTGCTTCGGGAAATTCAATATTGTCTTTGCAGAGCATTGGGTGCGAAATTGGATTTCATACCATTACGCAGCGTGCAGTATTCAAATTAATCCTTGCCAAACCACATTCGTTTAAGCAGGTTATCTTTGATAATGAATTGGTGATAAACCACCCCGCTAAGATGCAATAAAAATAGTCCCATAATCGCCAACCATCCAAGACTGTGTAGCGGACCAAGCAGCGCGAATTTGTAATGCGTAACGGAGCCAGTCCCCATCACATAAGCGAAAAAATTCCTTTGATAAGCGATCAGTCCTCCAATGACTAGGATATAGAATGCGAAAAAGTACAAACCTATATGCACCAACTCTCCAAGTTTATTGAGAAATTGATTGCCTGTATTTGCCCACTCGGGACGTTTGGTTGTAAAGCGGACGATGAGACGAATGACCAGTGTAACGATCAGTAACGCGCCGAGAATTATGTGGATGTCGATCGGTGATGAACCACTGTCTGCAAGATTTCCAGATCCCAGGATCAGGATAACAGTCAGCCAGTGCAAAACGACCATGAGTGGGTGATAACGTTTAGGTGTATTCATTCTTTGTTCTTTCTCCTTTTTTTTCAACTACTATACAGTCATTGTATTAACTCTACATGACAAACTTTGAACAGTTTTGATAATTTCTAAATGACTTGCGCGCAGTCTGCTGATCAAAATGAAGTTGGTTTTCCTTCTTGCTATTTTATTAATCCCAACTTCTTTCCCGCTTCTCCGATCACATCCATTGCGCGTTCGATCTCACTCGGCTCATGCGCGGCGGTGACGGTTGCTCGCAGACGGGCGAGTCCCTCAGGGACAGCGGGGGAGACGACCGGCAGAACGAACACATCATTGTGCTGCGCTTCGCGTGTCATGGCAAAAGCCATATCATCAGCGCCGCATAAAACCGGGACGATGGCAGTTTCGGTTAACATGGTATCGAAGCCTCTGCTCTTGAGGCCGCCGATAAATTGTTTTGTATTTTCGTTCAAACGTTCAACACGCCAGGGTTCATCCAAAATGACTTTGAATGCCTCATTTGCAGCCGCGGCTTGAGCGGGAGGCAGCGCGGCAGAAAATATATAAGCGCGGCTGGCGTGACTTAGATAAGTGATGATATCCTTTTTGGCCGCCACGTATCCACCGATGGAAGGAATTGTTTTGCTCAACGTACCCATCTTAATGTCGATCACATCGCCAAGGCCGAAATGTTCTTCAATACCAGTACCGGTCTTTCCCAGAACGCCGACCGAATGTGCTTCATCGATCATGAGCCAGGCGTTATATTTCTTTGTCAACTCAAGCACCTTCGGCAGATCAATGATGTCGCCATCCATACTGAATACAGAGTCTGCGACTACCATTTTGGTCACATCCGCTGGCGCGCTTTTGAGCAAACCTTCGAGATGTTCCATATCGTTGTGTCTGAAACGGCGGAATTCGGCTCCAGACATCAAACAACCATCCACAATGGATGCGTGGTTTAATTTATCCGAAAATACGTAATCACCGCGCCCCATCAAGCCTGAGATGACTGTCAGGTTGGTAACATATCCCGACGAGTAGGTTACCGCGGCTTCGGCGTGTTTAAAATTCGCGATCGTCTCTTCAAGTTCCTTGTGGAGGGTCAACGTGCCAGCCAGCATGCGCACGCCATTGGTGCCTGTGCCGAATTTGTCTACTGCCTTCTTGGCGGCTTCGTTGATGCGCGGGTGGCCGACCAGGCCCAGATAGCTATAAGATGCGTACATACCCATTTCACGTCCGCGCAGGAATACTTTATTGCCGGGTAAAATTTCTTCCACTGGCATGTTGAAATAGTATAGATCGTGCTCTTCCAGCCTTGCAACCCGTTCGGTAAATGCCCGAACGCGACGGGTCAAAGAGTCATTGGTATTGTCGAAATCCATGTAATGCCTCCGAAATCAGAATAGTATAAGTTTAGTCGAGCGGAAAGTTTCTGTCTACTGCCAAGGCAGCAGATAAAAATTATCCGCTAACAAGTTTTCGCAACTCAGCTTCGTTGATGATCTTCACACCCAGCGTCTGCGCCTTCTCTGCTTTCGAGCCGGGATTTTCACCAAGCACAAGATAGCTCGTCTTTTTGCTGATGCTATCAGTCACTTTACCGCCGTTCTGTTCAATAAATTCCTTCACCCCGTCACGGCTCAAAGTGGGCAGCGTGCCCGTCACCACAAAAGTGAATCCAGTTAGCGCGCCATCTTTTTTCTTTTCATCTTTCTTTGCGACCGGCCACACATCCGCGGCCCTAAGTTTTTTTAATAATTTTTGATTCGCGGGCTGAGAGAACCAATCTACAATTGACTCGGCAATGTTCGGCCCCACACCTTCGATCTGCTGGAGTTCATGCATGCTGATTTTGGATAATTCGGATAGATCTCCAAACGCGCGGGATAGATCGCCCGCCGTGACTTCTCCAACTCCGTGAATTCCCAACGCCACGATCAAACGATTCAAGCTTTGACCTTTAGCCTGCTCCAGCGACTTGAGCAGATTCTCCGCCTTTTTTTCTGCGAAACCTTCCAGCTCAAGCAGTTGTTCTTTATTCAACGTGAACAAGTCTGCTACATCTTTGACCAGACTTGACTCGATCAGCTGTTCCACGATTTTGATTCCGAGTCCAATAATATCCATTGCGCCGCGTGAGACGAAGTGCTCGATGTTCCGCACCAACTGCGCGGGGCAGGCGGCGTTGACGCAATACCAGGCCACCTCGCTATCTAAATGTTCCACCGTCTGCTCGCACGCTGGACATTTCGTGGGCGGCATGTATGTTTTCTCGCTGCCAGAGCGTGCATCCACAACGGGACCGATGACATAAGGAATCACTTCACCCGCGCGTTTGATCAGAACACGATCCCCAACGCGGATATCTTTTTCAGCGATGAAATCAAAATTGTGTAAAGTGGCGCGTTCCACAACCACGCCGCCAATTTCAACAGGATCAAGCATGGCATAAGGAGTCAACACGCCTGTGCGTCCGACGGCAACACCAATTTCATTTAATGTGGTTGTCACTTCGCGCGCAGGGAATTTGAAAGCAATCGTGCCGCGCGGATCCTTTCCGACAAACCCCAATTCAGCGGCGAGAGTTAAGTCATCAATTTTGATGACCATGCCATCTGCTTCGTACGCCAGGTTATCGCGGCCTTCATTCCACGTCTCAGTATATGTGACCGCGGAGTTAAGATCATTGAATTTTTTAGCTACATCAGTGATAGGAAAACCCAGCGCCTTTAGATATTCCAAAATTTCCCATTGTGAAGTTGGGACTTCGCCGCCTTCTGAATAAACAATTTGGTACACGAGCAAAGTCAACGGGCGGGATGCGGTGAGCTTCGGATCAAGTTGACGCAGCGATCCAGCCGCGGTATTTCTGGGATTCAAATAAGTCTTCTCACCCGCTTCTTCCAGCTTGCGATTCAATTCGTCAAATTCTTTGTTTGGGATAAAGGCTTCCCCTCTTACAACTAAATATTTTGGAATACTGATCACTGATGACGGATCACTGTCCACTGGAATCTTCAAAGGTATCGCACGTATCGTCCGCAAATTGGAAGTGATGTCTTCTCCCACCTCGCCGTCGCCGCGGGTTGCGCCTTGCAAGAACATGCCATCGCGATAATGTAGCACGACCGACAACCCGTCAATTTTAGGTTCGACCACAAACTTTGCTTTTTCTACACGATCATCTATTTTTATGATTCGTTCAAGCCAGGCGCGCGCATCCTCTCTGCCAAAAGCGTTGGCGAGCGAGAGAATGGAAGCAGGGTGGCGAATCTTTTCGAAGCGGTCAGCAGGCCGGGCACCGGCGCGCTGTGTAGGGCTGTCAGATGTGATCCACTGCGGGTGGTCGGCTTCGATCGTCTTAATTTCATTGAGCAGTCGGTCATATTCCAGGTCGCTGATGATGGGCGCATCCAAAACATGATAGCGGTAATTGTGAAGGTTGACTTGCGCCTTGAGTTCTTCGTAACGGGGGAGAAGTTTATCTGCCATTTTTTTATTATAGCCGAATGTCATAAACGTCCCGCAGTTTTTTTTTTTCTACAACGAACTCGCGGGATGTACTTAAGTTGATGCGCTGCGCCAGATGAAACCGTAATCGTTTTCGCCTTTGAGTTGTTCGCCGCGTGCAAAGCGCATGGGATCAAAACCCGAGATGTCAATTGTCTTTGATCTTCCATCGAGAATTAATTCGCTTATGCAGAGCCCCACTGCCGGAGCGATTTTGAAACCAGTTCCACTAAAACCTGTCGCGAGGAAATATCCCTCAGGTCCCGTCTGACCGATGATCGCACGTTGGTCAGGAGTTATCCCATCACGGCCGACATGTGAGGAATGCAGCGAGCCTTCTTCCATCGCAGGGATGCGCATGCAAATGCGGTCTATTGCGCGGTCGACGAAATCTCTTGCGACATAGCCTAGTTCTTTTTCCGCGGGCTCATCGAAGCGGGTGTCATCTTCAAGCGCAACCAATGTTAGATTGCCCGAATCAGGACGGAAATACATACCGAGCGAGCTGTCAATGACAGCCAGATGATCAACGATATGAGCAGGGCGGCGGATGTGAACTACATCATGAGTCCATGTGCCGAGCGGAATGGATACTCCAAACAGGTCGCTCAATTTGCCAGCCCAAGCGCCAGCCGCGTTGATAATGATCGGCGCAGAAAAATCTCCGCGTGTGGTTTGTACGCCTGTAACTTTTCCGCCAGAAATTTGCACAGCAGTCACTTCGCAATCCTGCATATAGACTGCACCGAGTTCCTTTGCGGCTGTCAAAAAAGAATTCGCAGTTAGTGTTGCGTCGGCATATCCTGACTCGGGCTCATAAGCCGCGAATGCAATATCATCCGTTTTGAAATATGGCGCGATTTTTTTTACATCTGCGCCCGTGATAATGCTGGTTGGAATTCCGATGCGTTGCTGCATTTCAACATTTTTGTGTAACTGAGCTTCGTGATGGGTGGGTTCTATGTGCAAAAATCCTGTGCGGCGAAATCCGCACTCACCGCCCACGCGGTCACCCCAATTGCGAAAGTATTGAAAACTTTCCCACGCCAGCCGTGATTCCACTTCGAGGTCGTAGTGCATTCGCACAAGTCCGCTTGAGCTGCCTGTGGCGCCATAGCCGATCTGTTTGCGTTCCAGGATGATGGGTTTCAATCCGCGTTCTGCCAGATGAAATGCGGTGCTGACACCTATTACACCGGCCCCGATCACGATCACGTCAAAATTTTGTGACATGCTTATTCCTCCAGGATATTTTTCTTCCGTTATTTTTCAATGCGAATTATCTTAAAACCAGTTCGAGAAATTCATAAATTAGTGTAATTCGTATTAATAGTTTTGCGGAGTATACCACCACAGAACCTGAGCATAATTGACATTGCGATATACTAAGTAATGTCAAAAACAAAAATAGGTTTCTTTGGCGGCACGTTTGATCCGCCGCACATTGGGCATCTGATTCTTGCGAGTGAAGCCGCGCATCAATTTGGGTTAACTCGCCTGCTTTGGGTGCTTAATCCCGACCCACCGCATAAACAGGATCAACCCATTACGCCGCTTCCGCATCGTCTCGAAATGGTTCAACGCATGATCTCCGACAATCCAATTTTTGAACTCTCGCGGCTTGAGATCGACCGGCCCGGCCCGCACTACACGATCAACACGATTCGCCATCTTGCTCGACAACAGCCAGATGCGGAAATCTTTCTTTTGATCGGAGGCGATTCGCTTCGGGATCTGCCGACCTGGCACCTCAATTCTGAACTGGTAACTGCTGTTTCCAAAATCAGCGTGATGCGCCGCCCTGGCGACTTCTTCGACATGCCCGCGCTTGAATCTCAAATTCCCGGGTTGACAGATAAAGTCACTTTTATTGATGCGCTGCTATTAAATCTTTCTTCGCGCGAATTACGGCGCCGTGTTTCGGAAGGCGCTCAATTTCGGTACTATGTCCATCCATCTGTGTACGAATATATCGAGTCTAATCATCTTTATCGTGGAAAATAAAAAAAATCATGTCATTAATTCTTGATTCTCTTTTTTCATCTGTAGCCTTCAGCCATTTTATAGTGGATACATTCAACGCCAGCCGGCCAGTTTTGCTGACCTATCTCGGCTTGAGCGAATCGCAGATCGCGTTGTTCTCTACCATCTACATCTGGACCTCCGCGCTGACTCAACCATTCTTCGGCTGGATCTCTGACCGAACCGGTCCGCGCTGGCTGGCCGCCGGCGGTGTACTTTGGATGACGGTTTTCTATTCTGCGGCATTGCTTATTCCGGGCAACACCGGACTGGCGTGTCTGATCATCGCGGCGCTGGGTTCTTCAGCATTTCATCCTGTTGGCGCGGTGCAAGCCACCTTGCGCGGGCGTGATCTCTTAAAGGGACGCGAGACAACTTCCACATCCATCTTCTTTACCGCTGGTCAGCTTGGGCATTTTATCGGGCCCATTATTACCGGGCTTATTTTGTACACCTATAAATTGCCGGGTATGCTCATCATTCCGCTTGTTTCCATCCCGATCGGATTTTCAGTAATGTATCAATTGCGCGCCAATCATCCGCATCCCAAGCCAACTCAGGGACAACATTCCAATCGAATGCAAGTTGGAATATTGTTCATAATTGTTTTGGCATTGGTTGCTACTTTGCAATCATGGGCGCAGGCCAATATGGTGAATCTCATCCCAAAATACATCAAGGATCTTGGTCAGGGAGCAACGGTCTATGGAAGTATGGCAGGCCTATTCATGGGCGGCTCTGCTCTTGGGAATGTTCTCGGCGGTTATTTTGGAGATCGCTATCCAAAGCGATATGTGGCCGCGGGTGTTTTGTTTTTGGCCGCCTTTCCGATTTATATTGCCAGCTTAATCGGCTGGTCGTGGTGGTTGTTTATCCTTGTGCCTCTCGCTGGAGCGTTTACCGGCGCGGTGCATAGCATTATGGTCGTCTTTGCCCAGCGCATCATTCCCGGCGGAATGGCACTGGCTTCCGGGCTTGCGCTTGGATTCATCTTTTCTTCCGGAGCGTTGGGATTGCTTTTCACCGGTCATCTGGCTGAATTGTATGGTTTCCCCTTTGTGTTGACTATGACCACGGGCATGGTACTGCTCGCTTCGCCGCTGGCTTTGCTTCTAAAAGAACCTGAACTCCAAAAAATATAAATCAAGAAAAGAGCCTGCTCACATGAGCAGGCTCTTTTTCAACCTTCAACCTTCAACTTGTACTTATGCATTCAAATGGTAGGTGTGATAAGCGTTCTCGCAGGGATTGCCCCATACGATGTGCATTTCGCGCAGAGTTAAGTCGATCACCATTGCGTTGATGGTCTTTTCGCGATCAAGTGGGTCAAGCCCTTCGATGTTGTGATTGCAGATCGAGTTCGGGATGTTAACGTGATCTTTCTGAATGGCTTGCAAACTCTTAATGGAATGTTGCTTGCTCTGGCGTAATAAACGCGAAGCGCGGAAATAGCGCACGCGTGATGATAGTAATTCTTCAGGATCTTTCTCGATCTTCTTCATTTTCGGATCAATATAGTGATTCGTATGCACCATATATCCATCGTGCGCGTATAGGATCTCAAAATTGCGCGCAGATACTTCGATGGAGTAGATCTCGCCGCTTTCATGGACAAGCAAGTGGTTGTAGCCTGCCGCGCGGTGCTGAACAAGTGTGCGGCCAATTGCTCCCGAAATGCGCTTGGATGATAATACGGCGCGCGCAACCACCAGGCGCGGGATGCCGACGCGCGAGTCACTCGGGTAGACGGAGTCTATTAGTTGGCAAATGCCATAGGCGTTGAATCCCACATTGGGCAGCAGCCCGCCATACGTCATGGCGAGAAACGGGGGTTCCTTGTCAGGTTTTGCAGAGATGACATAAGTGTCATTCTCATCCTCAGGAATCCAATCCTCATTATGTGCGGCGAGGATGTGACCATCGGCTGTGCATTCCTCATTGACCGCCATGCTGGTACAACGCGTGAGATGCAGCGCATCGGTCGTGACCGCTTCCATTACGTTGAGCACAACAATATCGTCAAACGAGACGTTTGCGCCTTCGGCAATGCCGCGCATTTCATCCACATATTGCGGATACCGCTCTTCGGCGAAAGGCAGATATTTGCGCGACTGGATCTGCGCGCCCTGCCAGGTAAGTTCAAGATCACCGTACGCCGCGTCGATCAATACGTGCGCGTTTGCAATGCTGTTTTGAATTTGAGGCTGCATGGCTTCGCCGATCTGGCGTCCCATTTCGCGGTGTGTGCCTGAAACTTCAATGAGCGGTGGGGGAGTGTTGTGGATGGGTGTGTTTGGTATTTCGTGCTTGAACATTTTTTCTCCGAATGAAAACCGCCCCGAGGTTCTCCTCGGGGCGGCCAAATTATATCATGCGGATTTTGGGACGGAATTTACGAAGCGGGCGGAATTATTTCGACCTGTGGATTGGTTGCCATTTTACCGGGCGCTGAGCGAGTTCCAAACAGGGTCATTGTCACGCCGCCGATCGCGATGAGTGTGATCAGGAAGGATAACAACCAGCCAAAGCAGGGGATCATTCCAACAAATCCGCCAACCAGTACGAGCAGGAATGTGCCGAAGCCGGTTGTCAGCACGGGCGCCCAGGTCTGGTGGATGGCTTTCGTGAAGCGTTCTCCAACTTCCTGACCGAGCGCGATCATACCGAACAGCCACGCCAGCGGAAGGAGTAGCACCGCGATCAGCGCCACTGGAATGAGAAGGATCGTGACAGCCATGATCACAATGGCAAGCGGAGCGACGACGACCGTTAGCAAACCAAAACTTCCCGCCAATAAAGGTTGCCGGGCTATCGAGTCCGCGACACGTTCCAATTGAGGCTGGAGGAATAGCGTCAGCAACATGCCTATTAGGGCAATGGCTATTGCGCGTCCTAGAACACCCGCTAATTCCCAAAACGGATTCACGTTTACGTTGACTGCTGGAGGATTGGGGATATTCGGCACGCTGGGGATGTTGGGAATGTTTGGCACATTTGGGATATCGGGTATTGTGATCGGCGGAGCATTGTTGACAATGTTGCCGCTTACTTCCGCGCCAGGATCCTTCTTGACTTGACCGCCGATGGTTGTTACATCGCCTTTTACGACAGCAGTCTTGGTCAATAGAAGCTGACCTCCAACCACGACAATATTGCCATTGATATTACTGGTCACTGTCAGATTCCCGCCAACAAGAACTACATCTCCATTTACTTCTCCATCAATAGAAAGGTTGCCGCCGACCACCACGGCTTCTCCATTCACTGTGGCACCTTTTTCAATCGTGACATTGCCGCCGATCACGGCTATGCTTCCATCGAGTGTCTTGTCGCTTTTTAGTGTGTAGTTTTGTCCCAACAGGAACACATCGCCATTTGGACTTTGTGCAAAAGCGTTGCTGGTTGGCACAAGCAAAAGTGCCAGTAAAAGAATAAAGGTTGTTAATTTTGTTTTCATGCTGAAACTCCTTGCGGGGCGCGGTTACTAAACCGCCAAATTGAAATGATCCACAAAAGGCCAAACCCAGCCAGCGCGGATACTAGAACCATCCAAACATACGGCGGGATGAACCCCGGCGCAACACGTACGAACACCGCCAACACCTCAGTTAGTGCATGAAGGGAGGTTATGGCAAATAGAAAATAACCGATGATTACCGTGATCCATTCCACAGGGGATGTGATAATGGTGTAAAAAAATGGCGCGGCAAACCATCCGAGCAGGCTTAGCCCGCTTAATATCAACACGAACATTCCCCAAAGTTTTTTGCGGCGTTCTGCGATCTTTTGCGCGGCGAGTCGTTGTTGGAAACGTACTGAGAAACCAGCCGCAGGTGCGATCACATTTGCAGAACGTAGTGCCAGCCCTGTTGCAGAAAGAGCGGTGCAATGTGTGCACATCCGCAGATGTGAATTGAGCTCCCGCTTTTCAGTAGAGGTTAGATTTTTGTCGTTCAATAGCCATTCTTCAAAAGGCTGGTGATTCATAGGGCCTCCTTTCGTTCTCGGTACGGGTTTCTTCTTCCTGCCATAAACCCGCCAGTTCCTTGCGGGCGCGATGTAAACGGCTCTTGACTGCGCTGACTGTCAGCCGCAACGACTCGGCGATCTCTGCTTCGGAATAATCATACCAATACCTCATGATGATCGCGGCGCGATCGGTGTTGTCCAGGTCTTTTAGCATGGATTGGATTCGGTCACGAGTCTGTCCTTGGACGGTTTCAGCCTCGGGGTCGGGAGAATCGGGGTCGGGTAATTCATACGAGTTGCCTTCGTCATCTTCCGCATCCATTGAAAACATGGAGAATTTGCGGCGACGAAGTCTGTCGATGCAATAGTGTGCCGCGATGGAAAGCAGCCACGTGGCAAAAGATCTTTTTTGATCGTAACGATGCAGGTGTTGATAGGCGCGCAAAAAAGTTTCCTGCGCGGCATCTTCTGCCAGATCAGGTTCACCCAACATGCGATAGCACAGGTTGTAAACAGGGGTTTGATAGGTTTCGACGAGTTTGGTAAACGCCTCGTCACTGCCTTGTTGAGCCTGAGTTACCCAGGCCATTTCTTCGTTCACGCATGCTCCTTGTGTACTTTCTACCTAGCTTACGCAGGAGATGAGAGAAGGTTGCACTCAATGAGAATGGCCGTCTCCTTCGGGACCGAGAAACTGTTCCCATTTCCCAAGCGACTCAGCTCTGGTAGCGAAGAAGATGGCAATGGCGGTTGTGAGCGGCACTGCCGCGATCAGCCCCAGTGAGCCGACCAGCGTCCGCACGATTTCTTCGGCGATGAAAGAAAAGTTGACCAGGTACGCATAATCTCCCTTCGCGAGCGAGAACATCAACAACATGGGCAGGGAAGCGCCCGCATAAGCCAGCACAAGTGTATTGACCGTCGCCGCAACATGATCCTGCCCAATGCGCATAGCGGAGTTGTACAGATCGCGGAATCTAAAATTTGGATTCGCGTGATGAAGTTCAAAAACTGCCGCAGCTTGCGTAGTGACGAGATCATCCAATACACCCAGCGCGCCGATGATCATTCCGCCGAGTAATAATCCGCGCAGGTTGATCGGTGTTTCCATCAACTGCATCAGGAACATCACGTTCTCATCGCCTGTGCCATTCAATTTTGTGAACACCACAAATAAAGCGGAGAGTGCGCCTGTTAGCAGCAAAACGATCACCATGCTGATTACTGCCGCGTGCGTTTTCAAAGTCCAGCCGTAGGTGAGATAGAGAGTGACTCCCAGGAGAATGATCGAGCCGATAATGCTAACGCGCAGTGGATCTTCGCCGACCAGAATATGCGGAATGATATAACCGATAATGATATATAAACTGAAAACTGTGCTGAGTAACGCGCGCACACCCTTCCAGCGGCTGATGAGGATGATGGCTGCTGCGAAAATCCCTGTCAACCATAATATCGGCGTCGTGCGTACGAAGTCTACAAAATATGCGTTGATCACATTCTCAGGTGTTTTGCTGATGGAGACCACAACTTTATCACCCACAGCCAGCAGGTAATCATCCGACCGCACCTGACGCTTGCCATAATCAATTTCCATGATGATGCCGGCGTATTCACCTTCAAGGATATTCACGCGCGCGATCTGATAGGTTTGAGTATGCCCGCCCATATCGATCTGGCCTTCTTCGATGATCTGCGTCACTTGAGCGCGGACCGTATCTGCGCCGAAGGTGGAAAATCCATCACCGGGTATGGTGACGTTATTGAAATACGGCCATGCAAAAAAGACGGCAATTGCCGCCACAATGAGAATGATCTGCCATTTAAATTGTTTCATGGTATTCCTTGCGCTATTACTTTAGATCTCGCGCAGTGGATTCCATCTGCGCCAATATCTTCGCCACTTCACCGCTTGGCAGGTTGACTCGATACATTTGAGCAAACCCATCGCCGAGCATGGTCTTCACTTTGCGCCAGGAAGCCAATTGAGGTTGCCCCTCGCCCAGCGGTAGGAATGTGATGGCCTGCGCCCATTGCGGGTGAGTTTTTTTATAATCAGCAAGCAGGTTAATGGTTGAAGTGCGAAGCGGAAAAAGATGAGTCGTCTCCACCCAGCGCGCATCCTGTTCATTCTCCAATAGCCAGCGCACGAATAACCACGCCGCGAGTTGTTCCTCATTAGTTGATTTCAGGATGACATAAGAAGAACCGTAAACGACCAACGCATCCTCATTTTCTCCGGGGAATGGGATCACTTTCCACGAGTCAGTATTATTTGCGCCGGCAAAAGCGCGCGTGACCGTCGGAAGATCTTCGAGGCTGGCTGAAATGAAAATGGCTTCGTGGTTTACGAATGATGTGACCGGAGTGGTTTCAACTGTCTGCCAGGCGCAGTTTTTTTCAGAAAGTTCGCGCAGGAATTTGAAAGCATCAATATTATTCGGCGTGGAGAAACGATAATCATTGCTTTCCAATACACCGCCTTCAAAAGCAAGCAGCCAGGCGTAAGCGGTGGTTGGTGCGGTATCCACGATCCAGCCGCCCATGAAATCATTTTGCGCTGATTCATCCTTTAGCATCGATTGCTGTGCGCGGCAGGCTTGCTGGCGAAAATCCTCGGGTGCAGCGGGCGGAGAATCAAATCCCAGTTCACTCGCCCAGGTTTCATTCCAAAGTAAAAAACGCGCGCTGCGTTGCGCGGGGATGGCAACGCGTACGCCATCGGTTACATCCTGATCCCAAAATACGGGTTCAAAATCGGTAGAGTCAATTCCATAGATGGGGTCTTCCACATAAGGCGTCAGGTCTGTCACCACGCCATCCGCATTCCATCCCAAGGCATGTTCGGGCAATGCGATTACCAGATCAGGTTTTTCTGCGGTTGGCAAAGAGGCGGTTACGGTTTCATATAAATTGGAAAAGTTGATTTGACTTTGCGCTGTAACTTTGATGCCCCACTTGTTTTTAGAATTGAACTCTTTGACGAATGAATCGAATAGACTCGACTCAATGCCATACCACGGAGTCCAGACTGTGATCTCCAGCTCGTTCAATGCTTTTTCATTGACATTGAGTCTGCTGGTTGTTTCGACAGTTGATTCTACCTTTGGGGTTTTCGTGGAGTTCGCAGTGGCGGTCGGTCTGGCTGTGGATGTCGCGTTGTTTGCGGAACATGCCGCTAAGAGAATGGCTGTAATGAATAGCAGCGAAAAAAATTTCTTCATTTTGCAAGTGTCATGAATGGGACTGGCATCAATACCAAAAAGAAGACAATGATCATTGCAAACCCGAGCAGTCGGCGGGGCGGGTCGAGCGTGGTGATCTGATCCAATGGCTCCGCGTTTACTCGTCCCAGCCAATATAGGAGGATCGCCCAAAGCCACCAGCCATTCCAAAAATATCCGCCAACGATCAGCAATCCGATAATGAAAGGAAATGCTTTTCTAGCCTTGCTTCCAAATAATCCGTAGATCACATGCCCGCCATCCAATGTGCCTGCGGGGATGAGGTTCAAGGCGGTCACGAGCAGCCCTGCCCAAGCCGCGAATGCCACAGGATGGATGAAGACATCCACGCCGCCAATGGGAGCTGGCTGACCCGTGAAGAAATATTTGACCCAGTATAAAATTCCCTGAGCCTCAACAGGCGCGGGGAGTAGTTTCCCAAACATGACAAATTTTGCGAATAGATAGATCAGAGAGTTGCCCTCGATAAATCTATTTGGATCTGCTTGTACGGTGCCAAGTTTGGAAAGTGATAACCCTAAAAATAAAACAGGGAGCGCCACGACAAGCCCCGCGATGGGACCCGCGACGCCGATGTCAAATAGAACGCGTTTGTTCTTTGGGATTCCGCGCATGATGATCGCGGCGCCCATTGTCCCAAGCAAACCGAGCGGAGGCGGCAACGGAATAAAATAAGGCAATGTCGCGGGAGTCTTGTGATAGCGGCTCATGAAATAATGACCAAACTCATGCGCCAGCAAAATGCCCAGCAGACTCACTGCGAATGGCCAACCTGTGAGAATACTCTTGAAAAGCATGAGTATTTGCCCGCCAATATCCGCAGGGAAGGGACCTTCGGGCTGCGCGCCGGCCAGCAGGACGCTAAGTACGGTCAACACGAAAAGGATAATGTTCGTGTTGATATTATCTTTTTTAGGCTCGGGTGGTTTCGGCGCAAGGTAGATCACCTGGCGGCTGTCTTCGAGCTTGAATAAAGGGATGATTCCGTATGGGCTGAGCGCATCAGCCAAACGGTCGTAGAGTGACGCTGAATCTTCATCCAGTAGTTGACCGCGATACCGCAGAAAAAATCCCTTGCGCGGGTCTTCGCTGGTTACATCTTCAATACGAAAGATGCGCGCTACAAGATTTGTTAATATTTCAGTTTCGGGAATTGACATGATATACCTTTTTTACTATCAATAATTGACGATGGACAACAAAACGGTTAATGGTCTGTTGTCCATCGTCCAAATATAGGCGGGAGTGGATGGGAGTCGAACCCACCGCGGCTCGCAACGCGACCCACCACAGGTGTTGAAGACCAGGAGACCCACCGGGACCTAACCACTCCCACCCGCAAGGATAACCGAGAGAAGATAGATTCGCAAGTTGCCAGAAGACTAAATATTAAAATTTTGAATAAAAGGAGGCAGGTGAATTGAGTTGGGAGCAAAGATGAAAAGTGCGGCAATTGCGATGATCATACAGATCACGCACATCAAAATAAATCCTCCGGCCATGATCCCGATCCATGCCATGGGGCGGCCGGCTTCATTTCGCCTGCGAATTTGATTTAAGGAGATCATCCCAAAAACCAGCGCAAGAATCCCAAATAGAAAACTTACTGGAAAACAAATGATGCTTGTGAAGGGAAATGGAATCAACCCCATGCACATAAACAGGATGGTAAGAATCCCAAAAACAAGGCTGAGGATGGATTGCGAATTGATGGGCGGGGAACTGATTGGTTCGTTCGTTTCCATAATATTTTAAAAATAAAACCGTCCTTTTGGCTGGACGGTTTTATCATTGCTGTCGGGGCGAGAGGATTTGAACCTCCGACCTCTTGCACCCCATGCAAGCGCGCTAGCCGGACTGCGCCACGCCCCGATTGAGCGAAGCGGATTATAGCCGTGTTTTATAATTCTGGCAAATCGAAACGACAGATTTATTTATGCTAAAATAGGGCACTGGAGTTTCCCATGTCAGATATGATTGAAGTAACTATTGATAGCATCCGAGTACATTTAATGACACCTTCACGCGTGGTTGTTCTTAAGCAAACAAACACAGAGCGCTACCTTGCAATTTGGGTTGGGCCTTATGAAGCAGAAGCCATTACGGTAGCATTACAGGAAGTTGAAAAAGCACGCCCGCTCACGCACGACCTGCTGATGAATGTTTTTTCTTCCTTCAATGCACGTATCACGCGGGTCGAGATCGTCAGCGTACAGGATAATACCTTCTATGGAAATATTGTGGCTGAAGCTGATGGCGCTGAGATCAACATAGACTCGCGCCCGTCCGACGCGATCGCGATCGCTGTCCGCGCGCACGTGCCCATTTTGGTTCACCCGGATGTAATGGAAATGGCAGGCCAGATTCCCGATCAGGATATGCCCGATACGACCACCCCTGCTAATAAAAAAAATCCGCCAGCCCCATTGACTGATGAAGGCAACGATAGATTATCTATCTTCAAAGATTTTATCGACAAGCTTGATATTAACAATCCAGATGACAAACCAGGATCATCCTCACCCTAAAGCTGAACCCTCTCAATGACAGATTATTTCCCCGAAACAGAATCCGCCGCCCCCGCCAGCCAGACGCCATCGGTAGTTCCACACAGCCGAGAAGCAGAGGAAGCCGTCGTAGGGGCGGTGCTGATTAATCCTGAAGCCTATTACGATGTTGCCCAATTCCTCGCGGCGGATGATTTTTACATCCACCGTAATAAATGGATCTGGGAAGCGTTCACACGGCTGCATGAACAGCGAATTCCCGTTGACCTGCTGACACTCTCTGAAGAATTGGATCGTTCCAGCCTGCTGGCGGATGTTGGCGGCTCGGCTTATATCACTTCGCTGATCAATCAGGTGCCATCCTCGCTCAACGCGGAATCTTATGGACGTATCGTCGAGGGACATTCCGTTCGCCGCAAGATGATCACTGCTGCGAACAAGATCGCGTCCATCGCTTATAACGAATCGTCAACGGTTGATGAGGTAATGAATGAGGCTGAGAAAGCTGTCTTCAATGTCAGCGAACGCCGCCTCAAACACGACCTTCAGCCGATCTCTGCCGTATTGAGTGACTATTACGATCGCATTGATGACCTCGCCAAACGCCCCGAGGAAATTCACGGTGTGCCAACCGGTTTCATTGACCTTGATAGATTACTTACCGGCCTACAGCCTTCAGACTTGCTTATTATCGCAGGTCGTCCGGGTCAGGGTAAAACAGGCTTTTTGCTTTCCGTTGCCAAGAATGCAGCGCTGACCCATAAAAAACATGTCGCCATCTTTTCATTGGAAATGTCTAATGAGCAGGTGGTTCAGCGATTGATCGCGCAGGAAACAGGCATCGACTCGCAGCGTCTGCGCAACGGCAAGTTACAGGAAAATGAATGGCCGCTTTTTACACATGCCATTGAAGTGTTTTCTGATACGCATATTTATCTTGATGATACGCCCGCCATTACGCCTCTGCAGCTGCGTACAAAATGCCGCCGCCTGCACATGGAATTTGGCATTGACCTGATCATCATCGATTATCTTCAGCTGATGGGCGGGGATTCGCGCAACGATAACCGTGTGCAGGAAGTCTCGCACATCTCGCGCAGTTTGAAAGTATTGGCGCGCGAGTTAAATGTTCCTGTGCTGACAGCCGCACAGCTAAGCCGCGCAGTGGAACAGCGTACCGATAAAAAACCTGTTCTTTCAGACCTGAGAGAATCGGGTTCGCTTGAACAGGATGCCGATATCGTGATGTTCATCTATCGTCCCGATCAGTATGAAAAGGATACCGATAAACAAAATATCGCCGAAATCATTATCGCCAAACACCGTAATGGCCCCGTCGGCAGCGTGGAGTTGATCTTCCGCAGTGCGCTGGCCAAGTTTGAGAATGCAGCTACAAAGGTATTCAGGCCCAATGAGTAACGTCATTGCGATGATGTAAAAATTATGTCCAACTTCAACGGCTTTAACTCCACTGAAACTTTCACTCAATTACCCGATTCGTTTATTCAGCTATTAAAAGAGATAAACGACATCGCAGAGTTGAAGGTGACTCTATACGCGATCTGGCGCATCGAACATATCGAAGGACATTTCCACGCTTTGTGCGAAACTGATTTCGAAGCTGAGTCGCTGGGGATGGGGCTTGAGGAGATTCAGATCGGGCTGGGAAAATCTATCCAGCGCGGGACCATGCTCAGGTCGCAGCATGAAACGGATGTGTTTTACTTTCTCAATTCTCCGCGCGGACGTCTGGCTGCTGAGGCGTTTGCGAAAGGTCAATGGCGAGAATCAGCAAAGATATTTTTTGCGCCAATGAGCAAGTCAAATATTTTTAAACTGTACGAAGAAAACATTGGAGCGCTCACGCCTTTATTATCAGACATGCTGCGTGAAGCGGAAAAAAATTTTCCAAGTGTGTGGTTTGAAGAAGCGTTTGAAATTGCTGTCAGCAGGAATGTTCGCAACTGGAAATATGTGGAAGCCATTTTGACGCGCTGGAAGGAAAAAGGGAAAGATGAAAGAAAAGATCAGCAAGACATTGTCAAAGATGCAAAACGATACACCGACAGCGACTTCTCCGAATTCATCAACCGAGATTGAGAATTCGGTAAAAACACTGGGCGACCCGAACTGCCCGCACTGTGGTGGGGTTGGTTATGTGCGCATGGATCTGCCGCTCGGGCATGAAAGATTTGGCAAATTGGAATCGTGCCTCTGCCGCGCGAAGGATGTGGCGCAAGGCGCGCGCAGCCGTTTATTCGCCTTAAGCAATTTAGATCGGTTAAGCCATTTATCTTTTGAAAACTTTATTCCTTCAGGAAATAAAAAAGCGAAATTCATGACTCCGCAGGAAGCGGAAAGCCTGCATGAAGCGTACGAAATTTCTGAAAGTTTTGCGCAATTACAAACTGGCTGGCTTTTGCTTGAAGGCGGATATGGCTGTGGAAAGACTCACCTCGCGGCGGCAATCGCAAACCATTCAGTCAACCATGGAATTCCGACCTTGTTTATCACCGTGCCAGATCTGCTTGATTCGCTGCGTTTCGCGTATGCCGATCCTGAGATAACTTTTGAACAGCGTTTCGAAGAAATCCGTAACGCAAATTTATTGATCATGGATGATTTCGGCACGCAGAATGCCACAGGTTGGGCGCAGGAAAAATTATTTCAGATCATTAATTATCGTTACACCAACAAACTGCCGACGGTCATCACTACTAATTTAATGCTCGATCAAATCGAAGGGCGTATTCGCTCGCGTTTACAGGATGATGGATTTGTAAATCATATCAAGATCAAAGCGCCTGATTATCGCAGACCCGAAGAGACAAGCAACCCTGGTCTCTCGATGCTTTCATGGCCTGATATTGCAGAAATGACTTTTGAAAGTTTTGAGCCCAGAGATAATGACCTGGGAAAAGAAATTGTCACAACGGTCGTAACGGAAAAAGAAACAGGATATCGAAGCCGCACGAAAGAGAGAGTCGTCACCAAGAAAACCGTTACACAAAATGACATCAAGACATTACACGCGGCATTCAACGCTGCAATTAATTTTGTAAAAGACCCAAAAGGCTGGCTTATATTTTTAGGTGAATCATATTGTGGAAAAACCCATTTAGCGGCAGCGATTGGGCATGACCGCATTACCTACGGCGGGCAAGCCATCCTTATAGATGTATCTTCGCTGCTCGATTATCTAAAAGAAACATTCACTAAAGATTCTGACGTTACATTCAATCGGCGCATCCGCGAGATCCGCACGACACCCTTATTAATATTGGATGACATCAAGGAAAGTCAAAAAAATTCGGTTTGGACAGAAGATAAATTACACAGCATTTTGAATTATCGATATCACTCGCATTTGCCAACCGTATTAACCTCTTCGATGGATACAAACACATTTGCAATAAGCTATCCCAGTTTATGGCAAAAATTACTTGATACATCTCGCTGTAAAATACTGGTGATCGATATGCCGCCATATCGCCGTGAAACGAAGGCAGGCAAAGCGAATCCGCACAAGAAGAAATAACTCATAAAGGGTCAATTAATATTTATTAATAATATGATAAATATCTTGTCAACCTTTCCCCTCAATGATACAATTTTTAAAATGAACAGCCGGTGCAAAAGGCTGTTTTTTTAATCCAAGCTTTTCGTGAGGTACCATGGTCTCCTCTTATCTACTGTCTCTGCGCGAAGGATTGGAAGCAGCGCTCATCATTGGAATTTTATTGGGCGCGCTTCGCAGGATCCAGCGTGTAGATCTGCTTTTATCCTTATGGCTCGGAGTCCTGAGCGCAGTTGGTGTCAGTGTTTTGGCCGCCGTACTTCTTACTGTTTTTGGCTTGAACCTTGAAGGCAATGTTGAAAAAATTTATGAAGGGTTTACCATGTTCCTCGCGGCAGGTATTCTTACCTGGATGATCTTCTGGATGAGCCGCCAGGCAAGTACCCTCAAAGGCGAACTGGAAGATGGCGTGAACAAAGCCGCCGCACAATATGCGTCAGGGAAACGCGCCATGTTTTGGATGGCATTTATCGCGGTTGTGCGTGAAGGCGTGGAGCTTGCTCTTTTTCTCGCCGCCGCATTCTTCGCGGGCAATAACGGGCAATCCGATTCAAATACCATTCAAGCCCTGTCGGGCACATTACTCGGTATAAGCACCGCGGTTTTGTTAGGTTGGTCATTGCTTGCCAGCACGCTCCGCCTTGACCTACGCCGCTTCTTTCAAGTCACAGGGTTATTGTTAATCCTCTTCGCTGCGGGTCTTGTGGCGCACGGCATTCATGAATTCAATGAGATCGGCTGGATCCCGGCCATCATCGAAAATGTTTGGGATGTCAACGCGCTCATTGACGAAAATTCCGTCACAGGTCAACTGCTCAAAACGCTCTTCGGTTACAATGGCAACCCTGCCCTGACAGAAATGATCGGATACTTTGGATATCTCATCGTTGTTTCGATCTTATTTCGACGTAAAGTTAAGTAATCGCCACCCGCAGGTTATACTAAGGGAATGAACACTCTCCCCATTCCTACTTTTTTTGACTCATCCCGCGTGGGTGAAATCTGGAAAGTGGATTACGCCGCCCGCGCAGATCAAGCACGCGACTGGGCACATCAACATAATCTCGGGCCTGCTTCCGCTTCGAAGGGCAGAATCTCCCTTTTGATCGTTGACGCGCAAAACACATTCTGCATCCCCAACTTTGAACTCTTCGTCGGTGCCCGCAGTGGATATGGCGCAGTAGACGATAACATCCGCTTGTGTGAATTTATTTATCGCAACCTGGGGAACATCTCGCACATCAGCGCCACAATGGACACGCATCTTTCCCAGCAAATTTTTCATCCAATTTTTTTTGTGGATAAGGATGGAAATCATCCCGCTCCGTACACTGATATTCATGTCGAAGAACTGCGCGAAAATAAATGGAATTTCAATCCCGCGCTCGCTCCAAATTATCAGATCGCGCCCGAATATGGACAGCACATGATGATCCATTACGCCGAAGAATTGGAACGCAAAGGCAAATATGCGCTGACCATATGGCCGTATCACGCCATGCTCGGCGGCATCGGTCACGCACTTGTGCCGTCCATTGAGGAAGCTATTTTTTTTCACTCCATTGCAAGACTCGCTCAGCCTGATTTTGAGATCAAAGGTGACAAACCCTTCACAGAAAATTATTCAGTCCTTGGCCCCGAAGTGTTGACAGGTCCGATGGGCGAGACTCTTGGTGTTCGTAATCCAAAATTTATTCAGCAATTACAGAATGTGGATAGATTGTATATCGCGGGACAGGCCAAGAGTCACTGTGTAGCGTGGACAGTTTCAGATTTGCTCGATGATATTCAAGCCGCAGATCCTGACCTCGCAAAAAAAGTTTATCTACTCGAAGACTGCTCATCGCCTGTGGTCGTGCCTGGGGTGGTGGATCATACCGACGCGGCGAATGAAGCGTATATCCGCTTTGCGAATTCAGGGATGAAAGTTGTCAGATCGATTGATGATATTAATTTCCCAGACTAAAGGATAAAAGAATGTCCACTTTTGATGGCAAACGCCTAACAAACGAAACTTTTAAATTAGATGTTGAACGCATGCGCCGCGGCTGGTATTCGGATAAATATTTCGAGAACATCAACCGCATGTTGATCGCGCTCTCCAAAGAAGGATATTCATATAACGGACAATTTCATAATCTGCCTGCAGGGTTTTCAGCGGAGAATATTTCCGTGGGCGATATTGAAGTGGAAATGCAATGGTTCACGCGCCGCCTGGGAACGACGGTGATCGTTGGTGTGGACAAAGCGCTGGAGATGATCCGCCATTGTGCGGGATATTGGGACAATGAGCGCTTCATCGAAACCGCAAATGAATTGGAAGTTTGGGCTGTGCAGGATGGGGATATTACTGAGTCGTCGGACGGCAATCCGATGAACTTAACTCGCTCAAGCCGTGTGGCAACCAATGTGTATGAAACTTTAACCGCCGCGCACGGCAAACCAGTTTTGTTTTTCCCCGCTCGTTTTGATCTGCACGAAGTCCAGGCTTCGGATGGATATGCCTACAATATCGCTGTGCAGAGATTCAACATGGATTATTCCCAAAAGTTAGGCCCCTT
Organism: Chloroflexota bacterium; assembly: GCA_026390015.1. Classification (GTDB taxonomy): domain Bacteria; phylum Chloroflexota; class Anaerolineae; order Anaerolineales; family Villigracilaceae; genus Villigracilis. Next base: position 105,112 of record JAPLGS010000107.1, on the reverse strand, counting down.
TGTTTCGACCGATGCGCAGGGAGATTGGTGGGGCGGCGCAGGCGGCGGGACGGTGGCTCACGCCGCGATCGCATCCTTCCTAGGTGACACTGCCGAGGCGATGATGGAATTCTCGCGGATCTTGCCCGCGCCTATTCCACGCATCGCGTTGGTCGATTTCAATAATGATTCTGTCCGCGATACATTGCGGGTGCTGAATGCCATGTTTATAAAATATCGTGAATTGGTAGATGCTGGCAATAAGGAAGAAGCGGAAAAATATAAATTATATGGCGTGCGTTTGGATACCAGCGGAACGCTGCGCGATGTATCTGTCCTGCCGCTTGGCGACCCAAGCTTGGACTTGGGTGTGAATCCACGGCTGGTGTTTAACATTCGTCAGGCGTTGGATTCTGCGTCAGAAAACTGGAGCCTGCCAAAGGTTTGGCAGAAAACAGCGCGCGAATATTGTCGCAATGTGAAGATCGTTGTCTCAGGTGGATTCAATCCAGAAAAAATCCGCAAATTCGAAAAGCTGGGAGTCCCCGCAGATATTTACGCGGTCGGTTCGTATCTGTTCATCAACAATGGTACAACCGCATCAGATTTTACGGCTGATGTTGTGCGCGTCAAAATTCATGGCGAGTGGCTGGATATGTCGAAGGTGGGGCGCAGGCCGCGCGAGAATGCGAATATGAAAAGAGCTTGGTAATTCTGATTAAGCGGCGCCGACAGCAGTCGGAGTTAACCAAACCGGCCCATGACGTAATCTTCGGTTTTCTTCTGTTTGGGATTCGTGAACAGGTTTTTTCCATCAGCATATTCAATGAGTTCGCCAGTCAAAAAGAACGCGGCGTGATCGGCGGTGCGCGCGGCTTGTTGAACGGAATGCGGCACAAGAATAACGGTATATTCTTTTTTTAATTCAAAAAGCGCGGCTTCCACTTTGCCCGTCGAGATTGGGTCGAGGCCAGAGGTGGGTTCATCCAACAGAATTACTTCTGGCTGCAAAGCGATCACACGCGCCAGACAAACGCGCTGTTGTTGACCACCTGATAACGCGCTGGCGGGTTCATCCAAACGATCTTTAATTTCATCCCAAATCGCAGACAGTTTTAAACTTCGTTCCACGGCTTCATCCAATTTGGATTTTCGTTTTTCCCCCGCAAGCTCCAGCCCATAAATAATATTTTCGCGGATGCTCATCGGCAGGGTGACAGGCCGCGCGAAGACCATGCCCACTCTGCGCCGTAAAGCGATGACATCTGTCTTCGGGTCGAGGATATTTTCGCCATCCATCAGGATGCGCCCCGAACTGGCTTTGATCTCGGTCAGATCATTCAGGCGATTAAGACAGCGCAGCAATGTGGATTTTCCACCGCCCGCTGGACCGAATAAAACTGTCACAGCGTTCTGAGGAATTCCCATGCTGATGTTTCGCAATGACTCGGTGCCGTCGGAATATTGGAGCGATAAGTTTTCTATGATTATTTTATCTACCATTGTCTTTTTGCTCTCGCACGCGAACGGATGACCGTTGCGATAACATTCATGGTTAATACAAAAACCAGCAATACCAGCGCTGTCCCATATTGGATCTGGATCGGCATTTCAGGCACTTGTGTGGAAATAACAAACAAGTGATATGGCAAAGCCATGGTCGCATCAAATGGTGAGTGTGGAAGTTGTGGAAGGAAAAACGCGGCACCTGTGAATAATATCGGAGCGGTCTCGCCCGCGGCGCGTTCCAAACCAAGGATGATGCCTGTCAGAATACCCGGCAGGGCTTCCTTCAAAATGATGCGGCTAATCGTTTGCCAGCGTGTCGCGCCGAGGGATATGCTGACTGTGCGGAAGGCTTGCGGCACGGCGCGCAATGCTTCTTCGGACGTGCTGATGATGACAGGCAGGGTCATGATCGAAAGCGTGAGCGAAGCCGCAAGAATGGAAGTTCCAAATTTCAGGAATAACACGAACAATCCCAAACCGAACAAGCCATAGACTACCGAAGGAATGCCCGCGAGGTTAATAATTGCAAGACGGATGAGTCTGGTCAACTGGTTATCGCGTGCGTATTCAGAAAGATAAATGGCGGCGGCAATTCCCAAAGGGACGGAGAAAAGCGCAGTCCCAAGAGTCAGATAAAGCGTGCCGATGATGGCGGGCAGAATTCCGCCTGTGCGCATTCCGTCATGCGGAAAACCCGAAAGGAATTCCAATGAAATGGCTGATCCGCCTTTCATAAGAATGAATGCGACCGTGCCAATGATCGGCAGGACGGTAACGAGCGCCATTATTGTGATGGCGATAAATCCAAGTCGCTGGACTATGTGACGGTTTTGAGCGAATAGTTTCATCAATGTGTTTTATATAATCTGGTGGTTGAGTAGGGCGAATGTGCTTTTTGCCTGTATCGAAACCACAATCATAGTTAAGACAATATTCTTTCCGCTCTCTTCTTGGCGCGGAAGACAACAGAGGATGCGATAACGTTCACGATCAAAGAGATGATGAATAACACTATCCCGATAAAAAACAGGACATGATAATGAGTGCTGCCATTTGCAACTTCACCCATTTCTGCGGCGATGGTGGCGGTCATCGTGCGGACGGGCGCGAAGAGACTGCCAAGTCCAGTCGCGAGAACTGGCGCGTTGCCAGTGACCATCATGACGGTCATCGTCTCGCCGATGGCGCGTCCCACGCCGAGCATGACAGCGGTCAATACGCCTGACTTCGCGGCGGGTAATGTCACACGCCAGATCGTTTGCCAACGAGTCGCGCCCAACGCCCAGGCCCCTTCGCGATAGGCGCGCGGAACTGAGTCCAGCGCATCTTCGGCCACTGATACCACGGTCGGAACTGCGATCCCTCCCAAAAGGAGAGACCCTGTAAAGGCTGTCAGACCAGTTGGCAGGTTAAGAAAGACGCGTAGAAATGGGGCCAGCACCAGAATCCCAAGAAATCCCAAAACGACAGAAGGAAGTCCGCCAAGTAATTCCACCAGCGGTTTTAAAATTTCACGCATCCAGCGCGGAGCGACCTCGGAGATATAAACTGCTGTGCCGATCCCAAACGGAACTGCGATGAGCGCCGCGCCGAGCGTCACGATCAACGATCCGCTGATGAGCGGCAGGATGCCGAAATAGCTTTCAATTGGATACCAGCGAAAATTGAGAAGTGAGGATATATCGACTTCGCCGAGCGCGGGCAAGCCTTCGCGCAAAAGAAAGAAAAAAATAAGCGCAACAAATAAGATGGCTGAATAACCAGAAGATTGAATCAATCTGGTGATAATGAATTCAGGCCAGGATAAAGATTTTTCCATAATTCTCCATCGTATCATTGCCTCGGGCTTATGCCATCGCAATGACTATATTTTTTATTTTATCGCAGGCACAAAACCCAGATCCGCGACGATCTGCTGTGCTTCGTCGGAAAGGATCCAATCGAGATAATCTTTAATGACGCCAACAGGCGCGCCATTGGTGTACATATAAAGATCGCGCGCGATGGCATAGGATTTATCGTTCACAGTATCAATGGATGGTAAAACATAAGGTTCGCCTACTTTTTTTGCAATGGCGATCATTTTCAGATCTTTGGGCACATAACCGAGTCCGTCATATCCAATCGCATTCGGGTTATCGCGCACTTCTGAAATGATCCCTTCCGATGAAGGCAGTAATAACGTGCTTGTCGAAAAAAGTGTTTTGTCTTCCTTGTTCCCCAAGCGTAAAACGGTTTCCAAAAAATATACATGCGTGCCTGAATTTGTTTCGCGTGACAGCCGCACGATGGGGCGGTCTTCCCCGCCGACTTCATTCCAGTTTTTGTATTTACCGCTATAAATATCCGAGATCTGTTGCAGCGTTAATTCGCTGACAGGATTTTCAGGATTCACGATCACGGCGATCGCATCCCGCGCGATGATGTGTTCAACGGGTGTGATCCCATTCGATTGCGCTTCGGATGTTTCTTCATCCTTTATTTTGCGTGACGCGTTGGCGATATCGACTGTGCCATTCACCAGTGCCGCGATCCCCGTCCCCGACCCGCCGCCCGTCACCGATATGCGGATGTTCTGGTGCTCACCCTGATATTTCTCCGCCCATGCCAGCGCAAGGTTGACAATGGTATCGGAGCCTTTGTTCTCAATATAATTCGCGGGCGAATCAGAAACCGATGAATTGTTGGATTTACTGCATGAGGTGAAGATGAAAGTTGCAACAAGGAAGAGGATCAGGATGCGTTTCATTAAATGGATTATAGCCGAAAGAATTACATAGTGTCGCATAATTTGGTAAACAAAAGTTTCGATTTTTACTCTCAATTTTGAACAAAAAGTTTACTTATTAATACACAACCTGCGGGCTGTGTTTTCATCCCGCATCTTTTTCTTTGATACAATCACCCCATGTCCACAGACCACTCCGCTTTTTCAGTCCAACAACTTGATTTTTATTATGGCAAATCAAAAGCGCTTTCAGGAATTAATCTTGAGATCCAGCCGCAAAAAGTAACCGCATTGATCGGGCCATCTGGCTGCGGAAAATCCACATTTCTGAGATGTTTGAACCGCATGAACGATACGATCGCGGGCACGCGCGTGGATGGAAAGATATTGCTCAAAGGTGAGGATATTTACGATGAAAAAATGGATGTGGTTAATTTGCGTCAGCGGGTGGGCATGGTCTTTCAAAAGCCGAATCCATTTCCGCAGTCCATTTTTGATAACGTCGCTTTCGGTCCGCGGGTGATGGGGATGGATGTGAATATCGATGAAGTTGTTCAGCGCAGTTTGGAACGCGCCGCATTGTGGGATGAAGTAAAAGACGATTTGAGATCCGATGCGTTGGGATTATCCCTCGGGCAGCAGCAGAGATTGTGCATTGCGCGCGTTGTGGCTGTTCAGCCTGAAGTGATCCTGATGGATGAGTCCACCTCTGCACTCGATCCGATCGCAACCCTGCGTGTGGAAGAATTGATCGCCGAATTAAAAGAGGATTACACGATTGTCATTGTGACGCACAATATGCAGCAAGCCGCCCGCGTTTCAGATTTCACAGGCTTGTTCTGGCTGGGCGAGCTGGTGGAGTTTGCCCCAACGAATCAAATGTTCACAAGACCCAAAGAGGAATTGACAGAAGCCTATATCACTGGAAGAATGGGATAATAGCCCTTGTGAAAAGGACCGCAGACAATTCTCTGCGCTCCGTTAATCCAAAAAGTGGACACAAGTTATATGTGTCCACTTTTTCCTTATTGCTTTCCAATCTCTTCTTTTGTATCTTTGATCTCAGACATCTCCCCTGTGGCAATGAAGATCGTCCGTTCGCAGATATTGGTTACGCGGTCTGCCACGCGTTCCAAATTGTGCGCCACCCATAAAAGCCAGTTGGCACGTTCAATGGATCTGGGGTCTTGAATAATGAACAACATCAGTTCGTGGTAGATCTGATTGTAAAGCGCGTCCACTTCGTCGTCTTCAGCGGGAATCATTTTCGCGGCTTCCACATCCTCTTTTACGAAGGCCGTCAGCGAACGATGCAGCATGTCCGCGCCGATCTGCGCCATGCGTGGGATGTCGATCAGCGGCTTGAGCAAGGTCTCTTCACCCATGCGGATGTTGATGCTCGCGATGCCCTTGGCGTAATCTCCCATGCGTTCCAACTCGGAAATGATTTCCATCGTGGATGCCAGCAGGCGCAGGTCATGCGCCATGGGCTGCTGTGTGGCGATCAGGATCATCAATTGATTCTCGATCGCGAATCGTTTTTTATTGATCTCCGCATCTTCAGCGATGATTCTTTCCGCGCCTTTGATATCGCGTTTCTTTAAAACATCCACCGAAGCGATGATGGCATGTTCCACCATGCTGCCCAGCAGAAGTACTTCATCTTTTACCTGTTGTATTTCGTGTTCGAATGTTTTTCGGATCATAATTACCTCGGGCGATTTGTGTTTCTTATTTTACTACTGACAATTCCATCTGACGATAGTGCCTGTGGCGTAATACCATGTTGAACCAACCAAAGGCGCATGCGATCTTCAATTTGATCACGAACCTGTCGGGTGGATGCGAGGCGCTGTTTTTCATCAAATTTTGCGGGGTCGTCGAACGGCCAGTGTTCGTGCGCGCCCATGGTGAGAAACACTGCCGGACAATTCTCCTCGGCATCTGAACACACGGTGATGACATATCCGAAGTTGACCTTGCCCAAATATTCCGTCACCGACTTGGACCATTGACTCGAAATATCGATCCCAACTTCGCGCATCACTTCCTGGACCTCGGGCAGGATTCTGTCCTTTGGTTCTGTGCCTGCGCTGAAAACTTCGAACTGCTCCCCCGCTAATGCGCGTAAGAGTCCTTCCGCTAGCTGACTGCGCGCCGAATTACCTGTGCAAAGAAATAATACTTTTGGTTTTGACATGTTATCCGAACCTGCCTGTTACATAATCTTCGGTGCGCTTGTCTTTGGGGTTGGTGAATATTTTTTTTGTTTCCGAAAATTCTATCACCGTGCCTGAGCGCGAACCGTCTTTCTCCAGCATCATCATGGCGGTGTAGTCAGATACGCGAGCGGCTTGCTGCATGTTGTGCGTGACAATGATGATCGTGTAGTTTTTCTTGAGTTCCTGCATGAGTTCTTCAATACGAAGCGTGGAGATCGGGTCAAGCGCGGAGGCGGGTTCGTCCATCAAAATAATTTCAGGTTGAATGGCGATCGTGCGCGCGATGCATAGACGCTGCTGCTGTCCGCCTGAAAGTTCGTAGGCGCTCTTTTTTAGTTTATCTTTCACTTCATCCCAAAGCGCCGCACCGCGCAGGGATTGCTCGACGAGTTCGTCCATGTTGCCTTTAAAACCGTTGATGTTCGCGCCCCAGGCAATATTTTCATAAATGGATTTCGGGAATGGGTTCGGCTTTTGAAAAACCATTCCGATCTTGCGGCGCACTTCCACAGGGTCAATATCCCTGCCATATAGATTCTGTCCCTGCAAAAGGATTTCGCCTGTCACATAACTGCTGGGAACAAAATCATTCATGCGGTTGAAAGCCCGTATCAATGTGGATTTTCCGCATCCCGAAGGTCCGATGATGGCCGTGACCTTTTGTTTTTCTATCTTCATGTTCACTTCGCTGACTGCGGCAAAGCTACCATAAAAGATGAAAAGATTTTTTGTCTCAATTGCGATTTCTGGTGTTTGAATATTTTCCATGAGTCACTTCCGTGTTAATACTTTCTTTGGACGCGGTTGCGTAATAGGATCGCTGTGGCGTTCAAGGTGAGCAGCAGGATGAGCAGCACAATGATGGCGGCAGCTGCGATGGAGTGGAATTCGGATTGCGCGCGCGTTGTCCATTGATAGATCTGGATCGGCAAGGCGGTGAATTTTGAGAACGGTCCGTCAGGATCGATACTGATAAATGTGGATGCGCCCACCACAATAAGCGGCGCGGTTTCACCTATGGCTCGCGAGACCGCCAAAATACTTCCTGTGAGAATTCCTGGCAGGGCATTGGGTAAAACATGATGCCAGACTGTTTGCCATCTGGTGGCGCCCACTCCAAACGCGGCCTGACGTAACGAATCAGGCACAGATTTGATGGCTTCCTGTGCGTTGATGATGATCAGCGGCAGAACGAGCGTCCCCATTGTCAGCCCTGCGGATAAGATAGTCCGTCCGTTCGAATCTGTGACGCCGAACAGGCTCCCGCTGGTAAACGGCTCCAACGCCCGAACAAAGATCGCGAGTCCCAACATTCCGTACACAATACTCGGCACGCCCGCCAGGTTGTTGATGTTGGTTTGAATGATTCGGGTCAGGAAATTCTTGCTAGCGTATTCCTGAAGATAGATGGCCGCGCCCGTGCCGATTGGCAGCGCGAACAGAATCGCGATTCCCACCATCCATAATGAACCGAGGATGGCGGTGCGCACACCTGCGAACTCTGCTTTGGAAGACATGGGCGTGGTCAGGAAGACCGGCGTAAGCCATGAACGAAATTCTAGTTTTGCTTCCGGATATTTTTCCGCAACTTCGGCTTTGATCTTTGCACTGCGAAATATTGAATCGGTCATCGACCAGGTTTGTTTTGTGTCAATTTGGATCAGACGTTCCAATAGCAATGTGTATAGAACTGACTTGGACCGCGTATCCATTGGTTTTTCATTTTCCAATTTAGTGAATGCCCCTGACGAAAGATTGGCTTTGAGAATATCCAGTAATTCCTGTTTGCTCAGATCGTCCAAAGGTTTAGCGCTGAATTCGGACGGGTCATTCTTATATTCAAATGCCACATAGCCGAATGCGCCATCTATGACATTGTAGAGCAGGGCGGCCAGGCTTAAGATGGCGATCACCAGCGCAGAGAAGAATAGCGTTTGCCAAATAGACGCGCGGCGATAACGTCTGTTGAGTGAATAATGTAAGGCCTCGCCTTCGGGATAATGGTCACGCTTTGGATTCATTCATACCTCTGGCGGAACTTGTTAATAATTCCCTGGCTGATGAGATTCAAGATCAACGTAACTAAAAACAGCATCAACGCGATCGCGAACAGACTGGTGTAATCGATCGAGTTATAGCTCAAGTCACCGCCGCTGATACGGGCGATGTGACCTGTCATGGTTTCAGCGGCCTTGAATGGATTGAATGTGAAGTTGGGACCTGAACCTGCGGCGATCGCAACGATCATGGTCTCGCCTACAGCGCGGGAAATACCGATAATCAATGCCGCCCCGATGCCGGATAATGCGGCAGGCAGCACGACTTGTATGCTGGTCTCGAACTTCGTGGCACCCATGGCATACGCGCCTTCGCGCAGCGCGCGCGGAACTGCGCTCAATGCATCTTCACTCATTGATGAGATCAGCGGCAGGATCATGATTCCCATCACAAGGCCAGCGGATGCCATGTTGTACACTTCAACCGTCTGCTTGCCAAATATACTTTGCAGAAGCGGAGTCATAAAGAGCAGGGCAAAATATCCGTAGACAACGGTTGGGATTCCAGCCAGAATCTCGAGGATGGGTTTTAACGCTGACCGTGCTTTCGGGGAGGCATATTCACTTAGAAACAGGGCAACTGCCAGCCCAAGCGGCAGTGAGACAAATATCGCGATGGTGCTTGTGATAAGAGTCGAAGTCACCAAAGGCCAGATCCCATACTTTCCAATCCCTGGGGACCATTCTGTTGTGCCAAAAAACTTCGCAAAGGTTACATCAGGATTTCCAAAGAACAGCCAGGCTTCCTTGCCCAATTCGTAGACGATGGCCAGCGTGATGAAAATGGATAAAAACCCTGCAATGAACAGCAGGGCTTGAATGACACTTTCGCCAGGACGTATTTTCTTTTTTAGATCGAGCGGGCGGAAAAGTTGATTTTCCATAATTGTGTTTTCTTGTTTCATAGGCTTACTTATACAGCATGAATGGGCTGGCCTCTTTTAGAAACCAGCCCATGATTATTTAGTTTATTTCTTACTGGCCTGTGGCGGACATCCAGGCATCGATCGAAGCCTGAAGATCAGCGGCGGGAGCGGGGAAGTAACCCACATCGCTGATTTCATTATTGACGTTGTTCAGGTAGAAGTAGATGAACGCGGCTACTTGAGGTTTCTCTTTCAGAATATTTGCATCAGAGTAGATGAAGAGCGGGCGGGAGATAGGGTAAGTACCATCATCAACGGTAGCCTGGGAAGGTTCAACGCCTTCAACAGCGACAGCCTTCAGCTTGCCTTTGTTTTCATTGAAGTAAGCAAATCCAAAATAACCAATGGCGAACTTGGAGCCTTCCACGCCTTGAACGAGCACGTTGTCGTCTTCCGAGAACTGAGCGCCAGCAGCGCCGAGCAGGGCGGCTTTACCAGCAGCGGTATCAGGTTTGCCATCTTTGTTGAAATAAAGAGGAGCAACAGCTTTTTCGTTGAAGTAATCGAATGTGCCGCTGTCAGCGCCTGGGCCGTAGACTAAAATGGCTTCGGCAGGGTAGGAAGGATCGACTTCATTCCATTTGGTGTACTGGGCAGTGAAGATCTTGCCAAGTTGTTCAAGCGTAAGTGAAGTGACGAAATCATTTTCAGCGCTAACGACCACGGTCAATGCATCGGTACCTACGCGGAAAGCGATCGGGGTGCGGGGAGTGGCGAGGGCTTTGCAATTTTCTGCTTCAGCATCCTTGATCTTGCGGGATGCATTCGCCACATCGGTTTCACCGGTCTTGCAGAAGCGTTCGAAACCAGCACCGGAACCAATGCTATCAACGGTCAGGTTGCCGGTGTAGCCTTCCTGTTGGAAGAGTTCAGCCATGCGTTCTGAAAGTGGGAACACGGTCGAGGAACCAGCCGTGATGATGTCACCAGTGACAGCGCCAGGGGCAAACATCGCTATTGGGTCCTGGGTCGGGGCGACAGTGGGTTCAACGACGACAGGGATTTGGGTGGCGGTGGATTCCACCACAACCGGGGCTTGGGTGGCTTGGCTGCCACATGCGGCGAGCAAGAGGCTCATGGCCACTACAACAAATAATAATGAACGAACAGTTTTTAACATTTCTTTTCTCCTATGGTTTTTATACAACGATGAGATGATACCTAACCCCTCTTAAGGACAATGGAAGAATAAGTTAACATCTTGTTAAGAAAAAATACTGCCCGTCATTTCTGACGGGCAGTATTTTCGCAAGGAAGACCATTAAGGAGGAGGCGAATAAACGCGGCTTACTTTTCTGCCGCTGCAACAGAAGGTGTAAGCAACGATAATTCATAAGGTTGGGAATGCCAGTTCCATGTGTTCAAGTCGGAAATGGCGCGATAGGCAGTCAGATCCAATTGCAAAGGCGTGACCGAGACAAACCCCGCAGCCAGCGCCCCGACATCTGTCCCTGATTCTGAGACGCCCGTCGGCGCGTCGCCACCGATCCAGTAGTAGGGGCGTCCGCGTGGATCAATGCGTTCGTCGAGGCGGCTGTGATATACGCGCAGTCCCTGACGTGTGATCCGAAAACCGTGAATATCTTCCGCTTTGAGAAAAGGCACGTTGACGTTCAATAATGTATCTTCGGGCAATCCATGTGTGATCACGTTTCGGACTGCGATCCCTGCGGCGTATGCGGCAGGTTGAAAATCAATTGCGCCGACATGTCCTTCGGGCATTTCGAGCGAAATTGCAATGCCTGGTATGCCTGCGATCACGGCCTCCATTGCGGCGGTGACTGTTCCCGAATAAGTGACATCATGCCCGAGGTTTGCGCCAACGTTGATGCCAGAAACGACCAGATCAAATTTCTCTTTGAAATAGCCGAGCATTGCCAGTGCGACGCAATCGGATGGCGCGCCATCGCTTGCCAGCGCCTGAGTTCCATCTTCAAGATGAAACTCTCTCAGACGCAAAGCGCGGTCTAATGTTTTTACATGTCCGCTGCCAGACCAGTTTCGGTCAGGTGCGAGGATGGTTACTTTGCCAAGAGTACGCATTTCATTTGCCAGAGCCAAAAGCCCGGGCGCAAGTATGCCGTCATCATTGGTTACTAAAATATTTTTCATTGTCTAATTTTTTCCTTTTTTAACTTTACTTATGCGCGCGCCAAACCGGTCATGCGGATAAACGCACTTCCCATATAACGGATTCCCCAACTTCCCAAAATCCTGAATGCGCTCCATTCCTTTTGCTTGCGGACCTTGGTGGTTTTGTTCTTCAACGCGGTCAACAAATCCGCGGCGCTGTTGCCTTCGAATTCCGTTGAGCCGAGACCAATCGCATCCACGACATGCGCGTCACTGTTGCCAACATGGGCAATTTCGAGGCGGCTTGCGAGGATGCGGGCGTAATGATTGCTGATCCTGTCCAAGGCGGTGGCGTTATAAACTTCAATTCCAATTAAGGTTTCAGCAACTTGAGGATTGCGCAAGGCTTTTAAAATGGTGCGTGCCTTCAAGCTCTTCATTCCCATGCCGCCCGCCATTGGATGAGGCGCAACGCAAACGCCGCCGAGTTCACGCACCCGTAAAACGGTTTCGACCAGTGATAGGCCAGCTTCCACTTTTTCTGTGATGAAATATGCCAGCAGGTCGCCGTCAGCGGTGGTGATTTCGATTCCGGGGATCAATTCCACGCCGTAGGCTGAGGCGAGTTCCATCGCCTTGAGCGCTCCCGCAATTTCATCATGATCAGTAATGGCGATCACATCCAGCCCCAGTTGTTTTGCGCGGGATAAAACGGCAGCGAGCGATGCGGTACCGTCGTAACTATAAATTGTGTGTAAATGCAAATCTGCGAGTCCCATGTTTTCTCCTTGTTTCAAATACAAGTTTACCCACTGGCTATTAAGAACCTGTGAATATTGGTTTAAGAAATTGTATGGGTTATATTAACAAAAACCACCCGCCAAAGCGGGTGGTTTCCTCAAGGAGGTGAGGAGAAGAAATACAATTAGGTGGGTTTTTGGTTCTTCAGGAATTCGCGGCGTTTGCGAGTCGCGTCCAGGCTGAAGACGATGATCATGGACAGGAAAATAACTGAGGGTAGAATTGTTTCCATATACGCTCCGTTTCTATGTGCCTATCATACATCAATCTTTTGAAGAATGACCTAAGAAACACTTAACAACTTGTTAACGTTTTTTTCTCCCTTCACAGGGCTCCTGAGGATGATATTATTGATAAAATATTTTCAGTCATAGCCAGGAGAGTAAACCGTGAACTTGTACATCATTCGCCATTCCATTGCTGTAGACGAAGGCACGCCCAAATATGAACAGGATAGCGAGCGTCCGCTCACAGACAAAGGTAAAAAGAAAATGCGTCAGATCGCGAAAGGATTACGAACTCTCGGCGCAGACTTTGACTTGATCCTGTCCAGCCCGTACATTCGCGCGAAAGAGACCGCTGAAATTCTCGCGGATATTTTCAAGGTCAAAGCTGATATCGCTTTCAGCGACAATCTTGTCCCGATGGGTGATCCTGATTTGTTGATCGCTGAGATGAATGAAAAATACAACGCAAACAGTATTGCATTGGTTGGGCATGAACCTCAACTAACCGCCCTGGTCAGTTTGTTGGCGGCTGAAAATGCAAGTGTGGATATGACCCTCAAAAAAGGCGGCGTGTGCCGACTCTCCGCCGATGATCTTCACCATTCCCGCAAAGCTACGTTAGAATGGTTGCTTACGCCCGCTATTCTGGTTGAGATCGGCGAAAAATAAAGATCGAAGAAAGAAAAATATATGGCTGATCAAAAAATAAATCCACCCGATAACGTTCCCGTTGACCTAACCTCTCCCGCTCTTTATATAAACCGTGAGCTGAGTCTGCTCGAATTTCAGCGCCGCGTGCTCGAAGAAGCCTGGGACGAATCCAAGCCTTTGCTTGAACGCGCAAAATTCCTGGCCATCTTCGGCTCGAACATGGACGAGTTCTTTATGGTGCGAGTCTCAGGCATCCGTAAACAGGTGGAAGCGCGGATCATGGAAGTTTCTCCTGACGGGTTGACTCCGCCGGATCAATTGGCGGCAATTCGCAAGTTGGCCCTGGAATTAATGATAGAGGCACAGCGCTGTTATCAACGAAAACTTTTGCCCAAGCTGGATAAATCGGGTATTCATATTATTGAGTATCAAAAATTAAGCGCAACACAAAAAGTCCGCGCAGATGCGTATTTCAAGGACGTGATTTACCCCGTGCTAACGCCGCTCGCACTTGACCCGGGCCATCCGTTTCCGCACATTTCTAATTTAAGTTTGAACCTGGCCATCGTGATCCGCGACAAAAAGGGCAATGAAAAATTTGCGCGTTTGAAAGTGCCAGATACTTTGCCGCGCCTTCTGCCGATCAAGCGTTCTTCGGGCAGTGTCCGCAAAGATGGGACAATTCCGCATCAGCATTATTTTGTCTGGCTTGAACAGGTTATCGCCGCCAATCTTGATGATCTCTTCCCCGGCATGGAAGTGACTGCCGCGCATCCCTTCCGCATTGTGCGCGACGCCGACATCGAAATTCAGGAACTCGAAGCAGATGATCTGTTGGAAACCATGCAGCAGAATATCCGCAAACGCAAATTCGGCTCGGTGGTGCAGGTGGCTGTCTATGAATCCATGCCTGAGAATATCCGCGAACTGCTGGTGGATAATCTTGAAGTAACCCGTCATGATGTTTACGCTTTGGAAAGTCCGTTTGGCCTAAGTGGATTGTGGCAGTTATACAGCAATGTGGAACGGCACGATCTGAAAGATGCGGTTTATAAGCCGCGGATTCCCGCTGCGTTCCGCAATGCCGCAACCGCAGGCGAAATATTTGAAGCCATCAAGAATGAAAATATCCTGATCCATCATCCATATGATTCGTTTAACCCTGTTGTTGATTTCATCAACGCCGCCGCGCGTGATCCGCAGGTGCTGGCGATCAAACAAACTCTTTATCGCGTTGGCTCGAATGCGCCTGTAGTCGAAGCGCTCCTCGAAGCCGCCGAGCGCGGCAAGGAAGTTGCCGTGCTGGTTGAACTCAAGGCGCGCTTCGATGAAGAATCAAATATCAGTTGGGCGCGCGCGTTGGAAGAAGTGGGGGTGCATGTGGTCTATGGTCTCGTTGGTTTGAAGACCCATTGCAAAGTCACCATGGTTGTTCGTCAGGAGGGTGAGGGCATTCGCCGTTATTTGCATCTTGCCACAGGGAATTACAATGCGAACACTTCCCGTATTTATGAAGACATCGGAATTTTTACCTGTGATGAAAACATTGGCGCGGATGCGACCGATCTCTTTAATTATTTAACAGGATATTCTACAAAACAGGAATATCGCAAACTATTAGTTGCTCCTGTTAGCCTGCGAAAGAAACTCGAGAAAATGATCCTGCGTGAAATTGAACATGCACAGCAGGGACGCAAAGCCCAACTAATCTTTAAACTTAATTCGCTGGTTGACCCGCACATGATTCAGCTTTTGTATCAGGCATCACAGGTGGGCGTGCAGGTGGAACTTCTGGTGCGCGGCATGTGTTGTCTGCGCCCCGGCATAAAAGGTGTCAGTGAAAATGTTCGCGTCATCAGCATTGTCGGACGTTATCTTGAACACAGCCGTTTATTTTATTTCCACAACGATGGAAAGGAAAATATATATCTCGGCAGCGCAGACCTGATGACGCGTAATCTCAATCATCGCGTTGAAGTTGTCTTCCCGATCGAAAGCAAGGATCACATAAAATATTTACGCCATCACGTTTTGGATACTTATTTGAAAGACAATACCCGCGCCCGCATTCTTCAATCCGACGGAACGTACATCCGTCTCGCGCCTGAAGCTGGCAAAGATATTGTTGATGTGCAGGAAAAATTTATGAGTTAATTTTTTACGAGGGGAATTACAAAATAGAAAACACTTCCATGCCCTTCATCGCTCTCCGCCCAAATTTTCCCACTGTGCGCTTCGATGATGTGTTTTGAAATTGAAAGCCCAAGTCCCGTGCCTGAACCTGTGCGGGATTTGTCGACTCTGTAGAATCTTTCAAAGATACGCGACAGACTCTCCGCTGGGATTCCGACTCCCGAATCCCGCACAGCGAATCTGACTCCGCCGTTAGTTGATTCCCCAAAGGGAGCTGTGCTTGTTTCGATGGAAATCTCTCCCCCGGGCTTTGTAAACTTGACCGCGTTGTGGATCAAATTGACCAGCACCTGCTCCAGCCGTGATTTATCCGCGCGGATGTTCGGCATGTCATCCTCACACTTAATTGATAATTTTAATCCTGCGCGTTCGGCTTGCATTTTCATGCGGTCAGCCGCAGAGTGGATCAAACTCTGCGGTGTCAGCGGCGCGAGGATCAATTCCACTTGACCTGATTCGATGCGCGAGAGGTCGAGCAATTCCTGCGCCATCTGCGTCAGCGCGTCTACTTCGGTGCTGATCCTGCCTAAGAAACGCGGACCAGCCTCCGGGTCCGAGAGAGCGCCGTCTTGCAGCGTTTCGGTTAGCGCTTTGAGCGAAGCAAGCGGAGTCCGCAGTTCATGCGAAACATTTGAGATGAAATCCCGTCGCACGGTTTCGAGTCTGCGTACGCGGGTCAGATCCTGCACCAGCAGCAGGCTTCCGCTCGCGTGGGTATCGGGGATGGCGATGATCTGCAAAAATAAACGGCGCGCAGGCAATTCAATTGACTCGCTTTGCATTTCATTCGTTTGCTGACAGCGCCGCCACGCATCCACGAGCTGGTGGTTGCGCACAATTTCGGTGACACTGTGCCCGATCGCATTTGATGTTTCAAAAAGTTTTTGCGCGGCGGGGTTCGCAAATTGGATCAGTCCATTCGAGTCTGCGATGATCACGCCGTCGGTGAGTTGTTCAAGCACGGTGGAAAGGCGGGCATTATCAGAGTCTAAAGTAGATAGTTGAAGATCGAAGGTTGAATGTAATGAGGCGATGGCATTGGATAGATTTTCAAATCCTTTTGCATCGGTGGGAAAGTTATCCTGGCTGCGAATAAGTTGGGCATAAGTATTCATGCGCCGTTTTAAATCATAATATCGCCAGGCAAACCACGCGGCAACAATAAATAAAACGATAACCAATACCAACGAAAATGAATTCATCCCGACCTTTGGCTTTCGAACTTTGACATTTTTCTACCCTTCAAATCTATACCCGCCGCCTCTGACCGTGACAATGCGCAGCGGGTTGGAAGAATCCACTTCGATCTTTTGGCGCAGCCATCTAACATGCACATCCACGGTGCGGCTGTCGCCAATGAATTCCCAGCCCCAGACTCGCTCCAGGATAAATTCGCGCGAGAGCATTTGTCGGCGATGTTCGGCGAGGAAGAGCAGCAGCTCATATTCTTTTGGCTTGATCTGAATCGGCTCACCATTGAGAAGCACTTCGCGGCGGGTGAGGTCAATGATGAGATTATCAAAGGTTAATTTTTCATGCGGAGAGTTTACTCCTTTAGATTTTCCCATTTCTTCGCGCAGTAAACGTGCGCGCCTAAGCTGTGATTTGACTCGCGCCATCAACTCGCGCATCGAAAATGGTTTGCTCATGTAATCATCCGCGCCGACTTCGAGACCGACTACACGGTCAATTTCATCGTCACGCGCAGTCAGCATCAAAATGGCGGCGGACATTTCCTTGCGGAGAATGCGCGCCACTTCGAAGCCATCCATTTCTGGCAGCATGATATCGAGCACGATCAGGTCAGGTTTCAAGCGCCGTGCAGTTTCAAGTGCAGAGCGTCCATCCCCAACAGTTTCCACGGTATAACCTTCTTTTTTCAAGTTATACGCGAGTGTCTCTTGTAAAGAGAGTTCATCTTCAACGATCAGAATTGTTTCAGGCATTGATGGGAATATACCATAAAGGAATTATTGTCTGTTAATGGGAGGTTAAAGAAAAGAGCCTGCCGTGTTGGGCAGGCTCTTTTTTCAATGGAGAATCTCAACTACAATTGTTTTATCAAGGACAATGTTATCGTCCAATGTTAATTCGACCTTGTAGCTTCCAGGAAATATATTGGTCAGATAACGATTGAACAAAAACCTTTACCACTGAGTCACTAAGACGCGGAGTTTCGCCCTTATTTTCCCACCCCTTGCTGACCATTACAAGCCTTCGTAAAAAAATAGTCAGAATCAGCGTTTTCAGCACTAATCACTATCCCGATCTTAAGAGTGTAAAAGAATCAGAGCCCTGTGTAATTTGCAATCCTAGACTCAAGTTATAATGACTGTTAATGCTCAATCTATTTAATTTGCGATAGCGTAAATTCGAATCAAGAACTCTTCTCAAAGAGGCATATCTTTTAAACACTGGCAATTGTCTTTTGTGTTTTATCCAAGAAGTAACCACCTGAATTACCAGCCTGAACGATACAAAATTCATACTGGAATAAAAAGAGGCGTTTTAGAATTTGCCAGATTAACAGATCTGGTAAATCTTACATATTATTTTTTAGAACTATCCGAAAGCCTGTTGATTTATTTTCGAGGTTAAATGTTCCGAAGTCTTCGCTGGAAAGTCGCATTGGGATTGGCTTTGCCAATTTTTGTCTCCTTTTTGGGTTATTCGATCCTGCATTATTATCGTGAAAAAACTGTCTTGTTGGAGAATATTGAACGGTCGGCGGGTGAGTTGGGGGAGTTGGTCAGGGGTGGGTTGAGGCACGCCATGATAAATAATGATCGGGAAATGTTACAAAACGCATTGGTGGATATTGGGAATCAGCAAAACATTCTGAGAATTGCCATATTTAATGGGAACGCTCAGCTTAAAATGACAGCTCAACCTGATGATTTTCAGCCTGGTATAACATTGACTTCCCCCGGCTGCGTTGAATGCCATCAGCCGGATGGAGTAGTACAAAAAAATAGCATAATTCTGGATACTGTTGATTTTAAAGGAACGATCCTTCGCAGTAGTACTCCCATTTTCAACGAGCAGGCCTGTCATCAGTGTCATGCGCCTTCAGAAAAGATACTGGGTGTGATCATTATAGATTATTCATTGGTAGGATCAACAACTCATGTTTATAGTGACATGCTGATCGATCTGGTTTATTCCTCCATATTTACCTTGCTGTTTGCGATCTTACTTTATCTTATTGCTAATAATTTGATCGTAAAGCGGGTTGAATTGCTGCGTGGTCCTTTGGAACAATATGCGCTTGGTGATCTATCTGTTCGCATTCCTTTGAATGCCAGTCATGATGAGATCGATGATCTGATCATGACTTTTAATAGCACAGCCGAAAAATTAGAGGAAGAATTAAAAATAAAGGAAATGATGACTGATGCCCGGTATGGGGTAGTTCTGGATGAACGTCATCGCCTGGCCAGTGAATTACATAGCAGCACTGCCCAGATATTGGGATATGTTAGAAATAAAGCCTTTGCGGTGCGGTTGCTTATTGAGCAAAATAAATTAACGGATGCAGTCACTGAACTTCGTCAATTGGATGAAGCCGCCGGCGTTGTCTTTGCCGATCTTCGGCAGGCCATCCTTGATCTAAAAACGAACATAAAAAAAGGACAAGATATTGGCCTGATTCTGATTGAGTATGTTATCAATTTTGAACGATATAGTGAACTTCCAACTGAAGTGATTATTAGTGGAGATATGGAGCGTATTCAACTGCCGGCCGGCAGCGATGTGCACATTTTACGCATTGTTCAGGAGGCGCTGGCTAACGTCCGCAAGCACGCTGGAGCGACAAGCGCCGTAGTGACCCTTCAAGTGCATGAACAGAAGATTCTTACAGTTACGATCCATGACAATGGAACGGGGTTTGATCCTGCTGAAGATTCGTCAGATCGTAAACCTCATTATGGTCTTGACTCCATGCGCGAGCGCGCTGACGCGATCGGAGCCTCGTTCGAGGTGCATTCGGAAAAGGGACTGGGAACACAAGTGATCGTTAGGTTGCCATTGGCAGGCAAAGGAGAATCCTGATGTCATTGCGTATTTTAGTTGTAGATGATCATGCATTATTCCGCGATGGAATTGTCAGTTTATTAAAAGCTGCCGGGATGCAGGTGCTCGGTGAGGCGAGCAATGGACAGGAGGCTGTCATCGAAGCCAGAAGATTAATGCCCGACGTGATCCTCATGGATATAGATATGCCGGTTATGAACGGGATAGAGGCTACCCGTAAAATTACAGATGCTTTCCCTGAGATAAAAGTAGTGATGCTCACCGTTTCCCAGGAAGACCAAAAACTTTTTGAAGCCTTGCGCGCAGGCGCCAAAGGGTATTTATTAAAAAGCCTGAATTCGGACGAATTCATAAAATTGTTACAGGGATTTGAGAGGGGAGAACCGCCAATATCAAGTTCCATTACAGCAAGGCTGATAAATTATGTTGCTCAACAAAGCACTTTTAACGAGGCGCTTGATGAAAACCTGACTGTGCGCGAAGTTGAATTACTTGGGTATCTTGGGCAGGGACTTGCTAATAAAGCCATTGCTTCCCAGTTGGATATAAGTGAGAATACAGTTAAGTATCACATCAAAAATATATTACAAAAATTGAATTATAACAATCGAGCTGAAGCCGCAACGTATGCAGTACGGCACAATTTAACCCCCAAGTTGTAAGAGAAATCCCCTAAGATTCACTCCTGCCCAAACGGGTAGTTTTTCGTTAAGAAAAACTACCCGTTTGGGTTTACGTAATTATCTAATTAGGTGTGCTAGTTTTCCTTATCCTTGCATTAATATATATAGATAGTTTGAGTAAATATTCACAAAGACAATTGATCATTATGGAAACCATTCAATCACTCCCCACCATGCCGATATCGGCGCATTGCTTACTTTTATCAGGTGTGATTGCAAGCGTATTAAGTGAATACAAGAATGTGATTAATGCACGTTTGATTAACAGCGATTCCACAAATTATCCTGAAACCATCCAAATAGAATCGCTGGCCATTATTCGCTTTAAATTCGACTTTTCCAAGTGCGGAATTACAGATTACTTAAGCGGAAATCTGGTGGGATTGATTCACTCATTTTCAAATTCGCGGTTGAAAGTATGATGCGATATCGTTTTTATGTATTCTTGCTGGTTGGCGTTGCCATTCTGGGATGGTTTCTATTTGACGGCGCGATTTCCGCGCCCGTTCTTGCTCAGGAACCGACACCAACCGCCTCTCCCGCGAGACGCAGCCCGCATCAAACCGGAGATTGCCTTGGCTGCCATTCAAACCCTGAAATGGCAGGGCGATTTGCTGATGGCAAGATAATTTCTCTATATTACGATCCTAAGGAGCATGAAGGTTCCGATCATTTTGATGGCTGCCGGTCCTGCCATGATGCTCAACAGGAGTATCCTCACAAAAATTCACAGTCACAATCTTGTGATGTATGTCATTTGCAGATATTCGATGCGAGTGGACAAAGTACGCAGATCTTTGACATCTCATCCTATCCTGATGAACGCGCCATCGCCATCGAAATAAATTCATCCTGCCATAAATGTCATCAGGGAAAATTTCAGGAAATAACTGACAGTGAACACACCCGCGTGTTGGAACGCGGGAATCGCTTTGCACCGATCTGTGTCGATTGCCATGGCGGCCATAATATTACCTCCCCGAATGAGCCGCGCACAAAGATCGCTCAAATTTGCAGTCAATGCCACAAGTCAGTCTACAGTACTTACAAGACCAGTGTTCATGGGCAGGCGCTCGAGGCGGATTCTAATCCTGATGTGCCTACCTGTAACAATTGTCATGGCAGCCATGAAGTGGAAGGACCAGATCATATTGATTTTAAGGCAGGCTCGATCAATTTGTGTGGAAATTGTCATGCTGATAAAGAGTTAATGGATAAATACAATATCTCGGCGAATGTCTTCCAGACTTATCTTGACGATTTTCATGGACGCACGGTTGAGGCTTCACTTAAAGCAGGCGATCTAAAAATCACAAAAGCTACTTGTTACGACTGTCATGGTGTTCATAATATTCAATCTCCTGAAAATGAATTGTCATCTGTGTATCCAGCTAATCTGCAAAAGACCTGTCAACAATGTCACCCTGATGCTGGCATTACATTCCCACAGGCATGGCTACGTCATTATTCTTCAACCTGGGAAACTACCCCTTTGTTGTTTGCGATCACAGCCTTTTATGGGTATTTTATCCCGATCTTTATCGGTGGATTCGTTGTGTATATTGTAATTGATGCCCGCCGCCGTGTGGCAGATAAATTGAAGAAACGTTTCAGTAAATCTGTGCAAATATCCGAATCCCAGGAAACAGGAAAGTAAGATGGAAAATTCCAAAACTGAGAAGTCTCATCTGGGATGGCTGCGAGAATGAAGCAATATATTTATTATCGTGACGCGCTGGAGGCAGTTAAGCGTTTGAGAGTTAATTCAGAGGGAAGACGATACGTGGTTCGGTTTCCACTGGCTCAACGTATTGAGCATTTCATCCTGATCCTTTCTTTTTTTGCATTGGCAATAACGGGTCTTGCTCAAACCTATTACAACACGCTTGCCGGCGACCTCACCCTCAATGCGTTGGGCGGCATTGATTCTTCCAGATTGATACATCATTTTGCGGCTTTTTCCTTTGGCATTCTAGCGCTTTATCACGTCGCAATTTTTGTTGATGAGGTTTTTGTCCATCGTCGTTTTGGAAAAATATTCCCCACCTGGCGCGATGTAACAGATGCAATTCAAATGATCAAATTCAATCTTGGTTTCGCTGTTCGCCGCCCTCTATTTGATCGATATAACTTTGAAGAAAAAGCGGAATATTGGGCGTTGGTATGCGGCATGATCATCATGGGCGTCACTGGAATAATGCAGTGGTTTCCCGTTCAGTTGACATTGATCCTGCCTGCCGGCTGGATCATACCCATTAGCCGTGTCATACATCGCTGGCAAGCCATTCTGATGGTGATTGCGATTCTGACCTGGCATTTCTACAATACTGTCATCAAGAAAGTGAATCTAAGCATTTTCAATGGCAATATGACCATTGAGAATATGAAAGAAGACCACCCAATTGAGCTTGCCTGCCTTGAACAGGCTTCGGCTGTGATTCAAAATAAACGATGGCCGCTAGAGATCGAGATCTTGCTTGAGGATGTTAATAAAAATATCGGCACGGAGCAAGCGGTCCATGCTGAAGAAGAAACCGTGGAAGAAGTTGTGTTGGAAGAAAATACCGAAGGAAGCATACAATAAAATGGGCATTATAAAATCCATCCGTGAAAGAATCAAAAAAGGCTGGCCGACCATCACCATCGACCTGAGCCTGCGTTCTCATAGAATAAAACTGTCCCTTGGTATTTTGGCCGTAATCGTTATCGCGCTCGGATTGCTGGTTGGCGGGGTACAAGCCTTTGTGTACAGTGAGAGCTCCGAGTTTTGTGGAACGATTTGCCATTCCATGGACCCGCAATGGGTGCGCTATCAGGCTTCTCCGCATGCAAAGGTAGAATGTGCGCAATGTCATATTGGGCCGGGAGCGGTTTCGTTCATTCAATCGAAGATCGACGGATCACGACAATTGGTCGGCGAGATCACAGGTGACTATTCCCGCCCCATCAAGAGCCCTGTTCAAAATTTGCGCCCGGCCCGTGAAACGTGTGAAGGCTGTCATGCGCCAACCACGTTCAAGGATAATATTGTTAAGACCATTCGTCATTACGATGATGATGAAACGAATACTTTGGTACAAACCACATTAATATTAAAAATGGGCGGCAAGCAGACCAGCAGCGGCGCGATCGGTGACGGCATCCACTGGCATGTTAGCAGTGAAGTTTTTTACATCGCATTGGATGAGCAAAGACAAGTGATGGCGTGGGTGGGCGTCCGCGAGCCGGATGGTTCTTTAAAGGAATATTTTTTGCGTGATTTGGTGGGTATGGGACAGGTTGCTTTTGTGGAAAAAGCCCGCGCTGAGGGGAACATTCGCAAACTGGATTGTATTGATTGTCATAATCGTACGGCTCATTACATTCCCTACCCCGAACAAGCTGTGGATAAGGCTATTTCTGATGGTCTAATTTCGCGTGATCTGCCTTTTATTCGCGCCAAGGCAGTTGAGTTGTTGCAGGTGTCTTATTCTTCAGAGGCAGATGCTTTTGTTGCCATGGATGGATTGGCTAAATATTATGCTGATCAAACCATCGCGTCGGTATCTAAAACCGAGAAGGAAAAAATAATAACTGCTGCAATAGCAGAACTTAAAAATATGTACTCGAATACCAATTTCCCATTTATGAATTTGAATTGGGAGACGAACCCAAACAACGAACGCCATACTCCTTCTTGGGGTTGTTTCCGTTGTCATGACGACAAACATGTCGTCATCGAGGGCCAGTCAAATGGAGAGACTATCAGCGGGGAGTGTAACCTGTGCCATACAGTTCCAATCGTCGGACGGGGCAATGATCTGTTGGTTGAAGCACCGGTGATCGTCGGCAGTCTTCCAGAATCACACGCAGATTTTCGCTGGACGGTTGACCATCGCTCTGTTAAGGAAGAAGAAAAACAGGAGTGCTACAACTGTCATGGGCAGTCTTTCTGTAATAATAGCGCCTGCCATAATCTTTCCCATCCGGAAAATATGCTCTTTACGCATGCAGAGGAATACCGTGCGCGTGGTGGTCAGGTTTGTTATACCTGCCATCAGGATGTTTTATGTAGCCGCTGCCATCCTGGCGGCATCGTGGGTAATCCGTAGAACTTTATAAAGAGGATTTAATTAATGAAATTTCTTGAGCGTTTGAATAATATTCGCAGCCGTGAATTGATACGATACATCTGGACCGCCGGTCTGGCTTTTGCTGTGATCGCTTTAATGTTTTTTGGCTATTACTACAATGATCGTTACGTGCGCGTGGGCGATAAATCTCCGCTGGATATTAGCATTGACCAGCTTGAGATCGCTGTACGTGATAACCCCGAAGACCCGCAGGCGCGCGTGGCATTGGCTGAATTTTATCTGGGCAAGGGATTGTATTCCCAGGCCATTGAACAAACCGATCAGGTATTGATCACCTTTCCTGAAAACACGGGCGCGCTCCTGATCTCAGGGATCACTTATACACGTTCCGGACAATCGCAAATGGCTATTGAGCCTTTGGAAAAATTCATCGAACTCCGTAAAGACAGCCCCATGGCGATGAGCGATACCGCTTTACAGACGGCTTATTATTTTCTGGGCGAAAATTATAACCTATTGAGTCAACCAGAGAAGGCCCTTCCTGCACTTGAATCTGCGCTGCAAATTAATTCCACAGATGCCGATGCCCTCTATCAGGCGGGCATGTCTACTCAGGCAATGAATGAACATGAAAAAGCAATTGAGTTTTTTCATAAAGCAGTGCAGTTTGTTCCCGATTTTACCGAAGCCTATGCCAGCATGATCAAAAGTTACACATCACTTGACAAGCCTGATCACGCTGATTACGCGCGCGGAATGCAGGCCTTTTCCATCAAAGATTATAAGACCGCGCAGAAATATCTTGAATCTGCAAGAAAAGGACTGCCAGACTTCGCCCCGCTTTATTTTGGTCTGTCGTTAACTTACGAGCAACTAAACCGCCTGGATGATGCGTTGAATACTATTAAGATCGCGGCCCAGCTTGACCCCAATAATTTTTCAATTCAACAGGCGCAGGGGCGTATCGAAGCTGCGCTAAAGGCTCAAGGTTAATTATGACTACAAATTCCATTCCTGAGTCTGAAGATATCGCTCTTGAACATTCTGTGGAAGAACCTGAAAAGGAAGAAAAACGCCGCCGCCGGTTGCTGTTGCTTTTACTCCTGCTCCTGTTCTTAAGCTGTTTCTGCGCCGTATTATTTTTGCGCTATTTATTTAAACCAGCTCCATTGCCTGAGTTGATGTCACTGCCGGTGGAGATCAATTATCCTCCGCATTATTTATATTCGGTTTATGGCGTCAACTTGCCGGTGGGGGCGGCGGTTTCGCCGGATGGAAAGAAGTTGTATGTCGCTGAAACCGGCGGAGACCGCCTGATTAAGATCATCGAAGCGGATAGCGGAAGACTGCTCAAGGAATTTATGCCGCCCAACACCAGCCCCGGTGAACGTTCTCCTGTTTATCTTGCAGTAGATGCCAGCGGGCGTGTGTATGTGACAGATCGTCTTCAACATGCCATCTTTATCTATACCGGCGATGGTGAGTATCTCGACACCATCATCGCTCCAAACTTAACCCTCAGTGCCTATATCTCCAGTCAGTTGGGCGGTTTGCCGCAAGGCACAAAATATCTCTACAATATTTTTCAAGAGGGCGCCTGGTATCAGCCTGCCGGGGCAACGGACTGGGTTTCTCTCCCGGTTCCCAAACACGATGGCTGGTCACCTTTGGGGCTTACTATTACTGCGGATGGCAGGATGCTGGTTACCAACGTGGTCAGTGAGAAAAGCAGCATCATTGAATTTCCCGCTTCTGTAACCAGCACGGAAAACTGGACAGATTTTTCTCCAACATTCACCACCTTTGGCTCTTATGGCGAAGGCGATGGACAGTTCCTCTATCCCAATGATGCTTTGGTGGATTCCAGAGGCCGATATTATTCAATTGATGGAAACAATGCCCGCATCTCCGTTTGGGATGCTACACAAAAATTCCAATATTTTTTTGGCAGCGGCACCGGCGAAGGCGCAGTCAGCTTGCCGCGCGGCGCATATTTGGACGACAGGAATCGTCTTTTTATTGTGGATGCTGTTGGGCAGAATGTAAAGGTCTATGGCGTCTCCGGCGATCAACCGGAATTCCTATATGCCTTTGGTGATCTGGGCGTGGATGACGGGCAATTCAATTATCCGAATGATGTAGTGTTGTTCGGTACCAATATTATTTATATCGTAGATCGCGAGAATAACCGCGTTCAGGTTTGGTCTTATTAACGATTGCATACGGCAGTGCGGGCAGGCTATTGCTCACATTGCTTAATCAACAACAATTCGAATTTTCTTTTGTAAGGAGGTTCCTCGTCAACATAGTTTGCGCAATCTGTGCATGTTGTATACCTATATTAAGTGCAATATGCAAATCATGAATTTAGGAGAATGTCTAATGAAAAAATTCTTAATCGTTTTGGCAGTAGCCCTTGTTTCTGCCCTGACCTTAACAACAATGGCTTCTGCCAATGGCGGCCCGCATGGTGGTTTTACACCCACAACCGACGCTTGCGCCGGTTGTCATCGTACCCACACAGCCACCGGCCCGAACCTGTTAATCCTCAACAGCACTTACGCACTATGCACAACCTGTCATGGAACCACCGGCACTGGCGCGGATTCCAATGTTATCGATGGTGTCTGGCTGGAAGGCCGAAATCCAACCGATACAACCGGCGATGCCAACACATTAATCAATGCCCCTCTGCTGGCCGGCGGCTTCAACTTCTACAAAGGAGTTGCCACAACCTCCAATCATGCCGTACAGGAAACTACAGCGGCGGCCTGGGGTAATGGTGTCAACCGTGGTCTTACAGCCAACCTGGCTGGCGGTAACATGAACTGCGCCTCCTGCCACGATCCACACGGATCACCCAACTACCGTATTATCAATGCCTTCGTGAACGGCGTGGCTGTGAATGTTGCCCAAGTAGATGAAGGTGCGACCAAATCCTACGATACCGAGCAATGGGGCGCTGGTCAAAGCGCTGTTTGCGCTGCCTGCCATAGCTCCTACCATCAGACAACTGCCGGTTCAGGCTCTGCCCTCGCAATGGTTGCCACGGGTGGTTATACCCACCGCGTTGATATGTCCTATAGCTACACCGGCCCTGGCGGTACCAATGTCAACCCTGAAATTGTTGGTTTTGGCGGACTCAAATTGCCTCTCGCTCAGACCGGGACAGCGAATGCTGTCGTCTGCCAGACCTGCCATCTTCCGCACGGATCTTCCGCAGTGATGACGGGTCATGCAAACTCTGGTGCTTTACCTGGCAATACTTCCGCGACTGATAGCGCACTCCTGCGCCTCACAAACCGCGCCACCTGCGAAGTCTGTCATCAGAAGTAAGAAATAGTGATAATTAGGTAAGGCAGCAGCCATGGATTGACGATCCCGCCCTGCCTTACCTAATTGTCCATCATCATAACCAATGACAAGAGACCAATGGTACATATTATTGAATGGAATGCGCGGTGAATAAAACCATCTACATCTTCGTATTGCGTATTCTGACCCTGGGACCGCTCCTCGTCCTGACGGCTTGTACGGCAGCCCAAATACTGCCCGCAGATGTTGACTCAGTTACAACTGATTCTGTAATTTCCCAAACGGTCAATCCGTGTTTTGAAAGCGGTTGTCATCAAGAATTGAGATCTGCGGAAGAAGTGTTCAAGCACGCCCCATATGCGAATGGATTATGTCTTGATTGTCATAAGCAATATCACACAGATCCCGTCCAACGGCTGTCTTTGCAAAGCGAAATTGATCTTTGCTACGAGTGCCATACAACAGAAGCATTGGGAAACACACATCCCGTCGGAGACGGAATTATTGATCCCAATACCAGCCAGATGATGACCTGCACCAGCACCTGTCATAGAAGCCACACTGCCCCATATGAGTACCTGCTTACAAAATCAGGTGATGGAGCATTGTGCGTCTCCTGCCATAAAGAATTTTTGAAATGAGCGCATTATGAATCAAAAACCCTATAAACGCCACCGGTATTTTCTCTTGAACACCTCCCAGCCGCGCCTGCTTATGGGATTGGAATTTATTTTTTGTATTTTGTTGGTCTTTTCAGGAATATTATTCTATATTTTTGCCAACCGTGATCTCACAATGGCTTATTTTCAAGCACATCTGCGCATAAAGAACACAATGGAATTATTGCTTCCGATCTTGGTGGGTATCAACCTGCTTGGGCTGGCGGTTTGCTCGGTCTTCCTGCTCTACTACACTCATCGAATTGCCGGGCCTGCATATCGCCTTGGTATGGTACTGAAGGATGTTGCCCGTGGAAAACTCAATGGAACGGTTAAATTCCGAAACAATGATGAGTTGAAAGAACTGGAAGAGATCGGCTCCGAAATGCTGGCTGGATTAAACCTGCGGATGAACAATATTAAAAACACTGAGATTGAAATATGGCAGAGTATTTCAAGATTCTCAGAAAAACATCCAGAATTAACAGATCTGTCCGAGATCCGCGCGAAAATAGATCACCTCCATGAACTGCTTAATGAATTTGAATTGGGATCGAATCAAAAATGAAATTGGTGCTTTTAAGAGTAAAGTATTCTGACGAATTTAGAATCATCAAAGTTATTCTGCTGGATATTATTGGTGCTTTTATGGTGGAGGTTGGAAAGTGTTCCATTTATTAATTAGGAAAACATTAAAGATCTGCAAGTCTGTTTCCAGGACAGCTATATTTGTTATCCTGGGATTGGGCTTATTATTCAGTAGTTATACTCAAGCAGGCGCTTCTGTTTATGCCCTCACGCAATGGAATCTGATTCATAAGATTACCGCCCAGACTGCCTGCACCATTAATGTAACCCATGATGGCGAGCCTGTTTCAGACGAGATTTTACAATCTTGTGGAAATGAGTTATTTATAGCCTGGCAGAATGGTGAATACAGTCTTTCCAAAATAGTTCCAACAGCCACTCCATTAAATACGATTCTTCCAACTGCGAATACACTAACCTCAGACTATTCGTGGCTAGACATTCCAGACACTGCTGCGGACCTGCAAATGAATCTGCCGTTGACGTACCTTGCCGGCAAATTGATCGCCGCCGGCTATGTGGATGTCAGCGCGTGTAATGGCAGCTCCTTACTTCCAAACGGGTATGCCAGCCCATGCGGAATGACCGCGGCGCAGCCTTATGTTTTCATCTGGCAAAATCGTTATGATGATGCCATCTTCAATGCGGCAGTGGAAGAAAATATCCCTGTTTATATGTTTAAGAATTTGCTGATCCAGGAAAGCCAGATGTGGCCGCAGGCGTCGACGCATGTTCCGCCTGAATATGGTATTGGTCAACTTACTGAAAATGGATCTGATACCCTTTTGATGTGGAACAACCTTTACTTCAAAAAAATATGCCAGAATAAACTGGATAATAAAAACTGTAAAAAAGATTACCTGAGCATCTCTTCTTCTGAGCGCGCCTATTTACGCGGCTCCACTTTGATCGAAGTGCGCGCTGACTGCGCCAATTGCCCCAACAGGATCGATCTTGAAGTCACTGAAAAAAGCATCCCTGTGTTTGCCGCGGCGCTCAAGGCAAATTTTCATCAGATCGATCAGATCGCCAAAAATCTAACGGGCAAGGCGGCTGTCAGCCAGATGGAATGGCAGGAGGTCTGGAAACTCTCAGCGGCAAATTATCACGCCGGCCCCGGTTGTACCAGCAGCGCCATGCGCGCCACACTAAAAGAAAGAAAACCACTGCGCTGGAAATTTATTTCAAAGAATTTCCAGGCGGGCTGCGAAAGCGCGGTTGATTATGTTGAACATATTATCACCACTGGAAATAGCGTTGTCTTGCCGCCTGTGGATCAAGTCGAATCTGCCCAGCGCGTACTCTATGGATTACCACCTTTGGCGCCTGCGACGGAAGCTGGCGCATCAGCCAGCCCGACGCCTGATGCGGCTTTGACAGAACTGAGCATCTCTCAACAGTTGGAATCTGCCCATGTCGAGAATCAAATTGTGGTTAAGATCGATCCGCAAAATCGTGAAGAAGCCGTTCAAGTCATCGAAAGCCTTGGTATCAACTTAACAACCGATAGCACTCCGATCGGTTCTCTCGAAAGCCTGATCGTAAATGTTGATGCGTCACAACTTGATTCTGTTTTGGCTGCGTTACAAAATACCAGCACTGTTGAATTCGCTGACCCCAATTATTTGGTAACTCTGGCGGGCACACCGGATGACCCCGAGTTTTCTGCTCAAACCAACCTGACTGCCATTCAAGCGCCTCGAGCTTGGGATGCGTTCCCAAACATGCCGCAGGTATTGGTTGCGGTTATTGACACCGGCGTGGACGTGACCCATCCCGATCTGGCCAGTGCCATTTGGCGAAATCCTGCTGAAATCGGATTGGATGCAAACGGCGCGGATAAAAGCACCAATGGCGTTGACGATGACAGCAATGGGTACGTGGATGATTGGCAGGGCTGGAACATGGTGGCCGGGAATAATAACGCCAATGATGATCAGGGGCACGGCACGCACCTGGCGGGCATCATCGGCGCCCAAAGTAATAATGGAATTGGCATTGCCGGCATTGCGCCAAATGCGCGCATCCTGCCTGTTAAAGTTTTAGATAACAGCGGATACGGCACTCATGCAAAGGTGGCTGAAGGGATCGTGTACGCGGTTGATATGGGCGCGCGCGTGATCAATCTTGGCTTTGGCGGCACGGGCTCCGGTGATATTTTACGGAACGCCATTGATTATGCTCTCGCGCATAATGTGATCGTTGTCGCCGCAAGCGGTAACAAAGGCGACAATACAACTTATTACCCGGCTGGTTATAAGGGAGTTATCGCGGTCAGTTCAGTTGATAACGGTCTGGCGCTGTCGGCATCTTCTTCGTACGGGAATCATATCAGTTTATCTGCGCCAGGCAGCGCGGTCAGATCCACATTCCCCGGCGGCACATATTCAGAGGCCTCCGGTACATCCATGTCTTCTGCGCATGTTTCAGGGGTTGCTGTTTTATTGGCCAGCCAGCCGCAGTTTATAGATAAAAATTACCTGACATCCGCATTGTTTGGTTCGGCACTCGATCTGGGTGCTCCTGGACATGATCCATTTTTTGGTTATGGCTTGATCCAGGCATTCGATGCGATGAATTATGCCGGGCCGATTCTGCCGATACCTGGAATGGGTATCACTCCCGTCTCCGGCGAAAACGTGGGTATTTTGACAGACATGGCGGGATCAACGCTGAATGCGTATACGCCCAGTTGTGGCACTTCTGCTTATAGCGCCCAGTTGGGCGGCACAAGCGTTCCGTCTCTGTTGGCTGATAATGCTGTTTCCATCCCCATTCCCCTCGGTTTTGAATTCTGGTATATGGGTACCCGCTATACCAATGTGTATGTCAGTTCAAATGGCTGGCTATCGTTCAACGCGCCCGGCGGAAATTCCCTGCCGTTGAATGCTCTCAATAACAGCGCAGGCAATGCCGATAACACAGCCGCCCGTCCGATCCTTGCGCCATTATGGGATGACCTCGGAGGTGCTGCGGCAGGGAGCGCCATTTCTTATACAACAACGGGCACTGTCCCAACGCGCACGTTTACTTTTGAATGGTGGAATTTTCAGTGGAATACCGCCAGCGTCAGCCGTATCAGTACGCGTGTTGTTTTGCACGAGAGTACCGGTGTGGTGGATTTCATGTACTACCCCAATAATGCGAATCTAGGAGCGAACGCTTCCATCGGGATAACGGGTACATCAAATACCAGCTTTATCTCCGCTCAAAGTTCTGCCGCCTGCCCTGCGTGGAGCACCGTGACCGATGCAACGACTTTAGCTGCGAAACCTTTGCTCAATACGATCTATACTTTTACCCCCGCTTTTGTTCCGCTTGCTTCACCCGCTAATTTGAGTTTGTCCAATGTGACCAAATCATCTGTTACCTTGAATTGGATCGACAACTCCACAGGCGAAGACGGTTTTAGTATTTACACCTCCATCGATGGAAATAACTATACCTACTTTGGTCAAGTCACGGCAAACACCACAATCTTTAACGCAACAGGCTTGTTGAATAGCGCCAATAATTATTGGAAGGTATATGCGGTCGTTGAAGGGAATGCCAGCATGTCTGCTTCAGTGGCCGCGCCGTCTGCCTTGAACTTTACCGGTGTCGCAGCGACATCCATGACCTTAAACTGGGCTGATAACTCGGTTAACGAGACCGCCTTTTATATTCTTCGATCCAACGATAACAATAATTTCTCATTGGTAAATATAACCGCGGCCAATGCCATCATCTATAACGCCGCAGGGTTACTACCGAACACAACTTATTACTGGCGTGTGCAGGCGGTAGGGGATACGGCAGTCAGCGCTGCCGCGAGTGCAGGCCAGGCGACCAGCGACAATAGCCTTGCCTCCGCGCCGCTTGTGACCATTCTATTTCCGATCGATGGTTCCAGTTTTTCCCAGGGAGCCAAGATCCAATTTACCGGTCAGGCGTTGATCCCCGTCAATGGGGATATCAGTTCCACCATTCGATGGACTTCAAGTAAGGATGGTCTTTTTGGGACGGGGTCAAGTTTTGGTTACAGCAATCTAACAGCCGGTACGCATACCATCACAGCCAGCGCGGTGAATTCAGTGGGAACCGGTCAGGATGTGGCCACGATCACCGTCGTCGCCAAGAACCAGGATCCGCATGGCGGCTACGCGGCTACAACCGATATATGCGCCGCCTGCCATCGTACGCATACAGCCCAAAACCCCGAGATGATCGCGTCTCCGCTGTCTGGCAATGTATTCTGTCTAAGTTGTCACAGCGATGGGAATGTGGTCGTATCCACTCATTCGAACAAAGATTGGGCAGGCTTGCGGGTGGAGGCACCTTTTGAGTTGTTATGCACGCAATGTCATGAACCGCATGGCAGCGCTAATTTATTTTCAATACGTCCGTTTGTACAGGTGACATCAAATACCAACCCTATCGTGACAACCGGCCCTATTATTTTTACAGCCACCACCGGCCTAAATTCATATGACGATGGAGTCAGCGCAACAGCCAACCGTTTATGTGTAACCTGCCATGTAAATCCTTCCAACCCTGGTAGCCCGATGGTCAGCCATTCAGGTGGAGCGAATCATAATGGTGTTTTGAACTATAGCCAGTCAGATTGTGTGAGCTGCCATAAGCACAGCGCTGATTCATTACCCCTCACAGGGGATGGCTTCATGGCGAGTTGCCGCGCGTGCCACTCCACAGTGCAGGACCTTGGGCGTGGTACACTGCGCCGTCAAATTGTAGGCGCAACCGGCGGAGATTTCACCCGCGCCTCACACCATGTCAGCGGCAGTGACCTGATCACCGACGGCGATTGCCAGGTCTGCCACGAAATGAGCCAGCACATGGCTGGGAAAGTCCGCCTGTTAGATGCGGATGTCCCCGCTACTGTTTATACGCTTGATTTCGCTCTCAATGCCATAGATGACCCGGCGGATTACGAAAACTTCTGCATTTCCTGCCATGATGGTGACGGTCAAGCTGGAAACCAGACTCCCTTTAGTGACCTCAAACTTGCGCCATCCTTAGATGGCACATTGTGGTCGGCTGCGATGCATAACACGCTCGTCAGCACGTTCCGCGGCTCCTGTTTAGATTGCCACGACAGCGGTCATGGATCGAACAAAATGAACTTGCTTTCACCCTGGAAATTTGTCAGTGACGCGAACCCGATTGACCCAATGCGCCAGGAGGAAAGATTCTGTTACTATTGCCACACCACTGGCGGCCCGGGAATAAATGTTCAAACCGCTTTCAACACATACCCTTCCAATACAGCCACCAGTTACTTCCAACATAACGTTAACCAGACCAATGGCCCGCATACTGCCGATGAAGTTTTAGGATCACAGTTCGGCAACGCAAATCGTCACGTGGAATGCGGTGATTGCCATGGGCCACACGGAGATTCTACAGGTACGAGCATAGCTCCCAATACCAAGCCTCAGAATATTGGCGTAACAGGGGTTCAACCCGTTTATGATGCGGCTGGCGCGTTGATAAGATTTAACTTCCTAAACAAATCTGCAAATGAATATCAGCTTTGTTTAAAGTGTCATTCAAGCTACACCACTTTGCCAAATTATTCCGCGACCGGGCTGGCTAAATTGGGTGTAAGTGATTCGCGTGACCTTGCACTCGAATTTAGCCCCAATGCTGCAAGTTTTCACCCAGTGCAGGCTGCTGGTAAAAATACTAATTGGCCGGCGAATACCTGGGCTGCCAACTCTTCCTGCGGTGGTGCCCCTTGTTCGGTCACCAGCCGTGTTTATTGCACAGACTGTCATGCAAATGCAAACGCAATAACCAACGCTCCGCATGGCTCTCCGCGCCTGCACATTTTGAATGGTACGGCAGATTACATTACAGATGATAACAACGCCGATATTACCCATTCAACTGGTGAATTGTGCTTCCAATGCCATTCTTATCAGACCTATGTGAACAGCGCGAATGACACCAGGTTTACAAGACACAGTACACATAACAAGTATTCCTGCTATGACTGTCATGATACACACGGCAGCGAGAAAGATCACTTGGTCAACTTCGACACAAGCCATATAAGCCTGCCAATAGTTACTAATGGCCAGACGGGTTATGTGCCTGGGAATACTGTTGGATCTGGCACGTGTTACTTATCATGCCACACCGAAAACCACAATGGTCTTTCTTATCCATAAAGGGTAGAAAAGTTTATACATACATCAATTGCCGATAGCACTTCATCTGTCAGTTTTTTCTGTTTCAATAGACACAGGATGATGATGAAGTAAGGAATTTAATGAAACGCCTTCGTGATTTTTGGGAACAGGATATTATCAATAAATTGATAGTGCTCGTCAGCCTTTTGCTGGTTGGCATGCTCTTTGTGTTCATATATCTGCTTGCAAATCTGCCTGGCGACAAATCATTAATTGATGCGGTTTCGATGATTTTGCCAAAGCCTTCATCAACCCATGCTGATACTCTAAACAATACTCCCCAATGGACCACGACTCCTCTGATCTTTAAGAGTACGCCCACATTCCTGCCAACAAATACGCCCCTCTTAATATCAACACAGATCTTAGAAACTGCAACTCCTGCATTTGCGCTCACTTCCAGTACAGAGATGGTTGTGATCACGCTTACGCAAGAGCTAACACCTGAAGTACTTGTCAATAAAAGCTGCATTCCCAATAATTCCGCGCAAACTGGCAGGGTGGTGGAAGTGGTTGACGGTAACACTGTCAAAATCCTTATCGATGGTCTTATCTATGTGGTTCGTTATATCGGCGTTGCGGCTCCTGAAAATAAATTTACAGGCAAAAGTGCCAGCCAATTCAATTCCAAACTTGTCTATGGAAAGGATGTCAGCCTGATTGCGGATGTTTCAGATAAGGATGAAAACGGCAGACTACTGCGTTATGTTTTGGTCGGAGATACGTTCGTCAACCTTGAATTGATCGTCCAAAAACTCGGAACTGCAATAGATGTTCCTCCTGATTCAGCCTGTGCGAATACATTTAACCAAGCCGAAAAGTAGGTTGTAAATTATGGGGGCGCTTTTGCAAAGCCCTGGTCTCGTCGTTATTTTTCTCTTCATAATTTTCCGGGAGCAGTAGAATGGAAAAATCCTACTCTGGCTACAAAAGCGTATCAAACACTCGCTAAAACCCGCCAGTTCAGCCTTGATCATCGGCATACTTTCAGAGCTAACCCGCAGCCGTCCGATATGGTTGTAGAAATTATATTGCTGCGCCAGCAATTGATTGGATTGAATCGACCCTTGATCGTTTTCGCCTGGTGTTTCTATCGCATTTTACAACGTTCTGGAAACAAGCCTTGCATACCGCCTGCCTAAAATTAAGCCAACAAACCCCGAAATTACAATAACAAACTCCGAAATTACAATAACAAACCTTGAAATTACAATAACAAACCTTGAAATTACAATAACAAACCTTGAAATTACAATAACAAACTCCGAAATTACAATAACAAACCTTGAAACCTCACCGACAAACCAATAAAAAAGCCGCAAAAGCGCAAAACTTACATTGGGTTTATGCTTTTGCGGTCAAGTTTCTTTTTTTTTCGTATCATTTGCTCCATTTGCGCCATTCGCGTTAAGAATTTCCGACTTTGAGAATACCAGCCAAGTGACTTTTGCGGAGTTCGGTTATAGATCAACCCTGCCTGTTGACACTGCAAGAAGGGGAAGATTATCAGTTGGCATTTCGTGTTCTTTCCATGATAATAAATAGATCTCTTGCGAAAGTCTCTTCTGCCACAGAGAGCACTGAGAAAAAACGAGGTTTAAGAGTCTTATCTCAAAGGTCTCTGTGGCTACTTATGCAAGAGGCTTAATACAGCATCTTTACCATTTATTTTCCATAGGAGACGTACAAATGACAACACCTTCATCAACTCTTTTGGGTGAATTTACTTACGAAAAACATCCTGTGGAACGTGGTTATGCGGGACGAACCCTTTATATCAATTTGACGGACAACACATTCCGCGAAAAACCCGTCACACAGCAGATGAAGGATCTGTTCACCGGCGGGCGCGGATTTGCACTCAAACTTCTATGGGATGCGGTTACTCCCGAAACAAAGTGGAATGACCCGCTGAATGAACTGGTGATTGCCAACGGCCCCATTTGCGGGATCACGGCTTATCCGGGCAGCGGCAAGTCTACGGTAGTGACGCTGAGTCCACTGACCGAGAATGTGATCGACAGCAATGTCGGCGGCTACTTTGCGCCTTTCTTAAAATTCTCTGGTTTCGATGCACTTGAAATTCAGGGAAAAGCTGCCGAGGATGTGGTCATCTTTATTGATGGAGACACTGGCAGGGTGACGATCGAGGCAGATGCTCTCGAAGCGGTAGATTCGCATGAGATCGGCAACCAACTCACAGCGCGGTATGGAGGCGATGAAAAAGGTCGGCGCGGAATTTCGGTGCTGTCCGCTGGTCAGGCAGCCGCACATATTCGCTACGCGTTGATCAATTCCAGTTGGTATGATGTGCGCCGCAAAGAAGCGCGTTTCAAGCAGGCTGGGCGCGGCGGCCCGGGGCGCGTCTTCCGCGACAAAAAGATCAAGGCCATCGTTGTGCGCTACACCGACATGGGCGGCGACAAAAACGGAGTGGCAGACATGGCGCTCATCCGCAAGGCGGGACAGCGCATCAACAAGGAAATTGCTGATTTTGACGACAAGCAGAATCAGATGCGTAAAGTTGGGACGGCGAACATAGTGGAAGTGATGGATCATTTTGACCTGCTGCCGACTCATAACTATCGTTATGGATCGCATCCCGATACGCATTTGATCGATTCGAAAGTCTGGAAGGAATCTTTTACGCAAGGGTTGCCCGACGGCTGCTGGCTGGGATGCACCATGAGCTGCTCGCACGGCGTGGATCACTTCCCGCTGAAGACTGGCCCGTATGCAGGTCAATGCGTTCTGGTAGATGGGCCTGAGTATGAAGGCGCCGCCGGTCTCGGCTCGAACATTGGCAACTTTGATCCGCAAAAAGTTTTGGAACTCAATTTCTATTGTGATACCTATGGCGTAGACAGTATCTCATTTGCAAACTGTGTCGCCTTTGCAATGGAATGTTATGAAGAAGGCATTCTTACCAGGGAACAAGCTGGCGGATTGGAATTAAACTTTGGGAACGGCTCTGCCGCGCTGGAACTTCTTCATCAAATGGCGCGTGGCGACGGCTTTGGCGTGATCGTTGGTCAGGGTGTTCGTTACATGAAGGAATTATTCGTGCGCGAAATCAATGCCGACCCGAAATTTTTGCACGACATTGGCATGGAAATCAAAGGCATGGAAATCTCTGAATACCTCACAAAAGAATCACTTGCTCAGCAGGGTGGTTATGGAATGGCAACCAAAGGTCCGCAGCACGATGAAGCCTGGCTGATCTTTATGGATCAGGTGCAGAATCTTTTACCGTCCTTCAAGGATAAAGCGGAAGCCCTGCATTATTTCCCGATGTGGCGCACGTGGTTCAGTCTGCATGGATTATGTAAATTGCCGTGGAATGATATTTCACCAGAAAACAATAAGCAGACTCCCGAACCAGCCAAGGTGCAGGAGCATGTCGAAAACTACACCTGGATCCATCAGGGTGTGACTGGCAAACCAACCAGCGTTGAAGATTTGTTGAGTCAATCTGAGCGGGTTTACAACTTCCAAAAAGTTTTTGCCCTGCGCATGGGACGAGTTGGAAGACAGCATGATGTTCCGCCTTACCGCGCAATGGGACCTGTCACTGTGGCGGAATACGAATCGCGCCAGGACCGTTACGATGACCAGCTCAAGCGGCTGGTCGAAATTGAGCCTGAAGGATTTTCCACAAAAGAGAAGATGGAATATTTGCGTACCTACCGCGAAAATCAGTATGAGCAGTTGATGGATGCCGTTTATCAGCGCCGCGGTTGGGATGTGAACAGTATCCCAACGCCAGAAAAATTGCATGAGTTGGGGATCGACCTGCCTGAAGTGCTCGCAGTGATTGAGAAGGCGAAGAAAAATATTTAGCAGGAAATAAAACAGGCTGGTCAAACCAGCCTGTTTTTATTTCCTGCTCTCCAACCAACTCGTCATTCCCAACCCCGCCTTTCTTCCACTTGCAAAACATGCAGTCAATAAATATCCGCCAGTGGGTGCTTCCCAATCGAGCATTTCGCCTGCGCAAAAAATGCCGGGAAGCTCGCGTATCATCAAATTTTCATCCAGTGATTCGAACATCACACCGCCCGCGGTGCTGATGGCTTCATCCAATGGACGTGCCGCGATCAACGGCACAGGCACTTGCTTGATATAAAAAGCAAGTTGCCCCATATTTCCGAAATCATCTTTCGAGATAAATTCTCGCAGCAATCCCGCCTTCACACCTTTCATCCCAACGGTCTTTTCCAAATGGTTTGCCATCGAACGTGATCCGCGTGATTTGGATAATTTCTCAACCAACTGTGATTCTGTTTTATCAGGCGCAAGATCAAGGAGCATGACAGCTTTTCCGTTGGCAAGAATTTCATCCCGCATCAAGGCCGATGCGGCGTAGATCAAACTTCCCTCAACGCCTTCTTTTGTGACAATAAACTCGCCCTGCTGATGAAAATCTCCAAACGATAATATTACTGATTTGATCGGCTGACCGTCAAATTTTTCCTTGAAGATCGGACTCCACGCCACATCAAATCCGCAGTTGGATGGTTTCAGCGCATTCACCTTAACCCCAGCCTGACTCAGCCAATGGGACCACGCGCCGTCCGAGCCGAGTCTTGCCCAACTACCACCACCGAGCGCCAATATGACAGCGTCTGATTTTATATTTTTTATCCCAGCGGGCGTTTCGAGTTTGAGTGACTTATCTTCATTCCATCCCACCCAGCGATGGCGCAAATAAAAATTGACTCCTGATTTATCCAGCCGCTTCAGCCACGCCCTCAACAGCGGACTGGCTTTCATCTCCACGGGAAACACGCGGCCTGATGTGCCAACGAAGGTTTCGACTCCGAGTCCGCGAGCCCACTCGCGCAGATCATCGGGTGTGAAATCCATTAACCATTTTTCAATTTCTTTTTTTTGATTTCCATAACGTGAAATGAATTTCTCAAAAGGCTCCGAGTGTGTCAGATTCAAGCCGCTCTTGCCAGCCAGTAAAAACTTCCGCCCAAGTGATGGCATGGAGTCGTACACGTCCACTTTCACGCCTTGTTCACTCAACACTTCCGCCGCCATCAGCCCCGCGGGGCCGCCGCCGATAATTGCCACTGAATGATCCATAAGTTCATTATAAAGAGAAAACTCCTGATTGGGTCAGGAGTTTTTTACCCTCTACATTTTGCCTTCTGCTTTACCTCTCCACGCCGATCACCGCGCCCAAGGCAGTCAGCTTGATCGTCCAAACACTTCCGATTTTGAATTGCTGGAATTCAGTCACTGAACCTGGCGAATAAGTTTTCTGTCCGTCAGAGGTATTGAAGGTTACGATTAGTACTTCATTGGTTCTGCCTGTGCGTTGGTTACTGGTAAGGCTGGGGCTTTCATAAACAGGGGAGTTGTCTTCGCCGTCCAATGTATACGTTTGGATGGTGTTCCATTCATCCACGGTGTAATCACAATATTGAGTGGTGTCTGTGTGACATTCCTTTACCACTTCCGCGAAACCATTTCCTTTGTCAATGGTCTTATCTTCGCATACTTCCTGAGTTTCATCGCGGCATGAAAGACTGTAAGCATCAGATGGCGGATTACCACTTTGATTGGAATAATTCATGGGTTGAATTTCCTGCACCGCCACCGAGGTTTGCCATTGCGCATTCAGCACTGTTCCTTCAACAGATTTTGAAGTGGCTCCGAACAAATACCAAAGGGCGACACAGGCTGTGATCAGGATTAGAAAAACACCCAAACTTATTTTTTTAGTCGCTCCGTTCGACGGCTGCGCTGGGGTTTTTGTTGACAGTTCTGGAGTTGCCGCCGCTGCTGCCGCCGTTCGTTGCATGGGAGCCCCGCACTCCTTGCAGACGCGCGCGCTGCCAAAGTTCTCAGCCCCGCAAGTTGCACAGGCGACCGCCTTCAACGCGGGAGCCGCCGCTTGTAACGCCTGTCCCTCCGCCCGCGCCTTGCCTTCTTTTAAGTCGCCGCCGCATTGTGAGCAGGTTGCCGCAGAACCAGAATTGCGCGTACCGCAGAATCCGCAATGGATGTCTGCGCCCGCTTTCGCCGCGCCAAGAATTTTTTCATCCGTGATGAGCTTCTCATCAGCGGCGCGTTGGAATTGCACATTATCAGGTTGGGGCGCGCCGCAGCTTTGACAGCTCTTTATCGGGCCAGGGTTTCGCCCATCACAATTTGGGCAAACCCATTCAAGTTGAACAAAACCTTTGCTTTCTTTTTTATCCATCTTTCGCTCCTCGAATTTTATGCGAATGTACAACAAAATGATTCTACATCATAATATTCCTATTGCGGGATTTCGTGCCATTTTAGAATCTCCTGAATGCGGGATTCGTGATCCGCATCTGCATAAGGTGACGGGTCGTGCGCATCATTCCTGAACTTTGAGTTGGTCAATGCGTCGAAGACAGCCGCCGCTCCATGCGCGACGTTTTGCGGGTCATAGCCGCCTTCGAGTACAAAGATAATTTTGCCCTCACAATATTCTTCCGCGATCTCAACCAGTTTATTAGACATGTTGTAAAATCCGCGGGTAGATAATCCCAGCGAAGTGATCGGGTCATTCCAATGCGCATCGAAACCCGCTGAAATAAATAGCATCTGCGGACTGAATGATCGGACCATCGGCTTGAAGATTTCATCACTCACGCGCGCAAAAGTTTCGTCGCCTGCAAACTCATGCAAAGGGACGTTGACCAGCCGTCCCTTCGCATGAGGCGAGTCTGTGATCCAGCCTGTGCCCGGATAAATTCCCCATTGATGAGTGGATATAAATCCGACACGTTCTTCATGAAGGAACGCGGCTTGCGTCCCGTTGCCGTGATGCGCGTCATAGTCAATGACCATCACGCGCTGTAATCCATTTTCCATTGCTTCACGCGCGCCAATTGCAATATTATTAAAGATGCAAAATCCCATCGCGCGCGCTGGTTCTGCATGATGCCCCGGTGGGCGGACTATCGCGAAGGCATTCTTTGCATCTCCATTGATAACCGCGCGCGTACACGCGATCACACCGCCAGCCGCCAGGAGAGCATCTTGATAGGATGTTTGGGTAACATAAGTGGGAGCATGGTCTATGATCCCTGGACCATTCTGACAAATTTTTTCGATAGCTTGGATCAATTGTGGATTATGCACACGAGCAATTTGCTCAACGGTCGCTTGATGTGGTTCAAGTTTTTCCGCTGCAAAAGAATTCAGCAAAGGTTCCAAAACATCCAATCTCCCCGGCCGTTCAGGATGTTCTGGAAATTCATGTCCGCGAGAGGGGATAAAGGTGTATGCGGTTGGCATATTTATCAACTTGTTTATAAAACAAATTATTGGGAAATCCCGATCAATATGGTTCTCCGATTAACTGGTGCCAAACATATCGCGCGAAGCCTTCCCAATATACTTCTGGTTCTTCGCCATTTGGAAAACTTAGGTTTGTCGTTAAACGTGGCGGCAACAGTGTAGGTGTTATCCGGCCATTAGTGAAATCAGGGGGTCTATTATAATTAGGGATAAGTTCAGGGAGAATTCCAATTAGCGGAGGGGCATATGAAAATTTCCAGGAATAAGGGCCATTACTGACATTGTCAACAGTAATATGGGGAATAGATAAAACGATGTTTGTATTGTAAGTGGGATCCAGAAGCCAATTACATCCATTGCCATTAACTCCCGCCAATGGATATGAGATGAATCCAAAAGCGAATTCAGATGATGAATTCATCGGAAGTTCCAGGTTGTGATCGTCATGATTGGGCGGACTGGTTACATCTGAGGAATTAGTTAAAACCATTTGGCTAATAGGCATTATTAAATTATGAGAAATTATATTTATATCTGTGACATTTGTCGCAGTTAGAGTAATCAAAAACAACAATTCACCACGTGCGGCAAAGGATTGGCGAGTATTAAGAAGGTAGCCATCAAACCCCCCGGTAATCTCACTA
Organism: Chloroflexota bacterium; assembly: GCA_026390015.1. Lineage (GTDB taxonomy): Bacteria > Chloroflexota > Anaerolineae > Anaerolineales > Villigracilaceae > Villigracilis. The sequence continues at coordinate 62,268 of JAPLGS010000107.1, read as the reverse complement.
ACTTGTAAAACCTGATTTAAGACAACTGAATCTATTAATTCAGGACTGATAAATGTAACTGTAATCTTGACAACATTTGTTTCACTCAAAACAATCGTTTCAACATCTGACCAGCGTTGAGTCTCCCTGATTAGATCTTGAAAGGCTGCGTATTTAGCAATATCCAAATCTATAAAATTTATGAGGTTCACGTCAGTTTGCCCGGTAGCTGGATTTGAGTAAGCCTTGTTGAAGATGATCTGTGTCAATGAGCGCGGGGTTATATTATATATATTTATTCCAGGAGATTCCAGAGAACAAGGAGCGGCTGTTGCATTCTGCTCCAGTTGAGGTACCATTTGTGTAGGTGGGGCACATCCATAAAGTCCCAGCAGAGTAATTAATCCGAACAAATAGAGTTTAATGGTGAGTTTATTTTTGGATGAAGAATATTTATTTTTCATTTTCCTACCCTAGTTAATAACTTTTCCTCACAGGAAAAGTTATTGTATTGAAGCGGTAAGATTTTACTCCCAAAAACGAGAAAAGTTAAGGGGAGATTAAAAAGGTTCCGCCGCTTGTCAGCATGGGGGGGACATGCTAATCAAGCGGCGGGGTTGACACCTTAATACCAATAAAGGGGAGGGCAGGTGTCGATGGCTAGAATATACACCTTAATGGTCTGAATTACATTAAATTGAGATTAGAATTTGGAGAGAGTTTGTCGTAATTAGCGTTTTTTTTCACGAAAGATTTCCAGCCATTCGTCCACCTCTGCAGGCGAAATTTTTTTATCCGCTGTATTTGCTTTTGGAGCGGAGTTAAATGCCGCGCTTAAAGATTTTACGAATTCTTCTGCAGAAATATATTGCGCCCGTGCAATGCGCGCCGAACTTTGCACTTCTCTATCTGAGGACACCACGATCCAATTTTTTGCGTCCCCGGTCATTTTATTCAAACGAGCGCGGATGGCGTTGTCGGCACTCTGCCCGAGATGAACAAAATGCGCTCGGATGGTGCCCAGCTTTCGGGTCCCCGCCTGGCCGGTCGGCGCGCCGTCAAAATAAACTTCCACTTGCTGCCGCTTCAGGCGCGCGAATTTTTGCAGGATGGCGACCAGCTTTAGTTCATCATCAGGGTCATCGAGTCGTAATCCCACTTTTGGAATTAAATTATGTCCGTCGATCAAATAGGGCATGGCATGATTTTATCAGGGAGTCTTGATCTGCCCTGCATCAAATTCAGTTAAAATTCGTAGATAAAAGCAAAACGCAAATCGAATATAATATATTATTCAAAAGGAGATTCAAATGGACGAAAAGAAACCCAACAATTTATTGGTGCCTCAGCAGGGCGGTGTGATTCGCAATGTGCTTAATCAACTCAAACTTATCTTTCGCCTGATGGGTGATTCGCGAGTGAATATTTTTGCCAAACTGATTCCCCTTGGCGCACTCATCTATCTTGTTTCACCAATAGACGCGATTTCCATTCCCGTGATTGGCGCATTGGACGATGCCGCAATCCTTTGGCTTGGTTCATATGTCTTCACCGAACTTTGCCCGCCGGCTGTTGTTGCGGAACACATGAAGGAACTTGCTGGCAACATGAACGTTAACGCACAGGATGAAATTGTGGATGTAGAAGCCACCGATATAAGCGATAAATAATCACAATGAAGCGTCTCTTAATTTTATTGATTCTGCCAATTCTCGCAGCATGCGGAGGGTTGGCAGAATCTGCTTCTGCCACGATCACGCCCCTTGCTTCACCCGCGCCGATAATTGTTCCTGCCTCTCAAGCAGAGTCCCAACCCGCGCCTGATTCTACCGCCGTGCCGCCGACCGCGAATCCAGTGACCAGCGCAGTTTCATTTCCCAACGCAGATGCATACGAATGGAAAATAGTCGCCAGCTCACTCGACCGCCCGGTAGATATTCAGCCTGCAAATGACGGCTCAAGCCGATTGTTCATCATAGAAAAATATGGCATGATCCGCATCTATGAAAATGGACAACTCCTCGACGCGCCTTTGCTTGATATTTCTGACCGCGTGAATGACAGCGGCAACGAAATGGGTTTGCTCGGTCTGGCATTTCACCCTGATTTCGAAAAAAATGGATTCTTCTATGTCAACTACACTGGCGCTGGCGGCGATACTTTTATTTCACGTTTTCAAGTTGGAACTTCAGACAGCTCAAACAGTGAAGTTCTATTGCTCAAAATTAAACAACCTTATCCCAATCACAATGGCGGCGCATTAGCCTTTGGCCCCGACGGTTATCTTTACGCAGGCCTTGGTGATGGCGGCTTCGCCGGTGACCCGCACAAGAATGGTCAAAACACAACCTCCTTGCTCGGAAAAATTTTACGCCTAAATGTAGACAGCGGCGAAACATACAGCATTCCAACGGATAATCCATTTGGGAACGAAGTCTGGGCTTATGGGCTTCGCAATCCGTGGCGAATCTCCTTCGACCGCGCCACAGGCGATTTGTATATCGGCGATGTGGGTCAGGGTGATTGGGAGGAGATTGATTATCTGCCCGCGGATTCGCAAGGCGGCGCCAATTTTGGCTGGTCTATCATGGAAGGCAATCATGGCTACGATGGCGCGCCTCAACCTGGTTTGCTGCTCCCGGTTGCTGAATATAGTCACAACGAAGGTGGCTGCTCCGTCACTGGTGGATATGTGTATCGCGGCGCAATGTCTGAATGGAATGGCATATATTTATACGGAGATTATTGTTCAGGAAAAATTTGGGGGTTGATCCTATTCGAGGGTCAGTGGCAGTCTCAGGTTATGTTTGAAACGGGCGTGACGATCACGACATTTGGTCAGGACGAATCAGGGGAAATTTATTTCGCCAGCGATAATGGCAGCATCTATCATCTTGCAGTAAAATAAAGATATATCACATCCACAATATGCGTTTTGTCATACGAGTGTGTGACGCCTGTCACTACACTGATTGTCATTTTTGTTATAAACTTTGAGCATTGGATTCAGGAGCAGACATGGCAGAAAAGATTTGGAAAATTGAAAAGATCAAATACTGCGAACATGCCGCGCGCGAGATCGCGATTGAGAATAATGTCGTGTATCCCGCTGAAAATCTGCCAGACCAGCCGCCAAGAATTATCGCGCGCCGCTGCTCGAATGCATTGGAATGCAACTCACTTGAAAAAGTTGCTTGCGCCCTGTGTGGCACAAATCCTGACCTCGACCCTGTGTAATTGAGCAACCAAAAGTTGCTCTTCCAAACTCTCTCCTCTCTCTGAGTTGGTTTTTTGGCTGCACCGCGTGAAAACGCGGTGTATGCCGTTAAAAAGGGAGCACAACTAAAGTTCCTTCAAAAATTTTTCCACGCTTATATCCGCTGGATTTTCTTTAATTTGCTTCGGAGTTCCCGCTTGTTTCAATTCACCATTAATGATCACAGCCATACGATTTCCGATTTGTGCGGCTTCGGCAAGATTGTGTGTGACAATAATGGTGGTTCGCTGATCTTGTGATAATAAGTTGGATAGGTCTTTGATCAATTGTGTACGGGTTGGGGGATCGACAGCTGAGAATGGTTCATCCATAAGAAGCAATTCGGGATCGAGAACAAAGGCCCGCGCTAGGCTGACTCTTTGCGCCTCGCCTCCTGAAATTTGACCCGCCCGCCGTCCGAGCAGTGACTCTACTCCAATGGCTTTACTCCACTTTTTAATCTGTGTGCGTATCTGATCCTTGTCGGTGCCGCGGAACTTTAATCCAAGCGCTATATTTTTTTCAACGGACATATCCATAAGTAATGGATCTTGAAAGACAAATGATATTTTGCGTCGATATTCAAGATCGTTCATCTGTGAAATTGGCTTTTCATTAAAGAGGATCTCTCCATGTTTGGGTTTGATGAGATGTGCCAGCGCCAGCAAGAGCGTGCTTTTTCCCGCGCCGTTCGGGCCGACAAGTGCCAGGGTCTCGCCACGTTTGATCTCAAGTGATTTGATCTTCAATGCATCGCGCCCATTGCGTTGAATGAGCAGATCGTGAATGGAAATTAGAGCGCTCATTTTTTGTGTCCCTTTTGCTGGATCAATGTCAGCGCGAGGTTGATAAGATAGGTCAGGGTCAGCAATAAAGCGCTTAGCGCGAGCGCGTTCCCGAAATCCCCTTTGGATGTTTCCAATACAATTGCAGTCGTCAAGACGCGCGTTTGACCTTTGATGTTTCCGCCGACCATCATCGAAGCGCCGACTTCTGAAATGACTGAGCCAAAGCCCGCCATGAGCGCAGCAAGCAGAGGCAGGCGAGCTTCTCTCCATAACATCCAGATCATTTGCGAACGGGATGCGCCCAACCCGAGCAGTTGTTGTTGCAACCGCGGATCAAGCGATTCAAGCGCCGCGGCGGTTAATCCCATTACCACGGGCGCCGAGATGATCGTCTGCGCGATGATGATGGCGATGGGGGTGTAGATCAAATGCAACCCTCCCAGCGGGCCGCTGCGCCATAAAGTAATCGCGACAACAAGCCCAACAACGACAGGCGGTAACGCCATGCCTGTGTTGACAATACTCAGCATGAATGATCTGCCGCGAAAATTGCCAAGCGCCAGCCATGTGCCAAACGGCAGACCGATCAGCAAACTGATGAGGGTTGCAAGTGTTGAGACTTGTAATGAGAGAAGAGTGATTTCAAAAATTTCAGACATGGGAATATGCAGTAAAAAAAGTAAAAAGTAATACATGTTGCGTATTACTTTTTACTTTTCACTAATTACTTTTAAACAAAGATTTTACTACAACCCCAGATCTGCGTCGGTTTTGTCTGCGTCGGGAATAAATAGCTGTTGCCCGTATTTATCCACGCCGAATTTTCCGATGACTTCCTGTGTGGCGGGGTCGGTCATGAATTTCAGGAAGGCGATCGCACCATCATAATTTGTGTTCGGCCATTTTGCTTGATCGATGGTCATAACATGATAAACATTTAGAAGCGAATTGTTCTTTTCAACAAGAATTTCAAGTTGAAGTTTATCCTTGTTCGCAAGGAAGGTTGCGCGATCGGTCAATGTATAAGCGCCCTTCTCGGATGCGATGGTTAAAGTGGCGCCCATCCCCTGGCCTGTTTCAAGATACCAGGCTGGCTTTGTGGTGGCGGGGTCAATTCCGGCTTTCTTCCAGAGGCCGAGTTCTTTTGTGCTGGTACCAGATTTATCTGCGCGGGCCGCAAATGTTGACTCAGCCGCGGCGATGGCTTTGAATGCATCTGACGGTCCAAGTCCCTTAACTTTGGCGGGGTCAGCGGCGGGACCAACGAGGATGAAATCATTGTGCATGATCAAGGCACGATCCTTGCCCCAGCCGTCGCTCATGAATGTTGCTTCAGCCGCAGGAGAGTGGACCAGCAGTACATCGGCGTTGCCTTCCTGTCCCATTGTGATTGCTGCGCCGGAACCAACCGCAACAGTCTTGACCTTGTAACCGGTCTGCGCTTCGAAGAGCGGAATCAGCACATCAAGCAGACCGGAGTCTTGCGTGGAGGTGGTGGTCGCAAGGATGATGTCCGGGTTGGTGGGCGCCGGGATTGCTGTGGGAGCTTGAGTGGGTGCTTGAGTGGGTGCTTGAGTCGGGGCTTCAGCGGCTGTTGGGGCCTCAGTTGCTGGAGCAGCGGTCGGTGTGGCGGCTGGACCGCAGGCTGATAAGGCGATAGCCAAAATCATGCCAAGTGTCAATAACAAATTACGAGTAGTGAGTTTCATTTTTCATTCCTTTATTACGAAGATTTTTTTGATGCATGGTGAATGCCAAGCACAACGAGCGCGCCAAGCAATCCACCGATCATCCCAAAGAGAAGGTGGCTGGTGAATGGATACAAAATGCCAAAGCGGAATGAGCCAATAGGCCAGCCAGTGAGCAGGTTCACGGTGACTTGACCGATCGGTTTCGTCATATGTGCGAAACCGCCCAATAAAACCATAAACCAGAGTTTATTTGCATAGCGTGGCAGATAGCGAAAAGCCAGGTCCATGACCGGGCCGGGTAACAGATAGTACATCCATGTGAATGGATTATCACCATGCAGGATTGGCAGAACTGATGCAAATGATGCGCCAATGCTCGTGAGTGTGCCCGCGCCGCGATACTTTGATGACGCACGGCCGATGATCATCAAAGCCATCCATTCGATGCCGTGATGACCGGGCAAACCAGGCGAGGTATCAAATGCACGGTGAAGTATGACCGCCAATACGCCGCCGCCAATTAACAGCAGTGCTTCGATCCATGAGAGTGACCACTCAATTGGAAAGTTTTTTGATATGTTCTTTAGAGATGATGTGCCATTCACGATTGTTCTCCTCTACATATAATGTGGCTTTGCCGTCACGCAAGACGGGACGAATCCATTCGCCGACATCAACAATTGTTTTTGGATGCAGTTCCACATTGTTTAATGCGCAAATACGATCTATATGCGCCAATCTGCAAATCTCACCGACTTGATATTTATCCTTCAACTCACGCATGCCCGGCAGCCATAGAAATCGGCCATCATTACCAGCGCGATGTAATCCGACAGAGGATAATGCGCCGATAATTCCTCCGTGTGTGCCTGTCAACCCTTCGTACCTTATCTGTGACTGTGAGGCTGTTTGTTCAGCTTCAAGCATGGTCAACACTATGATCTTTGCCCGTTTTGCGAAGGATAACACGCAGTCGTTGATAGAGTCCCATTGCGCCAGAGTTAAGCCAGCATCTGACCCTTCCGCGCTTTCACGCAGAAGAAATTCACGCGAGGCCTCCCACACATCATCTGCATTCTCGGTTTCAACAGATAAACACACTGAACTGTTATGAGATGTATATGGAATTTGTGGGTCAACCAAAAGTTGATGGCGGGTAATTCCCAGCGGTACAGCCAGTTTATTCTCGGCAAGCCAATCCGCAAGTTGACGGACACGATGACCTGTGCCGCGCGATTCGAGATTATCGGTATCGTCAATGCCAAGCAGATAATGCATTTCTTAACCCTATGAGTTTTGCTCAATTAAGTTTTTACTTAATTAAAAGTGCAAAATAAAAAAAGTACTGGAGTTATTATTTAACAGTGATGTCCGTGATGTCCTTTGTCCAGTTTACTTTGGGAATATAAGTAGTGGCAAGTTTCATCGTGCCGCGATTGCTGAAATCAAGAATGGTATTGTCATCCACTTGAGTGCGGATCAACGTTGAGGGAGCGCTGCTGCCGTTAATAGTCACCTCGGTAAAGTCGGTCACGCCGGCCAGAGCTAATACATCCGAAAGTTTCGGGCCTTCCTGTACCTTGCCTTCAACGGTAATTTGGGTAAGCGGTATTACCTTGACCGCATCGAGGGTCACATCAAACTTCGTGCCATCCGCTTTGATGATCTGAAATAAAACCTTCGACGCTGCAGGTTGTATCACCTGCGGCGGGGCATCTGTTGCGGTTGGAACCGAGACAACTGTTGCGGTGGTAGCAACAGAAGCACATGCCGAAAGCAACAGCGTCAATAAAAAAAGAATTGAAAGATGTCGCTTCATTTATTTTTCTAGTTGTCCACAGCCATCATGACGTTTGAGGCTTTGATCACGGCATAAGCCTCTTTGCCTTTTTTTAACCCGAGGCTGGATACGGATGCATTGGTGATGATGGAAACTATGATCGCCCCTCCGGGCAATTCCAATGTCACTTCGGAATTCACCGCGCCCTTGGTGACTTTTACAACTTTTCCTATCAATACGTTGCGTGCGCTAAGTTTCATGGTCTTCTCCTTTAGATTTGAATTTGTTCGCCGCTGTGGGATGCGTTGTATCCTGTCAGCAAGTTGAGTCCGTTGCGGAAATTGGATGTTTGCAAATAATCAAGCAGGGGTGAAAGGGTCTTTTGATTTTCACGCGGCAGAATCAGATCGTAACGTTCCTCGAAAAGTGGGATGAAGTCGAGTCCGTGTTGATGCGCGGCGGCCTGCAAGCCAATGGATACATCGGCTTTATTTTGCGAAATCAATACGGCGGCCTCGCTGTGTGTTTTTACAGAACTCTCATATCCATTAACAAGTGATGGATCGATATTTTGTTTTTTGAGTTCAGCATCGATCCAGAGGCGCGTGCCTGAGCCTGCGTTGCGGTTTATGAATATGATGTTCGTGCGCACGATATCTGAAATTTTCTTGATGCCTTTTGGATTGCCCGCCGCGAGGAGAAGTCCCTGGGTGCGATGGGCAAGCGTCACTAATTCCACGCTTCGGTCTGGGAATAGATGCCGGACCGTGGATGTGTTGTATTCGCCTGTCTCATCCAAAATATGAGATCCCGAAATTTGACATAATCCCTGCCGCAAGTTGACCAGCCCATCCAGCGAGCCAACAGGCAGGCTAAGCATGGTCACGTGTTTACTGAGATGCTCGGCAATTTCCTCGAGCGCAAGATCGTGACTTCCTGAAAAAATGACCGCAGGTTTTTTGCTCTTTGGCAGAATAATCTCTTGTAAGAGGAATGCGCCGCCTTTTGCGCGATAGAACTTTTCCATTACTTTGCCAGTTTTGCGGATCTCGCCGACTTCGATCAAATCTCCAGATTCAAGCGCGAGGATGTGATGTCGTATCCACGCGGGAGACTGTTTCAAGGTCCGTGCGAGATGCGTGAGCGTGGCGGGGGTGTCCATCAACAGACGCAGAATCTCCATGCGGCGCGAGTCCGCTAGAAGTTTAATCTTGTCAAAGGATTGGATGGGTTGAACAGTTTTCATTTACCACTTTCTCAATTAAGGGAAAACTTAATTGTTAGTATAATTTTGAATCAACTTGAAGTCAAGCATAATTTCTATTTGACCTGCCCTCTTGCTCGTGATATAAAACTTGAACGATTAAGTTGTTAAAAATGTGGAGGTTATTATGGAAATCGGCGAAACTATTTATGTAACAACGCGTGAAGAATTCCGCGAGTGGCTGGAAAAAAATCACAAGATTCGTAAAGAGATCTGGTTGATTCAATATAAGAAATTCACTCAAAAGCCATCCATTCCGTATGCAGAGGCGGTTGAAGAGGCCATTTGCTTCGGATGGATCGACGGCTTCGAAAAAGGCATGGATGATCAACGCTATGCCAAACGCTTCACGCCGCGCAGACAAAAATCCTTGTGGACGGATACAAATATTGAACGTGCGCAAAGAATGATCGAAGAAGGCAAGATGACTGATGCGGGGCGGGCAGTATTACCGAAAGGTTTTTAGCTCTGGGATCTTTTTCGTAGTGCTAAACGATGTGGAAATTATATTTATCATATAAAAAATTTCAGGAGATTTAATGATTCGCAAATACACCAACCGCCGCTATCTCGATGCCCTCGAAAAAAAAGTCCTCGTCTTTGATGGCGCGATGGGAACGAGCCTGCAACTCCAAAATCTGACCGCCGAAGATTTTGGCGGCGAGCAATACAACGGATGTAATGACTACCTCGTTATTTCGCATCCCGAAGCCGTGGAAAAAGTCCACCGCTCGTTTCTTGAAATCGGCGTAGATGTGCTCGAGACTGACACCTTCCGCTCCAACCGTTTGACGATGGTTGAGTACGGCCTGCAAGACCGCATTATTGAAATCAATATGGCCGCTGCCAAACTTGCCAGAAGCCTTGCTGACGAATATTCGCAGATCAAAAATCCCAGATTCGTCGCTGGTTCCATCGGCCCATCGGGCAAACTTCCATCTACGGATGATCCTGAACTTTCAAATGTCAAATACGATGAACTGATCGATATTTTCCGAGAGCAGGCTGTCGGATTAATCCAAGGCGGCGTTGATCTTCTGCTGATAGAAACATCGCAGGATATTCTCGAAGTCAAAGCCGCCATCACTGGCATTCACAATGCTTTCGCCGAGACTCAGCAATATTTGCCGATCCAGGCTCAGGTCACGTTGGATACGACGGGCCGTATGCTGCTCGGCACAGATATCAACGCGTCGCTTGCGATCCTGGAAGGCATGGGCATCGACGTTATCGGCCTCAACTGCTCCACGGGGCCCGAACACATGCGCGAGCCGATTCAGTTCCTCGGCGAAAATTCCACCTTGCCTGTTTCATGTATTCCCAACGCGGGTCTTCCACTCAATGTCGACGGGCAGGCAGTTTATCCGCTTGAGCCTGAGCCGTTTGCGAATGAATTGTATGAATTCGTGACTAAGTACAACATTTCAGTTGTGGGTGGATGCTGCGGTACGACGCCTGAACATCTTAAATTGCTAATCCAAAAACTGGATGCGCATCCACACCCAAAGCGACCGCTTCACTCTACGCCTCAGCTTGCCTCTGCCATGTCAGCTATTTCCATGAGACAGGAACCCGCTCCAACCCTGCTCGGTGAGCGCTGCAATGCGCAAGGTTCGCGTAAGTTCAAACGATTGCTGCTCGAAGAAGATTACGATGGCATCTTGCAGATCGCGCGTGAACAAGTTGCAGGCGGTGCACATGCTTTGGATATTTCCGTGGCAGTCACTGAACGCGCTGATGAAGGCGAACTAATGCGCAAGGTCATTAAGAAGTTATCCATGGGAGTGGATGTACCGCTCGTGATCGACACCACCGAATTGGATGTGATGGAGATCGCATTGCAAACCGCACCTGGGCGTTGTCTCATCAACTCTACCCATCTTGAGTCAGGTCGCGAAAAAGCCGATAAGATTTTTGATCTTGCAAAAAAATATAATGCCGCAGTGATCTGTCTAACTATAGATGAGAATGGCATGGCAAAAACCGCGCAACTCAAATATGAAGTTGCACAACGTATTTTTGATATTGCTGTCAACGACCACGGACTCAAACCCGAAGATTTGGTCTTTGATGACCTCACTTTCACCCTCGCCACTGGTGACGTGGAATTTGTGGATTCTGCAAAGGAAACCATCGAAGGCATTCGACTCATCAAACAGAATTTGCCAGGAGTGATGACTTCGCTTGGCGTAAGTAATTTATCATTTGGTCTCGCGCCGCAAGCTCGTCCAGCGCTCAACTCGGTCATGTTGTATTATTGCGTACAGGCTGGTTTGGATATGGCGATCGTAAATCCAACACATGTTAAACCCTACGCCGAAATTGATACCGAAGAACGCAATCTGTGCGAAGACCTGATCTTCAATCGCCGCGCAGATGCGCTCCAACGTTCCATTCAATACTTTGAGACGGTCACGGTTTCAAATGAGTCCACTGTTACTGACCCTACTGAGGGAATGACTCCCGAACAACGTCTGCACTGGAAAATTTTGCATCGCCACAAAGATGGAGTCGAGGCGGATATTGACGAGATCATGAATCGCTCCCTTATCCCTAACCCTCCCCCAGAGGGGAGCAGGGAACAACGCTCCTTGAACCACGAAGTCGCCGTCCATACACTCAACACTGTTCTGCTTCCCGCCATGAAAGAAGTGGGCGATAAATTCGGCGCGGGCGAATTGATTTTGCCTTTCGTCCTGCAATCTGCTGAGACGATGAAAAAAACTGTCTCTCATCTTGAGAATTATCTTGAGAAAATTGAAGGCGTCACCAAGGGTACGGTTGTGATTGCTACCGTCTATGGCGATGTGCATGACATCGGTAAAAATCTTGTCAAGACGATTCTCGCCAACAACGGCTACACAGTGATTGACTTAGGCAAACAAGTCCCAGCCGAGACGATCATCACCAAAGCTGTCGAAGCCAACGCCACCGCGATCGGCTTGTCTGCGCTGTTGGTATCCACTTCGAAGCAGATGCCGCTCATTATCAACGAAATGCAGCGCCGCGGACATAAGATTCCGATCCTAATCGGCGGCGCAGCCATCAATCGCCGCTTCGGGCGCCGCATCCTCTTCACTGAGGATGGCAGCGCTTACGAGCCTGGTGTCTTCTATTGTAAGGATGCCTTTGAAGGCTTGGATACGATGGAGGCACTGATCGATTCTAAACGCAAGCCTGCCATTCTTGAACAACTCCGAAAAGATGCGGATATGGAAATAGAACGTGTAAGCTTTCAACGTTCAAACGCTGAAACGCTAACACGTTCAAACATTGTCCCTGCACCCATTCAGCTACCCGCCAAACTCGGTCAGCGCGTCGTAAAAGATATGCCGCTTGAAATGATTTTCAAACATCTCAATATCAATGAGTTGTATCGGCTTTCATGGGGTGCGAAAAATACGCACGGCAAGGAATGGGAAAAGTTAAAGAAAGAATTTGACGCCCGCCTGCAAAAGATGACCAAGGAAGCGCTCAAAGATGGCTGGCTCAAACCTCAAGCTGTGTATGGCTATTTCCCATGCCAGGCTGATGGTGATGCGCTGGTGATTTACGATCCCGTGAGCCTAATTACACTAACACGCCTCACTTGTCCGCGCCAGCCTTATGATGATCATCTTGCGCTGTCAGATTACTACACTTCTGTTGAGTCTGGTCAAATGGATGTGGTCGCGCTTCAAGTCGTCACGGTTGGTCTCGAAGCTACTGAAAAATTTGAAAAGATGCAAGCCGCCAACGATTACACCGAAGCCTACTTTGCCCATGGACTAGCCGTCCAAACTGCCGAAGCAACAGCCAATTATCTGCACGACCATATCCGACGCGAGCTGGGACTCGGCGAGGAACAAGGCAAACGTTACTCATGGGGCTACCCTGCCATTCCTGAGTTGGAAGATCATTTCAAGGTTTTTAAGTTGCTTCCTGCGGTAGAATCTGAACTTGGCATGAGGTTATCTACTTCGGGACAACTCATCCCCGAGCAATCCACGGCCGCAATCATTGTGCACCATGCGCAGGCGAAGTATTACTCAGTGGGTGAGAGTCGCGTTGACCAGTTGATGAAGTAGGAGGTGCGCTATGAGATATCAAGTCTATTTTCCATGCGCTGTATTATTCCTTGGTTATGCCCTAGAAGTAGTAGATCATAGGCTATGAAAATTATTGAACGAACAAAACCTTTGCAGCTCCCCATAGCTGTTCAGCATATCCTCTTGGCTGCCGTATTGATTGTTTCCTTTTTACTGAGGTGGGGACTTGCCTTTCAAGGCGGTCAATTTTTTAATCCGGATGAGTATCGCTACCTGTATTGTCGTGAGGTCGCTCGCGATATCCAAAAAGGAGATTACGCTGCAGCGCTGACAGAATTGACGAGGGAGGCTGCGCATCAGGGTTTTAAATTTCTAGGCGTCATCCCTGCGATGGTGGAATTGAAACGAGGAGAGAATTCCGTTATTCCGGCGCTCTTCTTTGGTTTATTTAGTTTGATAAATATAGCGCTCATCTGGCTTTTAGCACTAAGGCTTGGCGGCGACAAAACAGAGGCGCTATTGGCTTCGTTCCTAGCCGCAGCTTCTAATACACTATTTTATTACTCATCGCACCTTTTCCCGTTCGATCCAGCAATGACTTTTGGTTTGTTGGCACTGTACATTGGGTTAAGGCGTGAATCTGGTATTTGGACATCCATGCTCACGGGCGTGTTCGGTTTCCTTGCCTTCTTTATTTACAATGGTTATTGGGCACTTGTTGGTTTTATATTTATTGTGCATATACTATTCGCTTTTGGGTCTTACACCCGCTTATTTTCTCGAACCGTATTTGCCGGGTTGGGTTTCTTCGCCACACTACTTTTGTTGGTTTGGATTAATGGGCAGTTTGGTAATGACTTGATGCAGGGATACGGGCAGTTTTCCGACACGATTACGAATGGGAATTTCTCTGAAGGAGCAATTTTGCCATTTGAATATTTGTGGACAGCGGAGCACTTCTTGTTGATCGTGTGGCTCCTGCTAATTTCTTATGCCATTGTTATGATTTCAAGAAGCGACTCTCAACGAGTCATTATCTGGGTGGGAGGAGCGTTATTTATCTATGCGTGTTTTGTCATCTCTTCAATGGTTCTCCATAAGTTCGTTGTCTATGGGCGTTTGGTTCGTGAGATGGTTCCATTCCTCGTTTTGGCGAGTGCATATGGTTTAAGAATGATTGAAGGCAGTAAGCGCTGGGGGCGCCTCATCACGGTAGTTATTCTTGCTGTTGTGATTTTACAGGCGGGCTTAAATTTTCGGCGTCCGTTTCTTATTATTTATCCGCTTAACTTTGCAAACCAGGCGCGAAAAGTTTACCCGTATTTTAAACCGCCGAAAAATATGACCTATTACTACACATCTAATGTGATTGATGTCGGGCCTTATAAAGCCTATTACATTAAGTATATTTTTTTACTCCCTGATGAAGTTCCTCCAGTTGATGGAAAAATATTGATGAGCGCAGAGCATCCGTTGAGTAGCTTTCCCCCGTTCCGCTATGAGGATGGATATGCTCCCCAAGCACGGATCACTTTTCCGGCAAGTCTTTCAAAGATGATGGTTGTCCAAATCAACCCATAAGTCGGTCGGGTGGAGTAGCCCATGAGTGTCTTTGATCTGACGAAGTAAAAGTAATATAAGCAAGAAATTATGTATGCAAATTTGTTTGCGTTTTTCTTGTAACCAACAATGAGGTGATATGGATTTTCTGCAACAACTTTCGCTAAGTACAATTCTTGCCGACGGTGCGATGGGCACGATGCTGCACGCGCGCGGCGTGGGCTTTGATAAATGCTTTGATGAACTAAATTTAACAAACCCCGCGGCGGTGGCCGATATTCACCGCGAATACATTGAAGCGGGCGCGCAGTTGATCATCACAAACACATTTGGCGCGAACCGATTTAAATTAAGAAAACATGGGCTCGAAGATGATGTGGTCAGGATCAATCGCGCAGGTGTCGAACTTGCAATGCGTGCAGTGGCCGCGTCATTCAAGGATGTTCTCGTGGCTGGTGACATTGGTCCGCTTGGAGTGCGCATCGCTCCTTATGGACGAGTCAAACCCGATGAGGCGCGCGCCGCATTTGAGGAGCAAGTCAAAGCGCTGGTAGATGCGGGCGCAGAGTTGATCGTCATCGAAACCATGAGCGACCTGTACGAAATTCAAGAGGCGATCAAAGCTGCGAAGCAGGTTTCGAAACTGCCAATCGTTGCATCGGTCACATTTACTCGCGATGACCGAACCCTGCTCGGCGATGATCCAATGAAAGTGGCGCGCAAATTAAGAGAAGCAGGCGCGGATGTGATCGGCGTGAATTGTTCAGGTGGACCGTCACAGTTGCTTCGTATTCTCAAGCAAATGAAACAAGCTGTGCCTGACCGTTTCACGAAGTTTTGGGTCAAGCCAAACGCGGGCTGGCCTGAACAGGTCGGTGGGCGCATTATGTATCCTGCTGATGCGGATTATTTTGGCGATTACGCGCTAGCGTTCCGGGAAGCGGGGGCGAACATTGTCGGCGGATGCTGCGGCACGACGCCCCAACATATCTCTGCTATGAATAAGGCCTTTGAATCGGCGCCTATCCAACCCCCCGAGGTCTTGGAGACCTCGGAGATTTTAGACATGGAAATATCAGAGATTGAACAGCCGACGCAGCTCGCGCAAAAATTATCTTCAGGAAAATTTTCCATTTGTGTTGAAATGGATCCGCCGCGCGGACTCTCGACTCACAAATTGCTGGCAGGCGCGTCGCTCCTGCACGACGCTGGCGCGGACGTCATCAATGTAGCTGATTCACCAATGGCGCGCATGCGCATGTCAGCCTGGGCGGTCTGCGATCTGGTCCAGCGTAAAGTTGGAGTGGAATCTACTTTACATTTTCCCACCCGTGGGCGGAATCTTCTGCGCGTACAAGGTGACTTGCTTGCCGCGCACGCGCTCGGTATTCGCAATGTTTTTGTCGTGATGGGCGACCCAACTTCGATCGGCGATTATCCCGAAGCGATGGATAACTACGATCTCGTCCCTTCAGGATTGATCAAACTCATCAAACAAGGATTCAACATGGGGGTGGATCATTCGGGAACAAGCATTGGCCAGCCGACGAATTTTTTCGTGGGCGCGGCATTGAATCTTTGCCCGCAAGATATGGATAACGAAGTGAAGAATTTACACCGCAAAGTCAAAGCGGGCGCGGATTTTTTTCTGACACAGCCGACCTATCATGTTGACGATGGTCCGAAACTGCTCGAAGCCTACGAAGCAAAATATGGCAAACTGGATAGACCGATTCTTGCGGGCATTCTGCCTTTGGTCAGCGCCAAACACGCGAGCTTTTTGCATCATGAAGTTCCAGGGATCTTCATCCCGGAAGAAGCGCGCATAAAAATTGAGTCAGCCGGCGACTCGGAGCATGGAATAAAAGTCGGTGTGGAACTCGCAGTGGAATTGATTCAAAATATAAAATCCTGGGCAAGCGGAATTTACATCATGCCGCAATTCCATCGTTATGATATGGTCGCGGAAATCATAGAAGCGGTAAAATAGAACCATGCTCCTCACCATAGATATCGGCAACACCAACCTCACACTTGGATTATATGAAGGCGATCAACTCGGCGCACATTGGCGAATCGCCACCGACAATAACCGCATGCCCGATGAATATGGCTTGCAATTTTTAGGCTTGTTGCAAAATGCAGGAAAAACGTTGAATGAAATTACAGGCATTTCACTTGCTTCGGTTGTGCCGCCATTGACAGGCAGGGTAATTCAAGCCTGCCGTGAATACCTTAAACAAGAACCGTTGGTTGTCGATGCGGGAATCAAAACGGGAATCAAAATCCGCTATGAAGATCCCAAAGCCGTCGGCGCTGACCGCGTCTGTGACGCGGTGGCGGTGATGAAGTTTTATGGCGGCCCTGCCTGCGTGGTCGATTTCGGAACTGCTACCACATTCAACGCCATCACAAAAGATGGTGAATATCTTGGCGGCGCGATCACTGCTGGAATAAATCTCGCTGCTGAAGCCTTATATACTCGCGCCGCAAAATTACCGCGCATTGATTTACAGGTTCCGCCTTCCGTCATTGGCCGCAACACTACCCACGCGATGCAATCAGGTTTATTGTTTGGTTACGTGAGCATGGTCGAGGGAATGGTGGCAAGATTCAGATCCGAATTGGGAAGCGATATGAAAGTCATCGCAACTGGCGGGCTGGCTGAAGTCGTCGCCAAAGAGACCAAAGTTATCGATATAATCTCCCCCTGGTTGACGCTTGATGGACTTCGCATCATTTGGGAGCTTAATCATTAAGTTGAAGAAGAAAGTTATTGCAATCCCATGCTCTTTGTTAACAGGGTAACCGCGTCTCTTTAATTAGCCTCATGCATCTACATGATACGTGCACATTACGAAATGACGGTTTTGAGCAGTTCTTTTAGATTTTGATCTTGCAGATATTCGTGGGGAAACTGGTCTTCCAGAATCAAAGTGGTAAAGCCATGCGCAATGCCAACCAAAGGACGCAAAGGTTCGTACAAAAAATGGTCGTACAAAAAATGGAAACAGGTAACTCCTGCGATGGCGGCTGGTTTGACCGATCACGTTTGGACAATGGATGAATTGCTTAGTTTCCGCGTACCCCCAAAATCACTATGGAAATGACCTTTCACTCGTTACAGGGACACTCCCCAAAATTCAATCACATATTATTTTCTTGTAGGTTACAAGAACGAAATTAAGTCTAAATTAGAATTATTGGCTGCAAACGAAGTTGTCATAACGCCAGTTGATGATGATCCAAACAACGAGTCATACTATTATAAAATATTAAACTTATTATGAAGGAAAGATGGTCAATGGCGCGGATGATATTTTCAACAGAATCTGTAAAAGATTTGCGAATCGTTTCGCAAAATAGTACACAGTTTGGAAAGAGAAAGGGGAGGAGATGAGGAAGGGATGTGACCTATCCCCCCGCCCTTCCCAAATGGGAAGGGCGGCTAGTCCGCTGATAGCTGTGGTGATTGTCCATAGCAAAGCAACTTTTGTGTTCAGGTGGGTATTAGCTTCTCCCCGTTCGGGAAGACGTGAGAGGGGTCTTCCCGTTTTGCATTACAATCCCGCCATGCCGATTAAGAACATCATCCCAGGTCAAACTGTCGCCAAAGAAAAACTTCAACGTGCCCGCGAACTGCGCCGTGACATGACGCCTGCTGAGAAAATCCTTTGGCAGGAATTATTCTCGAATAAGCTGGGCATCCATTTCAGAAGACAACAAGTCACACCTGCACTTGCGTGCTGGTGCAAGTGTCGCAGGATTCATTGTTGATTTTTACTGTCACAAGGTGGCGCTGGTCATTGAAGTGGATGGTGACACCCATGATCTGCAGCAGGAAGACAATGCGAGGCGGGAAAAGGTCTTTGAGAGAGATGGGGCGCGGATTGTCCGATTCAGGAATGATGAGGTTATGAAGAACTTGTCCGCTGTTTTGGGGAATATCCGTGAATTCATCCTTCATCCTTGATCTTTCGTCAACTCCACTTTCAGCTCGCACATCAAAAATACATGGTGCACATTGGCATTATAATATGTTGCTTATGAAACTAAAAATAAATCCATGTACTTCACATAACTCATATTTTGCCATTTTCCTCACTGGTATTTTCATACTCACATCCTGCAAGCCTCTCAATACAATAGCCACTTCCGAAACGAACGGTACAGAAATTGTACAGGAGGCACTTCCCCCGCTTCCAGCCAGTTATCAATCTCCATATCTAAACCCAAGAGATACCCCACATACGTACGTTGAAGATACCTGTCAATACTTGCGGAATAAATGGAATCCAGAAAATGCCGAACCCGGCACGATAGTCATGATCATCATGTTCAAGGATATCTCACATCCGCTTGAATTCACCAAGGTGATGGTTCAGCTTCAAAGTCAGGGCTTTAAAGCGATCAACATAAAACAGTTCCAATCATTCATGGAGCGTAACATCAAGATCCCCGTGCGTTCCGTGCTGCTCATTCAAGATGGAAATTTTGAAACAAAGAACTTTGAGCAGAACTTCCGTGAATATTGGGAAAGATTTGGCTGGCCAGTGGTCAATGGCTGGATAAGCCAACCGGACACGCCTGAATCCGTCCGGATCGAAAACAAAATCCTTGAAAATGAAGGTTGGGTGGATCATCAGGCGCAAGGCGTCATAAGCGACACTGTCCTATCTGATGATTCTTCCAAGGCAGTCATCACACGCGAGTTGGGAGACTCGCTCACTGAATTTGCCGAACATTATGGCAAGACCCCTTCCGCTTTTATCTGGCCTAACGGCGGATTTGGTCTACGCCCTGTTCAAGCAGCTAGGCAACTAAGGTATCGTCTTGGATTCACATCCAACATGCGCGGCCCTGTCATGTACAACTGGGTTCCGCTTGCAGATAATATTGACCCAGCGCGTCCCTCTTATATTCCAGAAGGATCCATCAACGATCCGTTGATGACACTGCCACGCTACCCGGCAGAACAAGCGCTCAATGCAATTGACGCGGTACGCGTATCTGGCGAAGAATCTGCTGTCTATCAGGAAGCCAACAAAGCCGTAGACTTTAATTATTACGATCTGATTTGCAAACCCACCCTCGGACCGATACCAGAACAGTAATACATCCAACAGGAGAAAGCTATCATGAGTGATTGTATTTTTTGCAAGATCATCACAGGCGACATTCCAAGCACACACGTATTTCATGACGAGCAAGTGACAGCCTTCCGCGACCTTAACCCCGCCGCACCGACTCATATTCTGATTGTGCCAAACAAACACATAGACTCGATCAACACGCTCACAAATGAAGATGAACCATTAATAGGTCACCTCTTCAGCACGGCGAAACAAATCGCCGCGCAGGAAGGCATCGCCGTAAACGGATATCGTCTCATCATCAACACAGGCGCACACGCCGGGCAGACTGTCTTCCACATCCACCTGCATCTTTTGGGCGGCGCGCCTATGAGACTCATGGGATAAAATACACAGCGATCAGCAGACATAAGCTGGTCGCTTTTTTTGTTGACTTATATAAAGATATCATTTATAAACCGCGCCAATCAAACACTGATTACTGCTCACGGATTACTGGAGTCTAAAATGCCTGAACGAGAAATTTATCTGCTTTCGCCGCGCGCGCTCAGCCCTGAAACTATCGCGGTCGCGTTCGCAAAAACATCGCGTGCGCCAGAATCTTTTCGCGAGATCGCCGCGGAATTAAGTGATGAACAATCTGCAAAGTTCCATGAGAAATGGGTCGTGGGATATGGTCACGCCTCCGTTGCGGAACATGCGGTTTTGCATGTTGCCTTCGAAAATGTTTCGCGCATCGCCATTGAGACAATCGAAAGCAGCCGTCTGGCATCCTATACAGAAAAATCCACGCGCTACCAAAAGTGGGGACAAGCTGATTTCACGATTCCGCCAGAGTTGGATAACCATCCATTGCGGAACGAATTCATCGAAACGGTACGCTTCCTCTTCGCCACTTATGCTGAGTCGCTCGACCCGCTAAAGAATCTCATTCTGGAGAAATCCCCGCGCCGCGGGAATGAAAGCGACGAAGGGTACGACCGCCGCATCCGTTCACAATACGTGGATAGATGTCGCTTCATTCTGCCCGCTGCCGCGAATGCCAATGTTGGCATGACCGCCAACGCGCGCGTGATCGAAATGATCATCCGCAAAATGCTCTCGCACCCGCTGTCGGAAGTACGTCAGATCGGCGAGAAGATGAAGGAAGTGGCAAAAGCTGAAACGCCAACATTGGTCAAGTATGCGGATGCAGTTCCTTATTTTGTAGAAACAGTACAGGAATTAGGAATTAGGAATCTGGAATCTGGAAAAACCGTCAATCGTAAATTGGACTGGTGCAGCTTAATCGACTACGACAAAGACGGCGAAAAGAAAATCCTCGCCGCGGCTTTATATCGCTTCAATGAGATTCAATTTGCAGATGCGCTGACTTATGTTGGATCATTATCGGAACACGAGAAATCTGAACTGGCAGATACATTGCTCAAACGATTAAGTCGTTTCGATGTGCCGCTGCGCGAGCTGGAATACTGCAATTACACTTTTGATTTAATCATGGATCAGGGTGCGTTTGCCGAATTCAAACGTCACCGCATGATGACTCAGACGCCGCAGAGACTGTCAACGCGGCTGGGGTATACGATTCCGCTGCTCGTGACAGAAGCAGGCTTCGGGTTAAAGTATGAAGCGGCAATGGAATCCGCGATACAGATGTATGAGAAGTTAGTTGCGTTCAATCCCGATGTCGCGCAATATATTGTCCCCAACGGATTCAATCGGCGCGTGCTGGCGCAATTCAATTTGCGTGAAGCGTTCGCGTTCTGTCAATTGCGAAGTGCGGCCAATGCGCATTTTTCAATTCGCAGGGTCGCACAAAAAATGTATGAGGAAATGGCGCGCGTGCACCCGCTGTTGACGAGGTATATGAAGTTGCCTGATGAAACCTGGGAACAGGTGGAAAAAAATTATTTTACAAAGCTGTAATAAAAAACTCCGAGTTCTTTAAGAATTCGGAGTTTGCTTTTTAGTGAGGGTAAATTTAATCGCCGTCTTCTTCTTTCTTCATCCCAAAGATCGCGTCGATCTTTTCAAGCAGCTCAGGCGTGATCTTATCGGCCACATCTGAAGCCTTCATGTTTTCATAAACCTGATCCACGCGGCTGGCGCCTGTGATAACTGTGCTCACGAACGGATTTTTCAAACACCATGCCAGCGCCAACTGTGAAAGTGTACAGCCGAGTTCATTTGCAATGGGCTGCAGCGCGGCAACCTTGGCAAGTCTTTGCTCATTGGTTAAATTGTCTTTTAACCATTCATAACCTTTGAGCGCACCCCGGCTGTCGCTGGGAATGCCTTTGCTATATTTACCCGTCAGCAAACCAGAAGCCAGTGGACTCCAGATCGTCGAGCCATAGCCATACTCCTTATAAAAGCGGACGTAGTCACCTTGCATACGGCCTTGCTCAAACAAATTGTATTGCGGTTGTTCGACAACGGGTTTGTGCAAGTGATGGCGTTCAGCAATTTGGATCGCTTCGATAATTTCAGAAGCCGCCCATTCCGAAGTTCCCCAATATAAGGCCTGTCCCCATTCGATGATATTGTGCATCGCCCAGACAGTTTCTTCGATCGGTGTAGTCGCATCGGGGCGGTGACAATAGATCAGATCCACATAATCGAGCTGCAGGCGTTCGAGTGAACCCGCAATGCCTTCGATGAGACGTTTGCGATTAAGGGTGTTCTTTTCATTCACGCCATCCTGCAGGCCCCAATAAAATTTTGTGGAGATCAAATAACTGCCTCTGCGCCAATTCAACTCTTTGAGCGCTTCGCCCATTACAATTTCAGATTTGCCACCCGCGTACACTTCAGCGTTATCGAAAAAATTCACGCCCGCG
Organism: Chloroflexota bacterium; assembly: GCA_026390015.1. Classification (GTDB taxonomy): domain Bacteria; phylum Chloroflexota; class Anaerolineae; order Anaerolineales; family Villigracilaceae; genus Villigracilis. The sequence continues at coordinate 39,989 of JAPLGS010000107.1, read as the reverse complement.
TCATACGCTGCGGCCATCATTTCCACGGCAGATTCCACACCTGCCTGATTGTGAAACGTAACCCACGAGCCAAAAGAAAGTTCACTAACCTGAATACCCGTCCTGCCGAGAAAACGATATTTCATGATGCCTCCGAAGAATTTTGTTCGTCTATTATAATCATTGAATGCGTAAACTATTATTGATTTATGTATTTCTCATTTCTGCCTGCGCATCGCAAACGACTCAACGCGCGCCCAACACTTCGCTTGATTCTTACGTCACCTCCACGCCCAGCCTGACCTCCACGCCCAATGTGATCGTGATTGACGAGACCGCGCTGCCCACTTCAACTCCATTTGTTTATACTATAAAAGCAAATGATACGATCAGCAAACTCGCCGAACAATTCAATATCACACAGGATGAATTAAGAGCGGCGAATCCTGATGTCTCTCCGAACAGCATGACCATCGGGTCGACTCTACTCATCCCAGATAGTTCCGCCGCGCAAGCAGACGGATCGACTCCAACGCCCGTGCCGGCCCCAGTCACCCAGACAGTTTGCCACCCTTCAGCAGATGGCGGCCTGTGGTGTTTCGCGCTCATTCAAAATAATACAACTGAACTGCTTGAGAATATATCCGCGCAAATTACGCTGCTTGATGAAAGCAATAATGTAATTGCGAGTCAAACCGCGTTCATGCCTTTGGATATTATCCAACCAAATTCAGCTATGCCTGTTTATGTTTTCTTTGATTCAAAAGTCCCGTCAAAATACACTATTCAAATTCAAGTGCTCAGCGCAAATCAACTTTCAATAAACAATACACGTTACCCGCCAGCGGTGATCCAAAATGCTGTAGCTCAAATTAATGGGCGCACTGCTCAACTCAGCGGGCAGATCTTCCTGCCAGCGGAATCATCAGCCGCAACACAAGTCTGGGTCGCGGCTGTGGCTTATGATAAAGATGGCCGCGTGGTTGGAGTTAAACGCTGGGAAGGCGGAGCGCTCCAACCCGGGGGAAATATCTCTTTCAGCTTTTTAGTGTCAAGCCTCGCGGCAGAGATTGATGCGGTAGAGTTTTTTGTAGAAAGCCGACCGTAGCCGATGGGCGGTCCACCGTCTAATTATTTCCCATCCAACCACATATATCTTTCAATCGGGATACGGATCGGCGTAAACGAATATCCTTTGACATACGGTTTGACGAGTTGATACGATAGCGAGTGCGTGGTGAAAAGCACGGGGGCATCTTCAACTATGATTCGCTCAGCCTGTTGATATAAAGCAATGCGCTTCGTCACATCCTGTTCGATGCGCGCCTGTTCTAGTATGGCATCCAGCGCGGGGTTGGAATAGCCGCCGCTATTTTGATTTGAGCCTGTATGAAAAAGCACATCGGCAAAGTTTTCGGGGTCAGGATAATCTGCACACCAGCCTCTGCTTAATAGTTGGCCGTGATTGCCCGCGTAGATCTGATCAGAAAAATAATTAGGTTCGAGATTCTCCACAGTAATGGTCACACCCAGATTCTTTTGCCACATCTCGGCCAGCGCAGCTACATCCGCGTTGACATTGCTTCCAAGACCAGCATGCGTATACACAATGGGAGGCAATCCATTCGCACCGCCATATTTGGATCGCTTAAGCAACTCACGCGCTTGAGCAGGATCGTAAGGCAGGCCCTGCAATTCATAACTAAATCCAGGCAAGCCAGGCGGATAGATTCCAACGGCAGGCAAGGCATGGCCGCCCATGACGATATCAATATATTGCTGGCGATTAAAGGCCATGCTAAAAGCCTTGCGCACATCCACATCATCAAAAGGTGGACGCGTGGTATCAAAAACAACGTAGCCTGTGCAAAGGCTCACACCGCTAATGAGTTCATTGTGAAGCGGTTCTGCGGGGTCAAGGAAGCGCTCGATCGAGCCGACGCCGGTTATATCCACGTCATCCGTTTCATATAAACGCTGGGGTTTACCTGCATACATGTTAACGATCACAAACGGAATGGACGGCGCGCCAAGATAAAAATTCTGATTCGCCTGATAGACCATACGCGTATTACTTGTCCACTCGATGAGTATGTATGGGCCTGTTCCATTTGGCTCGCGGAACCATTCGCCGCCCTGCTCCACGTTATTTTTATCAACAACAAACGCGGTTGGATATGTGAGCTTCAAAACAAAATATGGTTTGGGAGAATCGATCGTCACTTGCAAAGTGAGATCGTCAATGACCTTCAAACCGTTAATGTGGTCAGCCTGCCCCGCGGCCATTTCGTTCACACCAACAATATCGCTGAGATAGGTCAACGCGGTATCCGAAGCAATCGCCGGACTGACAGCCCGTTCCCACGAGTAGACAAAATCCTGCGCGATCACTGAACGGCCATTATGAAAGTAAGCATTAGCGCGCAAATGGAAAGTGTAGATCGTGCCACCGCCGCTCACTTCCCAGGTTTCTGCGAGATCAGGCGTGAGATTTAAGTTCGGATCAAATGAGACGAGTCCGCTGTAGATCAATTTGTCACCTGAGCCGTGCGTGGTGGCCGGGTCATATTCACGCGGATTGGTGGTCTCGCCTCCAGCCAAAACGAGGGCTTGATTCAGCGGAATATCATTTTGCCACGCTGGCGCAGGATGCGCGCTGGCGGTTATAAAAATTGAAACAAACAATGCGGCAAATACATTTCTCAAAAAATTAATTCGCTTGATCATTTTTCCTCGCCTTTATATTCTGCGAACGGACAAAGAAACCCAATGTGAAGACACCAAAGATCAACATGAGCAAACAACAAAAACCAAGCAGAGACAACGTTAACCAAATAGGCGGACTACCTCGCTGGGATGGCTGTCCACCATTAATGGTGGAAGTGGGGATCGCGTATGGAGTAGGAGTCACTGCCAGCGGCGCGCCAGACACAGGCACGAAGGTCGGAACAAATGTCGGGGTGGGCTGAGCTGTCGGTTGAGCAGAAACAACTCGAGGCACAGCCCCGACTGAATCGCGCCACACGTCTTCGAGTCCATCAATATCAAATCCATACACGCGGACGAGCGCGGGCTCGATCGCATTTCCATCGCGCAGAATGCTGAGCAGTTGAGTCATTTTTTCCTGCCCATAAGTTTTGATCAAAAATTCGACCAGGCTGAAAGATTCGCTGTAGGACAAGACCGCTTTTGAAAATTCCTCAGAAAAGCCGCTGCTCAACGAACGGACAGATAACAGCTCATTGTTTTGAACGGCCTGGTCAAATTGTTCATGCGAGCTGGGATCCAGTTTGCCTTCGCTGTAAACTGCAAGACCTTCCTCCAGCCAGGAAGGCAGATCGTTCAAACATGAAAACGTAAAGTGACCCACGAGCACATGTGTCAATTCATGAATGACCGTGTTGCGATCATATTCTTTATTATTCTGCCCAGCAATAATAACGATATTGTATTCGGCAAAAGCCTGGCCGGCTGTCCATGAAGGTTCATATAAAATTGAATCGCGCAGATCCTGAGGATCGGAATAAATATATATGTCAATGGGCGCATCTGGAATAAGCCCCGCCTGCTTCTGGTTGCGAGACAAACTTTCCTGACCGGCGTTCAGCAAATCATTTGCAAATGTCTGATCACCGTCATACCAATGCAGGCGCAAAAAATCACTGGTGATGGTTTGCCACTTATGTTTATTATCAAGCCAGGTGGCAGTCTGTGTCTCGCTGAGATATTCCTTGCCGGTATCGTCAGTGTAGCGCCAGCGCCACCAGAGCGAAGCGCCCGGCGGAAGTGAACCGCTCTGACGCATATCCCAAGTCCATTCAACATTGGTATTTTTAGCGGATGTAAATTGAGGAAATGCTTTTGCGATCACTTCTCCGCATGTTTGTTGTTCGTTGCCATATTCCAAAATAACCGAAGCTATGGCTGTGTCGGCGGCAAGTCTGGCTGAAAAAGTGGCGGTCTCGGGAAATGAAAAAGTTACCTTGTTATTTGTCACATCTGCATGTTGAGCGGCGAGAGCAGACTGAACAGGGGCGGCAATCAGCCCAAATAGCAGAAAGAATATCGTTATCCTGGTTCGCATACTATGAATCTCCTAAAGAAATCGCATTTACTATATCACCAAACATTAATCCATACCCGTATAAACATGACAAAATTGGGACGTTTTTGTAACATTCATCCACCCCCAAATCTCATCGTGATTTAATGTCGCCATGTAAAATGAATGAAGGTTTATATAGTTTCTTATAAACTATCGGAAATCAATAAAGGATTTTTTTGGAGGCACTATGCAACGTACTAAATTCATTCTCGGCGGGCTGCTTATTCTGGCGGCAGTGGTTTACCTGATCGTTTCATCCACGCAGGCGAGCGCCGAATATTTCATGACAGTTGACGAAGTAAAAGCCAAAGGTGCACAAGCCGTTGGTCAAAGCTTACGCCTTTCCGGCGCGGTAATGGGCGACACAATCAAATATGATTCCGCCACACTTACCCTCACATTCGATATCGCACACGTCTCCGGCGACAATGCCGAGATCGAAGCGCAAGGCGGCTTGGCAAAAGTTCTATCGGAAGCGGTCAACGATCCCACCCGTCAACACGTGTCAGTTGTTTACATCGGACCTAAACCAGATCTTCTGCGCGGTGAGGCTCAGGCAATCTTGACCGGCAAACTTGACAGCGACGGAGTTTTCCACGCTGACGAACTTCTGCTCAAATGTCCAACAAAATATAAACAAGCGGTACCAGATCAAGCTGAAGCGAATAAATAAAAAGTAACCTGATGGGTTTCTACCTGTCAGGTTTTATTTCACCCAACCTTTTGAGAGAAACATCTTTAGGGTCTACATAAAAAGGATATCTTATGATTGCTGAATTTGGATATGGTATTGCGCTGGTCAGCTTCCTCGTTGCGGTTTACAGTGTTGTCGCGGCGGTCTATGGCGCCACGAAAAAATCCGCTTCCCTGGTGGAAAGTTCGCGGCGCGGCATGTTACTCACATTTCCACTGATCACGATCGCAGCCGGGTCTTTGATCTATCTACTGGTCACCAACCATTTTGAAGTTGCCTTCGTCTACGAAGTGACCAGCCGCAGTATGCCCACCTACCTTAAAATCACAGCCTGGTGGGGCGGACAAGCCGGCTCGCTTCTATTTTGGTCGTGGCTGTTGGCGGCATTCGCATCCGCAGTCACCATCCGCAAATGGGATCGCGATATTGAATTCCTGCCGTGGGTGGTTATGGTCTGCTCAGTCACGCTTGTCTTCTTCCTCGGCATGGTGGTCTTCTACGAAAATCCATTTACACGCTACTGGCTGGTAAATGGAAACGTCGAACCGCACATGTTCCAGCCAGCCCTTGCGACTATTTTTACTCCGCAGGATGGTAATGGATTGAACCCGCTCTTACGCCACCCGGGCATGGTCATTCATCCGCCCATGCTTTATCTTGGCTTTGTCTCTTACGTGATCCCGTATGCCTTCGCCATGGCCGCCCTCATCACCGGCCGCACCGATGACCGCTGGATCCGCCTGACTCGCCGCTGGTCTTTGTGGGCCTGGCTCTTCCTCTCCTTTGGACTCGTCCTCGGTGGACGTTGGGCGTACGACGTATTAGGCTGGGGCGGTTACTGGGGCTGGGACCCGGTTGAGATCGCGGCCTTTATGCCGTGGCTGACCGGCACAGCCTTTTTGCATTCCGTCATGATCCAGGAAAAACGCGGCATGCTCAAACATTGGAATATGATTCTCGTCATCCTCACTTACGCGCTCGTTATCTTCGGCACCTTTCTGACGCGCTCCGGTGTGCTTTCCTCTGTCCACGCTTTCGCCAACAGCCCGATCGGTCCGCTCTTTATGGCATTTGTATCCGCCACATTGATCGCATCAATTGCGCTGGTGATTTATCGCTGGCCCCAATTGCGCGGCGAAACAGAAATGAAATCCATGCTTTCGCGTGAAGCGTTATTCCTGCTCAATAATCTTCTGTTCATGAGCGTACTCGTGATCTGCTTCTGGGGTGTGATGTTCCCGCTCGTCTCTGAATTGTTCACCGGCCAAAAAGTAACCGTCGGTCCGCCATTCTATGAACGCGCCACCGCTCCAATTTTTGCAGGGTTGATGTTCTTAATGGGAGTCGCTCCGCTTTCTGCCTGGGGACATTCAACCGTCAAGACTCTTGGCCGCGCCATGTGGAAATCCGCGCTGATCGCTTTGGGCGTGACCGTCATCCTGTTCCTTACCTACACAAAGAATTACATCGCGCTGATCGGATTCTTCCTGATCGCACTCGTGATACTCGTTACCGCGCAGGAATTTTGGCGCGGCGCACGCGCAAGACAAAGATCACAGAACGAAAATTTCTTCAGCGCGCTCTCGCGTTTGATGGGACGCAACCGCCGTCGTTACGGTGGGTATATCATCCACATCAGCATGATGTTAATGGCGATCGGTATTCTCGGAATGGAAGCATTCCAAACATCCACACAAGGCGAGCTGGCCAAAGGTGATGCACTAGATATCTCCGGGTATTCAGTAAAATATCGTGAACTGGCTTCCTGGGATGACACAGGCAAAGGCGTGAATTTTACCCGCGCGACAATGGACATTTATAAAAATGGGATTTATCTCGGCCAACTTCACCCGCGCATTGACTATTATTTTGACTCACAACAAAACATGACCATCCCCGGCAACCGCTCCACAATTAAAGATGACCTGTACATCATTCTGGTAGACTGGCAGCCAACAACCGCCATGGGCGCGACCTTCAAGATTTTCGTAAACCCATTGGTCAACTGGTTATGGGTCGGCAGTCTGCTCTTTCTGGTTGGGATCATTTTTGCAGCCTGGCCTGATCGCGACCCTGCCGAGGAAATCTCTCGACGCGGAATTACACAAAGCGCAAACCAACCCAGCGCAGCGGATTAACATTCAAACGTTGGAGATTTTCCATGAAAAAGTTTTTATACACTTTCACATTTATAATCCTACTAGGTATTCTGTTCACAGGTGCTGCGCTCGCGCAGGATAAACTTCCGACAGATGACGAAGTAAACAAAGTCGCGCATAATCTGTATTGTCCTGTTTGCCAAAATACGCCGCTGGATGTTTGCCCAACAGACGCCTGCAAAGATTGGCGTGAACAGATCCGCGGAATGCTCGCAGAAGGCAAAACAGAAGCCCAGATCCAACAATATTTCGTCGATCAATTCGGTGATCGGGTTCTGGCTGCGCCGCCTTTGAGCACAAAATTCAATTTGATCATTTACATCATTCCGCCGCTCATCATTCTGGCAGGCGCGATCATCCTCTTCCGCTCGCTCAAAGAGTGGACGACTCCCAAAGCTGTAGAAGCAGGTTCAGGCGCAGCGCGTGATGCGAGCGAAGCATCATCTCAAAAAGATTCTTATGTGACACGCTTTGAAGAAGAATTAAAGAAACAAAAATAGTTTTCACAGTAAACAGACCTGACAGGTTTCAGGGAATTTCTCTCATCCATCAGATGCGTGTGAAAACCTGTCAGGTCTTACTTTTACTTACACGGAGAATGTTATGACAGAAGAAACATCAAACGCAAAACACGGTGTACCGATCTGGACACAGGTTGTAATCTGGATATTTGTTGTGGGGCTGCTCGGGCTGGTTGCTTTTGGACTGAGGCGCGCGCAAAATCCACAGGCCGCAATTGGAAAACCCGTCCCTGATTTCAACCTTGTTTTTTATGAAGGGTATGAATACAACGGCAAAAAAGAGATGAAACTCTCTGACTTGCAAGGCAAGATCGTTGTCGTCAACATTTGGGCTTCGTGGTGCAAACCCTGTGAACAGGAAGCGCCCGATCTGCAAGCAGCCTGGCAAATCTATAAAGACGGCAATGATGTGGTCTTCGTCGGCGTGGATTATGTGGATACGCCCGCCGGCGCAAATGAATATCTGACGAAATTTAACATCAGCTTTCCGAACGCGCCCGATCTGAAATCAAACATCTCCAGTATTTTAAACCGCCAAATGGGCGTGCCGGAAACTTATATCATTGACCGTAAAGGGATATTGCAAAATATAAAGATCGGCCCCTTTTCTTCAGTGGATGAGATCAAATCTATGATTCAAAGTGTTCAGTAGGGAAAACCAACCATGCAACTAGGTTCTATCTTTCTTATTTTCGCCGTAGTCGTTCTGATCGGCATCTTTTTATATGCGCCATTCACGGCGCGCACACGCCGCGCGCGCGTGAGTGAAACCCTCGAAGTATCTGCCTTAAAAGCGGAACGTGACCGCGTGATCAACTCTTTGCAGGAACTGGATTTTGATCATAATCTTGGCAAGATCCCCGCTGAAGATTATCCCGATCAACGCACCCAGTTGATTCAAAAAGGCGCAGACATCCTGCGCAAACTTGATGAGATCTCGTCCGGATTTGTTTCAGACAGCAATGTAGAATCGCGCATTGAACAAGCCGCGGCCGCAGTCCGCGCGGATTCATCAGCCAAAGTTGAACCGATCGATGATGACGATCTTGAATCGATGATCGCTGCGCGCCGAAAAGAGCGCAAGAGCAAATCCGCTGGCTTTTGCCCAAAGTGCGGCAAGCCGGTACTCGTCGCTGATAAATTCTGTCCGTCTTGCGGAAAATCCCTGTAATAACGTTGAATCGTTTGAACATTATTACGTTCAAATTCATATTGAGGAAATAAATGAAACTACGACATATCCTGCTCGTTCTAACCATCGCGGTACTTCTTGCCGCGTGCAACTTCACCCTCGCCGAAGATGTTACTCCTCCGCCAGATTATGTGCCGCCGACACCGGCTCCAACCATGGGACCGTTGTTCCCTCCGAACACACCGAATATTATGAACGGCGCGGCGATCTATTTTGAGAAATGCGAACCCTGTCATGGCTCCACTGGTTTGGGAGATGGGCCAAAAGGCAAAGAACTCCCGGTCTCAGTTTCCCCGATCGGCTTGGCGGTACTCGCGCAAGAGGCATTACCATCCGCCTGGTTCATGACTGTCACGCAAGGCAACCTCGAGCGCTTTATGCCGCCATTTGCAAGTTTGAACGATCAAGAACGCTGGGATGTAGTTTCCTATGCGCTGACCCTGCACACCAATCTCGATCAGATCGCGCAAGGCCGGTCACTTGTAGAAACAGCTTGTGTTGATTGCGCAAAAACATTCAGCGATCCAAAAATGATGTCAGCGCTTTCCGAGAATGATCTCATCCAGATCATGAAAAAAGGCAAAGGTGACATCAGCGCTTTTGGAAAGAATTTTACAGATGAAGAAGCCGCCGCCGTCGCCGCCTATTTGCGGAGTTTGACCTACGCCGCTCCCCACGCAGCGGTAGCTGTTGCTGCCAGCGAGACTCCCGTCAGCGCTGAAGCAGGGACTCCATCCGCCGAGACTACTCCGGTTGATGGCACACAGGCCGCAGTCACGCCTGAAGCGAGTGTTCAAGCAGCGGTAACAGTTGGAGCGGCACCAGTTGCAGGCTTCGGTAAAGTCAGCGGCTCGCTTGATAATCAAACAGGCAAACCACTTCCAAGTGAAATGAAAGTCACCCTGCGCGTGATGGAACATGGCAAAGACCTCAATGCCGGCCCGCAAGAGATCAAAACATTTGAAGGCTCCATCAATCCTGATGGGACTTATGTATTCGAAAATATTGAAATCCCTGAAAACCGCATCTTTATCGCGGATGCGGATGTAAATGGTTCAGTGTATTCATCTGAATTTGCCGTTGTGAAAGCAGGTGACGTGGCAGTGGTCATCCCGCCCATCGCCATCTTCGAAGGTACGACAGATTACTCGACATTACAGATCACCTCGATGCAGATCTACTTTGACTTTGCAATTGAAGGATCGGCCCAGATATTTTCAGTATATACGATTGCAAATATCACAGACAAAACTGTCACAGTGAAAATGACAGACGCTAAAAATATTCCATTCATTGCATTCGCGGAAGGCTCTGAAGCACTTGGCTTTGAAACCACTCAGGATACTGCGACTTTCGTGCAAACTGCGGATGGGTTTGCCATGCCTCCCAGCACAACCCCTTACGGATTGATCGCTTTCGCATCCATTCCGAAGACAGATAAAATTGAAATTTCTCAAGGCGCGCTCCTGCCAATTGACCTCATCAATATATTCCTGCCGGAAGGCATGGAAGCCAAAGGCAGCTCATTGAAGGATGAAGGTATTCAACTACAAAACGGTACTAACTTCCACGTTTATTCTTCCGTTGGTTTGAAGAAGGATGAGAGTATAAAATTCACCGTGACCGGCAAGCCGTCCTCCGTCGCTGTCAATCCGAATATTTTACAAAACAAAACACTCTTGATCGGAGTCGGTGCGCTCGGACTGGTACTCATTCTCGTAGGCGTATGGCTGTTCATGCGCAGCCCCAAGAAAGTGGAAGAAGTGGATCAGGAAGAAAATGAATTCGAGGATCCCGAATCTCTGATGGATGCGATCATCGCACTGGATGATCTGCACCGCGCGGGCAAACTCTCTGATGAGGCCTATCAAAAACGACGCGATGAATTGAAGAGCGTCTTAAAGAGAAAGGGGTAATTTGTAATTGGCAATTACAAATTACTAACTACTCATGATCGAAGTAAAAAAACTCGTTAAACGCTTTGGACTAAAAACCATCTTACGCGGCCTGGATTTTTCTGTGGAGCCGGGTGAGTTTGTGGCCTTGCTCGGCCCGAATGGCGCGGGCAAGACCACATTCCTGCGCATCCTCGCCACACTTTCACGCCCATCTTTAGGCGCAGTCGTGGTCGCTGGTTATCAGCTCCCCAACCAAGCCGCGCAAGTCCGCGCTAAATTAGGCGTTGTTTCACACATGCCCTTGTTATATCCAGATTTAACCGCGGAAGAAAATCTGCGATTCTACGGGCGTATGTATGGCATTGGGAATATGGAAGAACGCATCACCGAAGTATTGGAAATGGTCGGGTTGGAAAATCGCCGCAAAGACCTCATCCGCACTTTCTCACGCGGAATGCAGCAGCGACTCGCGATTGGACGCGCGGTCATCCACGACCCCGAAGTAATGTTGTTTGATGAACCCTATACAGGCCTAGATCAGGACGCCTCAGAAATGCTGGATGAAGTTCTTCGCTCGGTTGCCGCTGAAGGTCGCACCGTGGTTATGACCTCGCACGACCTGGCCCGCGCCGAAGAACTGGCCACGCGCTTTGACATTCTCTCACGCGGAGTGATCACTGCTTCCGCGACGCAAAAAGAATTAAAGAAAACAAATTTACTTGCGTTCTACAAACAGGCATTGGTGGACTGATAATGGCTAATAAATCAGAAAGCAAAAAACAGAAAGCGGAAAGCCTGCATCCTTCCTTCTTCAAAGCCACACTGGCGATCATTCAAAAAGATCTGTCTGCCGAGTTCCGTTCATTTGAATTAATTTCTGCGATGCTGGTCTTTTCTCTTTTGGTCATCATCATATTCAACTTCGCGTTGGAATTGGATATCAAGGTGCGTCAGTCCGTCACCTCAGGCGTATTGTGGACAACATTCGCCTTCGCAGGCACACTCGGACTAAACCGTTCCATGTCTGTCGAAAAAGACCGCGGCTGTATGGATGGTCTCCTGCTCGCGCCAGTGGATCGCTCGGTCATTTATTTTGGTAAAGCCATCAGCAATTTGATTTTCATGCTGATCGTGGAAGGGATTGTCCTACCCGTTTATAGCGTGCTCTATAATGTGAACCTATTTCGGTTTGACCTGCTGGGTGTGATTCTGCTCGGCTCCATCGGATACGCGGCTGTCGGCACATTGCTCTCAACCATGTCAGCGCAAACACGCACACGCGAGGTATTACTGCCCATTTTATTATTCCCAGTGGCAATGCCCGTTCTACTCGCATCGGTTAAAGCCAGCAACGGTTTACTGGCTGGCGCAGAATTTGCCGAGGTACTCACACCGATCAACCTTCTCATCGTTTACGATGTCATTTTTATCGCCATTGCGTTCATGGTATTTGACTTTGTCGTGGAAGAATAATTTATCAATAACAAACCGTAAATTTATAAGGAGCAACTATGCAACCCAGACCCCTCGCACTTAAAATTCTCGACTTTGCATCCGTCATTGTATTAGGAGTAGCCACCTATCTCGCGCTCGTGTTCGCACCCACCGAAGCCGTGATGGGACAAGTACAGCGCGTTTTCTATTTCCACATCGGCACAGCCTGGGTCGGTCTGCTTGGATTTATCCTCGCGGCCGCGGCTGGCATTGCCTATCTCGTTACAAAAGATATGCGCTGGGATCGTTTCGAAGTCGCCGCTGTTGAAGTAAGCACAGTCTTCTTCTTTATCACCATCGTGCTAGGCTCCATCTGGGCACGCCCCGCCTGGAACACCTGGTGGACCTGGGATCCCCGCCTCACGACCGCCGCCATTACTGAGTTGATCTATATCGCCTACTTCATGCTCCGTCAGGGAATTGATGATCCCGAAAAACGGGCACGCTTTGGCGCGGTCTACACCCTGCTTGGCGGAGTCAGCGCACCGATCACTTTCATGGTGATTCGCCTGTTCCGTTCCATTCATCCCATCGTCATCGGCGCGGCAAATGGAACTCAGGAAAAAATGAATATGACCAGTGATATGCGCGTTGCCTTTTTCTTCGGTCTCTTTGCATTCACCATAATCTTTATCGACATGATGTGGCATCGCATCCGTCTCGGCGCTCTCGAAGAAAAAGTTGAACAACTTAAGTTGACAGTTTCGATGTAAGAGTAAATCATTTAGGAGAACAAAATGTTCCTTGAAACCATTCCAGAAACCTCAAACTATATGATCGCAGGATATGCATTCGCCTTCGTGATTATGGGCATCTATGTTTTTAGTATGTATTTGCGAAATGCCAATCTTAAGCGAGATATCGAAACGCTGGAATCTTTACAATCTGAAAAGTCGAAAAGATCATCCAGCTCGAAAAAGAAATAACAAAAAGATCATATTCCCCGATGCGGAGGAACGCCCCGCATCGGGGAATATAATAGATTATTTCAACTTAAACTAATATTTGCTGTAATTCAAAAGTCCGCTTATAATGCAAGCGGACTTTTGATATTATGACACGCCACTGGCTGCTCGGCCTACTATCCATTTTGATTGCCATAACCGGCTCTGCCTTCACGCATGTTCCTCCTGAGCTTCAGGCTAACCCGTCGCCTGTTTTTGCTCCCAATCCCCCACCTGGCCCAGATCGCTTTACTACCGTCACGGTTGACTATACCATCCATGAATGGTATTTTGCCACCTGGAAAGGATCTTACATAGTCTGCTCTGTTATGACAGACCATGAAGGCATCCCGTTCCCAGCTGAAGTGTATAGGGATTGTCAATTAGGAGTTTACAATAAATGGATATCCCAACCTCCGTGCATTTACAACGAAACAAATTTATGTGACGGCTATTACACCTTTCCTATAAAAAGCACGCCTGCCACCAAAGAGGTTGCCATGCAGTTCGCACCTGCCAGCGCCTGGATTTCATTGGAAGACTGCCAGCCGGTACTGAGCACCTCCACAAATATATGTGAAACCACCCCCACGCTCGTTATTACAGGGCAGGAACCAGTTCAAAATGAACGGATCATACGGATTGAAGGAACGTATAATGGTCAACCCTTCGATTGCGACCAAACCGATGTATGTAAATTCCACATCCCCGAAACAGATGTAAAAGGCGTGAAGGTTGATTTTTGGGCTTACTCATCTTATGGAGACAGCAGCCTCATTTACAGCGCTCAAGTCCGCGTACAAAAAGCCAATGAAAATGATCCTGATAAATCGTATTGGTATGTGGATGTTCTGTCCCCGCAGTGGATGGGACAAGCTGTTGCAATCTGTTCAGATTCATGGAATGTATTTCCACCCGTTGGCGGTCCGCCCGGATGGCTGACCACGCCAAAACTCAGCGAAGACCTCAGCAGTGATATTCCCTACACCTATCTCGCAAAAAATCTGATCCTGCAAGGCGTAGTGGATGCAAGCACCTGTGTAGATGGCGGAATTGTTCCAGACGGAAATGTAAATCAATGTGGACTGGAAATAGCACGCGGCGAAGTTTTTAATTGGCAGAATCGCTTCGATGAATTAATCTTAAGTACCGCCCAGGAAACAACAGTACCTGCGCGATTGCTAAAAAACCTATTTGCAAGAGAAAGCCAGTTTTGGCCGGGCACTTATCAGACCGCTGGAGATGTGGGCTTGGGTCAATTAACCGAAAACGGCGCCGATACAACGCTATTCTGGAATCCATCCTTCTTCAATCAATTCTGTACGCTCACGTTCCCAGGCGAAACTTGCGGCCAGGGATATATGCATCTGACCCCGGAGGAACGTGAAACACTGCGCCTGGCATTGGTGGCAAGTGTCAACGCGACCTGCGAAAATTGTCCGCTTGGAATTGACCTCTCACGGGCAGATTTTTCAATAGGTGTTTTTGCGCACAGTCTGATCGGAAGTTGTAAACAAGCCGGTCAAGTCATTACCAATTACACAGGAAAATCGCCAGGTGACGTAGCTTCCTATGAAGACTTGTGGAAGTTTTCCCTTGTCAACTACAACGCGGGCGGAGGCTGTCTCGCCGAGGTAATCACCCGTTCCCTTGGGGAAGGAAACTCCATACTGACATGGGAGAATACCTCGCCATTCATTGGCGGGGCTTGTGGCGGCGCATTGGATTACGTGAACGACATCAGCAAATAAAAATCAGTCAATCAAAATCGATTGGCTGATTTTTTTTATTTCAAACTTGTGCTAAACTTAACAAAGCAAACCTTCATTCCTGGGAGTCACCATGCTTACCCTCATTGAAAAGATACTCTTTGTCGTCGCAACACTTGCTTCGCTCTATTACACATATCACGGGGTCGCGCTCATTATGCGGCGCATCAACAGTGGGCAAGGCAAAATAGATTGGTCTCTGGCATATAAACGGATTGGAGAACTCATTATAAAAATGGGATTGTTCCAGCCCGTTTTTCGATTCAGACTATGGCCCAGCATTTTGCACGGACTGATCGGATGGGGTTTTCTCTCGTTCCTGTTGATCAACCTCGCGGATCTGATCTACGCCTTTACAGGCTTCAAACTTCTGGAGCATACTGGCCTGTTTGGAGACGCATACAGATTACTCGCGGATTTTGCGAATGTCGTGATCATATTCGGCATTGTGGCGATGGCAATTCGCCGCTTCATCCTGCGTCCTGCCACTCTCTCAACACGCGAGACGACTCTTTTGAATCCCAAGGCGCGTTTCGGAATCACACGCGATTCAGCGATTGTTGCGACTTTTATTTTCATTCATAACGCGATGCGCTTATTGGGAGAATCGTTTGGGATAACACTTTCCGGTCACGCCGACAGTTGGCAGCCCACTATTTCGGCTGTGGCAGGTTTATGGTCAGGAGTGAATACGCAGACTTTGGTCATCGGCGAACATCTTGCATTCTGGTTATCGATTGGCGCAGTCGTGGCCTTCCTGCCCTACTTCCCCTACTCAAAACATATTCACTTGTTCTTCGCCCCATTAAATTTTGCAGTGAAACCTGAACGAAAATCCATCGGGGAATTAAGTTATATTAATCTTGAAGATCAAAGCATCGAACAATTTGGCGCGGCGAAAATGAAGGATCTCGGCTGGGAGCAGATCATGGACAGCTACGCCTGCATCATGTGCTTCCGCTGTCAGGAAGTTTGTCCCGCCTATAATACTGGAAAATTATTATCGCCTGCCGCACTGGAAATTAATAAACGCTATCATTTCAACGGCGGCGGTACGACCGATGTGACCATGACAGAATTAATTTCTGAAGAAGCTATATGGGCTTGCACATCCTGCGGCGCGTGCGTGGATATCTGCCCCGTTGGCAATGAACCGATGCGCGACATTTTAGACATCCGCAGAAATCTTTCGATGATGGAAAGCGTGTTCCCCAAACAATTGGAAAGCGCGTTCAAAGGCATGGAACGCAATATGAATCCATGGAATGTTTCGCAAGCGGATCGAATGAAATGGGCGGATGGAATGTCTGTGCCGACCATTGAGCAAAACGCCGAACCTGATATTCTGTGGTGGGTTGGCTGCGCTCCCGCAACGGATTCGCGTGCGCAAAAGACGGCGCAAGCCTTCGCGAAAATCTTGAACGCTGCGGGAGTCAATTACGCCGTGCTTGGCAAAAACGAATCCTGCACAGGCGACTCCGCTAGACGCGCAGGACGTGAGGATATTTTCTTTGGTCTGGCTTCACAGAATGTTGAGATCTTGAATGAGCTTGCGCCAAAACGGATCGTGACGACCTGTCCGCATTGTTTGCACACGATCAAAAATGAATATCCCGCCTTCGGTGGAAATTATCAGGTCATCCATCACACACAATTAATTAATGAATTGGTGGGCGCGGGAAAGATCAGTTTAGAAGTAAGCAGTGATCAGTTTTCAGTAACATTCCACGACCCATGTTATTTGGGACGCCACAACAAGGAAGTTGACTCTCCACGTACAGCGCTCAAATCTGCTGGTGCTTTAACTATCGAAATGCCGCGCAATTCAGCCAAATCATTTTGCTGCGGCGCGGGCGGCGCGCAGATGTGGAAGGAAGAGGAACAAGGTTCGGCGCGAGTCAATGAGATGCGCTTCGCCGAAGCCAAATCCACTGGCGCGGATACGGTGGCTGTGGGTTGTCCATTCTGCCTGACGATGATGAACGATGCCTCCAAAGCCGATGGCGGAAATATCCAAGTGAAAGATGTGGCCGAAATCGTGGCGGAGCGAATGAAATAGGAAGTAAAAAGTTGGCGGGCAGAAATGTCCGCCTTTTTTTATCCTTCATAATTCACCCTTCATCATTTGTTATAATCCCCCTCAACACATCCAATTCAGGAGAGAGAACCATGCCCAAAAAGAAGGGCTCTGTTTTACTTCCCTTTTCAGCTGAAGAGATCATAAAAGATTATCGCCTGATTTATAAAAGCAGGCAGACCAGCCTTATTGGCCGCCGCGAAGTATTAAGTGGCAAGGCTAAATTTGGCATCTTTGGCGATGGCAAGGAACTTGCCAACCTGGCCATTGCGCACGTTTTCAAAAAAGGTGATTGGCGCTCGGGCTATTACCGCGACCAGACCTGGATGTTCATGTTGGGTGTGATGAGCATTCAGGAATTTTTTGCGCAACTTTATTCCAATACCGATGTTGCACATGACCCTGCCAGCGCGGGGCGTCAGATGAACGCTCACTTCTCTTCGCGCAATCTCAACCCCGATGGCTCGTGGCGCAACCAGACCCAAATGTATAATGTCGCTTCCGATATTTCCCCAACAGCCGCGCAAATGCCGCGTGCCGTCGGGCTGGCTTATGCCTCCGTGTTATATCGCAATTCACTGGAATTACAAGACGCTAAAACTTTCTCGCACAACGGCGATGAGATCGCCTTCGCCACTATTGGAAACGCATCCACTTCAGAGGGTATGTTCTGGGAAAGCGTCAATGCCATCGGCGTGCTCAAAGCGCCTGCCATCATCACCATCTACGATGACGGGTATGGTATCTCCGTCCCCAATCAATTTCAAATGGTCAAGGAAAATATTGGCGCGCTGCTTAAAGGCTTTGAGCGCAAGCCGAATGACCCGCCCGAAAAAGTCCAGAATGGATACGATCATTACACAGTCCGCGCCTGGGATTACCCCGCGCTCATCGAAACTTATTTATCCGCCGCGGAGATCACGCGCGAGTATCACATCCCCGCGCTGATCCATGTTATAGATGTGACTCAGCCGCAGGGACATTCCACCTCAGGCAGTCACGAACGATATAAATCTGCCGAGCGCCTTAAGTGGGAGGAAGATTTCGATTGCGTGACTCGCATGCGGCGCTGGCTGATAGACAACCAAATCGCATCAGACTTTGAGCTGACCGCTGTTGAAAAAGAAGAGTACGCCGCTGTGGAAGGATTCCGCAAATCCGCGTGGGATGCGTTCCTGGTTCCCATTAATGAAGAGCGTGCACAAGTGACTGATATATTGGAAGAGATCGCTGGTACTTCGAGTCATTTGTCAGAGTTGAGACAACTCAAAGATCGGCTGGCAGGACTCCCGTCTATAACGAGACGAGACATCCACAGCGCCGCACATGAAGCCTTAAGGATCCTGCGCGACGAAGCACACCCATCCAAACAGATCCTCATCCAATGGAAGAATGAACAGGATGCGCTTAACGTCGAACGCTATGGATCACACTTTTACAGTGCGGCGGCTTTACAGGTTAAGGAAGTTAAGCCAATATATTCAAAGGGCTCGCCGACCGTGATGGGCTTTGAAGTAATGAACGCCGCCTTCGATGAAATTCTGAAACGCGATGTGCGTGTGGTTGCATTCGGTGAAGATGTCGGGAAACTTGGCGATGTGAACCAGGGATTCAAAGGGCTGCAGGAAAAATACGGCACACTACGCGTGACTGATACCGGCATCCGAGAGGCGACCATTCTGGGACAGGCCATCGGCATGTCTATGCGCGGATTGCGACCGATCGCAGAGATCCAATATTTGGATTATGTTTTGTATGCCTTGCAGATCATGTCTGATGATCTGGCAACTTTGCGCTGGCGCACGGCGGGCGGGCAGAAGGCGCCTGTCATCGTGCGCACACGCGGACATCGCCTCGAAGGCGTCTGGCATTCCGGGTCGCCGATGGCTGGCATTATCAATCTCGTACGCGGCATGTATGTGCTGGTACCGCGTGACATGACGCATGCGGCAGGTTTTTACAACACACTTCTCAAAGCCGATGAACCCGCAATTGTAGTGGAAGTGTTGAACGGTTATCGCGTAAAAGAACGCCTGCCCGATAACATCAGCGAAATGACTTTAGCGCTGGGCGTGCCTGAAACGATCCGCGCGGGAAAAGATGTGACCCTGGTCACTTATGGTGCATGTTGTAGAATTGTTTTGGAAGCGGCGGAAAAATTATCGAAAGTTGGGATCGAGATCGAAGTGATCGATGTACAATCGTTGCTGCCCTTTGACATTCACAGTAGCATCGTCGAGTCGATCAAGAAAACATCACGCGTGATCTTCGTGGATGAAGATGTGCCTGGTGGAACATCCGCGTATATGCTGCAGGAAGTACTCGAAAAGCAAGGCGGATATTTCCATTTGGATTCCCCCGCACAGACTTTATCAGGTACGGCGCACAGACCCGCGTATGGAAGTGACGGAGATTACTGGTCCAAGCCGAATGCTGAGACTGTTTTTGACGCAGTGTATGAGATGATGCATGAAGTTGATCCTGAAGCGTTTCCGAAGATCAAGTGAACAGTGAACAGTGAGCAGGAGAAGCCATGAGTGGTTTACAGCATGCACAGAGTTTTCGTGATTTGGTTGTTTATCAGAAATGCCGTCAATTATCACGGGAAATTATGAGGCTTACAAGATTGTTTCCAAAGGAAGAAATTTTTTCTTTGACCGACCAAATCCGCATGTCTTCTCGTTCAGTTGGGGCGAATATCGCAGAGGCCTGGGCAATACGCAGATATGAAAAACACTTCATTAGTAAGTTGACCGATTCTGATGGTGAACAAATGGAAACCCAGCATTGGATTGAAACTGCTTTGGATTGTGAGTATATTGACCAAAAGACAAGCATGCAATTGATAGCTAATTGTCTCGAAATCGGGCGGATGCTCGGTGGAATGATGGAAAAATCAGAAATGTTCTATGGAGAGCCCTCTCGCACTATCCGCGAACAATCTTCTGAATACCTCGTCGAAATTGAAAACACAGACGCCTGATCACTGTTTACCAACAACTGATAACTGAGCACTGTTTACCGATCACTAATAACTGGAGATTACATGGCAACTAAAGTACTTGTTCCAAGACTCGGCGAAGGCGTTGATGAAGTCACAATCACGAAATGGCTCAAACAGGTTGGAGACTCTATCAATGAGCTTGAGGCTTTGCTCGAAGTTAACACAGATAAAGTGGATACCGAAATTCCAGCACCCGCTTCGGGCGTGATCTTGAAGATTGAAATGCAGGAAGGTCAGATCGCGAAGGTTGGAGAGTTACTTGCGATCATTGGAACGGCAGAGGAAAATGTGGAAGGCGTTCCCGAAAAAATAGAGTCTAAAGTCGAAGATCAAAAGTCAGTTGTACTTCAAACTGCGATCCTCGACCTTCGACCTTCGACTGATTTAGGTTTCATTTCTCCCGTCGTTGCCAGAATCGCCGCCGAACAGGGAGTCAACTTAGGTCAGGTCACGGGTACTGGATTAAACGGACGTATCACAAAGAACGATGTGTTGGTGTATGTTGGGAATCGGGACGCTTCGCGGGGAATTGTTCCCACGCCTAAACCTTCCAACCTGCAACCTGCGAACATTCAACCAGCCGCAGGCGATCAACTTATCAAACACTCTCCCATTCGCCGATCCATCGCCGAGCATATGGTGATGAGCAAGCGCACTTCGCCGCACGTGTTGACTGTCATGGAAGCGGACCTGTCCCACGTCACCAAACACCGCATGGCGAACAAATCCGCGTTTGAACGGGATGGGGTCAAGCTGACTTTTACCGCCTATTTCATGTCCGCTATTGTGGCGGGACTGAAAGCATATCCCACCGCCAACTCATCATGGGCTGATGAAGGCGTTCTGATACACAAAGCCATTAATCTCGGCATGGCAACTTCACTCGGAGAAGAGGGACTGATCGTGCCCGTTATCAAGAACGCGGATGATCTGTCGCTGCTGGCAATGGCGCGCACGGTCAATGATCTGGCAAATCGCGCGAGAACAAAAAAACTTCAACCCGATGAGGTCAAAAGTGGAACATTCACGCTGACCAATCACGGCATCAGCGGATCGCTGTTTGCGTTCCCTGTCATTAACCAGCCGCAATGTGGTATTCTCGGCGTCGGCGCGATGCAGAAAAGAGTCGTCGTAATTGACGATGCGATCGCGATTAGACCCATGATTTATCTATCATTCGTTTTCGATCATCGCATCCTCGACGGCGCATCGGCGGATCGGTTCTTGATGAAAGTGAAAGAGACTTTGGAAAATTGGAACTAACGAATATGACTGAAAAACAAAAAGATATGCCAGACATTAATAAAAATATACATCCACCAATTGTGGCGTTGATGTATATCGTGATCGCATTTTTGATTGGAAGGTTTGTTCAACTTCCATTTGCGGTACCCGTCATTTTGCGGAACATCGGTTTCGCGCTGACTTTCATCGGTTTTCTTTTTGGTGTAGGCGCGTTCATTGAATTCAGGAAGGCCCGCACCACGCTTGATCCGCATGGTTCGGTCAAACAACTGGTTACGACGGGAGTCTATCGCTTTACACGCAATCCCATCTATCTCGGATTTTTACTGATGGTCATTGGTCTGCCGCTGAACTCTGGTTTCTATTGGGAAATTCTCACAGCGCCATTTTTCGTGATGACCATTAATCGGCTGGTTATTGAACGGGAAGAAGCCTATTTGGAGAAAAAATTCAAAGCGCAGTATACAGACTACAAGTCACGCGTGAGGCGTTGGTTGTAGTAGTAAAATTATCAAATCTTACAAAGAAATACGGAGTAAATAATGTCTGAAAATTTTGATGTAGTCGTAATTGGTGCCGGCCCCGCGGGATACGTCGCCGCGATCCGCGCCGCACAACTCAAGCAGAAGGTCGCAATCGTCGACAAGCAATGGCTTGGAGGTGTATGTCTTAACGTCGGTTGTATTCCGTCGAAGTCACTGCTCAAAAATGCGGAGATCGCGCACACGCTGCGGGAACGCGCAAAAGATTTTGGCTTTTCATTCGATAATTTGAAATTGGATTACAGTGTGGCTGTCAAACGTTCACGCCAAAATTCGGATCGACTCGTCAAAGGCATTGGCTTTTTGATGAAGAAGAACAACATCACCGTTTTTATGGGCGAAGCAAAGTTCAAATCAAAAGACATGATTGCAGTTACAGATAAAGATAAACAAGTAACTGAACTCAAGGCAAATAATATCATCGTTGCAACAGGCGCGAGCGCGGCGGTTCCCCCAGTCTGGAAAGTGGATGGGCAAAAAGTCGTTACATATTGGGAAGCTATTTTGCAAACCACACTCCCTAAATCTGTTGTCATCATCGGCTCGGGCGCGATCGGCGTGGAATTTGCCACCGTGTGGAGTTCGTATGGCGTAGATGTGACCATCGTTGAAATGCTTCCGCGCATTGTTCCGTTGGAAGATGAAGAAATTTCAAAGGAACTTGAAAAGGAATTCAAGAAGCGCGGCATCAAAATGTTGGCGGGGCACAAAGTCGAATCTGTCGAAGCAGCGGCCGCTGGTGTAAAGGTGAAGGTTTCTGCCGATGGCAAAGAAACTGTCCTCGAAGCGAATCAGGCTTTGGTCGCGATCGGTTTCCGCCCCAACTCCAAAGGACTCGGACTCGAAGAAGTGGGAGTCAAGATCAATGAGCGCGGCTTTGTGGAGATCGATGAAAAAATGCGGACGAATGTCGCGGGCGTGTGGGCCATCGGCGATGTGACGGGCAAACTTATGCTGGCGCATGTCGGCTCGGCAATGGGCATCATCTGCGCCGAGAATATCGCTGGCGCAGAAACGATCACGCTCGATTACGAAATGATGCCGCGCGCCACGTACTGCCAGCCGCAGATCGCGTCATTCGGCATGACGGAAGCGCAGGCAAAGGAACGCGGACTCACTGTCAAGATCGGGCGCTTCCCATTTCAGGCAAATGGCAAGGCACTCGGCATGGGCGATTACGGAGGCTTCGTAAAAATTGTTGTGGATGAAAAATACGGCGAACTTCTCGGCGCATCCATGATCGGCCCCGAAGTAACAGAATTGCTGCCTGAGTTGACTCTGGCGCGCATGATGGAACTCACGCCGCACGAGATTGCTCGTAACATCCACGCGCACCCCACGCTTTCAGAAGCGATCATGGAAGCCGCGCATGGCGCGGAAGGTAACGCGATCCATATATAGCAAGTTGAGAAGTAAAAGTGAAAAAGTCAGCCCCGTGATGAAAATCGCAGGGCTGTTTTTATGTCATTCTTCACTTGACCATCCCTCGCTCCCGTCCTACAATTCAACTGTCTGACAATTCCAAAAACCAACTCTCAAAAGGAGAATACAATGTCCGATTTTCTATTTCGTGGCGACTTAGCCAAACTTGACCGTGACGTTTTCGATCTGACTCAACTGGAAGCTGAGAGGCAGGCCAGAAAACTGATCCTGATCCCCAGCGAATCCGTCGCTCCGATAGCGGTGCGTGACGCGATGGGTTCCGTTTTCCAGAACATCTACGCGGAGGGCTATCCCGACGATGATCTGCGCCGAATGGCAGAAGAAGATATCCTCGATTATCCCGCGCGGCTGGCTGAATACCGCCGCAGCGGCGATCCGCGTTATTACAAGGGCGTGGAATATGCCGACGTAGTTGAGTCGCTTGCCTGTCGCCGCGCCGCAGAAGCCTTCGCTGGGAACGGATTCAAGCCCGATCAGATTTATGTCAACATTCAAGCATTGTCCGGCGCGCCCGCTAATAACGCGGTCTATCACGCTCTCGTCACGCCCGGCGACACGGTAATGGGCATGAACCTGCTGCATGGCGGACATCTCTCGCACGGTTCGTCGGTCAACCGCAGCGGCAAATATTTCAAGATCGTTCACTACAATGTGGATGAGAACGAAAAACTAGACTACGAAAAGATTCGCGCTCAGGCAGTGGAAAGCAAACCCAAAATGATCATCGCCGGATATTCATCCTACTCATGGATTCCCGACTGGAAGAAGTTCCGCGAGATCGCCGATGAAGTTGGCGCGTACCTGCTGGCAGATATTTCACACATTGGCGGATTGGTGGCTTCAGGCATTACGCCCTCGCCGATCGGATACGCCCACGTGGTGATGTCTACAACGCATAAATCGCTGGGCGGTCCACGCGGCGCGGTGCTATTGACAACCGACGCAGCGATCGCGAAGAAACTCGATAAAGCTGTTTTTCCAGGTGAGCAGGGCGGACCTCACGTTCACATCTTTGCCGCGCTGGCGGTGGCTTTCAAACTGGCGCAAACCAAACAATTCAAACAACTGCAGACGCAGACGATCAAGAACGCGGTGGCCATGGCGGACCAGTTCAAGAAGCGCGGCTTCCGAATTCCATTTGGTGGAACGAATACGCACATGCTGAATGTGGATGTGACTTCAATTGTCGGTGAAGATGGAACCAAATTAAGTGGCGATCAAGCCGCGCGCATTTTGGATATCGTCGGCGTGGTGGTTAATCGCAACACCATCCCCGGTGATAGGAACTCAGCTGACCCATCAGGTATTCGATTGGGAACGCCCTGGATCACTCAGCGCGGTTTCAACGAGAAGTCTACGCGTGAACTGGCAAACATCATGGCAGACGTGCTCGAAGCCTGTGCGCCTCATTCAGTGGATACCGTCAAGAAAGGCAAACAGCGCCGCGCCAAACTTGATTTCAACGTGTTGAACGTTGCGCGTTTGAAGGTTAGAAAGTTGGCTGAAAGCGCGGGCATTGATTTCAAATTTAAAAAAAGCGGGTATCCGCATTTCTATTATGTTGATGATAAATCCACGAGCGGTGTCTATGAATTGAGCGGCCAACGTGTGCGGCAGGTTTTGGATTATGCGCTGTCTTCTGATCTTTCCGTATTGAAGAAGGGCAAGACTCAGGTAACTTCCATTGCAACTCCTAAAGGTGTAATCAAAGGCATGCTGAAGAACGTGGATAACATCACCTACCAATTGGCGGTGCCTGTCAAGAACGCATCGGCAGTAGCTACCTGGCTGCGCGATCTTTCAGATGGATACACATCCTTTAATTTGGATGGCACAAAAGATTTCAGCGCGAAACGAATGCCAGGTGCATTTGTTGTGGATGAAGCCAAAGCCAAATTAACGGTGACCGTTCCCCCGCTCAAAGGCGGAGTCAAGCCCTGGTTTGTTGGAGTCAACTCACAGTTCAAGGAAGATGCACTGCCATCCTTTGAATGGACTGAACCAGCGGAAATCCTCAAAAGAACGAAGTTATATGAAGTCCATAAATCCAGCGGCGGCAGAATGGTGCCCTTCGCGGGTTGGGAAATGCCTGTGCAGTACACGGGGATTTTTGAGGAGCATCTGGCCACGCGCAACGCGGCGGGCTTGTTCGATGTTTCGCACATGGGCGTCTACGATGTACGCGGCGCAGACGCGGCTTCGTTCCTCGATACAGTCTGTGGCAACGACTGCGGCGGGCTTCAGCCCGGCGAGTCTTTGTATTCGCATTTCCTCACGCCCGATGCAGACGTGATAGACGACACACTCGTCTATCGCCGCGGCTGGGATAATTATCTGGTGGTTGTCAACGCGTCCAACGATGACAAGGATCGCACATGGCTTGAAAGTGTGCGTGATGGAAAAGTAAAGATCGATAACGATCGAGCATGGGCGCGGACTTATGGATATAACGCAGACCTCCGCAACCTGCGTGACCCGCAAGCTGGTTCTGCCATGCGGGTGGATATTGCCCTGCAAGGCCCAAAGAGCCGCGACATTCTGTTGGCAATGGGCGTCGACGATGCAACCCGCGCGAACATTATGAAATTAAAGCGCACAGAATTATGCGATGCCGTGGTTGGCGGATTTGACCTGATCGTCTCGCGCACAGGCTACACGGGCGAGAAGCTGGCCTTTGAATTATTTGTCCACCCTGAACGCGCCGTGGATTTCTGGAACGCGGTCATGAAAGCGGGTGAACAGTTCGGCGTCAAAGCCATTGGTTTGGGCGCGAGAGATTCATTACGCACCGAGGCAGGCTTGCCGTTGTATGGTCACGAAATGGGACTCGGGTCCGGCAAATTTGACGGCAGAGATTTAGGTGTTGCCGAAGGCGGATTTGGTTCTTATGTGAAACCGTACAAACCGTGGTTCATCGGGCGGGACGCTTATGTTGCAAGAGAGAAGGAACGCAAAGGCGTGGTCATCCGCTTTACATTTGACGATCAGCGCGTGCGCATGGCGCATAACGGCGACCCTGTGATGAATATCAACGGCGAGCGCATTGGCTTCGTCACCTCCTGCGCGATTGATGGACAGAGGTTCATCACAGGTCAGGCGTATTTGGATAAAGCTTACATAAAGGAAGGCACGCCAATTCTCATTCATCAAGGCGCTGTGGTGGATCGTCCCGCCACGGCGGCGAAGGTGGTCAGTCGGTTCGCAAAGTTGTAGGGATCGAAAGAGGAAAAAGAAAAAGAGAACGGCCTGAGAGAGGGCAGGCCGTTCCAAGATATTTATGGAAGTGATTAGACTTTGATTGTAAGAGACAGTTGTGATACTGGCAGACCGAATTCGAAAATTTCTTCGGGCATCACCTGGCAGAAAGGATTATAAATGTCAAAATACAGACAATTAGTATGTTTTACATTATTTACTACATTGGCACTTTACGGTTGTGTCCCGATAAATCCTGTTAATAATGAGAGCAAGCCTTTTGTAATGCCAGCTATTAATGACCCGGCAGTTCAGGGGTTGATGAAGTATTTTACTGGTTTATTAGGAAGAGAAGATCTTTTGTCAAGACACACATTAGATGATGGCGTTATCGCTCTCGAAGCCATTCTTGTTGAAGCGGGCTGGGGCAAGGCCATAAATCATTCAGATTATGAAAAAGTTATCGAGGGTGTTCAAAAACATTTAGATGATCCAAATGCGCCTTATCTGGAATCAGTTACTCCCGAAGTGAACCCATATCCTGAAGGTACATGGGAACACGATTCCTTCGATAAACAGCACACAAGTACGTGTGCCAGAGATTTTCCTGACTTAGCAAAGTCCAATCCCGAGCTGTGCAAATAGGAAATTCATTAATTCAATTCATTGAATCCTTTCGTGAACAAGATGAAGACGGGGCAGTTACGAGCGAACCAAGTCACGGTAGATGCCGCCCGCGCCGAGGTGGCGCATTTTGGAAAAATCCACATTCAGCATCTCGCCCAAATGGAACAATTTACCCTTTGAATCCCTTCAAAATTTTCATCGGCATTTTTAGGAGACTCTGGGCAGGTCAGAGAGAGCGAATGAGAAGTAACCTTATCGCGAGGAAAAAATTATGAATACAAAGCTACTAATGACCTCCAGGAGTATAGTTCTTGGGTTGGCAGGAATAATCACTTTGTTTGCGCCTGATGTGGTGTTGTCCACCCAAGGAGTGACCGTTACAGGGGCTGCCTCCATGCTTGTGCAATTGATGGGCGCATTGTATTTCTCCTTTGCGTTGATGAACTGGGCAGCCAAAGACAGCCTTATTGGAGGAATTTATGCGAGGCCTGTATCAATGGGTAATTTCAGTCATTTCTTTGCAGGAACTCTGATTCTGGCAAGGGTGCAACTTGCAAATGAAATAAACCTGTCCATTATGGCGGCGCAGGTGGTGTACGCGGTCTTCGCATTATGTTTTTATTGGCTGGTGTTTAGGTCTGCGGGGATTACATCCCTTCCACGCTAGTACTGCCTCTCCCCAAATATTTTTTGCGAGTGAACAAGCACACTCAGCATGAATTAGCCTAGCAATATTCACAGTACGTAGTACAATGAATTTGGTAACCAGAAGGTAAATTGCCTATACGGTGGGGGATATGGATCATCGTTTGTAAGCAACACTACGATACCTTTTATGAATCCTGTTTTTGAAAAGACACAACCTGCCAAAGGCGCGTCATCTTGTTTGACGTTTATTGCTTAGATCATCTCGCTGATTTTTTACGCAGTGATCTGTAAGCGATATAATGAGGAGAAAATCGTGAACAAAACGATGTTCGAAGAAAAATGGACCCAAATCCGAAGTCAGATCAATGCCAAGTGGAGCCTGATGGTGGAATATGATCTGAACAAAGTGGATAAAGCAGAGGTGAAGTTCGATAAATTCGTCACCATGCTTCAGGTTAAGTATGGATATACACGCCAGAAAGCCAGAGAGGAAGTTGGCAAGCTCTGGGCAGAGTACGAAGCCAATCACAGAAGTAACTAATTACAATACAAGGAGCAATACAATTGGATACAACACCCGTCAAGACCAAGCCCAAGCGCCCATCCAAAGGGGTGGCCAAACATAATCGTCTGGTAAAACAGGAAGCTCGTAGAACCAGCATCCCAGGCACGGAAGTAGTAAAGAAAAAGAAACGCACAGTAATAGCGCCAAAGTAATATAGGCAATCAAAAATCGGAATATAACGTTTCGATTTTTGATTTAAGGCAATAGAGCATAACTTGCTATTTGACTATCCTCTGAACCCCAAACCTCAGCCGCGCCACTTATGCGGATGTTTCGCTAATTTACGCGAATTGAACTAGAAACTCAGCAAATAATAAGTTGTATAATTCGCGGCTAAATGATTTTGAACTGCGTAAGTCCTAATATTTACACAGGCACTTCTGGGGAGTTGATCTTCCAGTTCGTCTTGAAACCGCTCGCGTCACGGAGCAGGATGGATGTCTTATCCGCTCTTATTCCAAAAGTGGAGTATCCGTAAAGTTCATATTCTACAATTGAAGTTCCATCATTTAGTAAAAATGGCAGGGCAGGCCACATCTCTATATAATCAGATCGTATCCACATTTCGCCGTACCACATATTAGGATTGGAGATGAAGGGAGTATAACAATCAACGCTATTCGCAATATTTATCATCTTCTTTTGCATTGTATATGCATTGAATTTATGGACGATTAATCGCATGTCCTTATCGAAAAAAGTTCCGTCCAGGTTGGTCTCGTTGCAATTTATAGCATGGACGCTGGCATATTCCACGCCTGAGAATAACCTGGTTTCTTTCACAACAACATGGTTCGCCGCCCAAGTCAGACACTCGATGCTCATCGGGTCTGGCGGTGTAATATAAATGTTTATCCATCCTGCGTCTGGAAGATCAATGATCCTGCGGGGAAAACTGTCATGGGAATTAAGTCTCTCAACATAATTTTCCATGGCCTTTGTCAGTGGAATACGGGCGCCTTTTCTATCCACTCCGCCAACGTTACTAAATTGAAATGCGTGCGGCCAGGCATTCAAAGTTCCAGGTTGCGGCGGTATAAATCCCCATTTTGGATTTTGCCAGACAACCAGTAGAGTTGCGATTCTTCCTTGACGCTTTATTTCAGTAATAGCTCTAGTCACAGAGGGGGGAGGAAGAGGTGACGGTGGAGGCGGCAACGGCAGCGGATCAGCCTCGACCTGCCATTTAATATATTGTTGTTTCGGCCCAGCGCTTACCCACCCGCCACCGACAAGATGAAGCCATTGCAGTTTGTTTTCAGTGGCTGTAATGACAACATTAGCCCCAATGGTTCTGATATTATTTCCACTAACCGGTTTATCGAATACTTTACATCTTGCCAGAGTTGTGCCTTTTATCATATTTGCTCCTATATACGTCCTAACTCAAGCACAAACGTACATTCCTGCAGACGAAATTTTATCGAGGTAGAAGGGCGATTCTCGAGAAACAAAATTATTTTATTCCTCAAGAATCGCCCCAGCCGCAATTGGATCAAATCCATCGGGCCATTTTGTTCCATTATTATATTTCGCCCCGTTTAAGTCAATTCCGCTCAAGTTGGCTTCATACAGATTGGCATAAACCAAGCAGGCGTTGTTTAACTTTGCTCCGCTCAGGTCAGCTCCGAAAAGGTTGGCATCGCTCAGGTTTGCCTCGCTCAAATCAGCCCCGTGAAGATTTGCCTCGCTCAAATTTGCTCCATCGAGATTGGCCTTGCTCAGGTTTGCGTAGCGCAGTCTGGCTTCGGTCAAATCAGCTCTGCTCAAGGCAGCGCCGCTTAGCTCGGCCTTGCTCAAGTCACAACGGACGAGTTGCAGCGGTTCCGGTTTATTGAGCAGTACGTCGAGTTCATCTTTTGTATATGGCATTGTTTTTCCTTTCTTTTTTTTGTTACAGGGGTTTATCACATTCGAAATTTTATATCTCCATTTAAAATATTATAGTCGTGATAAAGAAGCGGAGCAAGCCATAAAGCCTGCCCCGCATAAATCCCTATGTTGCAATCTATCATAAAATGATGGCAAGGGGTCTGTATCACTATTATCCGAACACTACCCGTTATTCGTTTTTCATATTCGAAATCTGTGACAGCGCGTTTTTGAAGGCTTCATATGGCTGGGCGCCGACAATTGCATAACGGTCGTTGATGACATAGGTTGGCACACCTGTCACGCCAATTTCCTGGGCATGGCGAACCTGCTCCGCTACTTCGGCGGTATATTTTCCACTATCCACGACCGCTTGCATATCATCAGCATTTAAACCAACCTCTTCTGCGGCAGAGCGCAGGACATCCCATTTGCTGATGTCCTGTCCATCGGCGTAGACTTTGCGAAAGATCACGCGATGATATTCGTTGATCTTGCCGTGCTCGCGCGCGTATTCCGTGGCCTCATGCGCGAGGCGTGTGTTGTAGATGCGCTCGGTGGATTTGAACTGCATGCCATGCATCTTCGCCATGTTTTGCAGACGATCATCCGCACCACTGGCACGCGCGCGTAGAATGTAATCAGGCAAGTCCATGCCTTCTGGCGGAGTATCAGGGCGCAAATAATATGGACGCCAGTCTACATCCACTTTGTGTTCAGCTTTCAATAGGTCGACCACACCCTGGCCGACATAGCACCACGGTCAGATGTAATCGGAGAAGATGGTTAGTTTGAAGTTCATTGTCAGTCCTTTGGGAATTGGGAATAGTGAATAGACAGTCAATGAGAGTGGGTTCTTACGTCATCGAGCTGCGTCATTGCGAGGGCGATCTTGCACTTTGCAAATCCGAATTAATTAATCTGAATAATATGATGAGCAGTAGAATTCTTCACCCGATGGATTTGTAACTTTATTCGGGAATTCTTTCTCGTCAACTACAAATCCTTTCAAATCATTCTTTATTAATACCAACGCTTTATCTGCGTTGAAAGCTGAGAATTGAAATGACTGCCACGGCAATTCGCGTGTGTCCAGTATGCGTGTGTATTGGACACATGCCAGAGCCGCGCCAACTTTCTCTCGGATAGGAGCAGGCAGGGATGGAGTCTGATACGCTTTTACCATTGCTGGAACCGCGTCATCAGACAGATCCAGAAAATATTGCGCATCCAGATCCGCGTTGTTATTTTTCTGTGTGCGGATTTCGCGTTGAATATTTTGATTCACGATGAACGCGTCCACATTGAGGATGGGCAGCGACATTGCAAATCCAAGCGCGGCGATCAACATGGCAAACATAAACATACGTTCCTTGCGCAGAATTTCGAGAGCGATGGTGACGATAAGCAGCAGCCCGATCCAGATCAGGAACACGTGCGTGTACGTGCGCAAACGAGAGAAGCCGTACGCCGTTTCATACAGACCGAGACGCTGATACGCCGAAACGAGCATGACCAGCAGGAGAGTGACTAGCGTCACGCCCAGCCCTGAGAATATCTTGCGCTGAGATTCAAATTCGCGTTTGGTGATGGCGCTGAAAGTAAGGAATAGAAGCAATGCAAAAAATGCCACCGTCACCAATTCACCGAAACCGCGGCGCGCATATTCGGCGTAGGTAAATCCGTCAATGTGAATGTTAGTTGTGCCGCCGAAGAAATATTGAAATTGAATGATCACAAACGCGAGAAAAAGCGCAATCACGCTGCCCAGCACGATCGTTGATTCTATATAGCCGAGGAATGGCGCCACGAAGGGTTTGTCATCATTGATGAGTTTCTCATCTTTTGATTCTGTGGCGGCATGCAGCACAACCCCTGCGAGCGCATATCCGATGATGACAATATAAACAAGACGAAAGATCAATTCTGGCAGGTTTTCAATGTTGAACCATTTAATGATATCTGTCAGCCGTTGGCCGAAGATCGCATCTGCTGAAGCAAGCAGAGATGCGAAGATTGCGATGATGGGCAGTGCGATGACAACTCCGCGCACCACCGGCCAGATATTGCGTTTTGCCGGTTGAAATCCAGCTTCAATCTGCGCTTTACGGATATCGTTCATAAAGGTGATCGGCCGCGCAAGCAGGCTTCCGAACAATTGCACGAATTTACTCACGTAATCAATGCTGGTATATAAATACCAGCGCCCGCCCAGATAACTGACTGCAAGCAGAGTCATCATCAAAAGTGTGGATGAATACGCGAGGAAGATCGTCATCGGCTCGGCGCGGATCACTGTCACAGCGGCGAAGAATCCAAATAACGGAATCAGAATCAGGCTGGTGCGACTCGGGCGAAGCCCATCGCTCAACAAAAGATAGAAAGCCGCAGTCAGACAGACGGTGGCAAAAATGGCGAAATTAATACCGGGCGCTTGCTTCCAAAATAGAAAATCGAACAGCCAGCCGAGAACAAACACAATTATCCATAGTTTGGTGGGTTTGGTTTTCATACATTTCTCCTGATTGAATTTCAGCAAGGATAACTGTGATTGTCTGGCGGAGACTCTCAAAAGGTATCACAAAACGTCAAAAATGCAGCATTACAGTTTTATGAGAATTTCAATTCCACCTATTGACATCCGATTTATTTTGTGACATACTTTCATTACTGCTGGGGGCAAACAATTAAATGCCATTCTATGAAATGGAGGAGGTGATGTCACTTATGAATAGTAGTAAACCCAGCGCTGTGGCATCCCTCTCCGTGAACTAACGAAGAATTGCCACAGCGCCCCACGATTGCCATCCGCAAGGATGGCAGTCTGGTTTAATAAACGGTTGCGGGTTTTAAAAGTTTGAAGGTTGAAAGTTAAAACTTTCAACCTTCAAACTTGATAACTTTTTAACGCTTAGTAAAACCCAATTGAAGAGTCAACTTTGCGAGCGTACGCATCAATGCCGCCGCTGACGTTGAACACATTTTTATATCCTTGTTGAATGAGCCAGCCTGTGACTTGCATACTGCGGCCGCCAAGATGACACATCACATACACGGGAATTTCCTGAGATTGAACAGACTCGGATAATGCGGCAATACCTTCGCTCGCCAGCCGACTCATAGGTGTGATCTGCAGCCTGCTGTCGGTTACTTTGGCATGTTCCAGCTCTGACAGTTCGCGCACATCCAATAAAATAAATTTTTCATCTGACTTTAGTTTGTCACCAAGTTCGGTGGCTGTGATTTCGGGGAACATAGTTTTCCTTTCCCTCTCCCTTTGGAGAAGAGAGAGGGGATGAGGACGAATTTATTTCTTCAAGGCGGGCACGTATAATTTTTCCACATATTCCTTCACCATGCGGCGCGTGGAAAATTGCGGGATGCAGGTCTTCATGGTGTCTTTCATCATCGCGATCCACTCGTGAGAAATTTCCTTCGGGTCGCGGTTGTAATAGAGCGGAATGATCTTGTGTTCGAGCGTGTGATACAGGTCTTCGCCATCGGCTGCATCCTGAATTTCATTTGACTCGTATTCTTTATCCTCACCGATCGACCAGCCATTGTGACCGTTATAGGCTTCACGCCACCAACCGTCTAACACAGAGAAATTTAGCACGCCATTGATGGCGGCTTTCATTCCAGAAGTACCGCTGGCTTCCATTGGGCGACGCGGCGTGTTCATCCACACATCCACTCCCTGCACGAGATAACGCGCGAGATTCATATCATAATCTTCGAGGAAGACCAGCCGTCCGCCAGTCTCAGCTTTTTTGACGGTGCGATAAACCTTTTGAATTATCTGCTTACCGGGTTCATCAGCAGGATGCGCCTTGCCCGCGAAAATAATTTGCACCGGCATGTTCGGGCGGTTGATGATTTCGAGCAGCCGCTCAATATCAGAGAGGATCAAATTGGCGCGTTTGTATGTGGCAAAGCGGCGCGCAAAGCCAATGGTCAACGCGTAGGGATTGATCAGCACACCAGAGGAAACCACTTGCACAGGGTGAAATCCGCCCAGTGCCCAGCGATCACGAACTCGTTCACGCATATAGAAAGCGAGTTTGCGTTTGAGATGCAGGCGCACCGCCCATAATTCTGAATCGGGCACGTTATCAAGCTTCGACCAAAAAGCGGGGTCATCCAAATGTTCGTACCAATCTCCGCCCAAATTATTTTCGAACAAATTATTCAAACGGCGTGCCATCCAATTTGCGGTATGGACACCATTGGTGATATGTTTGATCGGCACCTCATCTGCCTGTTTATCAGGCCAGAGGAATTTCCACATTTCACGTGAGACCTGTCCATGCAATTCTGAAACGCCGTTGCTTCCACCTGAAAGTTTCAAGGCGAGAATGGGCATGGAGAAAGTCTCTCCGTGCGGCTGTTGATGCTTGGCGATGTCTACGAATTCTTCGCGGGTGAGTCCCAACTCTGGCCAAAGTTTGGCGAGATATTTATCCAGCAGCCATAATGGGAACTCGTCATTGCCAGCAGGGACGGGTGTATGCGTGGTGAATACATTTTGCCCGAGAGTCTTTTTGGCGGCATCTGCAAAAGTGGAGCCAGATGCCACTAGTTCACGCGCCCGTTCCAGGGTCAGGAAAGATGCGTGACCTTCGTTCATGTGCCAAACATCTGGAGTATATCCCAGGGCCCGCAAGGCGCGCACGCCGCCGACTCCGAGCAAGACTTCCTGCATCACGCGGCGGTCAAGATCAGACCAATAAAGACGCGCAGTGAGCAGCCGGTCAAATTCATTATTTTCTTCGACATTTGAATCAAGCAAATAAAGTGGAACGCGTCCCACACGGACTTCCCAAATTTGAGCGGTGATGTTGCGATCGGGGAATTCAATTTGAATGGTAAGGGGCTTGCCGTTTTTTGTAACCAGCGTCACTGGCAAATGTTCAATGGTCAATGGATTATTGATCGCATCCTGCCAGCCGTCTTCAGAAATACGCTGTGAGAAATATCCCTGATCATACATGAAGCCGACAGCAATCAGCGGCAATCCGAGATCGGAGGATTCTTTTAGATGGTCGCCGGCCAACACGCCGAGGCCGCCCGAATAAATGGGGAGCGTTTCGTGCAAGCCGAATTCCATTGAAAAATACGCGATGGGATTTTTTAATTCAGGATGATGTTTCTGCGACCATGATTCATTGGTAAAGTAAGAATCAAAATCTCCAAAGAGCGCATCGTACAACGCAAGATAATCTTTTTCTTTGGCGACCTGAGTCATACGTTCGAGACTGACCTCCTGCAGTAAGCGGATGGGGTTATGCCCAAGGCGTCCCCACAGGTCATAATCAAGTTTTCCAAAGAGCCGCGCTGCTTCAGGGTGCCACGTCCACCACAGGTTGTAGGCTAATTCGCCGAGGCGCGCGAGGCGCTTGGGCAGGTCAAATTTTTGGGAAGGTTTGGTTTTGAATTGCATAGTGCCAAATGATACCGTAAAAATGAAGAATCGGGATTGGGGGAATCGGGCAGACGATTTCCAATTCAGTACTATAATCCAACCCGGAAAATAAATATTAATACGGAGAAACTTTATGGCTACCTATC
Source organism: Chloroflexota bacterium (assembly GCA_026390015.1). GTDB lineage: Bacteria > Chloroflexota > Anaerolineae > Anaerolineales > Villigracilaceae > Villigracilis. The sequence continues at coordinate 4,448 of JAPLGS010000107.1, read as the reverse complement.
AAAATATGCAAATCAAAAAAATAGCGATCAGCACTGGCGGAGGCGATGCCCCCGGCTTGAATGCTGTCATTCGCGCAACCGCACTCTCCGCGATCAAACGCGGCTGGGAAGTGTATGGCGTTCTGGACGGTTTTCACGGAATATTATCACCGGAAGAATACCCGAACGGAGGTTTTATTCCGCTCACACGCGAAAGAGTAAGCGGAATTACCCATCTCGGCGGAACCATTTTGGGAACAAGTAACCGCAATAATCCTCTCAAGTATCCGATCACGCGCCCCGATGGGACCATAGAAGAAGTGGATCGAACTGACGAGGTAGTTCGAGGATTCCGTTTGCATCACATTGACGCGCTCATCACGGTTGGCGGTGATGGGTCGCTGGCGATTGCCAGTGTGCTGTCAAAAAAGGGACTGCGTCTGATATCAGTGCCCAAGACCATCGACAACGATCTCGACAAGACCGAGGTCACATTCGGTTTTGATACAGCGGTCGGCTTCGCCACCGAAGCGCTTGACCGTCTGCATTCAACCGCGGCATCGCATGGCCGCATCATGGTCGTGGAAGTGATGGGACGGTACGCCGTCTGGATCGCTCTTCACTCAGGCGTGGCTGGCTCTGCGGATGTGATCCTGATCCCCGAACACCCGTATGACATCCACAAAGTGATTGAAAAGATAAAGGAACGCGAATCGCGCGGCAACAAATTCACCATCGTGGTGGTTGCAGAAGGCGCCTCGCCAATGGGTGGCGAGGTAACTGTGGTAGAACATGAAGCCGGCCGCGCAGAGCGCCTGGGCGGTATCGGTGAAAAAGTGGCGGCTGAGATCCATGCCATTTCAGGAAAAGAAACGCGCGTGGTCGTTCTCGGTCACCTGCTGCGAGGCGGCTCTCCCACCTCCTTCGACCGCCTGACAGCTCTGCGTTTCGGCGCCGCTGCTATCCGCGGGTTGGAAGAAGGTCAGGGCGGCGTGATGATCGCGCTCGACCCGCCACATGTCAAATACATACCGATCGACGAAGCCATGGGTAAAATGAAAATGGTGCCAATGGATTCAGATATCGTCTTAACCGCGCGCGATCTGGGAATTTCGTTTGGATAGCGCCAGACCAATATTTTTTTGAAAGTGGATTCATGACTCAAGTCCAACTCTTCATTACCTGCCTCGCCGATTCATTCTTCCCGAAAACTGGTCAAGCCGTCGTAGAAATTCTCCTGCGCCTCGGCATTGATGTGGATTTCGCCCGCGAGCAAACCTGCTGCGGACAGCCGCAATTTAACGCAGGCCTCCGCAAAGACGCGCGCGCCATTGCGGAACACACCATAAAAGTTTTCGAAAAGACAACGGGCGATATTGTCACGCCATCCGGTTCGTGCGCGCACATGTTCAGGCATAACTATGCAGAATTATTTGAAGGCGACCCAACCTGGATTCTGCGCGCGAAAGCACTAGCAGCGCGGACTTATGAATTCACAGAATATCTAGTAGACAAATTAGGCGTGACAGATGTTGGCGCACACTGGGACGGCTTGCTAACCTATCATCCATCATGCCACACGCTGCGCGGAATCAATGTGGATAAACAGCCGCGCGCCTTATTGGCAAACGTGCGGGGCGCCACACTTGTTGAATTGCCGCACGCCGAAGAATGCTGCGGCTTCGGCGGAATCATGTCAGTGGAACATCCTGAATTATCCGCCGAATGGCTGAAACGCAAGATCAGCAATTTAGAGATGACCCAATCCCCAACTCTGGTCGTGACCGACGCAGGCTGTCTCATGCACATCGCGGGCGGATTAAATCGGCAGAAGAAGAAACAAAGAGTCATCCATATTGCGGAAGTATTAAGTAACATTTGAACGTTGAATTACTTCAACGTTTTCAAGGACTCAACATGCATACCTTCCGTCAAAGAATTCGCCAATCCATTGAAAATAAAACTCTTCAGATCGCATTAGATAACAACGCTGAACGCCGTTTGAAAGGGCGCGCACTCGCATTCGAATCCATTCCCGATTGGCGCGAGAGACGTCAGCGCGCGCACACCATCCGCGATAATGTGATCGAACAGCTCGACGAATATCTGGCGCAATTCATCGCAAAGAACGAAGAGAATGGAGTCATCGTTCATCGCGCAAAAGACGCGGCCGAAGCCATTCAAATTATTTTACAAATCTTAAAAGATTTGCCACAGGCGCACAAAGAAAACCAAAAAGAGATCAGTGCTCATCAGCGTTCATCTGCGTCTCCAATTATTATCGCCAAATCCAAGAGCATGGTCTCCGAAGAGATCGAATTAAATCACGCGCTTGAAAAAGAAAATATTCGCGTCATCGAAACCGACCTGGGCGAATACATTGTGCAGCTGCGCCACGAAAGACCAAGTCACATCATCACGCCCGCCGCGCATTTACGCAAGGAACAAGTGGGCGAACTCTTCCATGAAAAACTTGGCATTCCCTACACAACCGACATTCCCACACTCACTGCGGCCGCCCGCAAAGTTCTGCGTGAAGTTTTCCTAACCGCCGATATAGGATTCAGCGGAGTTAATTTCGGCGTGGCTGAAACTGGCACAACCTGTATCATCACCAACGAAGGCAACGGGCGCATGGTCACAACCATACCGCCAGTCCACATTGCGCTGATGGGCATGGAAAGACTCGTCCCAAACCTTAATGATCTGTCGCTCATGCTGTCGCTTTTGCCTCGCTCCGCAACCGGACAAAAGTTAACTGCCTACGCTCAACTGCTCAACAAACCACTTGCAAATCAAACGCGCCACCTCATCCTCCTCGATAACGGCCGCACGCGCTTAAGAAATTCTCCGCTTAAGGAATCTTTATATTGCATCCGCTGCGGCGCGTGCCTGAATGCCTGCCCAGTCTTCCGCGAGTTGAGCGGTCACGCCTACATTGGCAGTGATCAATCCATCGCGCCATATCCCGGTCCAATCGGTTCGGTAATTTCGCCGGGATTGCTAGGCGAGAATTATGTGCAACTTGCGCAAGCTTCATCCCTTTGCGGCGCGTGCAAAGATGTTTGCCCCGTGGATATTGATCTCCCGAAATTATTAACTCGTGTACGGGCTGGATCTTCGACTCAACCCGCAGTTGGCGGCGGAAAAGGACTTTCCTCCTCTACAAAAATTGGTCTGCAACTATACGCCCGCCTCGCGACTCACCCGAAGCTGTATGCTGCCTCCCAAAAATTCGCTGCACTGGGAACTTATCTCCTCTCTCCGCGCTCAAAGTGGATTCGTCTGCCCGCATTTACTGGCTGGGGCTATAGCAAAGACTTTCCGCGTTTTGCAGGAAAAACATTTCGAGAAGATTTTATTAAGAAAAACATCGTGGAGTCCGAACGCTTCACGCCAAAAATTCGACCTGCTGCAGAAAGTGCAACAGCTGAAGAGATTGAACTCAAGGGAAATAAAATTGAACAATTCACCAAAGAACTCACCGCCCTAAGCGGACATGTAACAATCACCAAAAACCCAACGCAAAAAATCATTGAATTTCTCAACACTCGCCGAATCAGCAAGATCCATCTTGAGCCGAATACATTGAACGAATCACTTTTGCAGGAAGCGAGCATCGAATTCACACATACTTCTGACGATCAAATCCTTGTCGGCGTGACGAATGCTATTTGCGGGCTGGCAGATACAGGCTCCATTTTGATCGCGGATGGAGAAGGGAGACCGTTGCACGCATCACTCCTTCCAGAGATCCACATCGCAATATTAAAATCATCCGACATCCTTTCCTCACTGCCAAACGCAATGGGCCTGGTCAAAGATAAAAGTGCGGCGGTCTTCATCACAGGGCCGTCGCGCACAGCAGATATTGAAATGACTCTCACCATCGGCGTGCACGGCCCGAAGGAAATTCACGTGTTCGTTGACGATTCAAATTCGGGATGATAGAATACAGCCCGCTTCATAAAACAAACGCCCCCATCGTCTAGTGGCCCAGGACGAAGCCCTCTCAAGGCTTAAACCGGGATTCGAATTCCCGTGGGGGCACCTCCCCTCATACGCAGTTTCACGATACTGATCATAAAGGGACGTCCGTCAAAAAAACGCTCATAGGGCGTTTTTTTCGTGGATGGGGATCTATGAGCTTTATTTTTTGCTTTAGGTTTGACCTGGGCTGATGAAAAGAAGCTCAGACAGGCGCTAAAAATAGATCCTGTATTTGTTCCGATAATTTAGCAGATGCAAACACTTGACGCCGCTTGGATTGAGCCGTCTGTCCGAGCGTTTCCTGGCACCAATGCTCAACTTGTTTTGTGGGAACAGTTTCCAGTGCCATTTGGATCACTGCGTTGGTGGTAGTGGAGACCAGAGCACTCAATCCCAAGAGCAAACCAGTGAAGCCATTTTTGGACTGATCTTGCTCCAGCCGTTTCATCTTCCCAAAGACAGATTCGATAACTTCACTA
>JAPLGS010000080.1 GCA_026390015.1 Chloroflexota bacterium | reverse complement strand
GTGGCTTCAGGGTACGGTTGGTCCATTTTGGTATCATCCTCTGATAAAGTGAGGCAAGGATACTCAAAATTGGACTGTTGGAATAGGGTAACTTATTTTTCGAGCGTTCCTAAGTCTGCACTAAGCTGGAGACTGTTCTGCCACTATCTGCCAATTCATATAGCCCAACAATCAGTAAAGCGAATCCCACGAGTGAAATAAGCATCACCCCGATGAAAACCGAACCGAGGATAGATGATGAATTTTTATTGGTAGTCATGAAAATTATCCTTTGCTTTATCCGTTTTCATGGTTGACCCGTTATTGCGCCATGTTGTTTTCGGGTTACTATTTTCACCCGTCGGAGCGGCTCATTGAAAATTTCAAAGCCGTTCTCGTTGCGTTTTAGAATTTTTCGGCGGTTGGCACTACTTCCCATTACGCGTACATGTGGATAGGAATGTCGGTCAATCTCCAAACCATTCGCGTCAAACAAAATTGCTGTATCACTGTGGTTGTTCCAAACCTGGTTAATCGTCCACAACAAATTTATCCAGATACACTGGTCATTTTGATTCTTCGATTCATTCTGCCCGCTTTGAACCACCACAACCATGTTTTGCTCAAAAATTAGATCATCAGGGAATGAATAGAATACCTGCCCGCGCAGGCTGGCAAGCACCCAGCCAGACATGGGTTGTGCAACCGTACCCTTATTGGTAAGGGTGACAGACTCTTGCAAACCATTATTTTCTACTGTTTTGATTTTCAATTTAGCGCCTCTCAATAGACCAGCGCAGATGATCTGTGAATTTCGTTTAGACATTCTTTCTCCTTTGACATTACACACAAACAGGCAATGACTGGCAATAAAAAGCCAGACGAACTAATGCGTGCCCAAGGGAAAGAAACTGGTTTTCACCATTTTCTTTCGGCAACAGTCACAGCAATCGGAGATTACTGTGCGTGAGGCAACTTATAAATTATGATTTTTTTGGAGGGGGGGAACCGGGTGATAAATAGGCAGATTGAAAATCCAGATTCATTGGTCTGTATTTTGAAAAATTAAGATCTGCAATTTCTGCGCCATTAGTGGATACAACAATAAAATCACCATCAAATTCAGCATGCTCAAACAGATTGTAATTCTCGGCGTCAACTTCGAAAATTTCCGGTACGAATAGGCCAACCTGAATAAACGGCAAAATTGCCAGACTGCCTAAACAAAAGCAGAGGATCAGTGTTGCCAATGAAATTCGGAAATTACGTTGATTAATCATCATTGATGTACTTTATATCTTATTGAACAAGGATCAGAATCCTAATCTGAATTATTTACTCAAACAAAACTTAACAAAAAAGACCACCGCCCGGAAGGCGATGGTCTTGCGTTTTCTTTCAAACAGCCGGGAAATCTCTTTCCGTCTTGACGACTGTTTATCCCAAAAAGCTGGGTGCTACTCCCCATCGGAGTAATTACAGTTTACAGGATTCGGAAATATAAGTCAATGATTTTATGTAAGGCTATTCGGGTTACATTTATCCAATCACCTTTACTAAAAAAAGGATACTTTCAAGCTGTGTGCCAATTCTAAAATCAAGGCGTGACACACCATAAGTAGAAGTCACTGTATTGATGTTAATCCCTCCTAAATTGGATGTTCCACTTCACCCAACATAAATGGGTCAGGATTCAACAAAAACAAATCGAGACAAGCCTGCGTACAGAAATAAATTCGTTCGCCGTGATATATAGCGCTGGGATAATTTGCCGGGTCTTCGAGTTTGCCTCCGCAGGCAGTCTTGTGTTCAGACGGTTGAGTTGCAGGAATAGTTTGAGTCAATATTTCAGTTCTCCTATCTGGTTTATAAAATATATTATACAAGAAAGAACGTGACCTTACATTCTCATCGCCATCGGCAGTGTAAATAAGACAACATTCAAGATGGTAAGGATAACCATTAGCACTGCGTAAGGGATAAATGTTCCCCATACTTTTCCGTTGGCGCTGTTCATTTTTGCGATGCGATAAGCAACGTAAAGCGAGCCGAGGAAACCAAGCGCGAGCAAACTAAATTGCAGGAATTGAATGATGCCAATACCCACGAGCGCGGGGGATGCGCCGTGGAACGTCATGCCGAACAATCCCATGGCAGTATAGTATATGGACTTGCCTTCTGCCAGTAAATGGAATAGATTATGCGCGATATGTCCCGCCATATCCAACGCGATAATGGCGTACCCGAAGCGGGTGAAGTTTTCAACAAGCGAAACCTTATTGAACTTGCCTGCCACCCATGAAGTGAGACCGAGTAACCCTACGGGGATGGCAAGGGATATCGCAAATGTGATGCTGAATGTGATCGCATAATTGGTTGTGCCTACAAGGTTCTCGAGCCACTTCAACATCGAGCCCCATACTTCGAGCATGGTCACATTTTGCGCAAACACAATACCCATGATGACCGCTGAAAGGAATGCCTCTTCCAGTTTCGGTTTACGGATGAACCATAATTCCTTTGTGGGAGGACGAACGGTTAATTGAATGGAATTATTGGGGCAGCCCTTGATACATTCCGCGCACAGCACACAGTTGGCGCTGGAGTTCATTGTCTTAGGGAATTCAAACAAGGGACAAGGCGCGGAATTATCTGTGCCTTTATAGCAAGCGGAAATTGTGCAGGTTGCGCAGATCTCAGGAGTTCCACGCAGACTCAACATTCCGTTGCGGGCATAATTGCCTGATAATCCGCCGAGGAAACAAACGTAGCGGCAGAATGTTCGACGCTCGTAAAATGCACCTGAGACGATCACGCCGGTTGTGAGGGTCAACATCAAGATTCCAGATCCAAGCGGATTCTCCACCACGCCCCAGACATGGTCGCTCCAGGTGATGAAAATAAAGAGCGCGTCGATGATCCAGATGCCGTATTTCTTCAGGAACTTGGGCACGGGGCGATTGTTGCCGACAAAGTTTTGAACAAGATCATTGATCTTTGCAAACGGACAGATGGCGCACCAGAAACGTCCCATGAACAGGAAGATGATCGGGATGAGAGGCCACCACAGCACCCAGGTCAGGGCAGTGCCGAAGTTATCATGGGCGGCTTCGGGACCAAGAATTAACTCAAACATGATGATCATGAAAATGATCAAGGTGGGCCATTGAATGATTCCAGGATACCAGCGGCTGCGCAGGAAACTATCGATCCATTTGTTATTGAGCAGATTTCCGCCCTTTAGCCAGGATGTGTTTTGATTATTGATCGGAGTTGTCATGGGAATTTGCCTCTAAAGAATATTACTTGCGGATAACAGGGGATTTGCGTTTGAGAACAGCGGCGGCAGCGAGCACTGTTGCGTTGATGCCGAAGAAGCCGCCCAGGACTGCATAGTTCGTGCTGAGGGCACGGGTAACATTGATCGGAAAGTCCGCTTCTGTGGTTTCGCCGTTGACCGTGAAATGCACACTCAACATCCACTCGCCTGATTTAGCGAGAGATAAGCTGCCCGCATATTCGCCAGATTCCATTGTGGGTTCAAGCATTACAGTAATATCTTCTTCACCGTGTGCATCAGCCGCAGGTTCATTGGGTTTCATCACACCGCTAACTGGGGCCTCAGCTGCCATTCCCATTCCACCCATGTCATTATTGCTCGTCATCACACCAACGGCTGGAACCTCTGTCACCATATCCATTCCTTCAGCGGGCATTGCGGAGACTTCCACTTCCGCATTTGCGACGGGCATACCCATCGCGTCTGTGATCCGAATATGGAATTGAGTCTCTCCAGCTTTGACTGGTTCAACGAAGATCAATGTGATGTGATAACCATTGACTTCCTGTTCGCTCCCGCTTTCCCCGCCATCGGCAAATACTGTTCTTGGGAATGCCAACAGTAAAGTTGAAATGATCAATAATGCCGAAATCAACTCTCGCAATTTTTTGCTCATCGTGTGTAAGTCTCCTTGTTCAGCAAACTTGCACAATCTTAAATGCAGAAGTCTTTACCTATAAGCGTTGAATGGCGTAATGCTGCATAAGCCAAATGGCGTATGCCAAATGACATGGACTGGTTGATATTTAAATGCAAAAGGTTATTGAGTATCGCTCAATAACCTTTAGAAAAATAAAATAAATGTTTTGATTTAGATGACAGGAAGCCGAATCGATAATCGTGTGCCTGCGCCTGCTTCGCTCTGGACCTCAAGCCTGCCTCCGATCAACTCGGAGCGTTCTCGCATCCCAAGCAGACCAAAGTGCCCGTTTGGCGCAAAGTCTGTTGGGCTTTTGGGGATAACGAAACCAACGCCGTCATCATTAATTTCCATTTTGATTTCTTGTTCGCTGAAATTGATGTTGAGTGTCGCATGGCTGGCTTGTGCGTGACGGATAACATTATTCAAGGCTTCCTGTGCGATGCGATATAGCGCCAGCTCGACCTCACTCTTGAGTCGTTGTTCTTGTCCTGTGCGATAAAAGTCCACTGGCAAAGTTTTTGTCTCACGCGCCAGCATTTCAAGCGCAGTTACCAATCCCAGATCTTCGAGATAAATGGGACGCAAAGCACGTATGATGCGCCGCAGATTATCAACGGTCTGTTCTGCGAGACTTTCCAATTCCTGAAGAGATTGCCTTCCTTTTTGATCTTTTATCAATTTCTCAGCCAACTGCACACGCAACTTCAAAGCGATCACCGATTGAATGGTTTCATCATGTAATTCGCGGGCCAACCTCAATCGTTCTTCTTCTTGAGCAGAAGTGATCGCGCCGATGTAATTGTGCAATCCCTCTTGCGCCGCCTGCACCTTGCGGGACATTTCAGCGAGTTCTTTTTGCAGATCCCGCACTTCAGAGATCCCACCCACGGATTCTTTGATGGCATTGAAATCTCCCCAAGCAAGCGCGGCGGCTTTTGTCTCCAGCTTTTGCAATGGCTGAACAATTCGTGTCGCTACGAACCATAGAGCAATTAGCGCAAGAATAAAAGCAGGCACTATTACAAGCGGAGCCATTTGTGTGAGTTCCAAAGATGGACTGACCACCATTTTCCATTCTTCTGTGGTGATCAACGCCCAGCCTGTAGGCGCAATGGAACTGTATGCGACAACATGCTCAACTTTATTTTGCTTTAGATATGTTGTTCCGCTTTCACCGCGCAGCGCCTCTGCCACACCTGGATGATCGGGCGAGAGATCCCCCATCATAAGCGAGGCATTGGAAAATAATAATTCGCGTGACGAATCAAGAATATAGATCATTACATGATCGTTGTCAGGATAAGCGGCTGATAGAGTCGTTTGCGCAAGTGTTTCGGGAGAGAATGCGCCAGCCACCACGATATTAAGAGAAGGAACAACCTGTGAAACGATGACGAAAAATCTTTTTGAGGTTGGATCAAGTATTGGGGTAGAGAAAGCAGGCTCGGGAGTCGATGCGAAACGAGAGGCGAGGGAAATATTTTTTTGTGCTGCCCAGTCCCAAAGTCCAGAAGGGGATGTGCTTGTGATGAGTCTCCCATCCATATTCAGATAGGCGAGTCCGCCATCAAAGTCTGATGTAAGATCGTTTGTTGCAGATATGGATTTAGTGTTGTTGGATAGTTCGACCAGCGCGACGAGATATGAAATACTGGTGGCGCGGTGATGCAATTCAGAGGTCAGCGCGGCCGCCGCAGATCGAACGGCGCGTTCATCACGCTCACCGACGAGCGCGCGCATATCCCGCTGATGAAGAGAGATGCTCCCAAACGCGATCAACAATAAAAGAATTGTGAGCGGAAGAACTGTAATGGCAAGCAGTTGCACGGTGAGTCCGCGCAAAAAAGGAGTATGCGGCTTTTTCATTCTTCAGGAACAGTTCCAGAGCTTTGCAAGATCCAACCGAGTGAAACACCGCGCATAACCGCTTCGGTACGGCTGCTGGCTTGAAGTTTTGCAAAGATGTGCGCGAGATGTCCCTGCACGGTGCGGTCGCTAATGCTCAACTGCACGCCGATGGATTTATTTGTATATCCCTTTGCGGCAAGCCGTAATACATCGAGCTCACGATCGGTGAGTGGTTCAACGGGAGTTTTTTCGGATCCCTTGAATAGATTTGCCATCAATTTTTTCGTTATAGCTGGATCAAGCGCGGACTTGCCTTTATGTACATCGCGCACCGCTTGAATGAGTTCATCCGTGCTGGCAGTTTTGAGAACATATCCGTTTGCACCCGCCTGCAAAACAGCCATGACATAAGGTTCATCGTCATAGGCTGTCAGGATCAACACACCGACTTCAGGTAAATGTGAACGTACCCAGCGGGTCACTTCGATGCCGCTGACTTTTGGCATTTGGATATCCAACACGGCCACGTCTGGTTTATATTTTTGGATGAGGGTTTGAGCTTCTTCGCCGTCAGCTGCTTCGGCAACGACTTGAATGTCCTTCGCACTTTCGAGCAGTTGACGAATCCCAGCTCGGACGATGTTATGGTCATCCGCTAAAAGAACGTTGATTTTTGTTTTAAGCTTGGGCAAAGGACGCCTCCGTAAAAAGAAGTATATCGCTATTCTCTTCTTGATTTATAAACAGCCTAAACACGAAGGGCACAAAGGATTAAATGGTTTTCCTGTTTTGCTACTGAATCTTGAATTCAATATCTTCCTTGTAATCCAGCGTATTCTTGGTGACTTTTACAGTCAACATCCAATTGCCGCTTTCATTGAAGTTGGCTTTGATGGAATATTTTCCGCCGCCTTGATCGGTGGCAAGACCGTTCATGCCCATTCCGCTCATATCGATATGATCAGCCGCAACATTCACCGCGGCACCTTCAATCGAATTTCCATTCTTGTCTGTGATGGTCAGAAGTAATTCCACATCACCCATCATGGCAGGGGCTGGATCTGATGCGACAACTATATTCACAGCTTTATTAGAGGAAGTGATCTCTTGCATCGGGGCAGTGCCTCCGCAAGCAGTGAGTACAATAGTCAGTCCGAAGAGCAGGCAAACAATGATCATTTTACGCAATTGATTTCTCCTATGAAATTTATTTTATTCATATTGGTATTGTCATTATTCATTGGCACAGGTAGTACCGATGTTATAGCAACCAATATAAAGATTTCCCCTCATTTCAACCAGAGCAATTTGACGCAACAATAATAGGCAATATTGCCTATACGAGGACGGAGTGATCAAAAATCCGCAGCAAAAGAAATTGTGTATGGCAGGTTATGCGGCAGTGTATTTTATAAATTTGTTTACTGGCTTATTTTTTTTGTTCAAGCCTGTCCGCTCAATTTTTTGACCTGACTTATCAGTGCATGCCAGATGGGGCAGCGGTCATAAATTGCGCTGAACATGAGCATGCCGCCGAGCAGGAGTAAAAACCAATTTGCTTGCGTTAGCCACCCAATCAGAACAATGGCAGTGCCCGCCCCCATACGGATAAAACGATCCATGCTCGAAAGACCTGCTGGAGCTGGCTCGCCTCCGCTGGCAAGTGTTTCGAAAAGCAACTGCAGTATACCGGCAGGTTTTGCTCCCACCTGTCGCAGAGTCTCTTTTCCATCTCGATAGACGATCAGGGTAGGGATGCCGTAGACTTTGAGTTCGCGCAGCAAGTCCTGATTATCATCAGCATTAATCTGCCAAAGGTCAACGCGTCCGTTATATTCCAATGCCAGTTTTTCCAAAATGGGTTTGACCATTTTGCAAGGTCCACACCAGTGTGCCCAAAGATCAACCACTACAGGATTGGGATTTTGTTTGAGTTTTTCAAAGAATTCTTTAGAGTTCATCTGTAAAACAGGTCACGGTTTTCACCGTGCCCTGCTCCAACATGTTATCTTGTTATTTCTTGATCGTGCTGAGTTTAAACAGAGCATATATCGGGCAGAAACCGACGGCGCCGGTAAGCAGCATTACTACTCCGAGCACATCTGCCACAACCGCCAGTCCGCCGCTGAGTATGCCACCAAAACCCAGATAAAGTAACACGATGCCTGCAACAACTCGGAGGATACGGTCTAAGTTCGATTCGTTCAATTTCATTTTAGTCTCCTGTGGGTAAGTGAAAATAAGAATATAACCACTTACTTTGATGCAGGTATCCCAAAAAAGTTACACTCAAGATGGTTTCGAAAATGCTTGATCAATTAGGGCTTTCCGCCTTGACCACCAGCGCCAGAAGCAGAGCCATTCCCATTCACGCTTCCATCAGAGTTACTATTCTCATTGTTATTCTGATTGTTTCCAGGATCTTGCGGCATGGGTGTACCAGTAAGTGGATTGATATTTCCGTTTTGTTGACCTGTGCCATCCAGCGCGGGTGTGTAGGATGTTTGCGGTGTGACGAGGCTGTCAGTTGCCAGTGGAGTCTGTGTGGTACGGACTTGGTTCTGACTCTGGTTTTGATTCTGTTCGCGGGATGTCTCTGGATCAGCAAGATTGCTTTCAATCTGTCCCAATTGAGTATGCAGCATATCACGTATTTGTTGCAAAATTGGCTCACACTCCGTACAGGATCCAGATTGAAGTTGGGTCATCGATTGTTCCTGTGTTTGCAGCTGCGTTCGGATTTGTTCAATCGCCGCGCTCATTGAAACATCATCAAGAGTTGCAGCTAATTGCAGTGCCTGCTGAATTCTATCCTGCGCTCGAATGGATAATTCGGCAGGCGGTGTGATTCCTGCAAGGGTCAGTACGGCCATCTCTTCAGTACGGGTCTGTACCTGATCCATAAGCAATTCAATTTTCATATTGGGGTCAGATGCGAGCCAGACTCTTACATCTTCGCTCATCAGTTTGATCTGATAAAGCGATTGGGTGGGAAGGTCATCCTGCGCGGCGGAAACAGTGGCGCTTCCTCCGAATAGCAGGCCAAGTACAACAAGGGCGGACATGATTAGATTCATAGCAAATTTCTCCTTTTGTTGAAAGATTGTCATCCACCAGTTGTGACGCCGTTCTTCACTTGCAGATACGGCCTGTGCCAGGAATCTGCCTCGGGCGCGGGTAGCAGCTTGAGGGTCACGCGCAGAAGCGGATTTGAGTTCGTCCAGTAAAGCCGCGAGACGTGGGTCAATTTTTTCATCATTAGTCATGTTCATACCTCATCATCCAAAAGAATTTTTTGCAAGTGTGCCAGCGCGCGATGTTGAAGGGATTTTATTGCGCCAACAGGTTTGTTCAGTGCGCGCGCGATCTCTTCGTTCTCCCAGCCTTCGAGAAATTTGAGGGCGATCACTTGTCCCTGATCCTCGGTTAATTCCAGCAATGCGGCGCGCACGTGATGTTGACGGATATTCAGGCAGGCATTTTCTTCGGTGTTTTGACAATCAGGTGTGTCATCATCGAGGATACTTTCAGGTGATCCATGTCGATAATGATCCACGATGAAGTTGTGCGCGGTGCGGAAGAGATAGGCTTGCAGATAATCACGCGGTCCTCTGCCTTTTTGTAATGCTTGAAGAAAACGACTGAATGTTTCAGCGACGCAATCTTCTGCTGTGCAGGCATCGCCGAGCAATCGAACGGCGTAACGATATAAGCGTGGGCTGTACAGATCGTAAATCTCTGCAAGAGCGCGTGTGTCAAGTTTTTGTGCCTGTGCTAACAAATCTGGTTTGGGAATCACGGTGACTCATTTCATATGACGTTGAACATGATCAAAAGATACGGGTAGGAAGCAAAATAGGAGTGTGAAAACCACACTCCTATTTTGCTTCTTCATTAACTTATTTAGGGCTTGCCATTACCTTGACCATTACCATTTCCGCCCGACCACATCGGACTGCCGTTTGCATCACGGAAGGTATAGGTTTGGGAAGTTGAGTCAATTGTGACGGTGATGGCGCTGTACAGTCCCTGGTCCCCAATGAAGCCATTGATGGTGACAGCTTCGCCAGCTTGCGGTGTAAATCCGATGGATTGGCTATAGCGCGAGTTGCCGAGTTGAACATAAAGGATCGTGCCATCGTCAAGAGTGACGCTCATGCCAGCCAGGTCAAAGCTGTTGGTGATGCCATGCACTGTGGTTTCGCCACTGATATTTGCCTGAGGAATTCCTGTGCCAGTCGCCTGTCCACCAGCGCTGTTGCTTTGTCCATTGGAACCTTGTGCACCATTGCCCTGTCCATTGGAACTTTGTGCGCCGCTTCCACCTTGATTGCCATTGCCATTCGTGCTTGTAATGATGATCTGATATTGGTCAGCAGGCAGATATTGCGGCTGATAGGTTTCACCAGTTTGTTGAGCCAATGTGCTGCTGAAAGCCTGCAAGTGATTGAAAGAGCCGTTCATCAGGCTGTTATAAACCAGTTGAATATCGGCGTTATCTGTTTGGGCAAAGCGAGTCTGCAGATCGAGGATATCAATCTCTTCGATGGCAGCACCCACTTTCAGTGCGTCGCCTATGGAGAGATTGCCCTGTGCCATCAGTTGAGTGTATAAAGCCTGAAGGTCAGGATTTGTAAATTGTCCAGGAGCAAGCGCGGGATCGGTCAATGCATAGCGGTCGAGTAGGACTTTGATCTGATCCATATGCAATTGTTCGCTGGAAGCAATGTTCGGGAAGATCTGAATTCCCCAGGTTGTATAAAGCGCGTTGTACACGTCTTGGGCGAGTTTTTCTTCTTCTCGCATGAAAAGCAGGGATGCAGCTTCGTCAGCGCTTAGATCAGATACGGGGATGTCCAGCACGGATGTACCTGTACCTGTTCCAGCGCTCGTTCCGCCATTACCTTGTCCGCCGTTCCCGTTTCCATTGGCGGAGACTGTCTGCGGTTGTGAGGCGAAGATATTCGTGCCAGGCGCGGCAAACGCGGTGTAGGCGCCTGCTCCGATGGCGATGACGATCACTGCGGCGAGAATTCCAGCCAGGATGTTTTTTAGTGTTTTGAACATGAGTTACCTCGTTTTGTTAGTTGGTTTCAAATCTGGTGGTTACGATTTATTTCGCAACTCTGCCCCCATGATAGAACTCAATTGTAAAGAATGAATAAATATACAGATAAGGTTGCGCAAAATATATGACGCTTTGTCCTTTATCAAATCTTCACAATAGCATGCTGATATCTTTATGGATGTAAACTAAATTTGACAGTACACAAACTATTTCAGGACATTCAAGGAGTCCATTATGCAAAAGACCAAACGTTTTTCCTGCAAAACAATTTTTATCACGCTCGTTACTGTACTGGTAATTATTGCCACTGCTATTTATTTCGCGCGCCCCACCACAAGTGATGCTGCCGAAGTACCCGCCCTGCAGACCGCCAAAGTACGTGTGGCTGATCTTGTGGTCACCGCCAGCGGAGCAGGTACGATCGTTCCTTCATCTCAAATTGACCTGGGCTTTCGCACCGCGGGCGTGCTGACTGAATTAAATGTTGCCGTTGGCGACGCGGTAAAAACTTCACAAGTCCTTGCGCGCTTGGAAGAGAACATTCAGGCCGAGGCAGATTTCTCTGCGTTGTTTAGCGCGCATGGAATCGCCGAGGCAAAACTCGCATTGGTGACCGCGCAGGAAACATTGGTACTGGCTGAAAATCATGTCATGTATTTGGCCGGCCTGGATGCATGGTATTGGGAACAGAAACTAACAAGTCCCGATACAACCCAGGCTGAAAAAGATATAGCCCAAACCAATATGGATTATTTTTTAGGCTTGATCTACATCGACGAATCAGACATGGCTCTTGCGCGCGCTGAGCTTGAGTCTGCGCGAGTGGCTTTACAAGATACACAAGCCGCACTGGATATTGTCAAAGCGGGACCTGATGCATTATCCGCGCCAATCGTTGCACTGGGAACACAAATGGCGAAACTGGAGCAGGCGCGCTTGACAGTGGAAAGCACCCGTTTGATTGCTCCTTTTGATGGCAAACTAACTGCACTTGATGTTTTTGACGGTCAGACGGTTGGCACTTCGCCGATCATAACCATCGCTACGACTCAAAAATTATTGGTCCATTTTTATCTTGATGAAACCGATCTGGACAAAGTGGCAGTTGGCAACCGAGTCACATTCATGTTTGATGCATACCCGGATCAACCAATAGATGGTGAAGTGGTTATCGTGGAACCTTCCCTGCAAGTGGTGGATGGCACGCCTGTGATCGTCGTTTGGGCATCTCTGCCAAATGAAACAGGACTCAACCTCATGTCAGGTATGACCGTGGATGCAGAAGTGATTGCTGGAGAGTCGCTCAAGACTCTGATCGTCCCCGTGCAGGCTTTGCGTGAATTGGCTCCAGGGTCGTTTGCTGTTTTCCTCGTTGATGCAAATGGACAATTAAAGATGACACCTGTCACCGTGGGCCTGCGTGACTTTGCCAACGCCGAAATTTTGAGCGGCGTAAAAGTTGGCGACCTGGTCAGCACGGGCACAGTGGAAACCAAGTAAGCAGTGATCAGGGTAGAGGTGTTTGATGAACAACAATCTAATTGAAATTACGGGAATGACAAAAATATACGGCATGGACGAAGCCGCTGTCTCTGCGCTGGCAGGCGTGGACGTGGATGTTTCGCGCGGTGAGTTTGTCGCCATCATGGGACATTCGGGTTCGGGCAAATCCACCTTGATGAATATTCTTGGTTGCCTCGACCGCCCCACCGAAGGTGCCTACCTTCTCGATGGGCGTGACGTGGAACAAATGAGCAAGGATGAACTGGCAGAAATCCGAAACGAGAAATTGGGATTTATTTTTCAATCTTTCAACTTGCTGCCGCGATTGAGCGCGCTTTCAAACGTGATGCTTCCCATGCTTTACAACAGCGAAGATATAAACGATGCAGATGCAGAATCGCGGGCGATCGCCTCACTCGAAGCAGTCGGCTTAGGTGAGCGCCTTCATCATCGCCCCAATCAACTTTCAGGCGGACAGCAGCAGCGGGTTGCCATTGCGCGCGCGCTGGTCAACAAACCGCCGCTGATCCTGGCGGACGAACCGACAGGCAATCTCGACTCAAAGTCCAGCGTGGAAATCATGGATATTCTGCATGGCTTGCACAAGAACGGCGCGACGATCGTCATGGTCACCCACGAACCAGATATTGCGTCTCACGCTGAACGGATCATCTGTGTCAAAGATGGTCTCATTCTTTCCGACGGGCGCAATGGAGTCAGTCCCTGCCTGGCTCAGCGAATATAAAAAGGACAACCATGAAACTCAGAAAAATATTTCGCACAGCCTGGGAAGGCTTAATGCTCAACAAAGTCCGCTCGTTTCTGACGACGCTGGGCGTGATCATTGGCGTGGCTTCGGTCATCGTCATGCTGGCAGTCAGTGCCGGCGCCGAGGCTTCCATTGCAGAACAGATCAACGCGCTGGGCGCAAACCTCATCATCGTCTCGCCGATGCGCGGCATCCCTGGCGCTGGACGCACCCTGCTTATTGACGACGCATACGCGATTGCAGAGCAGGTGGTTGGGATATCCGGGATCTCCGCCGAACAATCGCCCGCCGCCCAAAACGTCCGCGCGGATGGTGTGACTCTCGAATCCATTCCAGTTATCGGCACCACCGCAGATTTTTCATCCGTGCGCGATTACGCAGTTGCTGAAGGTCGCTACTTCACCGCGGACGAAGATGACCGAAAGGCAAAAGTTGTTATTCTCGGCTCAGGTATTGCCACAGATCTATTCGGCACAGAACGCGCCATTGGGCAAACCATCACCGTTGACTCAACCAAGCTGACTGTGATCGGTGTGATGGAAGCTAAAGGACTCGTTGCAGATGTTGATTACGATGGGCGTGTTTATTTGCCGATCAGCCTTGTCTTTCAAAAATTCATGACTGCCTCCCCGATGGGTACAGACGCCGTCCGCACAATCTACCTCAAATCAGAGAGTCAGGAACAGATCGACAGCGTCATCGCTCAGACAACCGCAATCCTTGCCGCACGTCACGACGTTGATCCCGCCAAACCCGATTTCACCGTGCAAACTCAACAAGATATTATCGCCACACAGGAAGCCACCACTGCCGCATTTCGTGATCTGCTGGCTTGGGTCGCGGGCATCTCACTGCTAGTCGGCGGCATCGGCATCATGAACATCATGCTGGTCTCGGTGACCGAACGCACACGCGAGATCGGTCTGCGACAGGCGCTCGGTGCGCGTGCCTCCACTGTGCTCATGCAATTCCTGATCGAAGCCATCATCCTGAGCCTGGCAGGCGGATTGGTCGGAGTCATTATCGGTGTCGGCAGTTCCTATCTATTCGACATGTTTGGAACCATGCGCACCGAGATCGTCCCCATGTCCATTCCACTCGCATTCGGCGCGGCAACCATCGTCGGCATTTTCTTCGGCTACTATCCCGCCACACAAGCCGCGAAACTTGACCCGATTGAGGCGTTGCGGCGCGAATAGCGTGCGGGCAGATTCGTAATCAGTCGTCAGTAATTAGTAATCAGTTTTTTGAATCATTCAACCAACCAAAAGGATTTCACCATGAAAAAGATTTTTCTCCCCCTCGTTTTTCTCTTCGCCCTCTTGAGCGCCTCTTGCTCAGGGACGGCTACTCCTGTTTCGACAACAGGCAGCGACACTTATGTCAGCCAAAATCTGCCCGTTGATTATGAAGGCGCGCTGGCAGTCCGCAATCAACTGGCGCTCGGAACCCTCGAACTGAACCAGACAGATTCAGCCATCAGCACCGAACAAGCGCACACTCTTCTTCCACTTTGGCAGGCGCTTCGCAGCACCCAGCAAGCGGGTGGAACAGCCCAAGCCGAAGTCAGCGCCCTGTTGACTCAGATCGAAGCCGCCTTGAAACCCGAACAATTACAGTCCATTGCAGGCATGAAGTTGACCTTTACCAACATGCAGGAATGGGCAACTGACAAAGGCATTACCATGAGCAGCAGCGGTACACCTGGACAAGGCAGCGGCATGTCACCTGAAGCACGCGCCACCAAACAAGCCGCCGAAGGTATTACTTCCAGCAGCGGCGGAAGTGGAAGCAAACTTCCCACCGCATTAATGGACGCTGTTATCGCTTCGTTGGAAGCACAGATTCAGTAAAGAAAAATTTTTGGAGAACCCCATGAAAAAAAGCCTCTTTCGTTTTGCACTCTTAGCCCTGCTCGCCGTCAGCCTTGTCTACGCCTGCGCGCCGACAGCAGAAATTGAAACCGCCCCCACTTCGCTGGCATCCACTTATCTCAGCATCGAATATAGCGATGCGGCGAATGTCCGCAGTCAACTGGCCTATGGGTCACTCAAGCTTGCGGATACATCCAATACCATTACTGCTGAACAAGCCAAAATTTTGATCCCGCTCTGGCAGGCAGTCATCAGCTTAAGCGGTGACACGACTACTGCCGCTGAAGAACTCACCGCAGTTCAGGATCAGATCACCGCTGCGATGACCGCAGATCAGTTACAGGCGATTGCTGAAATGAAAATCACGAACGCGGGGTTGAATGAATTCTACGCCCAATATGGCATCACTTTGCCAACCCCAATCCCTGGAGTGACGAAAGTCCCAGGTTCTGGCGGCGGCAAGACCGATGAAGAAAAAGCTGCTGCCGAGGCTACAAAAACAGCAGCAGGCGAAACTACAGGCACGGGTCAAGCCGCCAAGACTTTGTTATTTGAAAAGACGATCGAATATTTGACGGTTGTGTCAGGACAATAAAAACCGGGCGAACAGAATATTCTGAAAAGTCTCCGATCAAAGAACGCTGGAGACTTTTTCAATTAAATCAACAATCCCATGTAACTTTTTCAGGATCAGTGCATCCAATAATTATCTAAAAAACTAGGAGCATAAAAACATGGAAATGATCATAGACTTCCCCGGCGGATCCCGCGTTGACGCACATTTTGGCCCACACACCGTCGCCACCGACCAACCCCCGCTCGCGAGCGCACCCACACCCTTTGCTGTATTTCTCGCATCGATCGGCACCTGCGCGGGAATTTACGTACTCGGTTTTTGTCAGCAGAGAAATCTGCCCACTGAAGGTATTCGCATTGTTCAAAGGATCCACAGCAGTCCAATAAGCGGCATGGTTGAAAAAATCGATCTGGAAATTCAGGTGCCGGCAGACTTCCCCGAAAAATATCGCAAGTCCTTGATCCATTCTGCGGAACTGTGCGCGGTAAAGAAGCATCTGGAAAATCCACCGAAATTTGAAGTCACGACAAAAGTTGTTGAACCTGTCAGTTAAATAAATGCCGGCCATCGTGTATACTAATCCAAAAAATTTCATGGATAAAGTAAACGATGGTTGAAACAATCATTCAAGATATTTCAATTGAAGCTCTGCGTAATGGAGATCGGGCGGAATTCGCCCAACTGGTGGATGCTTATTCCGCACCGATCTACCGTTTGGGACTGCGCATGCTTGGGAACGAACAGGATGCTGAAGATGTATTGCAAAATACATTTCTCAGCGCGCTGACACACCTCCCCGCTTTTGAGGGACGCTCCAGTGTTTTAACGTGGCTGTATCGCATTGCTGTAAATGAAGCATTGATGATCCTGCGGCGCGGAAAGCCGGAAGTCAACATTGACGATACGGATTCGAGCGATGATAACGATCAGATATCTCCAACTCAATTTGTGGATTGGAGCGCGCTGCCCGAAGATGAACTACTTTCCGCCGAAGGCAAACAGGCGCTTGATACTGCCATCCGGAATCTGCCTGAAAATTTACGAATGGTTTTCCTGTTGCGTGATATTCAAGACCTGTCCATAAAAGACACGGCGGATACGCTCAACCTGACAGAGGTCAACGTTAAAGTGCGCCTTCTAAGAGCGCGTTTATTGTTACGGGAACAACTATCTTATTATTATGGTGAACGAATGAAGAAGGAGAAATCAAATGGTTGAATCAACTCATGAGACCTGTGAAGGTTTGCTTGGCTCCCTATCCGATTACATTGACGGCGACCTGGGCGCGGAGTTGTGCCGCCAGATCGAAAAGCATATCGCGGAATGTGAAGACTGCCGCATCGTTGTGGATACTACCCGCAAGACGATTGACCTCGTTCACGCTTCAAATGACCCTCAAACTGGTCTGCCAGACGATGTGCGGAATCGCCTCTACAAGCGACTCAACCTCGACGATTACCTCAAACCCTCAGCAAAATAAAATATCAACTTAATTATGGGGGATCCGCAGTTTGTAACTTTTCCAGTTTACTTGCATCCAAACTCCATAAAACATATTCTTTGTCAACCAATAAAAACAGGGAAAATAAATTAGGAGTACACAAATGGAACAACTTCTCAGTGAACAAGTAATTAGTCAGACCAGACAATCATTCGAAGAAATGAAGGAACCGGTGCAGATCCTGTTTTTTGGATCACAGGACAATTGCGAATACTGCGCCGACACACGCCAGCTTCTTGAAGAAGTTGCAGCGATCGATGAAAAAGTCAGTTTGAATATCTACGATCTCAAAGATAATGCGGACATGGCTGTCAAATTCAACGTGGACAGAGTTCCTGCAATTGTGATCGCCGCTAAAGATGGGGATCAAATTACCAATTTAGGAATTCAATATTCAGGCATTCCCTCCGGGCATGAGTTCGGCACACTGATCAATGATATTGTGCTGGTTTCAGGCCGCGACTCGGGACTCAGCTTGGAAGTACGTGAATTCTTAAAGCACCTTACTCAGCCACTGCACTTACAGGTATTTGTAACCCCGACCTGCCCGCATTGTCCGCGGGCTGTATTGCTGGCGCATCAAATGGCGATGGAAAACCCGACCATGATCCGTGCGGAAGGAGTCGAAGCGACGGAGTTTCCTGAGTTGGCGAATCAGTTCAACGTGCGGGGCGTTCCCCAGACTGTCATCAACGCAGGTATGGGCACAGTCGTTGGAGCAATGCCTGAGAAAAATCTTCTGGCAGAAATCATGCGGGCAGTTAACTAACCTATCATAAAGATCCTACGGGTTTCAAATGGCAAAGAATAATTATCGCCGCAAAAAAAACAAATACAACAATGGCATGAAGTTCATCCTGGGCGTGGGATTGGTTCTGATCGGTCTCGCATCTATTCTTATGTTGCAAGGCACAAAGAATTCATCGGCATCGCAGCCTGTTTCCAGATCAGTGACTCCAGTGGAAGTTAATTATCCCGCGCCGGAGCTTTCGCTCCAAAACATAAATGGACACAGCGAGTCATTAACAGATTATCAAGATCAAGTTGTGCTGGTTAATAATTGGGCTACCTGGTGCCCGCCATGCAAAGCGGAAATCCCAACTCTTGAAGCTTATTACAAAACGCATAAAGTGAATGGCTTTGTAATTGTGGGAGTCGAAGCCGGCGAATCTCAAAAGGATGTTCTTAAATTTGTTCAAGAACACGATATGACCTATCAGGTTTGGTTTGATCTTAAGAACGCGGCAACGAATGCATTTCACAATGAAAACCTGCCGAGTTCTTATGTGATCGATCGCAAAGGTATTGTACGGCTGGCCTGGGTCGGCGAGATCAGCCAGGAAATGCTTGAGAAATACGTAACACCTTTATTAACGGAAAACTAAATTCGGCTTTGAACTAAAATGGATGATCCACTGATTGGTGGATCATCTGGCTGGCATTCCTAAGCACACACTGCGGAATTTGAGGTCGCAAGATTGACGCGGCTCAATGGCAAATACGGACTCAAGCGCGATAACATCTTCAGCTGACAATTCTTCAAACAGTTGTCAGCTCTTCGCATTAAATTCAAGTTGGGGCTGTCCAATCGTTGTGGTCATTTTATAAAAGCCGGCAAACGCTCGAAATCTTCCTGTAGTTGGGGTATCATTTGACTGGAGTTGAAAGCCATGGCGTCCAGAATATCGCCTTTCTAACTGCTCCTTATTTTCACTTTTTATAGTACCCACTTAGTTTAGTCATACTCAATTCAACACTTCTTGATCTGAGTAAATCGCACTATCATTCCAACAAGGAGTTTCGCATGTCTAAGCAGAAAGTTCTATATTTGTCACGTGCCGATGTTGAGAAAGTCAACATGCCCATGAAGGAAATCATCGAGGCGCTTGAAAAAGCCTTCCTGGAAAAAGGAAATGGAAAAGTTGAAATGCCGCCCAAACCCGGGATCCATACCATGCCGGATGCATTCATCCACGCAATGCCAGCATATATCCCATCCATGCGCTCGGCTGGTATTAAATGGGTGAGCGGTTATCCGGAGAATTTCAAGCGCGACCTGCCTTACATCTCCGGTCTGCTCATCCTGAACGATGTCGAGACTGGCATCCCATATGCCATTATGGATTGCATGTGGATCACGGCCATGCGAACCGGTGCTGCTTCAGCACTATCAGCGAAATATCTCGCTCGTCCTGATTCTGAAACAGTTGGAATTCTGGCTTGCGGAGTCCAAGGCCGAACCAACCTTGAAGCTCTCGCCTGTCTTTTTCCGATCAAGCGGGCGTACGCCTACGATGTACTGCCGGAAGTACAGGAAAAATTCATCGCCGAAATGACGAGCAAATTCAAATTTGAGATCATCGGCGCCAAGGAGCCAAAGCAAGCAGTCGTTGAATCGGATCTTGTGATTACATCCGGTCCGATTTTAAAACATCCAACTCCGCCCATTCAAAAGGATTGGCTGCGCCCAGGCTCGTACGGCTCCGCAGTGGATTTTGATTCTTATTGGAGCGGACCTGCTTTGGCACAGATGGACCGCATCAGCACCGACGATCACGCCCAATTCCAGTATTACAAATCGGCTGGATATTTCGGACAGACACCCGACCCCTACGCCGATCTCGGTGAATTGGTTGCAGGCTTGAAGCCCGGTCGAAAAGATGAAAAAGAACGCACCCTGGCGATCAACCTCGGTCTCGCGTTGAACGATATGGCGGTGGCACCGGATATTTATCGCCGCGCAAAAGAAAGCGGATTGGGCATGTGGCTACCCTTGTAATGTTGGGTGAGTGAGTGAGAATAAAAAAAGGCAGAGAATCCATCAATCCTCCGCCTTTTAATTATCGCTGCAATTTTATGAAGTGTTGATGCCTGGCGAAATCAACAACTGCGCGTTCAGATGCACGTTGGTATGAAACTTATTGCGGAGGCTCTCCATAGGGCATTCGCCTATTTGGTAACTAAACCATACCGTTCAAAAATAACTACGTTGTGATAATACAACGGTTCGACAAAAAACATCTCGTACCCGAGCGCGGATATGATGTATCGTTTGATTGTCTCTGTTTGATTGTCTCTTGTATCTTGGAAGCCTTTCATGCTACACTCCTTGAGATTAATGAATGGAGCATGGATTTTTTTCGAAGAACATCAGA
Organism: Chloroflexota bacterium; assembly: GCA_026390015.1. Lineage (GTDB taxonomy): Bacteria > Chloroflexota > Anaerolineae > Anaerolineales > Villigracilaceae > Villigracilis. The sequence goes on along the minus strand of JAPLGS010000080.1, from coordinate 547 downwards.
GAGAGCCGGGTTGAAGCCGCAACTACTTTATCTGGAGTAAAGGTTTTACGCGTATCCAGACCAAATTCCACCCCCGCTTCGCGTGCGCCGTTGCAACGAATCCCCATTCTGAGTCAGTCTATACACTACTTGCAGTCAAGTGGATATTTGAAATCCTATCGGTTTTCGCGCAATAAAATCGCAAGCCAATTCTTGAATCTGTTCTTTACCAAATGTTCCGTAAAGCTCCCTGCTTTAGCAGTGGAGATGTAAGGAACGGTTTTGCTTGTAGTATACATCGATTAGCTGTATACTAGTTGTTATGAGCGCACAAACTTATAAAAGCAATCGTCATATTTTCTACTCCTGTAAGTACCATGTTGTTTTTGTCCGAAGTATCGCCGCAAGGTACTTGTGAACGGCATAGAGATTCGATTGAAGGAAATCATTCAGCAAGTCGCTGATGATCTGGAATGTGAAATCATCGAACTTGAAGTAATGCCCGATCACCTCCACATGCTTTGTGAAGTTGATCCACAATTCGGTGTCCATAAATTTGTGAAGCGGG
>JAPLGS010000074.1 GCA_026390015.1 Chloroflexota bacterium | reverse complement strand
GCTGTTAAAAACATTCGATGATGTTACTCTGACCATTGTGCATTTGCCAGACCAAACCATTCGCCATATCACGCCCTTGTCAACTTTACAAACACGTATCCTAGAATTGCTTGGTCTATCCGCCGCCGTTTACACGCGACTGGCCGAAAATTGAAAAAAGTCAAATCCATTTCAGCGAATGGTGAGTTATGATTTCAGATTGATTTCAATAAAATGTTGTGCGCAGCACCGGCTGGAACATTTCCTTGCGATGAGCGCAGAGCGAATCGACCTGACATAAATGACATTCAGGTTCCGTCATTTCGGGGCAGCGTTTGCGCGCGCCGAAGAAGAACCAGTCCACTGCGCCGGTGGTTTTCCCTGAAAGAGAAACCACCTGCTCAATTGCGCGATAAGCAGCGTAGCGAACAGCCCATTCCCTTTCCGAGGAAATAATACAGCGATCGATCAACTTTGTTTTCAATCCTTCATCTAGAACATCGATCAAGCCAATGCGCAGGCAGGAGCGCATCAGATGATAGTCGATCACAGGCTCGACCTGTTCATTGTTCCCAAATGATAAAAATGATTCAGGACGCTGATTCAGGATCAACGCGAGCAAACTGCTTTTCTTGCGCAAGGGATCTTCTTTGTATCCGCCAATCTGGTCAAGCATTGTGATGAACGCCCGCAAGGGAGAAGCGGATGCCCGCGCTCTTTGCAAAATAACCATCGGTGTGAATTGAAACGCAAGCATGTCTCGTCCATATGCCTGAGCCATCTCAAGATGCAAATCCAACGCCGGTAACGGGTCACGTCCATCATCAGAACGGAAGACTTCCAGCAATTCTTCGCGATCTAAATTGGCCTGACGCGCTGGGGAACAAAAATCCGCATCGATCTCAAGCCGCCGCCTGTATGCATCAAACAAATAAAAAGCTCCCTTTTGCTGGACTCCGCCAAGCGGAGCAATGAGCGGCTGGTGATAGCGATTATTTTTCTCGGACCAAAAACTGAATTGCTGCAGCGTAACCGCGAAAAAATAATCCAGCGCTTGCGGATGATCCAACGGTGGAAGTTCAGGGCTGATGAAATTATATGGTGAAGCTTCCTGAAGGGTTGAAACCATTTGCGATATTTTTCGCACCTGCTCATCATTGACCTGGACTCGCTCATCGGACGGAACGACAGGAGCAGATCTGTCAAATAAAAGCGCAGCGGGACCGACGTGCTCGATCATCTGCGCGGCGAGAGGCATGGCGTGCTGTGCAGCCATGATGGGATGTTCATCCTGCGTGAGATAGGCCAGTGTTGAGCCGCAAAATGTATCACCTGCGCCGGTTGGATCAAGCTCGATGGATGAAACCGCGCGAATACGTGTGGCAAGATCACCTTGAATGACACAGGCACCGTCCGCGCCAAGAGTTATGAATAAAATTTTTCCTGCATCAGTTTTTGCCAAATCCAGTGAACCAAACAAGCCAACTGCTTCACTTTGATTCATGAAGAACAGATCGGTCTGCTGCATGATGGCGCGCACATGGCGCGGAGCGTCACGAACGCTGGCGAGATATGTCCCCGCCGAGATCTTTTGAGCACCACGCTTACGGCAGGCATCGATAAAAGTTAATTGTTTTTGAGCATCGCCCAGTGGAATGACATGCACGCAATCATAAATGGATAGGTCGTTTGGAAGCATCTCAGGCTTGAGGATCGACTCGGCACCAAAGAAGGCTTTTATATATTCAGTAGCGCCACCCTGATATGAAATTTCAAAATGCGGAAGTTGCTCGGGCGCAACGACGGGGCCAAGCCATTCGTGTAATCGTCCGTCGACGGGCAAAAGAATATCAGGCATGGGATTTGGACACGGCGAAAAAAGAGAGACCTGACCCCCACAGCGATGAATCGCCATCGCAGTGTACATACCTGCCCCTCCTGCTGACAAGACTCGGTCTCCCCGCAAATGCAAAATATCGGATGACGCCCCGCCTACCACAAGTATTCGACTCATAAAAAACAAATCCAATGGTTATTTATAGACATCAATCCGCTTCTCTAAAACAGATCATGTTGTTTGGGAGAAAGCTCTTCGTTCCTGCCGCTCCAGCCATATTGTTTCAGATAAATGCGGCCTCTCTCGCCAAACACCACGCCTTCCTGTTCGAGCATGAGGCGCTGACGGCGCGCACCAGCGCCATCCCGTTCGCTGATCTCGCCTTTTGAGTTGATCACACGCTGCCAGGGTACATCATCAGGGCATGCTGACATTGCGCCGCCCACCCAGAGCGGGCCAAACGCGACGTAGGTTTCGATCTCCACGCCATTCGGCGGCGGGAGCAACTTTGCGATCTGACCGTACGTGGCAACTTTTCCGCGCGGGATCTGGCGGACGAGCTCCCAGACTTGGGAGTAAAAGACTTGAGCATTAGGCGGGGTCGTAAACTGTGGCATGGATTCTCCAAACTTAACGTGGCGCTAGATAACGATAATACAACGATTGCCGAACATTGGCAATAAAATTCTTTGAGATTTTATCATCCATGAATTTTAGCGTCTGAATGTCATCCGCGATCAAGGCATTCGGATGTTCAAATTCCGGCGCAACTCCCTGCGCAAGATGAGTCAACGGCTCGGAGTTTGGTTGTATGCGCTGGTTGTCACCAGTCAAAAAATAATATTGATATGTCCGATAGATGGAACGGTTGATCTCATAAAGTGGAGTCAGTGCGCCAATGATAAGTAATGTGAGTAATATATAACGCAATAGACGCGGGGATTTGTTTTGAAAAACAACTTCGCCTGCCATCAGCAAAAGATAAAACAACGGCGCGATGGAGGCCCGCATGACAAAGTCACGGTCGCTCCCGAGTTGAATGAAAGGCATGATAAAAAGAAGGATACCAGTCACGATCCAGCGCGGGTCACGCCATTTGAGCGGCGCCAGCAATAGCCACAGAAAGCCACCTTCGAAGAGAAAGAATGCGCTGAAATCCTTGATAGCCAGAAGTTGAAATCCACGCTCCTGCGCGGCGGTGTTGGATGAAAAGAATAGGTAGGAAAAAATAACAATGATCACGCTTGCGAAAAAAAAATCAAGCCGAATACTTTTTAATGGGTTTTTAAAATTAATTCCTTTAACAAATTCAATAAGCAAATAAGGAAATAAGCCGATGGATGCGAGCGGGGCGAAGAAAAAACACAGCGACCAAATGAATATCTTTTGAGTAATTTCGAGCGTTTGTCCCGGCTTTTCGGAGAGCTTGCTGTCTAAATCCAGAATGACCACAATACATAACCACGCAGGAACTGCTTGATTGAATACCCAGAATAATTGCGTGGTGAACGCAGAGTATTGCAAACTTCCAGCCCAAATTTCAAGATGCTGAACGGGGGGCCAGAGCGTTGGATAATCCTTGGCAAAAAGGAGCGAACCTAGCGCATCCATACCGCTGAAGAAGATGAGGAAAAGAGTCGCTTTGAGTGCGGATGTTTTTTGTTTGAAGCCAAGCTGTACTATAACCAGAACAACTCCAAGCCACGTCCACAGAAAAAGAATGAAGTTGGCAAATTTCCACCCGAACAATTTTCCTGCTAAAGCTGACGGAAGCCAATAGCCCACATAATAGACCAGTATTTTTATCGGGCCTTGTTCAGGAGCTGAATATACGACAGGCCAGTCATAATTTATGAGATCGCGCAAAACTGCATTGCGCCAGTGATGATCCCAGTTCTGGAAGGCGTATCCGCCGACGCCGGAGAGGAAAACCCAGAGACCGGTAATGAGTAACAAGTAAAAAGTGGACCACGAAAAATGAAGCGCTGACCAATCGGCAGATCTTTGTTTAAGTAATTGCCATACCGCCCAAAGAATAACAGCCACAAGCGGAATGGCAACGGACAATCGCAGCCAGCCCATGCAAAAAATAATGAATGGCAAAGTGAGATATAAAATAGTAAGGCGGTGCAGGTTTTTCATAGAATGGGACAGACCGTGAACGTCAATCGACTAATGCCGCTCGTAAATCATGTAATCATCTTTTTGAATTGTAACGGAATAATTTTCATTCAAGAATTCTCGTAGTTCGGGAAACTCACGCGAGGTGTCGGCACCTGAGATCCAGGGCTTATCTATCGCAGTGACTTCAATGATGAAACGCGGGGGGCTGGCCTGCAGGTCGTTTATAAAATCCGCGCGCAGGAACTTTATGTATGATGTCGAAACATGATGGTAGAAATAAAAATCAAAAACATAAGGCGTAGCGATGTGTGCGCGAGTCTCAAGCATCGCAAGCAACGCCCCGCCCGTCCAGTCCAACGGCTGAACAGTGTCACCTTTCTCCAAATTCTTTTGAAGGAATCGCGTGATCTCAACAGATCGATCTGTAGAGGTGGCAATGGATCTCCCTTCGATCTGACGGATGAAAGTTGATGAAGGGCGAATGAGTGTGCAAAGAAAGATAAAAGATGTAAGCTGAATAAGTAATGATTTAAATGTCAACGATTGAAGATCAATGTTCGAGATGGATAATGACCCTAAAAGAATAATAAAATAAATGAACGGGATGTAATGGTATGGAAAGAATTGGCCTGATAAGGCGGGATAGATCGCGTAACTCAAAGCGAGGCTGACTAGCAAATAGGTGCGTCTATTTTGATTTAGAAAGATCCCGATCATGGCTGGAATTAACCAAAACCCGTTCCCACCCAGACGCCAAACCTGATCGAGCAAAAAAAACATTCGCTGCGCTGGAAGAGTGATCTCCATTTGACCATTGATCTGCGAATATAGCGGCCAGTAGTTTACAGCGATTCCGAGGAAGGGTGCCAATGCGCCCGCAAATCCCAGCCATGCGATCATGATCAATACTGGAATTAAGAAGCCAGCCGTGGTGGGCAGGATGCTGTCAGCGGCGGCCTTGAGACGAGTCAACTTGAGGCGTTTAAAAATATCCGTGATGTCAAATAGCAGGATGGGGAGGAGTCCGATCGCGGCATGAGGTTTGATCACAGCCGCCAGGCCGAATAATAATCCAATGAGTAAGCGGCGTCTGAAAGTCAGCTGGTCATCAAGCAAAGTTACCCAAACCGCAAGCGCGATAAAAATAAGCAAAATATATTCGCGCTGCAACGACATGGACGGTCCGCCCTGCAAATATTTCAGGCCAAAGAGCAGCGCGGCGGCGAAGGCGGCGGGACTGCCAAAACGACGCATCAGAAAAAATGTGACGGAGAGCAGAGTGGAAAGGAGAATGAGGTCAAGAATTCGAATACGAAAGGCACTGAAGCCGCTCAACAAACCGAGCGCGGAATAAGCTGCAAAACTACCCGGCATTTGAAAATCAAAAATGTCTCGATAGGGAACGCGGCCTTGATCGTGCATGAGGAAGGTTTCATAGAGGAGGGGAGCTTCATCGTGTGTGATGGGCCATTGCAGGGAAAACGCGGCTTGAACAAGAAGAAAGATGGCAAGAAGCGCAAGTAAAAAAAATAATACGCGGCGCATTATTTGTATATGATGCGGAACCGTTCGCATACGAGAGGCATTTCTTCAGTGAATTCTTTTCCAATCTGGGGGAGTATACGTGAAAAAAAATGTTTGTGAGATCTGCGCCAATAGGCCAGGGATAGATTTCCTTCCCCCTCAGAGCGCGCAAATTCTTCATCTACGGAATTAAAACGGCAAATGTAAACCTCTGTTGTTTCAATGATGCAGATGGGCTGATCTTTTCCATTGAGAATAATTGAGATTAAACCGGGCTGGGGAATAAGTGCCCCTTCCGATTCCCAACTCCATAACGCGGAACTTGTACCTGTTTTGACCCCTCTCACAACAAGCTGGCCGAGCTCATCCGCAAGTTGCAGAGTATCGCCAAATCTTTCAAGAATATAAGGCTTGCCATAATAAAGTGAAAGGGGCGACAGGCTTGCAAGGAAGGTGTTCCAATATTCAGCAGCGATCAGCTCAATCATGTTAAATAAATTCTCCGCCGGTAATTTGCTTTTCGATCAACTCACGGCTGGATGAAAATTTCAATTCCACTTCCATGCGCTGGAAACACCTGCCATTTCCCATTAATCCCTTGCGGGCGTAAAAGACATCACCGCCATCTTCATAATCGACACTCAGGTCATTGTCGAGATCTACGCGGCCTTCAATAATTTCTGCGCAGCGCAGGCATTTAATGGAAAAGATGTAATATCGTTTTTCTGGTTTGGCAGAGAGACCGCCAAATAATTTTTTAAGGAAATTCATGGTGCTCCTTGTAAGCGTGGATTATTGCCCACGGCTTGTTCTTAAAATTTCCACTTCTTCAAAACATCCATCGCCTTGTAATGAGTCAGATCCAATTGCAGCGGCGTGATGGACACATATCCGGCGCGCAACGCGCCAAAGTCTGTGCCGGGTTCATCCACGCCGGTAGGGGCTTCGCCGCCGATCCAGAAATAAGGCTTGCCGCGCGGGTCAATACGTTCATCGAGAGCATCGCGATAGACGCGCAATCCCTGACGGGTGATCATATAGCCTTTTAGTTCATTCTCTTTCAGATAAGGAACATTGACATTCATCACCACTCCTTCAGGCAAACCATCGGCGATGACTTTTTCAGCCACGCAGCGAGCCACCGAAGCCGCGCACGAATAATCCAATATACCTTTGTATCCATCAGGTGAATCAAGCGAAACCGCGATTCCCTTCACACCCGCAATTACTGCTTCCATCGCGGCGGTGACAGTTCCCGAATATGTGACGTCATGTCCGAGATTGGCGTTCGGGTTGATACCTGAAACGACCAGATCTATTTGTTCTTCTATTAGGCCAAGCAACGGCAGAGCCACACAGTCTGACGGTGCGCCATCGGAAGCGAACGCGCTGGTTCCATCCGCAAGCAAAACTTCCTTCACGCGCAATGGACGATCCATCGTCTTGACATGTCCGGAAGCAGACCAGTTCTTATCGGGTGCGAAGACGGTCACCTGGCCGAGTTTGCGCATTTCCTGCGCGAGAGCTAAAAGTCCGGGCGCCTGGACGCCATCATCGTTGGTTACAAGGATATGCATGATTTCATTTCCGATTTTATATTTTGGATTTATGCTTGGAATTATAACGCGATATATCCCTGCTTTCTCTATGCCAAACAAAAACGCCCCACTTGATAGCGAGACGTTTTTGATGATCATCGGGATTTTATAGCCCGCTAATCTGTGTTAATCTTTTTAGACAGTTCTCAATACCACACCGTTTTGTGACGGATCGTAGACCAATAAGCCGTTGTCAGTTTTGTTGGAGGGGATGCCTGCATCGTCAATGCGCTTGACCACTTCATCCAAAGCTTGTTGATTTGTGAAATCGATCGTGAAGTGACGCAACCCAACCGCGTCGGCCGGCGGAGGCGGCGCACCTTCGCCCTGCCAGGCATTCAACCCCAAATGATGATGATATCCACCCGCGGAGATGAACGCAGCTTTGAATGTGGATGAATTTCCCATCACATCGAAACCGATGATGCCGTGATAAAAATCCACTGCTTCCTGGACATCACGCACGTGCAAGTGGATATGTCCCAGGCGTGTTTCGGGCGGAAGCGGCACATCCAATTTGTCATCTTTCTTGAGATGGCTGAACAGGGCTTGCACATCCAAAGATTCGCGTCCACTGCTTAATGAGCCGTCGGCGCGGCGGGTGACAAAATCATTGTTTTCGATAACGAACCTTCCGTCTTCAGGCGACTCACAATACAATTCAATGCCGTTACCTTCGGGGTCGTCAAGATAGGTGGTCTTGGTCATCACGTGATCGGTTGGATAATTACGATATCTCAACTCACCTAAACGAGCCACCGCCCGCGCCAATTCACGACGGCTGGGAAACCAAATAGCAAAGTGATACAGTCCCGTCACGCCACGATATTTTTTTAGGTTGGGTTCTTCAGATAGAAGGAGTAAGTCCGCGCCGCCTGCGCCGAGTCCAGCTTTGTTACCCTCGCGCCAGTGGAGTTTGAATCCCAACACCTGTTGATAGAACACGATCTGATTCTCCAGACTGGCAACTGTCAATGAGACATGACCAATCAACGTGGCGGGATGAATCGAAAAATCAGTTTTGGCTGTTGCATTTTGTAAAATACTCATGATGCGCTCCTAATCTAAAGATAATTTATTAACTGATGTTACGCAGCCTTGAGGGCTTGCAGTTCGTCAAAAGCCATACGGGTCGCCTTGAGATATAAATGTGCCCGCAAAGCAAAATGATTGAGATGCCGTTTGATTTTCAAGCACTCCAACTTGAAAGTTGCATAAAGGACAGCGAAGACATGATTGTTCTGTGTTACAACCCGGCGCACGGGCGCTTTGCCTAAAGCGGCATTTTGTTTGAGTGATTTATGGAAGAATTCTACCGGCCACCGTTTTTGGTAGGTCGCTAGAATTAGTTTCCGCGTGACCGTTGTATCACTGCAAGCCAGATAAAGAATTCCCGTGCTACCGTCTTTATTGGTAAAGACCTTTCGCACAAACAATACAGGAAATGGCACGTCTTTGAGCCAGCCCATAAATAGCGTCTCTTCTTGCCAGGACAGTTCGTCAATCGGAATAAAGCAGTTGGACTGATAATCTTCTTCGCTCACAGCCACCAAACGATTGGTTTTCAGTGCGCACACGAAGTATCGAACAAAACAAAGCGAAACAACAACTTGTTTTTCATGCAAACATCAAGCATCGCTCTCATCAACTCGTTTTTTGTCACCAGACTGGCTCGTTTGCGCTTGCGCGTTTTGAGGTCGCTGTACTCGACAGGCTTCTTGATTAGTTCAAATGACACTGGAATAGATTTATCTTCCACATGGTCAGACAGTTGAGCAGATTGAAGCCTTGCACAGCCCGACATTTGCTATGATCATAATGCCAGCACATTAACTCATTCTCGTCCGTGTATGGCTTTTCTTGCACGGTATCGTCAAAAATCAGGACCGCGTCTTCCCGTTCCACCTTCCGTACCGTGGTCTTGACTTCCAGCCATAAGTCTTTCGAGGTGTACTCATCGTCGGACAGAAAGCGAGTAATCTGATCATGGCTTACTTGTCCGCTGACCATCGCCGAAAAACCGGTCGCCGTTGCATGTCCAAAGGTGCTGAGCAAATAATCTGTGTACAATTCTAAATATTCTTTGTTCATGCTCAAATCTTACACGGTTTTTATCGCACTCAGTGCGTAACATCAGTTATTAAATCAATTTCTTTCCACTTGTTTTCCATGGCCGTCACTTTGATCAACCTATAAAACTAATGAACAGAAACACGAATGATATATCATCCTGCAGATGCGTTGCGGCTGGCAATTTCCTTGCGTACCACAGGCGCAACTTTTGTTCCGAATAACTCAATGGCATGCAGCATCTTGTTGTGTTCAATTGAGTTGTTGCCCATGTACATCATAAAGCGCTGATGATTGAATATTTCATGTTGGAACAATATTTTTTCAATGATCTCATCTGGCGTGCCGACAAAATCAGAACCGCGCAGCAGACGTTGAGATTCTAGTTGAGCACGCGTCGCAGGCGTCCAACCACGCTCGCGCCCGATCTTGTTCATCATCGCGGTTTGGGCGGGATAATAAGCATCAACCGCCTCTTGCGCATCATCCGCGATAAACCCGTGTGAATTGATGCTGAGCGGAATTTGTGTTGGATCAAAACCGTATTGCGTGGATGCTCTACGATACAGATCAAAGAACGGCGCAAACCGCTCGGGCATGCCGCCGATAATGGCAAGCGCCATCGGCAATTCCATGGATGCCGCGCGGACAGCCGACTCGGGCGTGCCGCCAACTGCCACCCAAATGGGAAGTTTTTCCTGCACCGGGCGCGGATACACACCAAGGTTATCCAGCGGCGCACGGAACTTACCTGACCAGGTGATCTTTTCAGCTTCACGCAATTCAGTCAACAATTTTAATTTCTCATCGAATAGACCATCGTAATCATGCAAATCATAACCAAAGAGCGGAAACGATTCGATAAATGAACCTCGCCCCGCCATGATCTCGGCGCGGCCATTTGAGAGCAGATCCAGTGTGGCGAAATTTTGGAAGACGCGCACAGGATCATCAGAACTCAGAACCGTGACGGCTGTCGATAAACGAATATTTTTTGTGCGTGCCGCAGCCGCGCCTAAAATGACAACAGGAGCCGATGCCAGATATTCCTCCCGGTGATGTTCTCCAATGGCAAACATATCCAAGCCGGTTTGGTCGGCAAGCTCAATAGTTTCCATCAGGTTCCGCATGGTTTCAGCGGGGTCTTTCTTTTCGCCTGTAATCGGATTTGCGCCGGAGTCTACAAAGTTATATATCCCGATTTCAAATGGGCGTTCATGGTTTGAGAAAGATTTGGTCATACGGGTTCCAATAATAGCTCTTATTTGGTAAATATTTTTTGCAATTAATCAAAACAAACGGGGTTGATGCAGTCCATACGACTACATCAACCTGATTTATTTTTCGTTAGGACGGGATCATTTTAGATACCGATCTCTTCCTTGACTAACACGATCGTAATACGACCGGGAACTACTTCACGATTGACGATCAGGGTTTTCGCATTTGCGCTGTGTATTCCAAAAGCCGTCAGTAAACGTGTATCCTCCGAAGGAAGACAATATTCTTCGATGCGGCGCAGACCTTCGTCAAGATCCTTGACAAGCTTTTGTGTGCCAACTACCCAGATCACCTTCGCCGAACCATATGCATAAGCGCTTAATTGACTCCCCCCAAATGAGGAGATTAATACCTGTCCTGTTTCGGTGATGGCTTGCACACTGCCAATGAAGTAATCAGGGCTGGCGCGCAGTTTGCGGATCTCATCGCCCTGAGTCTTGCGGTCCAATGCAAACACTTTGGGACGTATCGCGTCATAGCGGCCAGACTTATCGAACTCAGCCGGCAAACCAAGTTTTTCAAGCGTTTGAGATTGACCGACATAGATCTCCACGCCCTGAGGCACCATATCAAGAACGAACTTTTTGGCTTCTTCGCCATTCTCAACAACCACAGTTTTCATACCGTTTGCTTCGAGCGTTTTGGCGATCTGTGCGACCTGTTCATCGCTGGCTAACTTTTTGAAATCTGCGTTAAGTTCCAATGTTGTATCATTTACCGCTAACATAAAACCTCCTCTCTAAAATGGATTATCCAAGTATTTTTACTGCACTGCCCCAATTGGTGCCCAGTGTTCCCTGCGTGACAATATGTAATAACTGCATCCCTTCGATCTGACGGGCACGGCTTAATGGACCTGTGTCAATGGCGCGCATTCCGCCATCCGTCACGATTTGGGCGACCTTATCCTTTGCCTCGGCATCATCGCCGGCGATAAAGACATCCAGTTTCTGACCGGCTACTTCTCCAGCGAGGAGCGTGCCGGCATAGGTGGTGTTGAAAGCCTTGACCACTTTCGCGCCGGGAGTGATCGCCTTCGCCAAATCTTCAGCAGAAGATGAATCTGCCGCAGTGACAAGACCGTCGTAGGTGGAGTTCAACGGGTTGGCAATATCCACGACGACTTTGCCCGCGAGTTTCGTACCGAGTTTCTTTGCGATCTCGATATTCGTGCCGTACCAGACGGCAAGCACAACCACATCACCGAGCACCGCATCGCCGAGGCTTGCGGTTGAAACCTTCGCTCCATTTTTAGCGAAAGCCTTCACATCTGAAGCTGTCTTCTCCGCCACTTCAGGATTTGCATCCACAAATATGACCGAATGTCCGCCAGTCGCGGCGCGGGTTCCGATACCGCGTCCCATATTTCCAGATCCAATAATTGTTACGTTCATCTTGACTCTCCTTGAGTTATTTGATATTATACAGTTGTGTTCTAAACAACAGATGTTGTCTAATTTCCCCCCCTTACCCTTTCAGATCAACCATCAAACAATGGATTTTGTTGACTAAGCAACACTGGAGCGAATATGTTGTCTAACCCAAGAGAAGAAGAAAAACTCGACCCGCGCGTCAAACGGACCCGAAGGCTGATCCTGCGATCCTTTGGAGATTTGCTCGCTGAAAAAGGATTCGAAACCATCTCCGTGCAGGATGTGACCGATAAAGCTGAGATCAACCGTGCCACGTTTTACGCGCACTTCCCCGATAAATATGCCTTGCTCGATTATTCGATCAGTCAGATGTTCAAACAGGAAATTGAAAAGCGGACGTTAAACGCCTGTCATTACACCCCCGATAATTTGCGAAACTTGATCCTTGCCGTGTGTGAGTTCCTCTCCAACATTCACACGGGCTGCGCCCAGCCGCATCAGCAGTTCGAATCCCTTGTAGAGGGAACGATCAAGACAATGATTTTCGATTTGTTATCCTACTGGCTGAAGCAAACAAAGTCCAAGATCTCCACCGACATCCCCGCTACGGTTGCCACCTGGGCAATCTACGGACTTGCATCTCTATACAGTCACACAAAAAAGCGCCCCGCCCTCGAAAAATTCGTGGACGAAGCGCTTCCGTTGGTTGCGGTCAACTTGGAACAGTTTGCGTAATATTTACACTAACGATCTTTTCAAATTCACAAACGCATCTTCTTCAGAGGGGTCAGCACCGTACGCCATGGCGAGATAGTAAGCCATATAATCACCAAAAATAATTAACGTCCACAAATGAGCAATGATTGATTCGCCGCGCGCGTCGATCACATCTGTGTTTAAGGCTTCGATCATAAAAGCCTGACGCATCAAGTCTGAACGCAATCTGTTGCGCGGATGGTCACTCGGCGCACGCATAAAAAGAGTCATCGTGTGGGCGTTGAGTGTTTGATTCGGGTTGATCGTGGCGATCAAAGTATTGTGCGTGGCTTCGGGGATGATCTCAAAATTTGCGCCCGCTTTGGCAAGTTGATTGATCTGTGTTTTCCACCTTCTGGCAACGGGGGCAAGATTTTCTGTTGCAACAAAAGTAACCCAGCGACCCACCAGTTGACCGGCATATCGCTTGGCAGGATTCTTCGCCGCGACCACATCTGCAACGATGTGTTGCTGCGAGCGCTTCATCATGTTGACGGCTTCGGCTATCTCATTGGCGGGGTCTGGAAGAAATCCTAGGCGGAAGAAGAGTGCAAGCAGTAACCCAAATGGATAGGCGACTGCGGCTGTATCCACTACACCGTGATTGTCAAATATCCACGCTGGGATATTTTTTTCAGTGGAGCGTTTGGCAAGTTCCCCGCCCGTGGAAATGGACATCAGACTGCATTTATTTTTTTGCGCGGATTCAAACGAGTCCAATACTTCTTCGGAATTGCCAGAGTGTGAAATGCAGATGACCAAGGTTTGTCCGCCGTTTGCATAAGCAGGCAGACCATAGCCGCGATGCACTGTCACGGGGAGTTGAATGCTTGAGAAAACAGAAACAGCCGCCAGTTCCGCCGCGATCGCTGAATCTCCCATCGCCGCGATGATGATGTTTTGGATGTCAACATAATCAGATAGCGGCAGAGTCTGCCCCAATTCCCATGCCTGCTGAAGTTGATCGGGAAGCCCGTCAATTTCAGCAAGCATATTTTTTGTATCAATTTTTTTGAAGAGGCCAAGATCGTCTAAATTCATTAACTCGCGTCCTTGATGAATTTCGCCAGATCCTTTTTCATTTCTTTGAGTGATGGCATGTGAACATACATCATGTGACCCGCGTTGTAATACGCCATGCGGATATTGCCGCGCAAAGATTCGTCGAGACCGAGATGATCGAAGGTGTATTCAGTGGCGAAGTAGGGCGTGCCGAGATCGAAGTAACCGTTGGCGACAAATATTTTCAGATACTTGTTAAAGGTCATGGATTGGCGCAAAGTTTCGGCGACATTGACATATTGATTTTGGAAATATTCATACGACCAATTCATCCAAACTTTATCGCTGAGAATCTCATACGGTTGGTCTGTTTCAAATTTCAACTCGGTGCGGATGTAATCATTGAATGCCGCCGTGTACGGGCCTGAAACTTGAGCAAAGAGTGGATCGTATTCATAAGATTCAGTAACTCCGCTGCGATCGATGCCGGTGTAGCGGCTGTCTAAACGGCCGATGGTTTTTCCTCGCTCACGCAAAAGCTCCTTGAAATAATGCCTGTCAAGGATGCGAAGATTTGAGCGTTCAATAAAGTCCTGTGAGATGCCGGTGTAGCGTGAAAGTTTTTCGACAATATTGGCGCGTTCTTCAGTCGTGAGCGATGCGCCTTTAAGTAACGCGGAAGCGTATTCGCCCATCGCAAATTCCCCGGCTTCCTTGATGACGGTTTCCAAAGGCGCTTTGAAATTTAACTTGCCGTGATACCAGGCTGTGGCTGCATAAGCCGGCAGGAAGAGAATATATGGCAGATCATTGTTGAGGTTGAAATCAATGGTGGCGAAATCAAGCACGGCAGAGATGAGGATCAGCCCATTCAACAACATGCCGTGACGATTCTGTAAATATCCTGAAAGACCGGCCGAGCGTGTAGTCCCATAGGATTCGCCGGCCAGGAATTTTGGCGAAAGCCAGCGGTTGTAACGCGTGGTATACAAACGGATAAAATCGCCAACAGACGCGATATCTTTTGAAAAGGTATGCCATTCGGCAGATCTTTCACCTTCGACAGGGCGGCTGAAACCGGTGCTCATCGGGTCGATGAAAACAAGGTCAGTTTCATCGAGAATGGAATATTGATTATCGGTCAACTTGAATGGAGGCGGAGGCATTTCGCCGTCATCTGTGAGCACTGCGCGGCGCGGTCCCAATACACCAATATGCAGCCACACAGACGAAGAGCCTGGTCCGCCATTGAATGAGAAAGTGACGGGGCGTTTGGATTTATCTTTCACGCTGTCTTTTGTGTAGGCGATAAAGAAAATCTGCGCGCGCGGCTTTTCAACCTCACCCTCCTTCTCATAGACTTCTTCCTTCATCACCATCGTGCCAGTTGTGACAGTGTACTTAATGATCTTGCCGCCGATCTTGACCGAGTGCTTGCTCACAACAAGATTATCTTTTGGAATTACTTTTTCATCCTTCTTTTCATCTTTCTTTTCTTCGGTTTTCTTTAAGCCTGCCATGTTTTGCTCCTATTTATTTTGATTGATCAACGCATAAACTTCTTTTTTATTCCAGCCGCTTCGTTCAGCTAATTCAGCGGAAATCTCTTTTGCAGATTTTCCCGCTTGTAATTCTTTTTTGATCGCGGTCAATAAATCTTTTTCCATCCAGCGGTCACGGCTTTCGGTCTTCTGCCCTTCGATGACAAATGTAAATTCGCCGCGCGGTTCTTTGGATTTAAAATATGCAACAGCGCCGCTGACAGGTCCACGCCAGAATTCTTCGAAGAACTTAGTCATTTCTCTAGCGACGCAGATCTGACGGTCACCTAGAACGGAGAGGATATCTTCAAGAGAGTCAACAACGCGGTGAGGGGATTCTAAAAAAATGAGGGTGTAGGCCAGGCTGGAAACCTGGCTTATGGCTTTGCGGCGGTCTGTTGATTTATTGGGAAGATATCCAAGATACAGAAATGAATCCGTGGGCAGTCCCGAGACTGTCAAGGCGGCGATGGGTGCCGAAGGACCAGGAACAGGCCGAACGTCAAAGCCTGAAGCGAGAGCGGCTTTGACTAATTCATAACCAGGGTCATTGATGGCCGGCGTGCCCGCATCCGAAACCAAAGCCACATCGCCTTTTGAAAGAGTCTCAAGAATGAGATCCAGCTTTTTTATTTTATTGTGTTCAAAATAACTGGTGAGTGGACTTTTTATCTCAAAGTGTTTGAGCAATGTTCCGGTATGACGCGTATCCTCGGCGGCGATCAAAACTGCTTCGCGCAGGATTCGCAAGGCACGCTGCGATATATCTTCAAGATTTCCGATCGGTGTGGCGACGAGATAAAGAATTCCCATTGAGTTATTTTATCACCGCGCTTCGGGAAAGTAGAACCGCGCGCGAAACGCCCGGTTCTATCATCAACACCCTTTTAGTTTCACCACAAAAATAGTACAGCCTGCGCCTTGCGGCGGCGCAACGATACAGCATTGATTGGCAGAGTCGAAGCTGTCACCCTGCGAACATTTATCGAGGTCAGAATTGGGTATCACTACCGGCACACACGCCTTTAGATCAAATACAAGAAATGACGGGCCTGAGCAGGATATTACCTTCCTCCCTCTACTGGTGGCTTCAGATACACATAAAGCCAGTGGGTCGGTAATTTCAAAAGTCGCGTCTTCGGGTATGGTGATCGTTGTATAAGGGCGTTTCTTATTGCAGGAGTAGTCGGTCTCTTTTACGAAAGGAACCGCGCTCGTGATATTCTCGGAACAAAAGGGCGCAAAAGATGAAGTAGCTGACGGAATCAAAGTTGGAACACTGGTCAATGTCGGACTGCTGGTCAAAGTGGATACAGTTATTAATGCGGGCGCAGAAGTGGCGGTCGGTGGTTGTTCAATTACGAACAGTTGATTACGCAACAGGAAGAAACCAATCACCATGATTATCAACACAATACCTGCCGCCATCCATCCCATTCTTCCCCGAGACTGTTGAGGATCAGTCAGGTTCAGGCCGATATTCGTATTTAAAATTATATTTCCTTCAACTCCGAATGCCGCAAGATTTAACGCCTTGGCTAATTCCAATGTCGTTAAGTAGCGTCTGGTCTTATCTTTCGCTAACGCGTTCTTGATAACAAAATCCACTTCGGCTGGCAGATCTGGGTTGGCTTTTAAAATATCCGGGATGGGATCGGTAATATGCTTGATGACCACCCCCATGGGCGTATCAGAGCGATATGGCTGTTGACCACTCAACATTTGATAGACGATCACGCCCAAACTATAGATGTCACTTTGACTGTCAGACTCGCTCCCCTTAGCCTGTTCCGGGCTCATATATGCGGGTGTGCCAACGATCCCGTTCCCGGTCAACCCGGCAGATTTCTCTGTCAATTTAGCAACGCCAAAATCTGAAATGAAAGGATCTCCATTCCCATCAAATAGAATGTTATCCGGCTTAAGGTCGCGGTGAATCACACCTTTCTTATGGGCATAAGAGAGGGCTAGCGCGACTTTTTCAATAATGCGAGCTGTATCCTGTAGGGAAACCTTGCCTTTATCGATCAGATTTGCTAGAGAGCCACCGGTCATATAGCGCATGACATAATATGGCTGCCCATTTTCCTCGCCGACATCATAGACCGGCACAATGGACGGGTGCTCCAAAGCAGCTACAATTTTGAACTCACGCTCAAATCGTGAACGGAATTGCGGATCATGCAGCATCTCACGCGGCAATACCTTGATCGCAACCTGACGGTCAAAACTTGGGTCGATCGCCTGATAAACTACAGCCATACCACCCCGGCCAAGTTCGTCTTTGATTTGGTAACGCCCAATTTTTTCTGGAAATGCCATGCGCGCAAGTATAAACCAGATGGAGTTGTTGGCGCAAGAAAATATGACAATTCTTCTCTAAATAAAATTTCCCCAACCCTTACTTGAAAGATCAAGACAGGGCCGGGGAAACTAAATTCTGCAAAAATTTTACTCGAGCAATTCAGATTTTCCTGAAGTGGCCATCACGAAACCGATGTACATCAGAATCGCGCCCGCGAACTCACTGAGATAAAGCATATCCGTCAGACCGGCTTTTAACAAACTACCGCCTACTGCCGGGAACAAGGCTCCAGCTGCGATCAAAATATTGCCGAACATACGGTTCGCCAATATTTTCTTCCGCCAAAAAAGGAAGGCGGAATAAATTGCGCCGCCAACCAGAGTCAGAGTGCCGTAGATGTTAAGCACGATCGTCAGAAAAATGGTGAGACCGCCGCGGGTTAGAAAATCTTTATATTGCTCCGACGCGGGATGAGTAACATCATAATTTCCGCTTAGAGCTGGCGCTGTCAAAACGAGGAAAAGTGCGAGGGCTGAGACTCCAGCCAAAACCCAGGTGCTGATCTGCGCCGCGTTGCCCTTGCGAATGAGCAGGTGAACGGTTCCCATCCCCAGCCAGGCGGCAGTCAACATCGCGCCTGTCAGGTACCAAATTTTCAAAACAAAAATATTGAAGGTCAGGGTGAGGATGACCTCACTGAGCGTGCCAAGCCCGAAGAAGAACAGACCAACTGCCCAAAGCAGCAAGTGGATGCCGCCGCGCTGACGATAACGGTTATAAACAGCGACGACAAAAACAAAAGCGATCACAGTGGAAAGATACGGAATGTAATTCATGAGGTCTCCAGGTTATAAAAATTATGTTGATGGGGTCGCGCCAAATAGCGAGAGAACGATAATGACAAGCACCGCCAATAAAACCAATACGAGCACGAGCAGAAAAACAGGGACCAGTTTTTCTGTGAAGGACGAAGGGGAAAAACGTTTCGAACGACGAGGCTCAGGCATGAATAATCATCACTGCTATACTGACTTAATGATTTGAATTTTCCAATGACTCATACGTCTGCAAGAGGCTGATCAAAATATCATCGGTGAAGGCGTGTATCTTATGGAACATCTCTGCTGTTTTTCCAGACGGCAGATTGGCATTGCCATACACGTTGATCACAGACTCGATCAACGTATTTCGAAAGAATAAAAATGCGCGCGCCGCGTCTACATAACTTAAACTATAGCGGTGCGCGCGCGACGCGTATTCATAGCCGATGGCATAGGCTTCACTATCGGCTGCGACTCCATTCGACGCGAGGTAATTCATCAGCCCGTGAAAGAGCGAATGCGAACTCAGTCGATATTGCGCGCGCGCGTCTTCATCCAATTTTTTGTACCAGGCTTCGGCTTGCAAACGTCCCTCTGAAATTTGCATGCGGACATTCTTGATCACTTCCTGCAGCATGTGTTCATTTTTGATCTCAGGAGATTTCGTGCTAGCTTCAGACCAAAGAGAGATCTCACTACGTTTGTATCGGCGATGCCCGCCCTGTGTTTTATGCGTGGGCAACACACCTTTATCTGACCACAACCTGACAGTGCTGGGATGCACTCCCAATATTTTCGCCGCGTCACTTAAAGAAAGCCATTCGTTGGTCATACTTATTCCGCCGCCAAAGCAACCTTCTCGACAAAGGAAGGTTCTTCAACACTTCTTTGAAAGTTTTCGATATTGATTTTTGTCAGCATGATCGCTGCGGCGAGCAGCATCAACGCTTCGAGAATGAACACCACGAGATAGCCGCTCAAAGCCGCGCCTGTGATCTGATTCACCACATCGCGCACCACCCCGCCGAGAATGGATCCTATCAAGCGCGAGAGAGCGTTCGAGAATCCCCAAGCACCGATATACAAACCCACCATGCCTGGCACGGTGAAGTCAAACATTAAGGAAAGATTCGCAACGGTGGATAATCCTGTACCAATCCCAAGCAAGGTCACGCCGCTGTAGAAGATGCTTGTCGAACGGGTGAAACCGCTGACCACGATCACAACAAAACCTGCCAGCGCGCCGATGTTTCCAAATTGCGCGACGGTCTTTTTTGCAACACGACCTTCCAGCGCACCCGCGATCAGAATCGCGATCAGCACGAACGTGCCCCAAATGGATGTGATGCGCGTCGTCTGAGTCACTGTCATGCCAAAGGCTTCCGCGCCGAACGGTTCGAGTAAAACATCCTGGCCCAATATTGCGGCGAGCAACAATAGAAGATAGATGAAGAACGTACGGGCAACTGGATTCGTTGTGATGGCGGCGCTCATTTGTTTAAAAGAGTAGGTCTCGGAATGCGTGCTCATATCCACGACACTTTTTGAGCGCGGCTCCAATTTGATGAGACCGAGCAGCCCCAGGGTCAAGGCGGAAGCAGCTACAACTTCAAATGCGCGGATCAATGCTTCAGGTGTGTACGGATCCACCATGCGGCTGAGTCCGATGGCTGTCGCGATAATGGAAACGATCATCATGAACCACATGGTGGCGATCGTTTTGCCGCGCCCATTTTCGCCTGATAATTCGGAGGCAAGCGAAAGATAGGAAACTGCAGAGAGGTTGTAGCCCATGCCCCATAGACCAAAAGCGAAGATGCCTGCGAACAATCCAAGCGGAAAATTATTCGCCATCAAAAATGCGACTTGAGGAGAAATCACCACACCGAGCACGCACAAAATTAAACCCGCGAGAATATAGGGTGTGCGGCGCAATCCGAAAATGGGGTGGCGGTCTGAATAGGATCCGATGGCAACCTGGATCGGAGCAAAGAGATAAGGGAGCGACGCGAGAATGGCGACGAGAGTCGCTGAAAGCGAAAGCTCCTTGATCATGACACGGTTGAGCGTGCTGTTGATCGGCACGAGCGTCATGGCCACGGCAACGTGAATGAGTCCGAGTTGAAGGCGTTTGAGGAGCATAATTTCCTTTGGGAAACAATATTAAACAAAGGAGGGCGCTTGGGAACGCCCTCACCTGAGTTCTATATATTTTACTTTTTAGGGCTGAATGGTCAATGTAGATTTACGTAGAATTTTACTAGTAATTTATGAGAATAGCGCCCGCTTTATTTATGCTTTTAAAATTGTTCGCATCGTCTGAAGAATACTTACTCTAATATATTGGCCGCCCTATTTCAGATGACAAGCTACCCGATAACTCACCCTTTTATGATCTGTCTTGCAACCTGCATTAACTCATGCGCGGAACGCAAAGTTCCCTCGCCCACTTCGCCCAACATCTGTGAGAGTTCAAGCAGACGAGCCTCTCCATTTAGATTTTCAACGCGGGTTAGTGTGCGACCATTATCCACAATTTTTTGTACCTGATAATGCTGGTCGCCAAAAGCTGCAAGTTGCGGAAGATGCGTCACACAAAAGACTTGATGTGTACGCGAGAGATTCCAAAGTTTATGCCCCACCACCAAGCCCACCCGCCCGCCGATGCCCTGATCAATTTCATCGAAGATCAACGAAGGTACTTCATCAGCTTTTGCCATTACATTTTTTAAACCAAGCATCAAACGCGAGGTCTCACCGCCGGAGGCGATCTTCGCCAGCGGCTTGAGTCCCTCGCCGGGATTCGGTGCGATCAAAAACTCGGCGCGGTCAAAACCATTCTGGTCAAATGCGATGCGTGTGCCGTCAGTCATGGGAATACCGTTCAGATCTGGCTTGGTTTGGAAATCCACGCCAAATCGGGCAGATTGCATTTTCAGGTCATTAAGTTCTGCTTCGATGCCCTTGCCCATTTCTGTCGCGGCTGATTTACGTTTTTCAGAAAGTGTGCCGCCTTGTCTGGCTAGTTTTTCCAATAATTTCGCTTCCTGCATTTCCAATTCGTTGATGCGTTCTGCGGCGCCAGTGATCGTCTCAAGCTGCTTGCGCGCCTCAGTGCCGTACGCGATCACCGCAGAAATATTCCCACCATATTTGCGCGTAAGTGTGTGGATCACATCCAGGCGTTCCTCCACATCTTCCAAACGCTTGGGGTTGAATTCGATCTCTTCGAGATAATCGCGCAAACTGTGGATGACATCCGATATTGTTTCAAGCAGTAGTTCGGCTTGTTCTGCCATCTGCGCCTGGCCTTCGTCAATTTTTGCCAAAGTGGCCAGGGCTTGCGCGGCTTGACCGATCAAGTCCGTTGCGGCGGGCGTTTCAGGAGAACCTTCATCCAATACAGCCAAGGCTTCCTGCGCGTTTTGCGCAAGCGATTCGGCGTTGGCTAAACGATCACGCTCTTTGCGCAACTCTTCATCTTCGCCGGTTTTCAATCTTGCTGATTCAATTTCTTCGGCTTGATAGGTGAGTATTTCAATTCGGCGGTCTGCATCCGATTGCGCTTTGCGGAGGTCAGACAATTCACGGCGCAGATCCAACAGCGTGCGGTATGTCTGGCGGTAGTCGCCAAGGGGCAGTCCCACTTCCGCGTAGCGATCGAGCAGGCCAAGATGCGCACGCGGATCAAGCAAAGATAAATGTTCCGCCTGCCCGTGGATGTCTATCAACAACGCGCCGAGCTCCTTCAACAATCCAACATTCACCGTGCGGCCGTTGATGCGCGCCACACTGCGCCCCTCTTTGCGGACTTCGCGCATGAGTGTCACATAATTTGGATCATCCATTAATTCTTCGCGATTGAGGATGAAGTGCACCGCTTCTTTTTCTGGACCTGTGAGCTGGAACAGCGCTTCGACAAACGCGGCGTCTGAATCAGTTCGCACGAAGGTTGTATCAGCCTTCCCGCCGATAAGCATAACAACGGCGTCGAGGATGATGGATTTGCCGGCGCCAGTTTCACCCGTAAGGATGATCAATCCCGAGTCAAAGCGCAGATCGAGCTTGTCTATGATCGCGAAATTTTGAATGTGCAGTTCAGTTAGCATAGGCTATTTAAATAATTGAATTCCAGAAAGACGTGTATAAACGAGCGGCACAGCGATGATCAAATAAACCACTTGAAAGATGATCCCGAAAATATTCATACTCAATATTTGAAATATCATAACAGGCAATGCGCCAAGTATCATACCCGCGCCAACCGTGATAAATAACGAACGTGAGCGATGGCGGCGGGTGACAAAACGCACGCCTTCGGAAATTGTAGTTCCTGCAATCGGAGCGGCTGAAAGCGCTAAAAACCAGCCAATGAAACCAATGCTGCTGATCAATATGATCAAGACTGCCGCCACCGTTGAAAGGATGCCGGCGGTCAAAAACCCGAAGATAAAATCGTACCATTCAGAAGTATCAAATGATTTCTGATGCGAGCGGACGCAATCTTTGCAAAGATAACCGGTGGGCGTGCGCTCTGCGCAGGAAGCGCAGATCGGTTTTTCGCATCTTTTGCAGCGCAGTCCCGTTTCTCGATCAGGATGAACATAACAATAAGTTGCAGTGGATATGGTTTCTGTTTCTGTCATCGTGGAAATCCTAAAGAGTTTTCATTCATGTGCGCGGTCAGATTGCGATAAAAATAACCCGGGTCTCCAAAGCGGACAAATTGCGCGGTGACATCTGCGGCGGTAACTTTTACCTGGTCATCTTCCATTAGCGGTATTGGCGGTTGACCGTCCACGCTGAGCACGGCGTTCTCACTTTTGACAACAATGCTCACCGAAGAACCTTCCGATAAAACCACGGCGCGATCTACAGAAAGGTGCGGAGCAATTGGCACAAGCAAAATATTTCGCAACTCCGGCGGCAGGATGGGTCCGCCTGCTGCGAGCGCATACGCTGTGGAACCCGTGGCAGTGGATGCGATGAGTCCATCAGCGACGTAACTTGTCAGCTGGCGGTCATCCACGGAGGCGGTCAACCAAACGGGGCGCAGATATTGTCCGCGCCCGACGACGACTTCATTCAACGCGATTGAACTGCCGAGGCTTTCACCAGCGCGGATATGTTCTGCGCGCAGCATCATGCGGTTTTCGATCCACGCCTCACCGTTGAATAATCTTTCAAAGTATTCGCGCCAATCTTTGCGATCAACCTGGATCATAAAACCCAGCCGTCCAAGATTCACACCGAGGATCGGCACGCTGCATGGAGCGCAAAGGTGACCTGCGCGCAGCACGCTTCCATCACCGCCGACGGCAATCAGCATATCGTATTCACCTTTTTTTACACGCTTACGAAGTTCTTCATCGTATAGAGAACCGCAGGGCGCTTCAATGCCTTTTTCTTTTAAGTAAGCGGTCATGGCTTCCGCTTCCGCAAAGGCATGCGGCATTTTTGGATATGATGTTACAACGGGTCGTTTAGGTATAAAGGGTTCAGACATGGTCAGTCAATTATAAGATGAAAGGATGAATTATGAAGGATGAAGGTTTTTGGCTTTCGACCTGCGTTCACGCCAGACTCTGATCACACACATTCCTGTAACCGCAGCGGGCGCAACGCGCATTTTGTTCGTGCGAGCGCGCGACATTTTTTTTATGTTCATCGCGTTTCATTTCCACAAGAAGATCGATCAGGGCATTTTCCAGTTCACGGGTGTAATCTATGGCAAAATCCTTATTCTCGTAGTGGATGATCCCATACGGCGGACGTGTGTCGTAGGTTTTTTCAACCAGCAGACAATACGCTGCGAGTTGAAAAATATGCGAATCATAAGGTGCATCTGGAGCGCGGCCGGATTTAACTTCAACAGGAATTATTTTACCGTTTTGTTGGACGAGATAATCGGGCTTGCCGGTCAAATCCATTGCGGCGTAGTAGAGCGGTTTCTCCACTTTGCCCCATCCATGCGTATCGGTGTAGATGATCCGTCCGCCGGGCAAACCGGCTTCTTTGCGCTGGGCAGAAGATTTGCGGAAGAAAAAGAGAGCAAAGATAAGGAGGGCGAGGGCAAGATAGAGCATTGCGGGAATTAGGAATTAAGACTTAGTTTTTCTGCTATTCTTATAATTTTCTTTAACCTTGTAAAATCCGAACCAGAAAGTTCTTCAATTCTTTTTTCCAAAGTCTTGATGAAATCATATTGATTATCTTCGTTTACAGCAGGTAATATCCGCTCGGCATGTTCAGGAATTTCCTTGAAACGACAGGTTGATAAATGATTCAGCAAATATGGAAAGATGACATTGCTGTATTCTACATTCGCGGCTGACGTATTTGCCAGCGCGGAAATTGATTTATTCAGGGTCATATCGGAACTGGTCTCTTTGACTTTCTTGATGTCGTCCAAATGTTGGAAGGTAAACTCGGGTTTGACCTTTGCGATTTCCGCGAGCGCGGTGATCGCGCCGAGCACCATGTTTTGATATTTGCTTTTTAGGAATTTTATAAAATCAGCGGAATATGGCGCAATAAGATCCGGGTCAATTCTGCCGATCTCATACATTACATTCATACAGTCGCCGTGAATATTCTTATTGTCGTTCCACATGTTTTCGGCGATCTCGCGAATCCCGGCCATATCATTTCGCGCAACAAGATCACGCGCCAGATCAAGATTGGGCGTTCGGTCGCGACGGGTTTGCAAATAGCCAAGACGATTTAATAAGTTGGACATTGTTTTCCTATAATTGCGCCGTACAAAATGCCACAAACACGAGCATGGCTGCCAGAAGCAAGATCATACCAAAGGTCCGCAAGAGAAGCGCAGAGAGGGTCTTTCGTCCGTGTTGGTGATGAAGTTCAGTTCCGGCTGTCATCTCGGCTTGATTCTCCGATTCAACTCCAGATTTACGATAGCGCCAGGCGCGGCGGCAATAAAGATAACTTCCAATTTCAGAGGCGCGGATAATTGGCATGGGCAGAGTATAGCACAAATTTTCTATGCGGAATTATCCGAATCCCGGACGGCATCCATGATAAACTACACGCGCAAAATAACATTCCTGACGGAGGAAATTATGACAAAACGTGAAACCTATTCTATTGAGATCGCCGGCGTGAAGCGTGAACTGCGTTTGTTTGAGATCAAGCCCGGCCTGCGCATTGCGATTCTGAACATTCTTGGTGATACCGAGTTAGTGCAAGCTTGCGCGCGCGAGCTTGCAAAAAAACTTAGTGAAGTTGATTATGATATTCTCGTAACCGCGGAGGCAAAATCCATTCCGCTGGCGTATGCGCTTTCGGTGGAAACAAAAAAACCATACGTTGTTTTGCGTAAAACATACAAACCCTATATGGGCGATGCGCTCAAGGCGGAAACGCTTTCGATCACGACCGGTCAGCCGCAACTTTTGATCCTGGATGAAAAAGATCGTCAGTCACTCGATGGCAAAAAGGTGGTCATCCTGGATGACGTGATCAGCACCGGTTCGACATTACAAGGAATGCGGATGATTTTGGACAAGGCAAATGCAAATGTTGTGGCCGAAGCCGCGATCCTCACGGAAGGTGATCGCGCGCAATGGATGCATATTTATTCTCTGGGACATTTGCCGTTATTTGCGGAATAAAAATTAAATAGGTTTTATAAAAAGACCCCGAGAACAATCTCGGGGTCTTTTTATTATGTGTGTTCTTATTTACTTATCTACTTGTATTCGCACACATCCTTTAATCAATTCGCTTTTCTGTACCCGTTTCATTTTTTTGATCGCTAGTTCGCGTTTCATGGCATCAGTGCGATTTGGATGCAGTTCCAAATACACCAGTTTCACCGGACGGCGTGCGTTGGTGTATTTTGCGCCGATGCCTTTATTATGTTGGGATACCCGCCTCTCTGGGTCAGTTGTCCAGCCGGTGTAATAGGTTCCATCCGCGCATTCGAGGATGTAACAATAGCAGGTCATTTTTTATCTTTTGTTGATTTACCTAGCATGGAACCTAGCAGTCTTTCCTTCAAGGGCGTTTTCTCCAACGGCGGAGTTTTCCTGTCTGCCCAGGTCGCTGAGAAGCGATCGCTCAACCAATCTTCACGGCCGCTCTGAGCGGATTGCAATCGATTCTTTAGCGCTTCATCATTTCCATCTTCCACATCATCACGCAGCTCAACCAAAGATTGAATCATTGCATTCAGCACGCGGATGGTGTTTTCACGATTATGCAAAGATAACATCCACAATGAGTCAGAGTCATCTTGTATGGTCGTAGTTGCATGATAGGCACGCTCGGCAACTTTGCGTGCTTCCTTCCAGCCAGGCTGATTCATGGTTGCGTTCAATAACGCCGTGGAAACCAGTTGCGGCAACAGATATGCAGAGGCCATCAAGCCATCTGACTCGAGTACATCGGCGATCATGATCGTTGCGCCAATTAGCTTTACAAGATCTGTAACCATTTGCAAAACATTACTCGGTGTGCCCAAAGGGGCATCAACCAGGAAAATGCTGTCTTTGAAAAGATCAGCTTTGGCTGAGTCCAGACCAGTCGTAGATTCGTGTAAAAATTCAGCCGCGATAGTGGGGATAAGTCCCACATAGAAACAGCCTGACGGAAGAATTTCTTTTGCCCACTTCGCCACTTCAGTTTTGATCGGAGAAGTATCCACCACAACCATGCCCGGCGTGAGGTCGGGAGCGATGAATTCCAAGGTTTCGCGCACTTGATGCACCGGCAAAGCCAACAGCACCAATCGCGCACCCTGCACGGCTTTGGGAAGATTGTGCTCGGTTTTATCCACTGCGCCTTTTTGCTGGGCTGCGCGCTCGACCGAAAACTGCTTATCGTGCCCCACAACGAAAACGCTATCTTTATGAGCCGCAAGCGCCAACCCAATCGAAGCGCCCACTTGACCAAGACCAATAATTGTAATTTGAACAGGCATGTTACCCTCGCAAGAGTTTGATGACGCGATTATACTGCCAATATCTCCGCTGGCCTTTTAAACGCCAAGAACCGCGGACGCCGACCGCGGTTCTCTTTGAAAGGAGGAGAAGAGAAATCACCTTACAAAGGTAAATTTATCATGGTTGTCCGAATAGTACTTGACGCCAACCCTACGATTACCCTACGATTGTTAGTCAACTAACAAGATTGTAAATCTTTCAGCGTTTTTCAGGAGTATAAAATGGCTTTCTCTTCCCTCAAAATTTATCTTGGCGAATTAAATAATACTGCGTTGGGAGATTTACGAATCGCCGCGTCAGACTTGGGACTGCTCGCCGTTGAATGGGACCACTCTCAGCCCGATCTGGATTCATACCTGCGTCGTTTCAAATGTGCTATTGAACAAAATCAGTCAATGATAAAACCCTACGCAAAAGAATTGGCTGAGTATTTAAAAGGAAAACGCCATGAATTCACTTTCAAAATTGACTGGGCAAGTATGCGTCCATTTCAACAAAAAGCCTTGAAAGTTGTTTTTACAATTCCTTATGGGAAAACACGTACTTATGCAGAAGTCGCTGCGCAGATCGAACATCCGCACGCGTATCGCGCTGTTGGGCGTGCCAATGCCACCAACCCCATGCCGCTTGTGATCCCATGTCATCGCGTGATCGGCAAGGATGGAAAACTCCACGGCTATGGCGGCGGAGATGGAATACCTACAAAAGAATGGCTGCTAAAAATGGAAGACGCATTGATTGCATAAATAAAGAAACCGGAGAAAGCTGCCCTTAGAACTTACGCAAGACCCCGCAAACAGCTGCTACTCAAATGAGCAGTTGATTAGAATATACGACCCAAGGTAAAGACTGAAAAGATAATCCCGTCAGGTTGAAAGGAGAAAAATAAAATGAAAAAAATAACTTTACTGGTTGTTGTTGTATTTGCTATGATTATTGTCGCTGCCTGCGAAGCATCCGCGCCAGCAGTGACTGAAGTTCCCGTTTCTCAGCCTGTCGCTACTGAACCAGCGATCCAACCTGCAGCAACCGAACCAGTCGCCGGGACGAATAGCACTGAAGTGGAAGTCACTTTGGGCGACAATACAATCGACTCATCATTGACTACATTCCAAGTCGGCGTGCCGTATACTTTTATCATCACCAACAAGGGAAACCACGCCCACAACTTTAATATTGCCCAGCCTATTTCCGTAGCTGGCAGTCTTGACTCAGCTTTGCAAAACGCCTTGCTTGCGGTTCCAAAGGATCAACTAGGCGGCGGCGCGCAGGTCACGGTTCAATATACTTTTCCTGATTCTACTGCGGCGGCGCAATTGGAATTTTCCTGTCTTATACAAAGACATTATAACGATGGGATGAAGCTGGCCATCACGGTTACAAAATAAAATTTATCGCTTTCAAAAAAAAAAAACCGCGTCCATATGGGCACGGTTTTTTTTCACTGAAAACTTATTACTCGCCCTTACACTGTTCGCGGCGGCGGAGCGAACTCCTCGATCGCCTTCACTACATCCGCTAAAGGCATTATTTTTGCGACCGATGGTTTCTTCTTTCCGAATCCGATACTGTCCAGAACCAATGCGCGTTTGAGCAATTGGATTCCGAAGGCCGGGTCAACGCCTTTGGGACAGGCTTGTGAGCAGGCGCCAGCCAGGTGACATTGATACGGCCCGTGGAAAATATCGATCGCTGAGATGCGTTCCTTCATTCCGCAGTCGCGGTTGTCAGCTGTGTAACGATAGGCCTGCGCCAAAGCCTGAGGTCCGAGGAAGAGTGGATCAGTCGCAACGGTTGGGCAGGCTGCGAGACATAATCCGCATTTGATGCAGTGCGTGAACTGACTGAATTCTTCGCGCTGATCTGGAGTTTGAATAAATTCACCAGTCGGAGAATCGATTTCGATCTGGTCGAGATAAATAATGTAAGGCTTGACCGCCGCGTGTTTTTCGATCAACGGCGCGAGATCAGGTACAAGGTCTTTGACATTGTCGTAATTGGGAAGCGGCGCGATCGTTACCACATCCGTTCCCAAATGAAGGACTTGCGTTTGGCAGGCAAGCTGTGGAAGGTCATTGACGAACATGCCGCACGAACCGCAGACTCCCATGCGGCAGGAGGAACGCCACGACAAAGTCGGTTCCTGCTCCGCCTTGAGTTGGTGCAGCGCTTCAAGCACGGTCATCCCGTCGTGAACATGCTGACGGTATTCGCTCCAGTGCGGAGCGGTATCCACATCAGGGTCAAAGCGGCGAACGCGAAAGGTGATCTCGCGCGGGGTGGTTGTTTTATCACTCATAAAAATTATCCTCCGACCGGGTAACTAAACGTCCACCAGGTGACGTATGTACCGAATGCAAAGATGAAGAGTCCGACGCAGATGACGGTTATATCCACGATCTTTCCGAGAGCAGGCGTCATCGGCAATTCGCGAATAATTCCGCGCAATCCATATAAGCCGTGATACAGCGCCGCGGCCAATAATAAAATATAAAGTACCAATTGAGAGACACTTTTTCCGCGCTCGATCATTGTTTCAAAGTTGCGAGCCTCTTCCACACTCACTCCGTAAAAGACCGGTGCGTAATGCATAATGGCAAAATGTAATCCCAGCAATACAATGATGATCGGTATAACCAGCAAATGCCATGACCATAAACGTGTTTCGCGCATAAGAACTCCTTGTAGGAAACAGGTTATTAGGGAATAGGTATTGGGGAACTCCTAATTCCTAATTACCTAATATCTAATTACGGGAAGAACAGACTCGAACCGCCGAGGATAATGATCAACGAGGCCAATGCCATGATGATATATGTCAACGGACGGTGTCTTTTGATGGAAGATGAATACGGATAAACCGGTTCTTTGGGTCTGCCAAGAAAAAAACCCAACTCGGTCATCAACAGGCGCACACCATTCAACGCATGGAACACAGCCGCAGCAAACAGTGCATACTCAATCATCTTGAAGAGCGGCAAAGCGAAGAGTCCCATCAAACCTTCCCAGGCCACTACGCCGCGCATACGATTTGCAGTTTCAAGAATATGCAACAGCATGTAGGCGATCAATCCCATGCCTGTCAGGCGGTGAGCTAAATATAAATATCGTTCAAAGGTATATTTTCCGGCATATACCCAACCCTTGATACCAAGGCGATTGTTGTAAGCAGTTGATTTTTTTGAATTCATAATTGTTCCTCATTCCTAATATCGTTGCGAGACACGGTTTTGTACTTTGCGGCGAAGAAATCTCCAACCTTATCAGGGATTGCTTCGGGCAAAGTGCGCCCTCGCAATGACATGAAACTTTAATATTTCCTCTCCACAGGTTTCCACATGGAGATATCAACAGGGATGTAATCCAACTTGGGACCAGCGGGCGTAAAGTTCGCCATGGTGTGCTTCAGCCAATTTTCATCATCACGCACCTGGAAATCTCTGCGCGCATGTCCGCCGCGCGACTCGGTGCGGGTCAACGCGCCCAGCGTCGCAACTTCAGCCACATCGATCATGAATCCGGTTTCAATGGCGCGTTCCATATCCGTGTTGTAGCGCAGGCTCTTGTCCTTAAGATTGATGCGCTTGTAGCGTTCCTTCAACTCGCGGATCTTATCCAAGCCCGCCTGCATTTGTTCGCCCGTGCGGAAGACACCCATGTTGACATCCAATGTACGGCGCAGTTCAGCGCGAATCTGATAGTGATCTTCGGTACCTGTGGATTTAATCAGCGCTTCGATCCTCGACCATTCAGCCTGTGCGGACTCAACTGGTGATTCGGCCGCTGTTGCATTCTTGCAATAACGCGCCGCTTCTTCGCCAGTCACTCGTCCCCATACGAGACATTCAGCCGTCGAGTTTGAGCCGAGTCGATTCGCTCCATGCAAAGACACGCAGGATACTTCACCCGCCGCCCAGATATTTTCAACGGGAGTATGTCCCTTAATATCCGTATGGACGCCGCCCATGGAATAATGCGCCACAGCGCGGATCGGGATGGGTTTTTCAATTGGATCAAGTCCGATGTGTTTTATGGTTACTTCACGGATGAGCGGAAGACGTTCAAGAATTTGTTCCCTGCCGAGGTGACGCAGATCCAGATGAAGATAATCCAAGCCGCCAGGTCCAGGGAAGCCGCGACCCGCTTCGATCTCGGTCATCTCTGAACGGGAGACCATGTCACGCGGAGCGAGTTCCCACTTACTGGGAGCATACGTTCCCATGAAGCGTTCACCTTTGTTATTGAGCAGGTATCCGCCCTCGCCACGACAGGCTTCCGTCATCAGAATGCCGCTGGGAATTAATCCCGTCGGGTGAAATTGAACAAATTCCATATCCTTCAACGCAAGTCCCGCGCGATAAGACATCGCGAGTCCGTCACCCGTAACTGTTTCAGAGTAAGTGGTAAAGCCAAAGATCTGACCTGCGCCGCCAGTGGCGATGATCAACGCCTTGCCGCGGATCAACACATAGCGGCCGTTGATCATATCGATCATGGTCAATCCGGCGAAGCGTCCGTTCTCGATGATGATCGAAGTAACAAAGCCTTCATCGTAGCGGTTGATCTTCTTGGTGTGCTTCATCAACGTGTCGTACAACGTTTGCATTTCGAGGAAGCCCGTTTTGTCAGAGGCGAAAACTGCACGTGGATACGAGTGCCCGCCGAACGGTCGCTGTGCAATGTGACCATCTTCCGTCCGCGACCAGGGAATGCCCCAGTGATCGAGATGCAAAATTTCCTTCGGCATCTCATGCACGAAGAAATCCACCACATCCTGGTCAGCCAAAAAGTCAGAGCCTTTGACCGTATCCCAGGCGTGCAGTTCGAAGCTGTCGCCTTTATCCTGGCGCATGACGGCGGCGGTACCACCCTCTGCCGCCACGGAATGAGCGCGCATTAATTGGAGTTTGGAAACCAAAGCGATATCCAATTCCCCTTTGCTTTGCTGTGTGGCTTCAAGCGCGGCGCGTAAGCCTGCCAAGCCGGTTCCTAAAATGATCAGATCATGATTGTAAACTTCCATTGGCTGTTATTCTCCTCACGGAATGTCAATTCGAGATTTATTGTAGCCTTTATCCCCTTTTTGCCTTAGTGATGATTGTCATGGATTGGGCGGAGTGTAGTCACAGTAATTTGGGAATCAAAAAGTCGGAACATGAAAGTTCCGACTTTTTTCCTTATTTTCTTAATTGCAGCCACCTCTGAAATGACTCAAGGTTTTCATTAGATTGTTTGCCGAGCAAAATTCCTTCAACACCAATATCCTCATCCAAATCGTGCCAGTGAAGACCCAAGCCTGCGCCTGCAATTTGGACATTGTCACGCTCAGCAGGAGTCGCATGCGCAAGACGGGGATACCAGCCAATCGGAACGGAAACCGTGCGCCCGTCTTCCAAATCCACGGACAATGTATCATCCGTTACGGATACATTTACAGCCCTAGGCAGGTTTAGGGTTACCACTACAGAAAGAGTCCCATTCATTTCTTAATTTCTCCAGATTCTCTGTTGCAATTCTTTCAATGTCACGCAATTCTTTTCGATTGTAACCATGATTTTCAGCAAGTGAAACAAGGGGGTCAAGCCAGATTTTTGCGCTCATGTTTTCACGATCCAGATGCATGTGACGGGGCTCACCGCAATCATAAGAATAAAAGTAAAAACGATATTGACCGATCCGTAAAGCAGTTGGCATTGAAATTTCCTAATGAATATTTTTTTTCGGGAGCCTTGCATATTATAACTACTTTTAGAAACTGCACTTGATTTGATAAAAAACAAAGTTGGGACTTTTACATTCCAACTTTTATTCTTGTAAATTTACAAGAATCTATGCCACCAAGAGAAGCACCAGCCCGATCAAAGCTGGCAATGCTTGAATATAAAATATCCTTTTGCTGACCGTGAACGCGCCAAAGAGTCCCGCAATGATGACACAACTTAAGAAAAATATCTTCACTGGCTGATCTGCGAAGAGACTCCAGACCAGCCCTGCCGCGAGGAAGCCGTTATACAGCCCTTGATTCGCCGCCAGCGTTTTGGACTGTGCCGCGAATTCCGCAGTGGTGCGGAAGGATTTGCGGCCTGCAGGTTTTTCCCATAGGAACATTTCAAGTATGAGAAAGTAACCATGCAAAAGTGCCACTATACCGATAATGATGTTTACAATGATGTTCATTTCTTCCTCTTATGAATAAAATGGATACAACTATTTCTTTGGGCAATGATACACCACAATAAAATCACCGAGACCAGATTAGCCTCGGTGATTTTATATTTCAAACAAAGAGAGTTGTTTATTTGTTACATGTGCTTGATGATCGCGTCACCAAACTCGGAGCATTTGACTTCGGTTGCGCCGTTCATCAAACGGGCGAAGTCATAAGTCACAGTCTTGGCTGCGACAGCGCCTTCCATACCCTTGACGATCAGGTCGGCAACTTCACCCCAGCCCATATAGCGGAACATCATTTCGCCGGAGAGAATGACTGAGCCGGGATTCACTTTATCGAGATCAGCATACTTGGGTGCAGTGCCGTGAGTCGCTTCAAAGATGGCGTGACCTGTTACATAGTTGATGTTCGCGCCCGGAGCGATTCCAATACCGCCAACCTGCGCAGCCAAAGCATCGGAGAGATAGTCACCGTTGAGATTCAAAGTGGCGATCACATCGTAATCCTTCGGGCGGATGAGCGTGAATTGCAGGCTCACATCGGCGATGGAGTCTTTGATCAGCAGCATCTTCTTCCATTTGCCTTCGCCATGTGTATCCCACAGTTTCATGGCTTCTTCCACTTCGCCTTTGATGTCATTTTGTTGTGCAGGCGACATCATGTCAAAGCCGGGGTCAATCGCCTTCGCGTTATCTTCAATGCTCAAGTCTGCTTTGGATTCTTTGTTTCCCAAAATCCAAGTCTCGCGCTCGGTGACGATCTCATTGCGGAACTCGCGTTTGGCAAGCGCATAACCCCAATCCTTAAACGCGCCTTCGGTGTATTTCATAATATTACCCTTATGCACAAAATTCACGCTCTTGCGTTTGTTCAGCAAAGCCCATTGAACAGCAGCGCGCACGAGGCGCTCCGTGCCTTCAACAGAAACTGGTTTGATGCCGATGCCGGCTGTTTCAGGGAAACGCATCTTGGCGTATTCTTTCGGGAAGGCTTCCTTGAACATTTGCATGAACTTGGTGTTGTCTTCGGTGCCATACTGGAATTCAATGCCGGTATAAATATCTTCAGTGTTCTCTCGGAAGATGACCATATCCACATGCTCAGGGTGCTTCACTGGAGATGGCACGCCTGTGTACCAACGCACAGGGCGCAGGCAAACATACAAATCCAGCAGTTTACGAAGCGCAACATTCAATGAACGAATACCGCCGCCGATCGGTGTGGTCAACGGGCCTTTGATGCCGACCAAAAATTCCTTGAACGCTTCAACGGTTTCATCGGGCAGCCAGCTTTGGAACATTTTGAACGGCTTCTCGCCCGCGTACACTTCCATCCAATGGATCTTGCGCGTGCCGCCGTAGGCTTTCTCAACCGCCGCATCGAACACGCGCACTGATGCGCGCCAGATGTCGCGCCCGGTGCCATCGCCTTCAACGAACGGGATGATCGGATTATTTGGAACATTCAGTTTCCCTTTTTCAATCGTGATCTTCGCCCCACCTGCGGGGACTGTTACCTGTGTGTAAGCCATTTATCTTTCTCCTTTGATTTATTTTGATGGATTATAACAGCGGACTTTTTTTCCTTTCAGTGACAATTGTCACGACCTCCCGCATCAATTCTGACACTTCGACCGTGCTCAGCGTCAGCCTTTAGGTGGCCGCTGTCAAATCAATATTCTCCACTCCCTTGACAGAATTCATCACCTAGATAAAATCAGTCCCAACATGCCAGTAATCTTCCGAAGCAAAGCCAACTTTCATCAACACTTCTTCGGAATGATCGTTTCTACTTTTGGTAATTAGAGAGTCGCTTTTGGCGGCTCTTTTTTTTGTCCACACAACCCAAAGGAGAGAATATGTCTGCAGAAAAAAAGTCCCCCATCATCGGCTTCCTGCCTGATGATACCCCGCCCCTTGGAGCCATGCTCAGTCTCGGCTTCCAACAATTCCTGACGATGTTCCCCGCCACAGTGCTGGTTGCCATTCTGACCAAGTTCGATGTGGGCATTACTTTACTTGCATCAGGACTCGGCACGATCATTGCGTTATTGGTTTCAAAACGCAAGATCCCAATGTACTACGGTTCGTCATTTTCATATATTGCAGTGATCATCACGGTCATGAGCAAATTCGCTCCAGCCTGCTTCAGTGACCCAACACAGGTTTACTGCCCGGAGGGAGTGCGTATCGTGCAAGTCGGGATTATTCTCACTGCAGTGTTTGAGATCGGAGTTGGCTTTCTTATCATGCGGATTGGCAAAGCCGCGCTCGATCGTGTTTTGCCTCCGATCGTGACAGGCTCGATGGCTATGGTAATCGGTATCGCGCTGGCCAATGCGGCTTTGGGCAACGCTGGCAATTGGGCGGCTCCTGAAATGGCGGCCGCAACGTGGGCAGTAGCTTTCATCACATTGATCGCGACCATCCTTTTCTCTGTTTATCTGCAAGGTAAGGGTTTGATCGGCATGTTACCGATATTGCTTGGTGCAATTTTTGGCTATCTGGTAGCCATTCCATTTGGCCTGGTTCATTTTGAAAAAGTTGTTGCTTCCCCCTGGTTCGCAGTGCCGCATTGGACTTTCCCTGCGTTCAACGACCCCAACGCCTGGGGCATGGCTTTGAGCATCGCGCTGATCTTCATTGCAACAGTACCTGAATCCACGGCTCACTTGTATCAAATGAGTCTGTATATTGACGATCTCGCCACTGAAATGGGACGCAAGCCTTATAACATCAAGGAACTTGTCGGTCTCAATCTGGTTGCAGATGGCGCCGACGACATCATAGTCGGTTTGCTGGGCGGCTCGGCAGGCACGAACTACGGCGAGAACAATTCGTTGATGGCCATCACACGTAACTATTCCACGTCAGTGTTGATGGTTGCCGGCGGCATGGCGATCGTGTTCGGATTTTTTGCCAAACTCGTAGAGTTGGTCAACACCATGCCTGCGGCTGTCGTCGGCGGGTTGAGTATTTACCTGTTCGGTATCATCGGGATGCAAGGCGTCGCGCTCATCCAATCAGAGAAGGTCAACCTGTTCGACCCGAAGCAATTGGCAATTGGCGCTATCATTCTGATTTGTGGTATCGGCGGCAACCTGGCCCTGCCCAATGGTGTATTCCCGTTCCAGGTACCGTTCCTCTTCCCAAATGGCATTCCTGCAATTGTCTTCGCGGCTATAGCAGGCATCTTCATCAACTCGATCTTCCTAGTGTTCAAACCTCCCGTAGTCCGCGGTAATTAAAAAAACAAGTGGATTGGCAGCAGAGTCTGCTGCCAATCCACTTGTTTACCCACCAAAATTCACTGGGGAAAATCAAAATCACTACAGCCAATTCTTACCATCCATTACAGATGTTTTTTACGGCTATAATTCACAGAGATGAGTTTTATTTTCACACTTCTTTCTGGCATCGCCTTCCCAGCCCCGCCCACGATCACAGGCTGGCTGGTATGGATATTTTTTCTGGGGACGTTGGTCTACGCGTTGGGCGGCTGGCGTAAATATCAACCAGCCTGGAAAAGGCGCGAGTGGGGATTCTTTATCGGCTTGCTGATTCTGATACCGGTCACCAGCCTATTTATTGGACTCAGACTAAATTCCGCATCCGCCCGACCTTTGCCCGGGGTGCCGGCCGAGGCACCTGGTTCAGCGTTGATGATTTTTTCTGCCATCCCGTGGATGTTAGCCGGAGGATTGCTGGGACCCTTTGGGGCGGCCATCCTCGGTGCACTCTCAGGGCTTTTGCGCGGCGTATGGAATACATATTCACTTTTTTCCATCATTGAGCTTGCGCTGATGGGTGCGTGGTTTTCGGTGAATATACGCCAGCGCTACCGCACTGCCTTCTATAAATATTTGCGCCAGCCGCTTGTTGGCGCTTTATTGTTGATCCCATTTCATTTATTATTTTATATCATCAGTTCATTATTCACCCAATGGAGCGTGGATATTTCCGCGCCGGCCACCGCCAGACTTGATTTTGCGCTAAGCAATGCAAGCGTAACATCCATTACTTTTGGCGGAGAAATACTGATAGCCGGAATTGTGGCGCAGATCATTTCGACGGCCTTCCCAGCAGCCTGGGGCAGACAACAACCTTTGCAGCCATCACCCGCTGAAAAGAGTCTGGAATCACGTTTTCTTTTCACGGTGGGCACATTCATTTCCCTTTTGTTTTTAACATTACTGATCGGTGATTGGGTGGTGGCAGGCCGCGCGGCGCGTGAAATGCTGGCAGACCGTCTTTCCAGTATTGGAGAATCTGCCGCGCAGAGTGTGCCATTCTTCCTCGAAACAGGACAGAACCTGGCAGTGCAACTTGCGTCTGAGCCGAATCTATTAAACGACAGTGGCGAAGAGTTGAGATCTTTCTTAAAATTACGCATGCAAACCGTTCCCTATTTTGACCAATTCATTGTGCTAAACGCCAGAGACAAAACTTTTGTAGCAGGCTATCCGGACTCAATAAATGAAGCAAGTTTTATTTTATATTCTGATGAAGAGTCGGGAAGGTTATTGGCGGTCAACGGGGTGCTCACGCAGATCTATTCGATCGCGCCCAACTCCATAGAGGATGCGCCGCGCGTTTCATTTATGATCGTCATTAAGGATCCATCAAACGCTATCCAACGTGTCTTGATCGGCCGCACTACTTTGTCAACTAATCCGCTGACGCAGCCGCTCATCAACAGTCTCGACAACATGCGCAATCTGGATGGAACTGGTATTTTAATAAATGAAAATAACCAGATCATTTATCATTCAGACAAGACTCAGCTACTGACTCAATACACCGGCCAGCATGGCAATCAAACCTTCTTTTATGATGATACTGCGACAGATGGTACACGTCAGTTAGTTTACTACCAGCCTGTGATCGGGCGTCCTTGGGCGATCGTGTTGACAGTCCCTTCGCAACAGGCACAGCAAATTGCGCTTGACATTGCCATGCCTCTTTCGTTGATGATCATTTTTCTAGCGCTGCTGGCGCTGATCTTTTTGCGGGTGGGCTTACGAGCTGTCACCAATTCACTGCAAAGCCTGGCAATCGAAGCCAACCGAATCGCGGATGGCAATCTGGATCATCCACTTCAAATTGAAGGCGTCGATGAAGTTGGTCAATTGCGGCGCGCATTCGAGCAGATGCGCTCCAGTTTGCAGGCGCGACTCGAAGAGCTCAACCGTCTCCTGCGCGTGAGTCAAGATGTGGCATCCAGTCTCGAGATGCAGGATTCTGTCAAACCGATCTTGGATGCGATCCTCTCGACAGGCGCGAAATCTGTCAGCGTGGTACTCTCACCCAGCATCCTGCCGGATACGTTCATTGAATTGCCGTCGCGTTTTGCATTGGGTGCCGTTAAAGATATTTTTGCTCATCTCGATAACCAAATTCTCGCGCTGGCCCAAAAACAGGAAAAGATCGTCATCCCAAATCTAAGCCGTTCGCGCGAATTAACTCTGGACCCAAAATATCAACAGCCGCTCGCATTACTGGCTGTGGCGTTGCAACACGAGAATCGTTATTACGGCGTGGTCTGGGCGGGATATGAACAACCGCGCATGTTCTCCGATTCGGATGTGCGCTTCGTGACGACACTGGCGGGGCAAGCCGCGCTGGCAGTTGCAAACGCGCATTTGTATTTGAACGTGGAAGCATCCCGCAGGCAATTGGAAGCAGTTCTCAACTCTACGCCTGATCCGGTGCTGGTGACGGATCATCATAACCGGCTTCTGCTCACCAATCGCGCCGCGGCAATTGCCCTCGGTCAAAATGCGGAAAGAAGTAGTGGGCAGGAAACTGAAAAAGTTTTAAAGCTCAAACCTCTGCTTGAACTCCTGCAGGGTACAACCACGGAGGATCAATCCGCTGAGATCGAGCTGTCAGATAAACGAACGTATCTTGCAACTGCGTCTTCTGTGATGGTGGACGGCCGTCAGATCGGGCGAGTTTGTATCATGCGAGACGTGACTCATTTTAAAGAGTTGGACTCAACAAAATCAGAGTTCGTGGCAACGGTCAGCCATGATTTGCGTTCTCCACTGACTCTCATGCGCGGATATGCCTCCATGCTAGCCATGGCAGGCGAGCTGAACGATCAGCAGCAGGAGTATGCCAGAAAGATCGTTTCTGGCGTGGAGAATATGACTCACCTCGTGAATAACTTGCTAGACCTGGGACGAATCGAAATAGGCATTGGTCTTCAAATTGAGTGCGTTATTGTGTTGAATATCATTGATCAAGTAACCGCTTCCTTGCAATTGCAGGCGTCGCAAAAGAATATCACCTTGAGCGTGGAACTTCCCAAAGACATGCCCCAAACTGTGGAGGCGGATCAGACTCTTTTACAGCAGGCCCTCTATAACCTTATGGAAAACGCCATCAAATATACTCCGCAGGACGGGCATGTAACCGTCGGCGCAGCGTCACTGCCTGGATATTTAATTTTTTCCATAGCAGATTCTGGCATCGGCATTGCACCAGATGATTTGCCGCATTTATTCGAAAAATTCTATCGCGGCAAACAACGCGAAGCGCGCGCTCAAACTGGCTCCGGACTGGGGCTTGCCATTGTGCATTCGATTACCGCCAATCATAGTGGACGCGTGTGGGTGGATAGTGAGATTGGCAAAGGCAGCACTTTCTATTTACAAATTCCACTTACACAAACGAAGGGATCCAGTCGTGTTTGAAAATTCAATTAGCAATTATGTTCGGATATAATCTTCCTCTTATTCAAAAGGCTTTGAGTTATTTATCATGATAAATCCTGAAGATCATAAAAATTCACCCTTCATCCATCGAGCGACAAATTATGTGCCGCCGCGAGATATAAGCCATTATCTGATCGGTCGTCCTCTAGCAACCGCAGACGCGCCACACCAGACGATTGGAAAAGCCATTGGTCTGGCTGTTTTTTCGTCGGACGCAATGTCTTCAGTCGCGTATGGGCCTCAGGAAATGTTGACGATCCTCGCGGTAGCAGGCACACAGGCGCTGGGTTATGCTTTCCCATTGGCGATGGCTATTGTTGGCCTGCTGATCATCTTAACTCTGTCTTACGAGCAAACCATCCACGCGTACCCTGGTGGTGGCGGCGCGTACATTGTCTCACGCGATAATCTTGGGGAGATACCGGCTTTGATCGCTGGTGCGGCATTATTGACAGATTATATTTTGACGGTTTCAGTTTCGATTTCTTCCGGCGTCGCTCAAATTGTTTCAGCTTATCCAGTTCTATTTTCTTATCGGGCATTGATCGCCGTAACGCTGGTTCTTTTTATTATGCTGATCAACTTGCGGGGAGTAAAAGAATCGGGCATCGCTTTTTCGATCCCAACTTATTTCTTTCTGGCGATGATTTTCCTGACATCGGGAATTGGTTTATATATGTATGCAACCGGTTCCCTGGGTATAGTCCAGGATCCGCCGCATTTTGAAGTTAACGTGCTGCACCCGATCACTTTATTTTTAATCCTGCGCGCTTTTTCAAATGGGACAACTTCGCTGACCGGCGTAGAGGCTATCTCAAACGGGATATCGGCTTTCAAGGAACCGCGCAGCCACAACGCGGGCATCACTCTCATTTGGATGTCGGTAATTTTGGGGTCTCTGTTGCTTGCGATTACGTTTTTATCAGTGCATATCGGCGCAGTACCATCAGAATTTGAAACTGTCATTTCACAGTTGACCCGTACTGTTTATGGCGGTCGTAATTTCATGTACATCGGAACCATCGTGGGAACTACCCTCATTTTGGTTATGGCCGCAAATACTGCCTTTGCCGATTTTCCTCGACTTAGCGCACTTGTCGCCGCAGATGGTTTCCTTCCCCGCCAGTTGGCTTTCAAAGGCAGTCGATTGGTTTATTCGTATGGCATCATCTCGCTTGCCACGATCGCATCAGGTCTGATCGTGGTTTTTAATGCCAGCGTTTCGGCTTTGATTCCCCTCTATGCAATTGGTGTGTTTCTTTCATTTACATTATCTCAAGCCGGCATGACGCATCGCTGGTGGAAAATGGGACATATTCAGCCCGGTGCAGAAAAAGTTGAGCGCGGATCCACCCTGCATCATGACCCCCGCTGGACTGGAAAGATGATCATCAATAGTGTTGGGTCGTTTGCCACTTGCATCGTCATGCTCATCTTTGCGGTGACTAAATTTGGCGAGGGAGCCTGGGTTGTATTGATTTTAATTCCCATCCTCGTTGGAGTATTTCTGTTCATTCACAGACATTATCAAATGCTCGCCAGCCGTCTCACATTGGAGAATTATGGTGAACCCCCTCCTTATACAGGGCGCCATCGGGTGATCGTCCCTATCAGCAATTTGCATCAAGGGACTCTGGCTGCTTTGAGATACGCGAATATGTTATCGAACGATGTCACCGCTGTGCATATTTCCATAGATACGGATGAGACGGAAAAAGTCAAGCAAAAGTGGGGGACTTGGGGAAAAGCCACCAGACTTGTTATTGTTGATTCACCATATCGCCTCTTTCTGGAACCGTTGCTTGGTTATATCGAAGAGATCATTTCAAACCTACAGTCGAATGAAACCATCACCATCGTCGTCCCGCAATTTATTCCATCCAGCCAAGCTTACAAGGCATTGCACATGCAAACAGCAGAAATGCTCCGCAAGGAATTACTTTCCAAACCCGGCGTGGTAATTACAGATGTACCCTATCAGATTCATTAACTACTGAAAAGTGAATTTGTACTATAATCACTGCCGTTCCTCATCCAAAATCAACATAGTTTTAATTAACTTTAAGAGAGAATAATGTTAACCCCTGAAAACAATCAATCCAAAGTCATGCGGCGGGAAAGTAATTATCGACCTCCGCGTTCGTTCAGCCACTGGCTAATTGGCCGCCCACTCGATTCGGCAGATGCTCCACATCAAACCATTGGAAAAGTGGTTGGTCTGGCTGTATTTGCATCAGATGCGCTTTCTTCAAGCGCATATGCAATTGATGAAATTCTTATCGTCCTGATCCTTGCCGGCACAGGCGCTTTGACGGTATCAATTCCCATTGCGTTTGTCATTATAGGATTACTCGCTATTTTGACCATTTCCTATGAGCAGACGATCCATACGTACCCCGGCGGCGGTGGAGCATACATCGTGGCTCGCGATAATCTTGGAGAAGCCCCTGCGCAAACAGCAGGTGCGGCGCTGCTAACGGACTATATACTCACAGTGGCGGTTTCCATTTCATCCGGTGTCGCGCAGATCACTTCAGCATTTCCGGCCTTGTATCCCTGGCGGGTTGAAATTGCGCTTGCACTGATTATCTTCATGGCTGTTGTGAACCTGCGGGGTGTAAAGGAGTCGGGGCGTGCTTTTGCAATTCCAACTTATTTCTTCCTTGGGATGGTTTTGTTTACCATAGGAGCGGGACTCTATAAATATCTCACCGGGACGCTGACGCAGGTCACCGGTGTTGAGGAAATTGCCCACGCTGGAGAGGCGCTCCAAACCTTGACTTTATTTCTGATCATGCGGGCTTTTG
The DNA here is from genome assembly GCA_026390015.1 of Chloroflexota bacterium. GTDB lineage: Bacteria > Chloroflexota > Anaerolineae > Anaerolineales > Villigracilaceae > Villigracilis. The sequence goes on along the minus strand of JAPLGS010000074.1, from coordinate 26,267 downwards.
CTGGAGGTTGTACCGCCCTAACCGGCGTGGAAGCGATTAGCAATGGGATCACCGCCTTTGATCAGCCTCGCAGCCGCAACGCCGGCATTACTCTGATCTGGATGAGTGTGATTTTGGGAATCAACCTGCTTGGGCTCACCTTTCTTGCACATCAAGTCGGCGTTATGCCTTCTCATTTCGAGACCGGCTTCTCTCAAATTGGGCGTGTCATATATGGACGGGAGAGCATTCTATATATAACGTTGCTTGGTTCAACAACATTAATTCTCATTATGGCAGCAAACACATCATTTGCTGATTTCCCAAGGCTGGCGGCACTCCATGCCGGTGACGGCTTTCTGCCCAAACAGTTAACTTTCCGCGGCAGCCGCCTTGTCTTCTCGAACGGCATTCTTACGCTGGCTGGAGTAGCATCGCTGCTGGTTATCCTCTTCGGAGCACAGACCTCGGCTTTAATCCCACTCTATGCCATTGGAGTATATCTATCGTTCACCCTATCGCAGGCAGGAATGGCGGTTCGTTGGTGGCGATGCGGGCATCTGAAACCCGGTGAAGAAATTGTACAGCCAGGTTCGACCCTCCATTTTGAATCAAACTGGAAGACAAGAATGGTAGTGAACGGCATTGGGTCGCTGTCTACAGCAATTGTTATGCTCGTATTCGCCATCACCAAATTCAGGGAGGGCGCCTGGGTTGTAATTCTCCTGATTCCATTCCTTGTTTTTGTTTTCTTCAGGATCCATTACCATTACAAAGACCTCGCCCACGATCTCTCACTTGAGGATTTTTCAGGGAATCCCACACGGCAGGCGCGTCACCGCGTGATCATGGCGATCAGCGGCGTGCATCAAGGAACATTAGACGCACTGCGTTATGCCCGTTTGCTTTCGGATGACGTGACGGTTGTTCATATTTCCTTGGATGCCGCTGAAACTGATAAGGTGCAAAAAAAATGGATAACCTGGGGCGAGGGAACGCGCCTGGTCATTCTGGATTCTCCATACCGTCTCTTTATCGAGCCATTGCTGGAATATTTGAAAGATATTATCGCCAACCGTCAGTCTAATGAAACAATCACTATCGTAGTGCCGCAATTCATTCCATCCAAACAATGGCACAATTTATTGCATATGCAGACAGCCAACCTCTTGCGAAGTGAACTCTTAAACAAACACGGGGTTGTTGTAACTGACGTCCCCTACCACGTGCATGAATTGCACGAAGCACACAAGGAGTAAACACATGAATTTTATTGTCGTCGGATGCGGGCGCGTAGGCGCAGAGTTATCCTATCGCCTGTTCAAAAGTGGGCACCAGATCATTGTTGTAGATAGCAATCGCGAATCATTCAATCGCTTGCATCCCGATTTTCGCGGACGCACACTCGAAGGAGATTGTCTGGCAGAAAATGTGCTCGATCGCGCGGGCATTACCGAAGCTAATGGACTGGCTTCTGTCACAAATTCAGACACACTCAATGCAGTCGTGGCTCATACAGCACGCTCCTTTTACAAGGTGCCTGTGGTTGTGGCTCGTAATTACGATCCAACCTTGCGAGTGGTCATTGAATCTTTTGGCTTGCAGACCGTCAGTTCCACATTTTGGGGCGCACAGCGTGTGGAGGAATTATTGATCAACCCATCGCAAAGAATGATCTATTCCGCAGGCAACGGTGAAGTGGAAGTATACGAGATCATCCTCCCTGAAACATGGAATGGAAGCACACTCGGAAAATTACTTGGACCGCTCAAACAATGCTACCCGGTCGCGGTCACTCGGGCAGGACGTTCGGCTCTGCCGGAACTTGAAACTGTTTTACAATCTGGAGATGTGCTTAATATCAGCACGACTTATGACGGGATTGGCGCACTCACTGCACGCTTGAGTGAAAAGGCGGAGGCTTAATATGTTCGTATTAATTGCTGGAGGCGGACGTACGGGAGCACGTCTTGCAAGTTTACTTCTAAATGAAAATTATAAAGTCCGGCTGATCGAAAACCGCCGCAACTTACTCTCGATCTTGCATCAGGAATTGCCGACCGAAGTCATCTATGAAGGCAATTCCATAGACCCAACTGTTCTCGAAGCCGCCGGAATTCGTGAAGCCCATGCTGTGGCTTCGGTCACCAGCGACGACTCGATGAACCTAACCATTAGTTTTCTTGCGAAAAAACTGTTTGATGTTCCGCGCACGATCGCGCGCGTAAACAACCCCAACAACGCCTGGCTGTTTGACGAGAAATTTAATGTGGATGTTTCCCTTAATCAGGCTGATGTGTTAGCCCACTTAATTCAAGAGGAAATGTCGCTGGGCGATATGATGACCCTCTTCAAGATCCGCCGCGGACGATACTCTGTGGTGGAAGAAAAAATACCAGCCGGAGCAAAAGCGATCGGAACCCTGCTCAAGGATATGGCACTTGCAGAGCACTGCGTGATCGCGGCCATCATCCGCGATGGAGTCATGACACTGCCGCGCGGTGACAGTACCTTGCAGGAAAACGATGAGATCATCGCAGTTGCCAGCCCCGAAGGAGCACATCGACTTGCCGAGTTACTGTCTGCGCCAGTTCACCCAGAACGTAGTGGCGGGAGAAAAACTTCCTGATAAAAAAGAGTGGCCACCAAATTTGGTTGCCACTCTTTTGTTCCGTAAAGCTCCCTGCTTTAGCAGTGGAGATGTAAGGAACGGTTTTGCTTGTAGTATACTAAACATAGAAGCTCTCGGACTAGAGAGCCTGGGCTTTGCCCTAGAAGCCCCCGCCTTTAGGCGTGGGGAGTAGTCACTTTCCAACCATTTCCTTCACCTGCTCAATATAAGACAAGCTTTGATGCCGGAAATACGTGTTATATAACTCGGCGTAATGTCCGCCTTGAGCCAACAAGCCATCATGGGAGCCTTGTTCGATGATGGCTCCTTTTTGCATGACCACGATCCTGTCCGCAGCTTTGACTGTGGACAGGCGATGCGCAATTAGAATGCTGGTCGTATTTTTCAAAATAAGATTCAACGCCTGCTGGATCTGCCACTCAGTGAACGGGTCAATGCTGGCAGTGGCTTCGTCCAAAATAAAGATGGCGGGATTCTGCACCAGAACACGCATCAAAGCCACGAGTTGACGCTGCCCCATCGAAAGTCTATTTCCACGTTCACCAACTTCCGTATGCAAACCATCGGGCAGGGTTTCAAGCCATTCTCCATCGCCGATCTTTTTTGCGAGATTGAGCATTTCCTCTTCAGGAACTCCGGGCGCGGCATAGCGAATATTCTCTATGACTGTACCTGAAAATAAGAACGGAACCTGCGAGACAATTCCCAATTGACGGCGATATTGACTGAGATCAAAAGTGCGGATATCACGGCCGTCGATCAGCAATCTCCCTTTTTGAAATTCATAAAAACGAGCAATCAATTTTGCAATGGATGATTTTCCCGCACCGGTATGACCCACCAGCGCAAGGGTCTCTCCGGGTTGTATGACCAGATTAAAGTTCGTCAGGATAGGTTCCTTATCCGAATAACTAAAATCAAATTTCTCAAATTTTATTTCACCCTTCAGCCGAGGCACATCCGATTTTTCTGTCTGAAGAACATTTGGGTCGGCATCGATCAAAGCAAACACTCTTTCCGCGGCAGACAATCCGCCCTGAATTTGCGCCCAGAAAGCGGTGAGATTTAATACAGGGAAAAAGAATTGGTCAAGGCTCATGATAAAAAGATACCAAGCGCCAATGCTGACCAAACCCTGCTTCGCGCTCATTCCGCCTGCATAGATCAATACGCCGACGAAAATACCGGAAAGTGCATTGAGCGTTGGGAAGACAAGCGCCAGCACGAATCCACGCCGCACGTTGACTTGATACGATTGCTGATTCGATTCGTCGAATGATTTGAAAATACTTTCTTCCTGACGAAAATTTTTGGCGATGGAAATTCCGCTGATGGTTTCCTTGATCGCGGCGTTCACATCCGCCATGGCTTTCATGCCGCGTTTGGTTACCCGTCGCGCCAACTCGCGGAAGCCCGCGGCCACGCCAAAGATGAGAGGCAAAAATGCCATCAACAATAATGCCAAATGCCATTCGGTGCGAAAGAGCACCACTCCAAGGATCAGCGCCTGCATCATTTGCGAAATGACGTCAGTGACAATGACCACGAGTTGACCGAAATCATTCGTATCAGATGTGATGCGCGAGACAATTCGGCCTGAGGAAAATTGATCGTAGAAAGAGAGATCATGTTCGGCGGCGGCGCGGAATGCGCGTGTGCGCAGATCGAGAACCACATCTCCGACTGCGCGCACGATCAGACTCCGCCGCAGCCAGTTCAATCCCCACAAGCCGACTCCAACCGCCATTAGCGTGACTCCCACCAGAGCGATCGCTTGCAGTGAGGGTTGTTCCTTGAGCAGATCCATCATGCGGCTGACAACCACCGGCAATGCCGCGCCGATGAATGCCAGGATAATAATGGTGATGGATGAATACACAAGCCGCTTGACCTGTGTGCGGAAGAAATCAAGGATACGCCGCGTGAGTTCACGGTCGGTATATTGACGGTCATATTTTTCGTCGTTCAGTCCTGCAAAGAAGCCCATTTTAATTTCCGATTTTTGATTTTGAATTTACGATTAATTAAAGGAGTGGAGATTTTAATCTGATTTGTAATTCAGATTTCTGTCCGCGTTCCGAAATTTTATTCTCTAAAAATTCTCGAATACGCTTCGGAAGTCTTCATCAAATCGTCATGCGTGCCGATGGCGGCGATGCGGCCTTTGCGCATGACGATGATCATATCAGCCCAGCGGATCTGCGACAGGCGGTGCGTGATGATAAAAGTTGTGCGTCCACGAGCGGCGTTGGATATGGCGCGCTGGATTTTATCTTCAGTGGCAGAGTCTATGGCGGAAGTGGAATCATCCAGCACGAGAATGCGCGGGTCTGTGAGAAAAGCCCGGGCGAGCGCAATCCTCTGACGTTGTCCTCCGGAGAGAGTCACACCACGTTCGCCGGCGACTGTGTCATATTGCTGGTCAAATTCCTGAATAAAATCGTGCGCCTGAGATGCTACAGCTGCGGCGATGATCTCGTCTTTTGTGGCTTCTGGTTTTCCGAAGGCAATGTTGTTGCTCAGAGATCGTGAAAACAAAAAGATGTCCTGCTCGATGATGGAGATCTGCGAACGAAGCGCCGCCAGATTCCATTCGCGCGCATCCACGCCATCTATTAAAACCTGACCCGCTGTGACTTCATAAGTACGGTTGATCAATTTTGCCAGCGAGGTTTTTCCGGCGCCGGTCTGGCCTACGATGGCAACGGTCTGTCCCTGTTTTATTTTGAATGAAATATTTTCAACCACCGGTTCACTGCCGGGATAAGCAAATGAGACGTCGCGAAACTCAACTTCACCGCGCATGGTCGAAGTCAGACCGGATGCGTTTTGATCGAGCTGTGTCTCGCTGTTGATGAGTTCTAAAATTCGACGCGCGCTGGACATTCCAGAAGAGATCTGCGAATAAGCCCAGGTGGATGCGAAGGTTGGGAATTCAAGCAAACGCAAAAGGCCGAAGTACGCGATCACGGCACCGAGGTCTATGGTTCCAGCGCGAAAAAGCAAAAGCGCGTGTACCAGCCCGACCGCGTAAGCCGCTCCAAGTAACAACATGGCTACGTAGCGTCCTTCAAGATCGCCCTGACGAACGAAAGCCTCTCGTACTCGGCGCGCATTGGAGACGAAGCGATCCACCTCCGCGCCCTCCTGAGCCGCGCCTTTCATCACCTCAACGCCGTCTAATGATTCAGAGAGATGCGTGTTCATGTCGCCGAAAGTCGCGCGCACTTCATCCGTGATCGGTGAAAGTGTTTTGAGATAACGCACCAGCGCGATGAAATAAAAGATCGTAAAGATGGCAGGTGTGATCAGCAGGGACGGATGATATCGCGGAGCGGCGAAGAACGGCATCACGATGAACATAAAAGACCCAACCACAAGATTCACGCCGGGATTGAACATGAAATTAACTTCACGCACATCGTTCGTGGCGCGCGCCATCGTATCGCCGACCGGCTGCAAATTGTGGAAGGTCATGCTTTTACCAAGCAAGGAAAGATATAACTCATCACGAATATCGCGTTCCAAAAATTGAGCCAGAAGTTCCGCACCAAAATTCCGCCCGAGCTGCAACACGCCGCGGATGATCTGCGAAATACCAATGATGATCGCGAGCGGAATCAACACCGAGGTATCCGGCGGAAGTTTAACCATCGCGTTGAACGCATTGCCGGTCAACACGGGAACATAAGCCGCCAAGGCCGCGTTCCCAACCGCGCCCGCGACCAGCATCACCATGATCCAACCATATGGGCGCGCGTGAGAAACGATCCACTTGACGGCGCTGGTATGGTTATAAGTATTCTTTCTCTTTAAAGTAAATTCTGCGGGAATTGAAATGGATGACATTTCTTAATTGTACCAGTTTGGTTTGTAATTTATTTCCGCTATGAAACCATGGAATGCTTTTCATGAGTTTGTAAAAACTTTGAAAACTACTTTCCATTCCGGTGCTTCATATAGTATTATGAACATCATCCAAATATAACCGTCAACCATTACTAAAAAACCATGATAAAACTCCCCGGCTTAATAGACCCACACGTCCACATGCGCGAACCTGGCGCCGCCCACAAAGAAGATTTTGATTCAGGAACATCTGCGGCGCTGGCAGGCGGATTCACCATCGTGCTGACCATGCCGAACACCAAGCCTCCTATTTTCGACTCAGACACACTTGATATGGTATTGAACGCCGCCAGCCAGAAAGCGCGCTGTGACTATGCTCAATTCGTTGGCGCGGGACCTGATAACGCGGAGAAAGCCGCGTCCGTTTCGGATAAAGCCGCGGGACTGAAAATGTATCTCGATTCAACATTCGGCGAATTACGACTCGACGATATGACTCTCTGGCAGCCTCACTTTGAAAAATATCCAAAAAAATATCCCATCGTGGCTCACTCAGAAAGCCGCAGCATGGCCGCCGCGATCCTTTTTGCCGCGATCTACGACCGGCCAGTCCACATTGCTCATATCTCATTAAAGGAAGAAGTTTTGATCATCAAAGCCGCAAAAGAACGCGGAATCAAAGTGACCTGCGAAGTGTGTCCGCATCATTTATTTCTATCTAATGAGGATATTCCCCTGATATCAAACGGACATGCGGGGCGGGGCGAAGTCCGCCCGCGTTTGGCGACAAAAGAAGATGTGGATTCTCTGTGGAAAAATCTGGATGTTATTGACTGTTTTGCCACAGACCACGCTCCTCACACCATCGAAGAAAAAGATTCAGATAATCCTCCACCAGGATTCCCCGGGCTTGAGACGGCATTACCTTTGCTCCTGAATGCTGTATCAGAATCGCGGCTCACACTTTCAGATATTATCGAAAAAATGTACAGCAACCCCAAAAGGATTTTCAGCCTGCCAGATCAACCCGAAACCTGGGTCGAAGTGGATGAAAAAGCTGTTTATGAAATTAAGGCAGAGGATCAATTCTCACGCTGTAATTGGACTCCGTTTGAAGGCTGGAAGGTGAAAGGAAAAATTAGCAAAGTTTTTTTACGCGGAGAGACAGCCTTTGAAGATGGCAAGATTTTGGTGCCGGCAGGATACGGCAAAAACTTAAGGGGATAAGAACTTTGGCGCAAAATCAGGAGATTTTGCGCCAAAGTCAGGAAAATTCAGACTGGGATTAAGCGAAAGATAGGTAAATAAAAGAGTTTTATGTGTGAATAAATTCACATAACGTAGTTATATTATCTTAAATAGCAGTACCGCATAACTTGCTATTCAGTTTTCAAAATGCCGCTTTGCCCTGTCAAAAAGTCTGAAAACACTCTTGAATTTGGTCCGTTGACGCTTGCGAAAAGTATAGACAAATTTTTCAATAGCAAGTTAAGCTCCATTGCCTTAAATAGCATATCCAACGCCTATATACACGGCTTATTTGTATATACAAAATTTTATGTAAAGCTCCAAATCTGTGGATAAGTACCTAAAAACTGTGGAAAACTAACCTCGACTGTGGACAATCTGCACAATTGTTCCAAAAATGATTTGCTTTACCATAAAAGTAGACCCCCATATATGGTGGTCATTAATCATCTCTGCCAAAATGTGGAAAATTTTTTAGGAGCGTGGATAAGGGCATTTTTCTGTGGATAAGTTTCCCAACAGCTATCCACAGTCAGAGAATGTTTGGAAACTGGATCCAACCAAAGGGATGGGGCGAAGCGGGTTTTCATCACCACCAGTGGTGTTAAATTCTTTTTATCCACACTATCCACAGGGCCTACTACTATTACGATTCCATATAAATATATATATACTATTGAATCTATTAAGGGTTTCCTGTACAATTCAATAAGTAATTTCCTTCTTAACCAACCGTGGGAGGTTGTCATGGATATTATCAAAGTTTCAGCCAACTCCCGAACCTCGGCAGTCGCCGGGGCAATCGCCGGCGTTGTCCGCGATCATAAACGGGCAGAAGTGCAAGCCATTGGAGCGGGCGCTGTAAATCAGGCGATTAAAGGCTTGGTGCTTGCCACTGGATATCTCAAAGAGGATGGGATCAATGTGGTCTGCGTCCCTGAGTTTGTGGAAGTTCAAATTGAGGAAAAGATACGTACCGCCATCAAAATGGTGATCGAGCCACGGTAGTGAATGATCTTATTTTCATAGACAATTAAACGCAGGGTGGCTTATAATCCTCCTTGTGGATATTGAGCTTCGCGCGTAAATTTGAATTGGTTCACGCGCCAGGCAGAAGCCACACCTTTTTTTATTATTATGATTCGTTCGAAGAGTTTCTCTCGCGTTTTTCTTTTACTGGCCCTGCTGATCAGTTTGCTGGCGGGTATTTCCGCGCCTATGTTTTTGGATGACTTTGTAAAAGCGGCGCCATTGAATCCGGTTTTAGCGGGGGGGGATGTGGTGATCAGCATGTTTCGTAGCACTGGCCCTAATGGTGGGCTTGATGAATTTATTGAACTTTTTAACCGAACAACAAAGAACGTTGATATAACGGGATGGAAGATTAAGACTTCGAGTGGTTGTGGATCAACATCAACAGACCTTGCAACGATTCCATCTGTAACTCTTAATCCAGGACAACATTACCTTTTGGGAAATTCAGCCTTTACGGGAACTCCCGACCAAACATATTCAGTAGATGTTGCAAATAATGGGGGGGGTGCTTTATTCGATGCTTCAAATATTATTGTTGATAGCGTTGGAATGTGCAGCACCACCCTCTATAAAGAGTTCAATTCTTCACCCCCCTTTTATTTGGCTCCATTAAGTGGGATAGCAGATCAAAGTTATGAACGAGCGGATAATGGTTGTCTTGACACAAATGATAATGATAATGATTTTAATTGGATTCAAACAGCAAGTAAGCCACAGGATTCATCCAGCATTTTCTTCCCCTGCATAAGAGTGACCAATGTCTCTTCTACAGCCGCCAATAATGGTACCCACACAACAACATCAAATCCAATAATACCCATAACGGTAACCTTTAGCACAAACGTGAATGTTACCGGCTCTCCACAATTATTGCTTGATACCGGGGTGGCACATCATAATGCAATCTTCGATAAGGCTGCAACCGATGCTAGTGGACTCCAGGACACCATCTTCTTTAACTACACCGTAATTGCTGGTGATGTTTCTGCCGACCTGGATTATGTGGCAACCGATTCTTTGTCATTAAATGGGGGTACGATCACAGGCGCGGTAGGGGATGCAACTTTGGAATTGCCGAGTACGGGTGCAGTAGGCTCACTAGGCGCAAATAATGCAATCATTATAGATAATCAAATTCCTCCCAGCCTTATTTCTTTTAAACGCCAAGTCCCGCTTACAACGCCCACTAATGCCGACAGCTTGATTTTTCATGTCATATTCAGTGAAGCTGTAAAAAATGTCGATTCCACTGACTTTGCTGTAAATGGCACAACAACAGCGGATACAATAGTTGTGACTCCTTTAAATAGTAGTGAATATAATGTGACAATTTCGGGCGGTGATCTTGGATCCTTCGACGGTATTGTAGGATTGGATTTGAGCCCCGCTCAAAACATTCAAGACTCAGGTAATTTTCTCCTGCCTAACGCAGAACCTGCTATTGATGAGACATACACCCTGGATAATACTGCCCCAACGGTGACTGTAGATTTGGCAGTTGGTCAGCAATCCGGAACCGTTGGAACCCCAATAGATGTATCTCCAATAAATTTCACTGTTGTATTCAGTGAAGTTATTGATGTCAGTAAATTTATTCCATCTGCTATAGTAGAAACTGGTCTTCTAACTGGAAATACTTGGAAAATTACCAATTCGGGTGACAATAAAACTTTTACCCTTTCAGCAATAGCAGTTGTCGACCCCTCGAATCCCGGGGATACCATAATTCCAACTATTGGTGTGGGTAAAGTTACCGATGTTGCTGGCAATGGTAATGATGTAAGCACAAGTACGAATAGCACCGTTTATTTCAACAATGATACCCCCCCGAGGGTAACCGTGGATCAAGCAGTTGGGCAGACTGACCCGACGAGTACCTTGCCAATTAAATTTACAGTTGTTTTTTCAAAAGCCATTATTGCCAGTTTCTTTACCCTGTCAGACATTACTCAAAACGGAACAGCAACAGGAATCACATGGAGTATTGCAGATTCAGGGGATCATACGAGCTTCACCCTTTCAGCAACGGCGGTGACTGGAAGAGGAACTTTAATCCCATCCATTGCCGCAAATCGAGTGACAGATTTGTTAGGACGTAATAATACGGCTAATACATTTACTGATAATAGTGTTTCGTATACAACACCAACCCCAACACCCCTGCCAACGGCCACTTCGACATTTAATCCACTGGTTCTGATCAATGAAGTTGCCTGGGCTGGCACATCATTACCAACCGCAGGCGATGAATGGATAGAACTATTTAACATGAACGCAAATGATCCTATAAGCCTGAATGGCTGGAAGCTGCAAGTCGATAACGGGACTACTATAATAGACTTGGCTTCTTTTGACGCCAGCGATACAATTCCTGCAGGAGGGTTCTTTCTTTTAGCGCGTTCCACTACGATTACCAGTCCATGTACCGGCGCTGATACTGATTACCAAAACGTATTCCAAAACGTTATAGAGGACAAATGTTTTAGTGTAAGGCTTGTCGATAATTTTACAAGTGGGCAACACTTACGGTTACTAGATTCCTCTAATAATACAATTGACGAGGCTAATATTGATCGTGGCAATTGGCCTGCCGGTTCCGCTTCCCCTTCTTTTGCCAGTATGGAGAGAAAAGGAAAAATATCGGATTCTAATTCAGGTGCTGCGTGGGGAACATTCGCGGGTACGCCTTTTGCTATAAATCGTAATGGTCTCACCACAGTAAGGGGAACTCCTAAAAGAGTTAACTGGATAACTACAGTTCTCCCAACCTCAACTCCTCCTCCAGCCGCGCCTACAAAAAAACCCACCCCTTACCGCTCTCCAACCCCGGTAGTTGTTATCGTTGGCCGTCCCATCATCAACGAATTCCTTGCGCGCCCTAGCTTTGACTGGAATCAAGACGGCAAGATCAATGTCTTCGATGAATTCATCGAGATAAAAAATGCAGGCGCTGTGGCTATCAGCCTGAGTGGTTTCCGATTGGATGATGAAGCAGGCCTCGGGTCGGAACCCTTTACGTTGTCTAATATCATTTTACAGCCTGGAGAGCGCATCGTTTATTATGGTCTTGAAACCAACATCCTGCTGAGTGACGGCGGCGATACCGTGCGCCTGCTCCACCCCAACGGAGAAGTCTACGATTCTTATACATATCCTGTCGCCAAAAATGAAGATCAATCCATCTGTCGTATGCCTGACAGCAAAAGCAACGAATTTGGTTTCGGTGAATGGAAAACAGATTGCATCCCCACGCCCAACCTCGCCAACACGCGCGAGGGCAAAGTTCCTTCCGCGCCGGGTGAAACTTTCGAACCCGCCGTCTGCGATCTGCCCGACACTCTCCCCGCAGATTTCCTCTTCGCCGAATGCCGCGGATACGGAGCAAATATTTGGAGCACCTTCTATTGGGATCAACCCGGCTGGCAGGGAGAGTTATACATTCCTGAAAATATGAGTAAGTGGGAATCTTTTATAAAGTAAAATATAGACCCTAAAGGTTTCAAAACCTTTAGGGTCTTACTTATAAAAGGATAATCGATGGAAACCTTTTTTTCTTTTTTGGAAAAACGAGTCGAAGACTCTTCCTCCCTGCTCTGCATTGGACTCGACCCGCACATCCCTGATCTTAAAGAATCCAGTGCCGCTTCTGCTCTCGATTTTTGCCTGACTCTCGTCAAGCAGACAGCTCCCTACGCTGCGGCATTCAAACCCAACGCCGCGTTCTTCGAAGTGTTCGGTGCCGAAGGTTGGAGCGCGCTCAAGCAGGTCATCGAAGCCATCAGCGAGGAATCAAAAAGACTCGGATCAAAGATCCCCGTCATTTTGGATGCGAAACGCGGCGACATTGCTTCCACTGCCGAAGCCTACGCCCAATCCGCTTTTGAGCATTTGGGCGCGCATTGCATCACATTGAACCCATATCTTGGGCACGACTCCATCGAACCATTTATCAGCAATCCAGAAAACGGGATTTTTCTGTTGTGTAAAACATCCAACGCCGGCTCAATGGATCTGCAAAATGTTTTGGTGTTACCTACAGGTTCAGATAGCCCGATGCCTTTGTATAATTATGTTGCGCACCTCGCGCAAAAATGGAATGTGAACAATAACATTGGAATCGTCGTTGGCGCAACTCACCCGAAAATTATGGGAATGATCCGCGCTTCTGTGCCTGATCTGTGGTTCCTTACGCCCGGCGTTGGGGCGCAGGGCGGGGAGTTGGAGTCCACTTTGAGATCAGGCTTGCGCGCCGACGGCAAAGGATTGTTGATTCCCATCTCGCGCGGAATTTCCCGTTCCTCAAACCCAGCCAAAGCCGCCGCCGAATTTCGCGATCAGATCGTGAATATCAAACGTGATATGAATCGTTGATCGCAGTAAAAAAGGACTCATCCATGACAAAACTTAATTCATCTCAATCCGCTCTCGCTGATGGCCTGCTCGACGCGGGCTGTATCAAATTTGGCGAATTCAACTTGAAGTCTGGACTCATTTCTCCCATCTATATTGACCTGCGCCGTATTATTTCTTTTCCGAAATTACTCGAGCAAATTGGAGCGGCTTATTTGCCAATTCTTCAAACGCTAAAATTTGACCGTCTGGCGGGTTTGCCTTATGCCGCCATTCCCATCGCGACCGCGATCTCTTTGCAAGGAAACTATCCCATGATCTACCCGCGCAAGGAAGTGAAAACGTATGGCACAAAAGCCGAAATAGAAGGTGTGTTCCATTCTGGTGAAACAGCGATCGTCATTGACGATCTCGCCACCACCGGCGGAAGCAAATTCGAAGCCATCGAAAAATTAACCGCTGTCGGCTTGATCGTAAAAGATATCGTCGTTTTGGTGGACCGACAATCTGGCGCGAAAGAGTCTTTGGACCAGGCGGGATATTCCATGCAAGCCGTGTTGACCATCACGCAGCTGCTGGATCATTGGGAGGGGAATGGAAAAGTTGCGAAGGATAAGATCGAAGAGACGAGGAAGTTTCTGAAAACCTCGAAATAAAAAATTCCCCGCGTCTATCACTAGCGGATGGATTTTATATTCAACTTCTATTCCGATAAAAATTTGTCAAAGTTGGCTGGGGTGATAACTTGAAACTGACTGCTTTTATAAGTTGCGGTGAACTCTTTTGCCGCTTTCGCATTTCCGCCCTGATCTTTCCATTTGAATTCAAACGCTTTTAATTCACCCTGCTTTTCTTCGATCAGGTCAATTTCCTTTTGGTCATAGGTTCGCCAGAAATAAAAATTGGCATAGCGACGCTGATGTAGAAGATTTTTCATCCGCTCGATCACAGCGAAATTTTCGAACAATGCCCCCACGTCCGCGCGGATGTGGAGCGGGTTGAAATTGCGGATCAATGCGTTGCGGAATCCCAGATCTACAAAATAATATTTGGAAGACTTCGAGATCTCTTTGCGCAGGTTACGGCTAAATCCGCGCAGGTTGACGATCACAAACATCTTCTCCAGCAGGTCGAGATATTTTTCAACCGATATTTTTGAGATGGAAAGATGCGAAGCCAACTCCGCAGTGGAAACTTCTGACCCGATCTGTAATGCCAGAAGGGAAAGCAGATCCAGGACTTTCTTTGGTTTCTTTACCTGCTCGAAGGAGAGAATATCGCGATAAAGATAATTGTTGATCAGGTCGTAGAGATAATTTTCCTTATCTTCATATGAGTCGTAACTTACCACTTTTGGATACATCCCAAAACGTAAGAACTCCTCCATGCGTTCGCTGTTTGAAGTGATGGGCGGATGAATTGGAAGTTCATTGTATGAGAAAGGATACAAAATAAAAGTGGACGAACGACCTGTCAACGACTCATTGATCTTATTTGCAAGGTCAAACGAAGCGGAGCCTGAAGCAAGGATATGTATCTTATAATGGTCAAAGATCAGTTTGAGCGTTAGCCCAATGTTCTCAATGCGCTGGGCTTCATCAATTACCAGTAATTGATTTGTGCCCATAATAGATTTAAGCTTATCCAGGTCGGCGCGGCTCAACAGTTCTTGTGTCCGCAAGTCATCTCCGTTCAATTGAACGTAGGTCAAATTGGTTTTTGCCAGCAATTGCCCAATTAACGTGGTCTTTCCCGCCTGTCGCGGACCATACAAAATAAGCGCTTTTGGCTCGGATTGAAGTTCTTTTTGAATATGATAAAATAGACTTCGATCAATTTCCATAAATTTAGTATAGTGTACTTTGCTTAATTTGTCAAAATTAGGTGAAGTCGGTAAATAAATGTATAAAACTCTCCGTTCCCATCTTTTTCGTCTTGACCCCGAGCGCGCTCACGCACTCACAATAAACGCATTGCGTATCGCGGGATATTTTTACCCTTCTTACAAACTGCTTGAATTGATCTACAAAACTCCTTCAAAACCCGTCAGCGTTTTTGGACTGACTTTCAAGAATCCTGTTGGACTCGCCGCTGGATATGACAAGGATGGAATCGCCATTCGTGGACTCGCCGCTCTGGGATTTGGTCACATCGAGATCGGAACGGTCACTCCCAGTCCGCAAGCTGGGAATCCGTCCCCGCGCATTTTCCGCCTTTTAGAAGATGATGCCGTCATCAACCGCATGGGCTTTCCAAGTTATGGCGCCGAGTTTATGCAGCGCAATTTGAATCCCTCTTTGCGCGCAGGCTGGTTCGAGAATATTTATGGTATTATGCCGCGCAATAAAAAAAGGAATGTCACATCCATTAATAAAGGCGGAGCAATTTTGGGCATCAATCTCGGAAAAAATAAAGAGACTCCCAATGAAGAAGCGGCATTAGATTATCTTTCATTGTTGCAAAACTTCGCAGCCTATGCCGATTATTTAACGATCAATGTCAGTTCGCCGAACACTGTGGGATTACGTGAATTGCAGGGACGCGCCGCGCTTGAAAGTTTACTAACCCATTTGCATCAACAACGCCTGATCGAGGAAAAAAATCTTGAGAAGCGAATTCCAATCCTTGTGAAACTTGCTCCTGATTTATCAGCATCAGAATTGGATGATTCTATCGAAGCAATTTTGCGCGCAAAGATGGATGGAATTATCGTCACGAATACTACTCTGGCACGCGAGGGATTAAGATCAAACCTAAAAGGCGAATCAGGCGGGTTGAGCGGGAGTCCGCTCACGGCTCGGAGCGAAGCGATTCTTCATCAAACATTATTACGCGTAAATGGAGAAGTCTCTGTGGTGAGTGCGGGCGGCATCATGGATCCAGAGGATGCAAAACGCCGCCTTGATATGGGCGCGGCGTTGGTGCAGGTTTATACGGGTTTGATCTATCGCGGGCCTTGGTTGGTAAAGGAAATTTTGCGAGCCTTGTAGAATCCTGGCATCTAAAATTCTAATAAGACTCTGAAAGGTTTTCTATCCATAGTTGTGGTATATTCTCAAATTATAGGAAACACTATGGAAGATAAAATCACGATCATCGAAGGTCCCCCACCGATTTTTGAACAAGTAAACGACGGCTGGGCATTGGGTTTGAACGAAAGCCCGAATCTCTCTGTCCCCGCGCTTACACGGCTGCGCACATTTAACGGGCCTGCGCTCGTCGAACGGTGCTACGCCGCCTGGCATAATAAAACCTCCATCCATCTGCATTATCGCAACGAAACTGGTGTTGAAGAAACTGCGCCGATTCTTGCCGCCCGCAATGTTTCAACTCCTGATGGGCATGTACTGCTCCTTTGGGTCTATCTCGACAGCGACGGTATCGAATATGAAACGGATGCTGGTGACGATGATCTGATCGACGATTTCCCCGACGAATAGATTTTTCAAAAAAGTGGCAGTCTCATTAGAATTTGACGGTCACTTTTTTTATTGAGGACGAATGACAACGCTTCTTATTACCATTCAAGCGGGCACAGCGGTGCTGACTCTGAATCGCCCCGAGCGCGCCAACTCCTTTAACTTTGAGATGGTCAACGAACTGAGGAAAGCCCTCATTGATGCGGAGAAGAATCCGCAGGTGCGCTGTGTTGTGATAACCGGCAGCGGAAAAGTATTCAGCGCCGGGCAGGATATCACCGAGATGCAAAGGGGAACTGAAATTTCATATCGTGATCATTTAGATAAAACCTATAACCCGTTAATTTTACAAATTCGTAAAATGGGGAAGCCGGTTGTGGCGGCAGTCAATGGGCCGTGCGCTGGCGCGGCTTTCGGGGTTGCGCTCGCCTGTGACTTGCGGATCGCGAAATCCAGCGCTTACTTTGTGGTTGGATTCGGCGGGATTGCGCTCGCGCCTGATTCTGGCGTTTCATTGTTATTGCCAACCTATATCGGTTTGGGACGCGCGCAGGAATATTTTTATTCGAATAAACCTATTACTGCAGAGCAGGCCTATCAATGGGGCATGGTTAATCAGATAGGTGGGTTCAATTTTCAGGCGCTGGTCAATCAAGTTGCGGGCACGCTGGCAACAGGTCCGAGGGAAGCGTTTGCGGTAGGCAAGAAAGCTTTCAATGAGGCGGTCATCCCTAATTTGGAACGTATTCTCAATTTTGAAGGAATCCTGCAGGAAGAAGCAGGAAAATCGGCAGAACATCGCGAAGGCGTAGCGGCATTTTTGGGGAAGAGGAAGCCGAATTTCTGAAACGCTCAAAAAACATCATTGGTAATCAAAATTATGCTGATTTTTGTCATATTGACTTCAATCTAATTATCGTGTAAAGTTCAGTTGCGTTTTTATGGATTATGGATATGACTCAGTGTATTGACATACTTTGTGTTTAAAGCGGACAATCCCACTCTGGGGCTGTCCGCTTATATTTTTTTCTAAATCCCTTTTAGGAGAACAACATGTCAGGACAAATAAATGCTTTTGAAATGGCACAGAAACAATTCGACGGCGTTGCCAAGCAGCTCAAACTTGACCCCGGTGTCGCGGAAGTTTTGCGCTGGCCGATGCGCGAATTTTCCTTCCGCATTCCTGTGCGTTTGGATGATGGCTCGCTCAGAGTCTTTCAAGGCTTCCGTGTACAACACAACGACGCGCGTGGTCCCAACAAAGGTGGCATCCGTTTTGCCGCCAATGAAACCATGGATACCGTGCGCGCCCTCGCCACATGGATGACCTGGAAATGCGCCGTGGCTGATATTCCCCTTGGCGGTGGTAAAGGCGGCATTATTGTTGATCCTTCAACTTTAACTGTGAATGAAAAAGAAGAAATGTGCCGCGGTTGGGTGCGTGCCATGTGGAAGAATATTGGCCCGCGCAACGACGTGCCCGCTCCGGATATTGGTACCACTCCTCAAATGATGGGCTGGATGATGGATGAATATTCCAGACTCGTCGGTCAATATACGCCCGGCGTTTTTACGGGCAAACCTCTCGGCGGCGGCGGATCCCTTGGCCGCACCGAAGCTACTGGCTACGGCGTGATATACACCGTCCGCGAAGCGATGAAGCACCTCAACATTGATTCCAAGAATTCGGTTGCGGCAATTCAAGGTTTTGGAAATGTGTCGCAATATGCGGCTGCCGGTTTTGTAGAAATGCTCGGTGGTACAGTTGCCTGCGTTTCCTGCTATGACCGCCATGAAAAGAAGGCGTTCACTTATAGCAAGAAAGGCGGCATTGATCCGCGCTTCCTGCTCACAATCGTGGATGAGTACGGCACGATTGACAAAGCCAAGGCGCAAGATGCCGGCTACACCGTGGAAGACGGCGACGCCTGGATCACCAAGGAAGCCAACGTGTTGATCCCCGCCGCAATGGAAGGCCAAGTCACCGCGGATACGGTCAACAAGATGTCTAAGAACATCAAGATCGTGGCTGAAGGCGCGAACGGTCCGTGCACACCCGAGGCGGATGAATACTTCAAGAATAACAACATCTTCGACATCCCCGACTTCCTGTGCAACGCGGGCGGTGTGACAACTTCCTACTTCGAACAGGTTCAGAACGATATGAATTTCTACTGGTCGAAGGATGAAGTTTTGGGAAGACTCGACGAGAAGATGACTTCCGCTTTCAACGGCGTTGTTGAACGCAGTGAGAAGGAAAAGGTTTACATGCGCGACGCGGCTTACATGGTCGCGATCGATCGCGTTGTGAAAGCCATGGATTTACGCGGCTGGTTGACTGGGAATGCGTAGTTAGTAATGGGTAATTTGGAAGAGGACTTGCCTGCGGGTGAGTCCTCTTTTTGATAGACGTTTCACGCTTAACTGGAAGTTGTTCTTGTTTTCTCGAATACAGTCACCCTCTCTTTGATACAATACCAATTGCCATTCACCAATTACCACTTGCGAGGTATCCATGTCAAAACAAATTTTCAAATGGGACGATCCCTTTCTGCTCAACGACCAGCTCTCCGACGAAGAACGCATGATCCGCGACACGGCGCGCAAATATTGTCAGGATAAATTAATGCCGCGCATCATCGAAGCGAATCGACACGAAACCTTTGACCGCGCCATCATGAACGAAATGGGCAGCATGGGATTATTGGGCTGTACCCTGCCCGAAGAATACGGCGGCTCGGAATTAAATTATGTAACCTATGGCTTGATCGCCCGTGAAGTAGAACGCGTAGACAGCGGCTATCGCAGTGCGATGAGCGTGCAAAGTTCACTGGTCATGCATCCCATTTATGCGTACGGCTCTGAAGAACAAAGAAAAAAATATTTACCCAAACTTGCGAGTGGAGAAACCATTGGCTGTTTTGGACTCACAGAACCTGATCACGGCAGTGACCCAGGCAGTATGCAAACCCGCGCCAAAAAAGTGGATGGCGGCTGGATCCTGCAGGGCAACAAAATGTGGATCACTAACTCTCCGATCGCGGATGTATTCATCGTGTGGGCAAAAGCGGACGGTGAAATTCGCGGTTTCATTTTAGATAAAGGAATGAAAGGATTAAGCGCTCCGAAGATCGAAGGCAAGTTCAGCCTGCGCGCAAGTGTGACAGGCGAGATCGTCATGGACGAAGTATTTGTGCCTGATGAAAATATGCTTCCCAATGTCAGTGGTTTGAAAGGACCTTTTGGTTGTTTGAACAAAGCCCGTTATGGAATTGCCTGGGGCGCCTTGGGTGCGGCAGAATTTTGCTGGCACGCTGCTCGCCAATACACATTAGATCGTCCGCAGTTTGGCAGGCCGCTCGCCGCGAATCAGATCATCCAACTTAAGCTGGCGAATATGATGACAGAAATTACTTTGGGATTGCAAAGCGTTTTACGCGTTGGACGATTGATGGATCAAGACAAATCGACACCTGAGATGGTTTCGCTGGTCAAACGCAACTCATGCGGCAAGGCACTGGAGATCGCGCGCAACTCACGCGACATGCACGGCGGCAACGGCATCTCGGATGAATATCACATCATCCGACATGTGTTGAATTTAGAGGGGGTGAATACCTATGAAGGCACGCACGACATTCATGCGTTGATTTTAGGAAGAGCGCAGACTGGAATACAAGCGTTTTCATAAATAAAAAGAGGATGCGTCTTTGATGACACATCCTCTTTTTGATTCACTTGATCAGCTCACGCTCCAAGCGTGATTGTGTTTATTACAATTCGCAGTAGCGATCCACTCGTTTACCAATGATGGACAGACTATCCGCCCAGAATTTCTTGGTGCGGATGTTAATGCCAAAGCGGTCGGCAAGTTCTGCCGCGCGATTTTCACCCGTGGATGCAAGCAGGTTCTTGTAATCGGGCACGAAGTCCGCGCCGCGTTTTTGGTAGATGGCGTATAAGCCTGTTGCAAACAGCAGGCCGAATGCGTAAGGATAGTTATAGAAAGAGAAGCGGCTGTTATAGTAATGAGGTTTCCACGTCCACATGAATTTTTGCAGGTAGCTTTCATCAAGACCATCGCCGTACGTGGCTTTTTGAGCGCGTTCCATAATGTCATTCAAGTCATGAGCGGAGAGTTCAGATTTTTCGCGGCGCTCAAAGACTTCTTTCTCAAAAAGATAACGGGAATAAATATCAACGATCACGGCGGTTGCGTTGTTCATTTGTGCTTCCAGCACCGCCAATTCTTCCTGAGGATCAGTCACCTGTGAAAGCACAGCTTCGGTGACGATCGTCTCGCACATAATGGAAGCGGTCTCTGCCAGAGTCATTGGCGTGGATTGTTGTAATTCGGTTTTGCCCGCCTGATAGGCACATTCATTGTGGAAGGCGTGACCAAGTTCATGCGCCAGCGTACTGACCTGATCGAACGAACCATCAAAGTTGCTGAGGATGCGGCTTTCTTTTACACTCGCAACGCCCATACAAAATGCGCCGCCGCTTTTTCCATCGCGTTGTTCAGCGTCGATCCAGTTGTTGTCAAAGGCGCGTTGGGCGAATGCGCCGAGTTCAGGGGAGAATGAGTTGAAGTTTTTGACGATGAAATCGCGCGCTTCTTCGAAAGAATAAACTTTGTCGGTTTTGCCCATCGGAGCGGATACATCCCACCATGCGAGTTTTTCCTTGCCGATCAATTTTGCTTTGTGTTTGAAATATTTCCTGAACATCGGGAAGGAATCTTTCATTGCGCCGAGCATGGCATTGAGCGTGGCGCGATCCATGCGGGCGAAATCAATAGATGCGTGGATCGCATCTTCGCGTCCGCGTTTTGATCCCAGGGTCAGCGCTTCGCCTTTGACTCCATTCATGCACGCCGCCAGAGTTTCTTTGACTCCATCCCAGGCGATGTTTTCCGCTTCGTACCCGCGGCGGCGAGTTGCTTCATCGGGATGCGAGCGCAGGTTGATCAGCGCGGGCATGGGTAGTTTCTCAGTTTTTCCACCCAGTTCAAAGTCTACGGAAAGCTGCGAGGTTAAAGTATCTTGTAGTTTACCGAAGGCATTGCCTCCACTTAGAGTTAATTCTGCCGCGAGAATTTCCTCCGCTTCGCTCATCATGTATTTGGATTGGTCAACACTTTCCTGAAGCGTGAACTCGTGCGCTTTGGCTGACGCATTTGTTTTTGCGGCTTTCTTCACTGCGGCTTTTCCAAGTTTGCCGATCCACGCCTGAAATTTTGTGTTGAGGATGCTCGCCTGAACAGACATTTTCTCAAATTCTGACAGGGCGCGCATGGCGTCTTTGTTACGTGAGTTGGTGCTGACGAAGGAATAAATAAATGGACTGATGGTGCCGGATATATTAAAGAGCGCGTTGAAATGGTCTACAGATTCGCCAAGCAGTTTTCCGAGTTTCTTCGGGTCGGTCTTGGAATTTGCCTTGCTGGCTTTTTTAAAGAATACTTCCATTTCGTCCAGCAAAGATTTATAGTTCTTTATGGCAGTCTTGAATTCTTTAGATTCAAGTGAAGGGTAGACGTTGGTCATATCCCAGCGGGGTGCAGAAAGGGTCATGGCTATTCTCCTATAAAGTAAGGATAGTATACCAAAGGCTTTGGGGAACTTCCTTGCTTGCTATTTCATCTTTAACCTTATACAATCAATTCATACTCGGAGGTACATAATGAAACAAGACCGTTTTCTAACAGGAATTTTGATCGGTATCGGCGCATTGATCCTGCTTGCGCTGGCATTGTTCTTTACCCGACAGGACAAGAAGGAATTTCTAACCGAAAAAACCCCGTACGCGGTGACTTATAACTATGTATTGGCGGTCACCAACAAGGATTACAAAACCGCCTACACCTATCTTGCAGATAAAGACAACAAGCCCACTTACGAACAATTTAGACAATCTTTCTTTAATGGAAATATCAACGCCAATAACGTGGGCGTAACCGTAGGGACGGCTGAGGTGAACGGCGATGAAGCCATTGTGGATTTGACTTTGGTTTACTCGTCCAGTGACCCATTTTCAGGCGGATACAACAACACAGATCGCGCTCAACTCGTCAAACAAAATGGCGATTGGAAACTGATCTATATGCCCTACAACTTCTGGGCGTATGATTGGTATCAGGAACCTATCAAGCCGTAACGACTATTCGTCATTGCGAAGAGGGCGCTCTTCCCGACCCGGCAATCTTTGGTCAAAACACTGCCAGGGAGTGTCGGGCAAATACAAGGGCGTTCTCGCAATGACGGGAGGAATTAATTATGAAAACAATTCGAAGACTTTATTTTTACGCAGTAGCCTTCATTAGCTTTGAAGTGGTGCTGTGGGGGCTGATCGGTTTGATCCGTTCCATCGTCAACCCCAACCTCATTACCGATAACGCGCAGGCCTTGGCGCAGGCGCTTTCGCTTATTTTGGTGGGCGTTCCAATTTTTCTGGTTCATTGGCTGTGGGCGCAGCGCACATCCGCCCGCGAAGAGGAAGAGAAAACCGCCACGATTCGCGCCGTCTTTTTGTATGGCGCGCTCTTTGCCACTTTGATCCCCGCTATTCAAAATTTACTCGCGTTGATCAATCGCACATTTCTTGGAGTAGCCCGCATCTCTTATGACCGCGCCCTGTTAGGAGGCACTCAAAGCTGGCCTGATAATTTGATCGCGATCGCGCTTAACCTTTTGATGGCTGCTTATTTCTGGAGCATTCTACGCGCCGAATGGCCAACCTTGCCCGACCCCGAAAACTTCAAAGACATCCGCCGCTTGTATCGTTATCTGTGGGTGCTTTACGGTTTATTGATGATCATCTTTGGCACGCAGCAGATATTGCGTTACATTTTTTACGTTCCGACCGGGGTGATCGGGATGATGGGCCGCGAGACATTCATCAACGCGACTGCCTTGCTCGTGATCGGCGCTCCAATTTGGTTCTTCGCCTGGCGCATCTTACAGGATACTTTGGCTGATCCCGATGAAAAAGAGTCTCTGCTACGCCTCGGCATTCTCTATCTACTTTCCTTGAGCGGAGTCATTGTAGTACTCACGGCTGGCGGAAATTTATTTTATATGCTCCTCAACCGATTGTTTGGCGAATCAATGCCATGGAGTGAGTTCATCCAAAAAATTGGCGGCCCCATTTCATTGGGACTGCCGTTTGGTGTGATTTGGGCATATTACGGCAAATGGCTGAATCAACAAATTGGTTTTGAATCACAAGCGCCGCGCCGCGCAGGAAAGAAGCGTATCTATTTTTATATTCTTTCCATTATTGGTTTGGTTGCAACTTTTGTTGGAATAGCTTCCCTGCTTTCGTTCTTGATCACGCTTGGACTTGGGAGTGATTCTCTCAATACAGATGGATTCCGTCAGTCGCTGACGGGTGCACTTGCCATTCTTGCAGTCGGGATGCCGCTCTGGTTAATGGTCTGGCGCCCCATGCAAGCCGAGGCGCTGACAGATGGTGACGTTGGTGACCACACGCGGCGTTCCATTGTCCGCAAGGTGTATTTGTATCTCGTGCTGTTTGCATCTGTGATCGGCGGAATGGTCTCCGCGGGCACTTTGATATTCACACTGATCAATGCCTTGTTGGGCGGCGATACTCCCAATTTCACAAATTCACTTCTCGACAATTTACAAGTTTTGGTAATGTTTGTTGTTTTGTTGTTATATCATTTTTCTGCCTTGCGAAAAGATGGCATTGCACGCGCCGATGCTTTGGAAGCCAGACAGGAACAATTTGGTGTGTGGGTCTTTGACAATAACGGTAAGTTTGGCGAATCAGTAAAAGCCGCCTTCGTGAAACACGCACCTAAAGTCCCCGTGACTGTGGTGAATGTAAACGAAAAAATCCCAGAAGGTATGACGCCAAGTGCCGTCATTTTGGAGGGATCATTGGCGGTCAATACGCCAGAGAATCTCGAGGCGTGGCTGCGCTCGTTTAGCGGGAGCAGGTTCATCGTCGAGGATGATGCGGCGGGCGTTTACTGGATGAATGATCTCGGGCAGGCGGCTCAATCCGCGCGGGCAATGGCTGAAGGGCAGGAAATCCGCCCGCAATCTTCAGCAAAGACTACCCCAGTGTGGACAACTGTTGCGTATGTTTTTGCGGTACTATTCGCAATCCAATTGGTGTTCATGCTTTTAGCTTTTGGCATATCAATGGTCACAAGTTTTTAATGATATACTTTTGAAAATAATTTTATATATCGAGGGCGATAACCTATGAAAGTAACTGTCCTTCAAGAAAATCTGGCACGTGGTTTGAGCATTGTTTCCCGCGCAGTTTCACCGCGCAGTACGCTTCCTGTCTTATCCAACATTTTGATCGCGAGTGATGAAGGTCGATTGCGGCTTTCTGCAACCAACCTTGAGTTGGGTATTACTTGTTGGATCGCGGCGCGTATTGATGAAGAAGGTTCAACGACGGTTCCTTCACGCACATTTGGGGATTTGGTAAATACATTGCCTGGTGATCAAGTACAGCTAACTCTCGATGTAAAAACTCAAAGCCTGCATGTCAAAGGTGGATCATCGAATAATGATATCAAGTGCATTGATGCGCAGGAATTTCCTCCACTGCCTGTTCCTGAAATGGATGGCGCTGTGCAGTTGAATGTCGCTGATTTCAAAGAGATGATCCAGCAGGTCGCATTTGCCGCTTCGACAGATGAATCCCGCCCGGTGTTGATGGGTGTGTTGCTGCATGTTGAAAAAGATAATGTCACGATGGCGGCGGCGGACGGATTTCGTCTATCAGTACGCAAGGCACTACTCTCGCAAGCTGTTGGACAGCCTATTAATATCATCATTCCCGCTCGCGCATTAAATGAGTTGGCGCGGGTCGCTTCGGATGGTGAAGAACCTATTTATATGGTGGTGCCAAAGAATCGCGGCCAAGTTTTATTCCGCGTGAAAGATGTGGAAGTGGTCTCGCAGTTGATCGATGGAACATTCCCCGATTATCAGCAGATCATTCCGCGCAATTACAAATCACGTACATTGGTTTCCACCGCGGCTTTGCTCAAAGCTTGCAAGCAGGCTGAAATTTTTGCCCGCGAAGGTTCAAACGTAGCCCGCTTCGATATTAAACAATCCAGTGGTGAGATGCAGCCGAGTGAAGTTGAAATATCCGCAACCTCGGAAGAAACAGGCAAGAATGAAACCATTGTCGAAGCTACAGTGGACGGCGGTAGTGTCTTGATCGCGTTCAACGTGAAATTTCTGCGCGAGGCATTGGAAGTTATCAAGACCCCAAATGTTGCGCTTGAAACTTCCGCGGCGAATGCGCCAGGTGTGGTGAAGCCGGTGGGTGATGACAATTTCCTGCACGTTATCATGCCGATGCATTTGGGATAATGAGCGAATTGAAGGTTAATGAAAAACCGCCGGCAGAAATGTCGGTGGCTTTTTTTTGATCTACTGCATAGAACAAATGTTCTATGCAATTCTGGCTTCATTTTTACCCGACGCTTGCTTCCATCTCGTTGAGTGGACTCTCCACCGGGAGTCGCTTTGTCCACACAAGCCATAAGATAAACAATCCCATTCCCAGCCAGGCGACTGGCGTTGCGATTGTTCCGCCCAAAGCCATATTGAATCCTAGCAGTTTGTCGGGGAGATTGACATTGCCTTGCATGATAAACTTCAAAAATGAGCCGAAAATTCAAAACTGTGAATTATGAAGAGGCGCTGAAGCAGATGATTCAGATTGGGGAAGCGTTGCCGCCGAATCACCTAGCG